>NZ_BAAAZT010000055.1:0-10933 GCF_039537045.1 Halomonas cibimaris | reverse complement strand
TGATGGTCATGTTGCCTGCTGGGTGGGGGAGTCGAATGACGGTACTATGCCTGAAGGAACAGCGGGTTGGCGAGTCTCACCCGACGCCACCTGAATAGTTACAAATTAAATATATCGCAAATGGTTTCTAGCCTTAATTTTGCTGCTATTGATTGAATCCAAGATTCATAACAATCGCAGGCACAGGGACCCCCACTGTCAAGCTAGATGGAGCCTCAGCGGCTGTTAGACTCTGAACGATGTGGGGCGTGACGAGGTTCCGATGAAGTACTCCGACGAGCGCCGGGAAGCCATCCTCAAGAAGCTGCTCCCGCCGCACAACCGCACGGTGGCGGAAGTGGCCCAGGAAGAAGGCATCTCCTCAGCGACGCTGTACAACTGGCGCAAGAAGGCTCGGCAAGCGGGCCGTTTGCTACCAGACCAGAGCGATGATCCCGAGGGCTGGAGCTCGCAAGACAAGTTCCACGCCGTTCTGGAGACGGCTGCCCTCAGCGAGGCCGAGCGTGCTGAGTACTGCCGGAAGCGCGGCCTCTATCCTGAGCAGATTCAGCGCTGGCGGGCGAGCTGCGAAGGCGCCAACGACCGGAGTGATGCCGCCTCCAAGCAGCAGAATGAAGCCCGCAAGGCGGACCGCCAGGAGAACAAGGAGCTCAAGCGTGAACTCCGCCGCAAGGAGGCCGCACTCGCGGAAACCGCTGCGCTGCTGGCGTTGAGAAAAAAAGCCCGAGCGATCTGGGGGGACGAGGACGAATGATCAGCACTTCAGATCGCCAGGACGCCGTACAGCTGATCGATGAGGCGCGTGCCGAGGGAGCCCGCCTGCAAACCGCGTGCGCAGAGCTCGGCATCGGTACCAACACCTATCGCCGTTGGGGTCGGGGCGATCAGGATCACCGGCCTCAGGCCGTGCGGCCTGTCCCGAGCCATGCCCTGTCACCTGAAGAGCGTCAGCAGGTGCTGGAGATTTGCCATCGTCCCGAGTTCGCCAGCCTGCCGCCCGGGCAGATCGTGCCGCGGCTGCTGGACGAGAAAGGGCTCTACGTGGCGTCAGAGTCCAGCTACTACCGCATCCTCCGGGAGCATGGCGAGCAGCACCAGCGTGGCCGCGCTCGTACCCCATGCCCCAAGGGGGATCCTCAGCGACACCGCGTGACACGTCCCAATGCCTGTTGGAGCTGGGATGTGACGTACTTACCGACCCAGGTGCGGGGACAGTTCTACTATCTCTACATGATCGTCGACATCTACAGCCGCAAGATCGTCGATGCCGAGGTCTTCGACCAGGAGTGCATGGCCAACAGCAGCGAGGTTATCCAGCGCGCCGTGTTGCGCGAAGGCTGCATCAACACACCGTTGGTGTTGCACGCTGATAATGGCTCCGCTATGAAAGGGTCGACGCTTCAAGCGACACTGCAGCGACTGAACATCACCCCGTCGTACAGCCGTCCCCGAGTCTCCAATGACAACGCCTTCTCGGAGTCGCTGTTCAGGACCTGCAAGTACCGGCCCGACTACCCGGCGGACGGCTACGAGAGCCTGTCAGCGGCGCAGCAGTGGGTGACCGGCTTCTTGCACTGGTACAACCACGAGCACCGCCACAGCGCCATCCGCTTCGTCACCCCGGCGGAGCGGCATGCCGGCCAGGATGACGAGGTCCTGGCAAGGCGGGAGGCCATCTATGCCGAGGCGAAACGGCAACATCCGGGTCGGTGGAGCGGCGCCACCCGCAACTGGACGCCACGCCGGACGGCCTGGCTGAATCCCGATCAAAAAGATCCGATCTTCATGCAGGATCAGCAGTTAGAAGCCGCGTGATCCCGTGTTCCAACAAGCTTGACAGGCATCGGGGACAAATTTTTCGCTGCGCTACAAATTTACCCGTGCTGCGGGCGTTAAACGGATAAGGGTCGTGTCGAAGAATCTGCGGCCAAGCTCTCTGGGGCCAAACTGAACACCCATGCCTTATCCTTTTGCTTTCTGAAATATTCTTCACTCGATAAGGGCTTGGCGGCTGGCAGCCAAGCCCCGTGGCGATAGCAGTGCTATTGCGTGCTGTTAGCCTGGCCTTTCACATACCCCCGCGCCTTGAGGTAGTCCTCGGCCAGCGTTGTGTCGCAGTCGGCCAGCAGGCGGTAGGGCAGGTCGTGAATGCCGTAGACCGTATCCAGCAGGAACGCCAGGCGCTGGCGGGCGTTGTCGTCCAGCTTGGCCATGCGCTCGGCGTTGGGGATAAACAGCGCTTCGGCGCGGGTTAGCTGGGTGGCCTGTGTGCGGGCGAGCCCGTCGCGTTCGGGTAGGTGGCTTTGGTGGCTGGGCTCGTGCAGGCGATAAAAAGCAAAGCCGTGGCGGCTGGCCCAGTGGCTGACGGCGTCCAGCCCGTGCTGGCCTACGTAGGTGGGGGTAAACGCCACGCCTACCTGCAGTAGCAAGGTATCCTGAAGCGCGCGTGCGCCGTTTTCCAGCACGGCCAGCGCGTCGGCGCGTTCGTCCAGAATCAGCCAGTCCAGCCGTGCCAGGCCGTCGATGTCGTCCAGCCGCAGCGTGTTCACCGGCAGGCGCGTTAGCACCTGGGCACCGCTGCGCTGGCTCTCTGACTGGCGCTCGGCGGGCAGCGGTTCAAGGGTGGCGGTCAGGGCTTCATCCAGCGTGGTGTAAAGCGTGGCTGGCTGGCCGTTGCCCAGCAGCGCGTGGGGTATATGCTGGAACTCCTCCACGCTCGCGACGTTGCCTGCTACCACGCGGCTGGCCGGATCAAACGCCACCACGGCAAAGGCATTGGACGCCATGCGTTCATGGAAGTTGGCCTGACGCGGCAGGTGGGCGGCGTTATCCACGGCGATCAGCCGGTCGGTAAACTGCCAGTCGAACGTCGGTTCTTCGGGGGCGGCGCTTTCCTCTTCTTCTGGCTGGCCGGGGTGCAGCTCAAAGTCCCACTGCTTCACTCCGGCTCGCTGGGCAAGCATATCGTGTACGGCATAAGTGACACGATAATACATAGAGTAAGTGAGTGACTCTGGAGGGTACCGATCCAGCCAATTACGCATTGCTGGGTTACTTTCAAAAATTACCAGCTTTTCAGCATCCCCTGGCTCCGTAACAACAGAGAAGTCAACGCCCAAGTAATCTATGTCAACTTGACGGAGCGCAATCTCTAATGTATCCCACATTCCCGCAGGAAGAACTTTACTAGGTTCTTCTAGATACTCTTTTTCCCATTCATCTATTAACCAGGGAAAGCGCTTTGCTGTTGGGTCATGAGTTACCTTGTGAACATTCCACTCGCCATGCCCAAAGAAAGCATGGATAGGGTAAAGCTTACCGTTCACCATAAAAGCGCGGTATTTGGGATATAGCGTCGCCCCCGGCGCGCGGGGGTGGTCGATCCCGCTGTCGTGGTAGCGAATGCAGTAGAGCGTTTCCGGCCCCTTGGCCAACAATTCATCAATATCGGCAAAGTCGTGGGTGTCCACGTCTTCAACCTTGTGCATGAATTTACCGCCCTGGTAGCCGGCGACGCGCACAATCAGTGGTAGTTCAAGCTCGTGCTTTTCAAGCGCCTCGCGCACGGCGCCGCAGCAGCTGCCGGTGACGTTTTCCAGCTTGACCGCGCGGGGCAGAATAATCGCCTCGTGGTCTTTAAAACGGGCGTAGTTACCTTCCCGCGAGGCGTTAAGCACGGCCTCTGGTTGGTTAATAACCGGTTTATTCAGCTTGTGGCAAAGCTGCATGGCCAGCCCCAGCGCGTGCTCGCAGCGTTCGGCGTCGGTAATGCCGTTGTAAATCACGTCAAATGCCGGCAGCTTGCGGATAATTTCTGGGTGGTTAGCCAGCTCATCCACGTAAAGGGTAATACGCTGAATGTGCCGTTCGTCCAGAAGCCCTGGCAGGTTGTTGTGGCCTTCGCCCATCAGCTTAGTGAAATCTCGCCGGTTGACACTCCAATCTGTGGAGTACGCCGTTTGCAGCACCAGCACGCGTATCTTCGTGTTTTCCGTGGCGCTACCGGAAATATAAAAGGGTTTTTCACGCACTGCCTGACGACGCAGCTTTTCCGCCTCGTTACGCTGGCCGGTGATAAAACAGAGCGCGGCCATCATGCGCTTAATCTCAACGTTTTTCGGAGCTAGCTGGTGGCAGCGACGCAGCGCGCCCAGGCAGGCGCGGTCGTGGCCCAGCCGCGCGTGCTGCTTGGCCAGCTGGTGGAACAGCTTGAAATCGTTGGGGCGCAGGTAAGAGGCCTCCAGTAGCGCATTTAATGCCCGCTGGGGGTGCTCCAGGTTGGCGTGGGCGTAGCCGCGCAGGCACTGGGCCTCGGCGCTAGCGGGGTGCTCGGCCTCCAGTGCCTCCAGCCGCTCAAGGGCGGCCTCCCAATCGGCTTTTTCACTTGAGTTGACCAGCTGGCTGATGGCCTCAAGCTCGGCTTTTACGTCAACGGCGGGAGTGGTGCTGGATTCGGTCATGGAAGTTCCTGGGTTGAAAACTACCGGGTAGTGACAATGGATTAGGCAGTCTAATGGTAACAAGGATAATTGCAGAAAAAATACTGCAGCTACTCTGCGGTATTATTCGCTATTCATGTCTGCTTTATTTTCGCTTCTTCTATTATGAACCCTTCTTGTAGACAAAGATGACAAACCATAACCTGCTGCCCCAGTTATTATAGGCAGGCCTGCTTCTGCGCTTATCAAGCCAACAACAATCAAAAGAAAAATTGACAAAGCAATAAAAATAGATAAGCAAAATCCTAAAAAATTCCTGTATACCTCCTTTGAGTTTTCTTCATTTTCTTTATAGGCCTCAACAACGCTAGGGCAACAATTAAGTATCTTGCACAACTTTTCAACGTCGCGACTAGCCTTTTCTCTATCACCCACTCTAAGACTGAAAAGGATTTGAGAAAAAAGGCCACGCTCACTTCTAATAACTAGTGAGTAAGCAAAAAGGCATAAAATAAAAGCTATTAAAAAAGCAACAGCTGATACGAACAACAGCATTGAAAAAACCTTTTATTTAAATGGATACTTGATAACATCAGTTTTTATATTCAGTTGCAAAAAAACGGGCCCCATCGGGGCCCGTCAAAATCCAGTCTCAAAACCGCCCCGCAGGGCGGTTATTAAGAGCTTCAGCTTAGCCCAGCAGAGACAGTACGTTCTGCGGCAGCTGGTTGGCCTGGGCCAGAACCGAGGTGCCTGCCTGCTGGAGGATCTGGTTCTTGGTCATGTCGGCCACTTCAGCGGCATAGTCGGCGTCTTCGATACGCGACTGAGCGGCAGAGAGGTTAGTCTCATTGGTGCTCAGATTTTCGATGGCAGACTCAAAACGGTTCTGAATCGCACCCAAGTCTGAGCGGAAGCCATCGATAGTTTTCAGTGAATTATCGATATTTTCTAAGGGAGAGAGACCCGCTTCAATGAGTTTGTCACTGTCAGTTACTGCATCACCAGCCTTCGCCGTTACAACACCATCAGCTGTTGCTGTTGATGCTTCGAAAAACTTACCGTCTTCTGTTTTGATATAGTTAACAGCTTGTGTGTTGCCATCGCCATCAAGTTCTACTTCACCATCGCTATCTAATTTAAAGCCTTCGATAACGGTAGCGTTCTCAAGTGCAGCATCACTACTATCTACAATTTCAAGGGAAGTCCCGCTGGAGTCTAAGTCCTCTGCTTTTAGGGCAGCAAACTTGGTAACATCTAGGTTGCCAAGGCCAAGCTGATCGGAGTCGGTTTTTTCCAAGCCAACACTGATGGTTTCATTATCGTTTGCGCCTACTTGGATAGAAACGCTTGTATCACTTGAGAGCACTTTAACGCCGTTAAAGTTGGTCTCATCAGAAACGCGGTCAATTTCAGCAGTACGCTGATTGATTTCATCTTGGATGGACTGAAGGTCATCCTTGGAGTTGGTGCCGTTCTGCGCCTGAACGGTCAGCTCACGGATACGCTGTACGTTATCGTTGATCTGATCGAGCGCGCCTTCGGCGGTTTGGGCGATGGAGATACCGTCGTTGGCGTTACGCTGAGCCTGACTCAGACCGGTGGTCTGCGCTTGCATACGGTTGGCGATGGCCTGACCGGCCGCGTCATCCTTGGCGCTGTTGATGCGCAGGCCGGAGGACAGACGCTCCATGCTGGTGGTCAAATTTGACTGGGAGCTCTGCAGGTTCTGCTGGCCAATCATGGAAGTGATGTTTGTGTTGATCACGGACATGGTGATTCTCCTTTCGGGTTCTTCTGACCTTCGAGGCCAGTTTTTCGGCCACGTTGTGCGCCGGTATTAAGGTTAACGGCAGGTGCAGGAAAAGCTTTAGGATTTTGGGTAAAAAAGTTTGTAACGGTTTGTGTGATACTGGGTAGCGATAGTGAGAAACCCCGAGATGGCTTCGCCGTGCTCGCCATGACTCACCCTGCGGAAGGTATATCGGCAGAGGCAGACAGACCTTGAGGCCTGCTTCGCCCGGCGCTTATCAATACGTTCCGGGCCTTGTACGGACTGGGCGTGCAAGGAGACCGCCGCGCTTGCGCTCGCGGTGACGCGGCAGTAGATGCTGTGGCCGTTCCGGCAGGCCTCGCGGCAGCGCTACAGCAGTGCGGCGAGGCGGCTTTGGGCGGTGTCTTGCTCTGCGCTGCCGCCGGGCTCTTCGGCGTTTTGGTAGGCGTACATAAACCGCGCGGGGATGGCGCCCAGCAGTACGCGACTGGCGTATACGCCCTTGACGGGCGGGTAGCCCGAAGGGCGGGGAATGCGCGGTTCCAGCAGGGTGACCTGTACGTCATCATCCGGGTGGCGGATGGCGCGGCCCAGCCCCTGGCGCAGCTTGTGCAGGGTGCGCACCGTGCTTTGGCGCTGAAGCATGCCGTGGGCAATGCGCGTGGCATCTTCCGCCGGTACGTCGCGGCGGTAGAGCAGGTCTTCGATCAGGTGCTGCTCGACTCGACTGCGCAGCGGCCGCGGGTTGCGCACGATCACCAGATGCTGCCAGTAGGCCTGGTGGCCTTCCCGCGCAGGGGAGAGCCCCTCCCAGCCGGCGGGGGTTACTAAAATCGCGTCGTTTTTTAGCCCGGCGACCAATTCGCCCAGCGCGGTGCCTTGGCGGTGGGCCACCAGCCGATGAACGTGGGCTTGGGGCCAGGCGGCTTCCAGCGCGGCGACGTCGGCGTAGCTGGCGCATAGCACCAGGGTGCGGCCGGGGCGGTCGACTATATAGGGCAGCGCCTGACGGCAAAAATCATCGGCCAGGCGGTAACAGCCCTCGGCCTCATGAGCCAGCGGGTGTGGCAGCCCACGGGGCAGGCGGAAACGCAGGGTACCAAAGCGGCGTGCTTGGAAGCTGCACTGTAGTCCGCTGCGCTTATGGGTTACCGGCAGCTGCAGGCGGCTGCGCATATAACGGAAGTTGGGTGTCTCGCCCGGCGCGTGGTCCAGGTCCGACAGGGTGGCGGAGGTAAGAAACGTCACGCGCTCGCCGGCCCCGGCCTTCAAGCTAGAAGCGGCACCGGGCGCGCGGGCCACCACGCCGGGTAGCCCGCGTACCGGCGAGTAGTCCAGCACCAGATAACGGCTGGCTTCGCGCAGGCGACGGGCGATTTGCTCGGCACTGTGGCGCAGGTGCTGCCATTCGCGCCATAGCGCTGGGTCGTGGCTGCTTTCACGCGGGCGGCGTTTGAGCAGCACTTCTACTGCCTGCTGCAGCCCCTCGCGCTGGCCTTGCCCCATGCTGCCGGCACTGCCCGCGTGTTCGGTGCTGGCCATGTTGTCTACCAGCGTTTGCCACTGCTCGGCCACGCCGCGCTGCTTGAGGCGCTTGAGGACAGAAGCCGCCGACTGCAGCGAAATACGGTGGCTCAGCAGCTCTTCGGCCATTTCGGAGTAGTGTTCGGCTTCGTCCAACAGCAGTACGTGAGGCGCCTGCATCTGGGTGATTTGGCGCTGGGTCACCAGATCCAGCGCCAGCAGCGCGTGGTTGATGACCACGATATCGCATTGCTGGGCGTGCTCCTGCTGAGCGGCCAGCGCCTCCGGCAGCGGGTTCTGGGGGCGCAGGGCGATATCCGCCGGCTGCACACCTTCGGGCAGCAGTGCTGCGTCCAGATCCATCAGGCAGCCGTCGCTTTCAAGCGCCCACTTCGCCAGGCGGCGCTGGGCCTGTGGCAGGCGCACGTTGTCTACCGCATCGCTTAGCTGGGTAACGCCCAGCTCCAGTGCCAGCCGCTCGGGCGATAGGTAGTTCTCCCGGCCCATGCGCAGGGCAAAGCTTAACGGCGGCAGCCCCGCATGGCGCAGATATCCCTGCACCACGGCGAGGTTATCCGCTGCCAGCAGCTGGCGTTGCAGGGCTCGGGAGTAGGTGGAAATCAGCCCGCGCCTGGCCGCGTGCTTACCGCCCTGCTTTTTGCCGTTGGCTACCCAGTCGGCCAGCACCAGCTGGTAGGCCAGCGATTTGCCAATACCGGTGTCGCCTTCAACAAAATGCAGCTTGCCGAACTCGCTCAAGCCGTTGAGCAACGCGTACTTCCCGAGACACAACCCTCAGGAACAGCACCTGCCGGTGCTACGCGCCATTCCTGGCGCACAATAAAAACAGGGAGGCCTACTGGCCTCCCTGTACCGGGCACCCCGGGTACGTTCACTTGCACGCGTTTGCGTCAGTTTACCTCTTGGTCAGTGAGCGCAAATTCCTGCATCTGCAGAAACTCCAGGTGGCGTTCGTATTGATCCAGCACGTTATCCAGCAGTTGCTCTCTGGTGTAGCCCATGATGTCGTAGCCTTGCGCATCGGCGACGTCGAGGTAGACCTCCATGCGCACGAATTTGTCTGCCACCTGGGTCGGACGCCCGCCAAAATGCGGTATCGGTGCTTCCTTGCGAAACACCTGGTAGCGGAAGGGGTGCTCGGATGAGGGGTCAATCTCAAGTTCGATGCAGCTGTCACCTTCCTCGTCGACGTACTTGTCACACTTCGCGGTGATGCCACGCTCGCTGAATTCATCGACGATTTCACCGAAGGTGGGCAACAGGACCTTCTCTTCGAATTCCCGTGCCCGTCCCGCGTTGGAGAAGGTGAGCATCCGCCCCAGGCGTTGCTGCCAGCGCATCTCTCCACCACGAGCGGTGCGCCCTGACAACGTACGGGGCATGGCCTGCTTGCCACTGTCCAGGCGCCGGGCTTCTACCCGTAACGACCGGTACAGGCTGACCATTACCAGAATCATCACGAAGGAGAACGGTAGTCCCATGATGACCGTGGCGCTTTGCAAGGCGCCGATCCCGCCCACGATGAGCATGGCGATGGTAAGCGCACCAGTGGTGATCGCCCAGAAGATCCGCAGCGCGGCCCGTCCATCGTGTTGGGGCGTCGGTAGGCGCGAGGATAGGTTCGCCATGACCAGCGCGGCGGAGTCGGCGCTGGTGACGTAGAACAGCAGCGCGGTCAGCGTCGCCAGCCCGGCGATGAACATGAACGCCGGGTAGTGCGAGAGCAGTTCGTAAAAGCCGCTCTCGGGGTTGAGAACGGTCTGGACACCGAATTCGGCGTCCCCGCTGCGGATAATATCCAGCGCCGAGTTGCCATAAATGGAGATCCACATGAGGATGTACGCAAACGGGATTGTCAGCGTGCCGATGACGAACTGGCGAATCGTGCGCCCGCGAGAGATTCGGGCAAGGAACATGCCAACGAAAGACGCCCACGCGACCCACCAGGCCCAGAAGAACAGGGTCCAGTCGCTCATCCAGCTGCCGGTCTCCTCGAAGGCAAAGGTCTGCAGGACCATGTCGGGGAACATGTTGACGAAATCCCCGATGTTCAGCACTAGGCCATCCAACAGGTATTGGGTTTTCCCCGTGATGAGGATCCACAGGCTCAGACCGATGGCGGAGAACACGTTCAGCAGCGACAGGAACTTGATACCTTTATCGACCCCTGATACCGCCGAGAGAATGGCCACGCCCACGCCCATGATGACAATCGCCACCTGGGTAGCGGTGCTCACCGGCACTCCCAGTACGGTGGCGAGCCCCACGTTGACCATCACCACGCCGATCCCCAGCGAGGTGGCCACGCCGAAGATCGTGCCCAGAAGTGCGGCAAAGTCCACGGTGTCGCCCAAGGGGCCGTGAATGCGCTTACCGAAGACCGGGGCCAGCGCGGAGCGCACGGCGAGGGGAAGCTTCATTCGATAGGCGAAGTACGCCAGGGCCATCCCCATCAGCGCATACATACCCCATCCGGAGAGGCCGTAGTGGAACAATGTCCATACGGTTGCTTGCCGGGCAGCGTCAACGGTTTCTGCTGCACCCGAAGGCGGATGCAGGTACTGGGTGACGGGTTCGGCGACGGCAAAGAACATCAGGTCGGTACCGATGCCGGCGGCAAACAACATGGACGCCCAAGCGAGGGTTGAGAACTCGGGCCTGGAGTTTTCCGGCCCAAGTTTGGTGTTGCCAAAACGCGAAAAGGCGAGATAGATCACAAAGGTGAGCACCCCGCCGGCAAGCAGGACGTAGAACCACCCAAACCAGCCCGAGGCCCACCCCACCACAGCACCCAGCGTTTGCTGAGCGGACTCGGGAGTGATAAGCGCCCACAGGGTGATCGCTATTGACCCGATAGCGGCCCAGATGAACACGGGCCAGTTGACCGGGGGAAGAATCGCCTTGTCTGAATGCTCCGAAGGTCGTTCGGGATCTGCGGTCTCGATGCTCATACCGCACCCCCGGCAATCGCGTAGTCACGGCGTTTCATTTTTTAACTCCTTGATGATTCCCTCAGTGTCCTGATTTCATGGAATAATTGCTACACTTGGGCCAACACAGTAGAGGCAGAAGGATCAGCACCGGTACCCTCCCTGCTTTAAGTGCTTATTCAAAATTAATCGCGTATTCAGTGCCATAACCACCAAGTAGGCGGTGTACCTCATCACAGAGGCGA
>NZ_BAAAZT010000054.1:0-10226 GCF_039537045.1 Halomonas cibimaris | reverse complement strand
CTGGCGGCGCACACGGCGCTGGAGCAACTGTTTGCCGGTGAGGTGCCTGCCTTCATGCGAGAGGACGAGCTGGATCAGGCGGCATGAGCTAAATAGTTACAAAAATTTATGCAGTAGGGCAAAAATCTCAGCGCGACCCTCTTATTAGCTGATGTATGCCGAAGAAACATCCATCTATTAGGAGGTCACATGGCCCTACTGCGACAGCCCGAAGTTCTGCAAAAATGCGCGCTAAGCCGTTCGGGACTCTACCGGCTCATGGAGGCGGGGGATTTTCCTCCGCCTGTCAGCATCGGCACGCGTAGCAAAGCGTGGGTGGAGCAAGAGGTTGATGAATGGATCGATAGCTTGGTTCGTCAGCGGGATGCCGAGAGCTAAAAATGTATGCCACTACACTGCAGGGTATGACCATCGCGTGTGATGGTTTGCCCCAAAGGGCTCTGAATCAGTTCAGGTTCGATACTCATGATCATGTCTCGTGATTAGCGGCGCCGAGAATAATATTGACGCAGCAGTGGATGTGCTTGCCTGCGGATAACCCTAACAGTGAGGACATCCTGAGAGTGCTATTGCAAAAACTCCTGAGCGTGAAATCACGGCACTTATCCGCTCACATGGCATTGTCATCTTTTCTTCTGCAGTTGAGCCTTACCTGGGGAGGCTCGGCTACTCCACCCCGAGCGCCTTCACCACGGCGTCCACCGGCTCCGAGTAAAAGCTGGTCTGAAACTTGGTGAACAGCTCGGCCGGAATCGTGGCGATGTCTGCGGCGCTGGCCATGGGCAGGGTGACGCGCTTGCCGCCGGCGTCAAACGCGACCTGCAGGCATTCCGCCAGGTTGTCGACCTTCTTGAGGTTGCCACCCAGGCTCATGTCGCCGAGAACAACCATCTGGCTTTGCGCGGGCTTGCCCAGCAGCGCCGAAGAAAACGCCACCAGGCTTGCCAACGACAATTCGCGCAGCGTGCCGGTGTTCTGCAAATCAACCACGTGCAAATGGAAGTCATGCTCCAGCACCTTGCGCGAGCCGCTGATACGCCCAGCGTTGGCCTTGAAGTAGTCGAACGCCAGTTTGACCTGTTCCTTGGCCTCCATGGAGCTGCCCAGGCCTGACATGGCAAGCTTGCCACTGCCGGCGGTGACCTGCATTTCGATGCGGTAAACCCCGGGCATGCCTTTTTCGCTAAGTCCAATGGTATGTATCACGCCGGGGTTGCCCAGCCCGTCGGGGATCAGCCCGCCGCCGCCCTGCTCTTTGACCGACACAAAGTGCTCTTCCAGGGTGTCCTTGTCGATGTAGCTGAAATGGACGTCGTAAAACTCCATGCCGCCGATCTTTTTCAACTGCTCCTTGATGCGGCGGCGTACCTGCAAGGCGTACTCCAGGCAATCGCGCACATCGTCTTTTTGGTACTCCCCGTGCGGGAACAGCAGCTTGAGCAGCCCGGATACCGTCTTGCGCACGGCAATCACGTCGCGCTGGTTGAGGTTGTCGCCCAGGCGGAAGTAGACATCAATAGCATCGGCAAAGCTGCGGCGGCGCATCTCGCGGAAGTATTCGGCCAGATAGTCAACGATGAACCCGTAGCGCTGGGTGAAGAAAGACGGCCGCATCTTGGGAATTTCCCAGCCGGGAATATAGGCATGGAAGCGGTCAAAGAACGCGGCGTCGATCATCGCTTCGGGAAACGGCGTCAGCAGGTGGCTGGTTTTCACCAGCGACTCCACGCTCTGGTTGATGTTGCCGACAAACACCATGGACGCCGACGCTTCCATCTGCTCGCGGCCCCGGGCGAAGGACCCCGACGCCATATAATCCTTCATGATCTGCACGCCGTCGTTGTCCTTGAACGAGATACCCGCCACCTCGTCAAAGGCCACCAGATCCCACATGCCTACCAGGCCAATGCGCCGCGTGCTCATGTTATAGAACAGGTTGGCCACCGTGCTTTGGCCGCCGGAGACCAGAATGCTGTTGGGCGAACATTCCTTATAGATATGGCTCTTGCCGGTCCCGCGCGGACCCAGCTCGCAGACGTTGTAGTTGTTCTCGACAAACGGAATCATCCGCGCCAGCAGGTGCCACTGGACTTCGGCATCCAACTCCGCTGGCTCCATGCCGATAGCGCGCATCAGCCCCTCGCGCCACTGCTGAGTGGTAAAGGCGCGACGCCCGTCAAAAAGCTCATCCATGTTCATGTGCGGCATCTGGATGGGCTTGAGCTGGCTCACGCCAAACGGTGAGCCATTCTGCCCTTCTTCATGGTAATAGCTCAGGGTGGCTATCACCCAGATACCGCCGACCAGCAGCTTTTCGTGCTCCTTGACGATGCCCGCAGAAATCTCGGCGTCCTTGATGCCCAGGTTACCGAAGGCGGCCTCGTAGCGGTCCTTTTTATCGTTCAGGCGCACTGCGACCCGGTCGATGACTTTATAGCTGCCGCGCTCACGCACCAGCGACTTGATCTTCTCGGCTTCGTCAGGGCGCACGTAGTTATCGGCGAGGATTTGCTTGACGTTGTCCAGCCCCTGGTCAATCACCTCAGGATCGTCAGACGCGCAGTACATGCCAAGCAGATACTCCAGCACATATACCGGCACGTTGGCGCCTTCCTTGACCCGCTGGGTCAGATCCTTGCGCACCACCCGGCCGGCAAAATGGCTGTTGAGCAGCGCATCGAGGTCGCTCTCCTGATCGGCGGGTAAAGCTGCCTCCGCCTGCGGCTCGTGGTCGGTACTCAACGTCACGCTACATTCTCCATCATACTGTCCATGCTCTACCTGTTCCCCGAGGTTGCCCTCCTGGATGCCTCCATACGCTCGCTACAGGGTATCAGCACCGGGCAATGGCTGCGCTTGGCCGTCGACTCAAAAGAAGTCATCGGTAAACGCCAAGTCAATCACCACACGGTAACGCTCCAGCTCGGTGCCCAGGTCCTTGTCACGCAGCACCAGAAAATAGTCGCGCTGGCGGTCAAAATCGGTGCCAGAAAGCGACAGACGCGCGGCTTTTATCCGCTCATTCATGTTGTCGCTGGTACTATCAAAGGTCAGCGTTTCCTCACTGGAGACCATTTCATTGTCCGCAAAAATCGCCACGGCCAGCGTGATGGGTTTCAGCTGCTCGTTGACGGCTTCGGTCTGCAACAGCTCAAAGCGCTGAATGTTGTTGACCATTTTCAGAGATGCCTTGGGCGAAATCACATCGACTTTGCGGCGGGTACGCTTCTCGACTTTTTCACCGCGTAGCTGCTTGACGGTCAGCACCGGCACGGCGATTTCCTGAGGCATGATGCCGCCGTGAACAAACCGCGCGCCGCCGACGAAATGAAAGCGGTGCGCCCCCTTGGGAATCCAGAATTCGGTCACACAGGAAGTACCCGCTGTCTGTTGAGTGCGGCCATGCCATACGCTGGGGTTATCCGGTAAATTCGCGCCCAATACGTAGCGCTTTTTGCTCTTGAACGTGCCACTGGGCTTTTCATTCAGGCGAGTCCGGTCGCTGTCGTCCAGTGTGCTGCGCTGAAACAGGAAACCGTGGTCGGCCGTGACCAGCACGGTGCTGGTATTGAAGTGCATCAGCACCTTGCGCGTCAGCGAGTCCAGCTCTTCAATGGCGTCCTCCACGGCGGCAAAGGTCTCGCTCTCGGTGCTGGCGGTGTCCCCCCGAGCATCGATGACGTTGTGGTAGACGTAGACCAGTTGCACCCCCTTGAGCGCTTCGCGGCCCTGATCCCGAGACCAGCCCTTGAGCGTCTCGGCGGTGACCGCCAACGCCTGCCCGCCCACGGCCTCATTCAGACGCTGACTGCGGTTGTCGGTCCCCTGGCTCGATTTGCCATCCACCAGCACGCTATCGCACCCCGGCTGATATTCAAGCTCACGGTGAGGCAGCAAGGAAGCCATCCCCAACGTGGTGTAGCTGGGCACCACGCCTAGCTGGGTGCTCAGGGAGGCTTCGCTGTAGCGCTTGGCGTTGATGCGCTCACGCAGCTCCTCGGCGGCTTCATAGCGGAACGCATCGCTGATGATCACCACCAGCCGCTTATGGCGGTGGGCGTCCAAGTGTGGGCTGACGGTATCGCGGTAAAAGTGCTGCTGGTGGGGAATACGCGGCAGCTTCCAGTCGCGCAGCCGGTCTTCGGCGTCAATGCGCTCGCTCCAGTTGCGGGTCAGCTGGCCCAAAAACCACGTCTCATAACAATGCTCCACGGCGTCATCAAGCGGCTTCAGCAGCTCTACGCCGGCGCTGTCAGACGCCACGGCGTAGTGGCGATAAGCGGTATCAAAGCGGTACAGCTCATCGCAATACGCCTGATACAGCGCCTCGACGCTTGAATAATGAAACCCATCAGCATGCTTTTGGCGCAGCGAAAACAGCTCAATAGCGGCGGTCAGTGCGGCGTACAGCTGACGATAGAACTGGCGGCGCTCGTCGTTTTTATGCCGCGATGCCCAATAGCCGTCCAGCCGCTTGGCGATAACGTCACGAAACGTCTCCAGCGCACGCCCGTCTGCGTTTGGGATCGCCTGGCAAAGCTCCACGATAAGCCGCTTTTCAACCGCCTCAAACGTGGCGACGTCGGCCAACTGCTCCAGCGGCACCTCACGGATCTTGTCTTCTATCCGTAGCGCCTCGGCTACCCAGCCGGAGATCACGTCGAACGCCGGATAAAAGCGCGAGCTGTCCCGCCAGCGTGAGAGTAGCGCCCGCGACGTCGCCCGCGCATTCACCGAGGCAATGGCATGGCCTTGCGCCCAGTCGGGAATATCCGCAATGCTCTCGCAATAGCCGGTGGTCAGCAGGCGTAGCATCAGCGGGCCAAATGCCAACGTGGCCTCGCCGCCAAGCTCAGCGTCGCTTGCCGGGTAGCCCACCTCCAGCTGCAGCGCCCGCACCAGACTCGGCACCAGTCCGTATTTGGCCATCGCTTCCAAGGAAGACGGATTATTCTCAAGCCCGGCGTCTTCCTTCACCGCCTCGTCAGCCAAGTGAAACAGCAGCGTCGCTACGTCTGCCGTGGGCGCGCCCACGACCGCCGCACACATAACGAGATCCAGCCCGTCCTCGTCCAGCTCCGGCGTCACCAGCCGCTTGAGCGCGGCGAAGCGGCTTTTGGCATTCAAAAACACCTTGCGCTGCGCCAGATGCTCGCGCAGTGCGTGTCGCGCAAAGCCCAGCTCGTTGAACATCAGTGACGTAGGCTCAGCATCGAAGCGGCCGGCATACAGCTTTATATCCAGCAGCCAATCATTCTCCGGCGCCGGCTCGGCATAGGGGAAATACAACAGCGTGGGCACATCCGGCTCGTCCAGCTCCAGGCGAAGCTTCACGCCGAAGGTAGACTGACCCTCCATATTGAGTACCTGCACCCCGTCCAGCGCGAGTTCGTCCAGAGCATCAACAAAGCTCTCGGCGGCGTCGTACCAGAAAACCAGGCGATGGCCTTCCGAAAAAAAGACTTTTTGGAGCCCCTCCTGGAGTTGGTCAGGCTTCATATACGCCACCTTGTCGACAGATCATGATGGATGAAAGTAGTGATATATATATGGATCGCCATCACCATTCGCTCACAGCGCCTCATAGTAATCACGGATCATTTTTGCCATCAGCTCCCGTCGTGCCTCCAGAAAATCCTGATAGTTATGTGCGGTAACATCATGAATAAAATCAGGAATTGCGTTGTCCCGGAGGTTTTCTTCCAGGTCCGCCTGAACGGTAATTTCGCCTATTTTCAGCCCACCCGAGTCAATTTGCTCGGCCACCCAAGCCATATATTCCTGTGGGGGATGATCCTTGATAGCGATATTGATGGGTGTTTCCGTGAGAGCCAGGTTGGCAATCTGGTTGTAATCTCCCTGCTTGGGAAAGCCGTTCTTGATCAAGTAGTTCTTCGGCACAATATGGTGCATATCACCGTGCCCCTCGATCATCTGAGCGACACTGACCGACTTGGACAAAAAGCCGCGCCCGCCGTTATTGACTCGTGCCGCAAGGTAAATCTGAAAAGCCGGGCTACGCTTGCTTGGCGATACCAGCTGCTGATGCAGTGCGACGTCCCAAAACCCGTCGCCCAACTCTGAGGATTCGATAACACGCAAATAGTCTGCTGCACCCTGTTCGCTGATACGGCGCAGGTCCATTTCCCAGGTGGACTCAAAACTGCCCACGGCACGGCCCGTCAACAGCGTCATCACGAACCAGCGCTTAACGATTTTCGCCCGTTCTCCCTCGTTCAGCTGATCATCATCGCGCAGGCGCAAATACAGTGCGTAGGCAAAGTTCAGCGCGTTTTTTGAGCCGATCATACTGGCATCGATAAAGCCTGCCGATTTGATCATCATCACAAAGCGCTCCAGGTGCGTCTTGCGTACCAGTTGATCCAGTGCGCTGGAAAACCGGGCATACGCATCAGGAATGCGGCTCTCATCGATCTTGCGGGTTTCCGGGTCAAGGCCGGATAGCTCACTGACAATCGCGCTCGCCTTGCCCCGACTGAAGCCTACCAGCCCGGCAATCCGGATAACGTCGGTATATTCGGGCTGAAAAAGCTCATCAGACTGATTCTTGAGCCACTGAATTTTGCCCAGATGCTCCGAATCGGCAAATTCCTTATCATTTTCACTGATGTCATCAAAGGCATGGCCGGAAACGCTGAGATGGCAAAAGTAGTCGATCAGTTTACGAAGATTGCGCCCTTCATCGCCGTAAGTGGCAATCTTGCTCATCACAAAGTCAGCGCTGGAAAGCGGCACCCCCTTGGCGTTAATGCGCACGAAGATCTCGGCCACGGTCTCCACGTCCAGGTCATCATTCAGGGAAATAACCCCAACCTGGGCATGTTCAATATTCGCTAGCTTGCCGACCGCCGCTTCAACCTGCCCCTCGTCTGCGTCAGGGTTTTTCTCGAAATAACGGCGCAAAAACGTGAGCTGGCTCGTGCCGGCAAAAATCTCGCTGATATCGTGGATCCACTGACTGCTGTTTCTGATCGCGGGCGTCAGCGTGGCAAATTCTTCGGTTAACGGATTGAAGGAGACGACAATACGCTTTTTCTGGTAGCGCTTTCCTACCACAGGCTGTCCGGCAATAGCGGCTCGCAAAGCGGTTACGCGCTGCTGACCATCGATCAAAATCTGCTGATGCGCGGCAACTTCACCCCCTTTCAGCTTGGCGCCCACTGACTGCCAGGTAATCAGATAACCAACCGGATAGCCTTTGTACAAAGAGTCCATCAGGTCACGCACCTGAGACGTCTTCCAAACAAAGGGGCGCTGTAGCTCCGGGATTGCAATTTTGTCACTGCGGACATCGGCCAGCACCTGGCTGACGGCGGTTTGCTTTACTTCGTACTTTGCCATTTCATCACTGCTTATTTTTGAAACTCTAACTCCACCGCCGACTCATCGCCGCAGTGGATGAAAAACCGCCCCTTGGCGGTACCTGAAGCCGTCAGCTCAAACCAGCCACGGCCGGATTTTATGTTGCCGTCATCGTTGCCCGACCAGGAAAAGTCAACGCGCCGGCCATCGTCTGACAGGCGGTAGTCCAGTTGGCCTTCGACGGCGCCAAACATGAAAAAACCCAGTCCGTCTTCGTCAAACTGAAAATGGCCGGATTGGATCAGGTCGACAAAGTCCTGATCCCATTCTTCCATCCAGGTGATGCGCCAGTAGCCGGTGAGGTTGCTCATTTTAGCTCCTTGCCTGGCTGACGACCTCAGCCAGTCGATTTTTGAATGCGTCCAGCGACGGCAGATCAATGCGCTCCCACTCGATGCCACCTAACTTGGCCAGTTCAGCCAGCTCATCGGCGGAGGTTTTGCCATTCAGCGCCTGGCTTAGTTGATTTTTCAGCGAATTAGGGCTTCTGTCGTTGCCCGATTCATCTTCCAGCCTAGCGCAGTGCTGATACGGCGACTGCGGCTTGAGCGCGCACAGCAGCCAGGCCTCGGATTTCGGCTTGGGAATCATAGCGACGCCATCGTCAAAGTTCTCCGCCGCAAAGCCTGCCATCATGGAATCGTATTTGGCCTGCCACTCTCCGCGCTCGGCGGATGATGTACCGTCAGCATCGCGAAACAGCACGGCAATCACACGGTCGTTGACGTCGTTAGCCAGTGCTACGGCACATCTTGCCAGTGCACGTGCGTTATAAAAGTAGTAGGCGGTTTCACCAGGTTTTTTCTTGCCGCGCAGGCGCATGGTCTTCCCAGCAGGCGTATGCTTGTGCCTGACTAGGTGTTGCTTGGCGGCAAAGAGATATAGTCAGATCTTGTGTATGGAAGGAAAAAGGGAAGGTGGCGTATCCTGTTGATTGATCACTACCACGATCTCAACCAACACGAGAGGATACGCCATGACGGATTCTACCCTTTCATCCGTGACGCCACCAAACACCGGTGCCAGCGACCCGTTGCATGAGTTGCTGCGCCAGGGAGCCCGGGACCTGATCGCCCGGGCCGTGGAGGCGGAGCTGAGCACGTTTTTGGCGCAGTATGCCGACAAGACACTGGAAGACGGCCGCCGCGCCGTCGTGCGTAATGGCTATCTGCCTGAGCGCACGGTGCAAACCGGCATTGGCGACGTCGAGGTCAAAAGCCCTCGGGTCCGTGATCGCAGCGGTGACGGGGCTACCTTCACCAGTGCGCTGTTGCCGCCTTATCTCAAGCGGGCACGCAGCATCGAGGAGCTGATCCCCTGGCTTTACCTGAAGGGGATCTCGACCGGCGATTACCAGGAGGCGCTGGCGGCCCTGTTGGGCGATAAAGCCAAGGGACTATCGGCCAATACGGTATCTCGGCTCAAGAAGCAGTGGGAAGACGAGTATCGCGATTGGCAGCAGCGGGATATGTCGGACCCGCGTTATGTCTACTGGTGGGCCGACGGTATCTACAGCAATGTGCGCATGGACGACCGCCTGTGTCTGCTGGTGGTCATCGGTGTCACCGAGCAGGGTCGCAAGGAGCTGGTGGTCGTCGAGGATGGGCGTCGGGAGTCGGAAGCCAGCTGGATCGAGCTGCTGACAGGGTTGCGTGAACGCGGGCTGACAACAGCCCCAAAGCTCGCTGTCGGCGACGGCGCCATGGGGTTTTGGGCCGCCCTGAGCAAGATCTACCCGGAGACGGACCAGCAGCGCTGTTGGGTTCACAAGACCGCCAACGTACTGAACAAGCTGCCCAAATCCGTGCAACCCAAGGTCAAGGCGGATCTCCGTGAGATATGGATGGCCGAAACGCGCGACGAGGCGCACAAGGCGTTTGACCGCACCGTAAAGCGCTTCGAGGCCAAATATCCGAGAGCCATGGAATGCCTGGCGAAGGATCGGGAGGAAATGCTGGCTTTTTACGCTTACCCGGCAGCGCACTGGGCGCATATCCGCACGACCAACCCGATTGAATCAACGTTCGCCACGGTCCGCTTGAGGAGCAAGCGCAGTCGAAGCTGTGGCTCCCGAGACACCACCCTGGCGATGGTATTCAAGTTGCTTCAAAGCGCTCAACAGCGCTGGAAGCGAATAGCCGGGTTCAACAAGCTGGAGCAGGTCGTCAATGACGTCAGGTTCCAGGATGGAGAACCCTTGACCGATCAGTCAGACAGGACGGCCGCCTGACCGGCCATACACAACTTTTGACAATAGCTCGGGTTTCCTGCAGCCCCCTGCCCTTTGATGATATACCCTTATGCAGTATTCAAAGCATAATATAAAGAAAACCAACGTATGACCATAGAAGCTTGTTATTGGACGGTTTCCTTCAGCAATTTAGGTTCTGCCTGAAAAGTCGCAGCTGTTATGCTGTCTCTGTGTATTGAGCAGGAGACCGTCATGGCAGGCCGTTATGAGCTTACCAATCAGCGCTGGCTAATGATCAAGGACATCGTTTCTCCACCGCAGGCGATGGGACGTCCACGCCGGGATGGTCGCCAGATGCGCAACGGTATTATACTGTGGAATCTCTGCTCGGGAGCACAGTGGCGTGATAACGGGACTTTCGACCGAATTTTGACTCGCTTACATCTCCGTCTGCGTGAAGATGGCTATATAGATCTCGACACATGGATGGTGGGTCCCACGTCCATCAGAGCGACTCAGCCAGCCAGCCAGCGGTGCCGGCAAAAAAGGGCTCTTCGTCGTTGGGTGTGGAATTCGCCCCCTGAGCTGGGCCAGGATATGACCTCCACATGGACAGGAGGTATGGCATGGACGGCACCCAGATTCTGACCCT
>NZ_BAAAZT010000053.1:0-9174 GCF_039537045.1 Halomonas cibimaris | reverse complement strand
CGCGTAAACACTGCCGAATAACCCGCAGCTTGAAGCTCTCGTCATATTTCGCCATCAAAAACACCCCGAAGGTTGGATGATGTCCAACTTTCGGGGTGCAGTTCATTTTGCGTCGCGGCACTTTCCGTTACCACGTCATTCACATCCTGCCATAGCGCATGGGCCAGCCCCGCGCAGAAGGCATAGCGCTGGTCGGCGCGCTCGGGAATGATGATGGGTGCCTGGCCGGCAAGCATCGCGGGAATATCCGGCAGCTTTTGCGCCCACTGGCGAAACGCCAGAAACTCGGTGCCCGCCCCCTCACCGACCAGCCCATGAACGGTAAGCGCCTGCACCTCGTCGGGCAGCTGCGAGCCGTAAGTCAGCGACTGGGCCACCCGCGCCCAGCTGCGCGGGCTGGGCCAGCCCTGTTCGACCGCGCCTTCCATGTCGAAAAAACACTCGGGGCGAAAGCGCAAAAAGGCGATCACATCCGGGTGCAGCCCCTGGCCGCGCGCCCAGCGCGTCCAGACGTCCAGATCCGGTGCCAGGTTAAGGTGGCAAAAGCGGTTGGCCAGCGCGCTGGAGAACGTCTGCGCCACGGCGCGGTCGGCTTGACGGTTGCCTGCCGCAACGACCAGCCACCCCGGCGGCAGGCGGTACAGATCTCCCAACCGACGATCCAAAATCAGCTCGTAGGCGGCCACCTGCAGGCTGCGATCGGCGGCGGTCAGCTCGTCAAACAGCAGTATCCCGCGGCTCTCGGGATCCCGGGGCCATTCGCCGGCCAGCAGCCAATCCACCACGCCGCGTTCGCGGTCCGGCACCGGCAGGCCGCGCAGATCCACCGGCTCACGCTGGGCCAGGCGGATATCGATAAAGCCGACGCCTTCGCGCTCGGCGACCTCACGCACAATCGCGCTCTTGCCCACCCCGGGCGCGCCCCAGAGCATCACCGGCGGAAGGTCGGCGGCAAGCTCGGAATGTTCGTGAAGCTGGCGCAGCTGGTGAGTCAACAGCGTCTGGGCGTTATCCGGCGTGGCGTACATGGGCAGTTCTCCTGACAGGTATGGCAGTTAGCGCTTGGCTCAAGCGTGGGCGGCGTGGGCAGCGTGTTCAGCAGGCGGCGGCATCAGCGCCAGCTGCACCAGCGTCTGGCGGACTCCCTGAATCCGTTTGACCGTCTCCGGATTCACCCGCCGAGAGAAGAAAAGGGGCAGCACCAGCTCCCCATCGTCTGCCGTCAGGTAGCGCTGTAGCCATTCATCCGGCTGGCGGGAAAGCGTCATCAGCAGCGCACGGGTCTGCCCCGGTGCCAGGCGCAGCAGCTGCCCGGCGCGATGGGCCAAATCCTCACCTGTGGTCATTTCCAGCGTCGCGCAGAGCACGGCCTGACGCTGGGCCGCGCTGATATCCGGCACGTTCAGCAGCCGCGGCAGGTAGCCGGCGATGCCTTCATGCTCACGCTTCAGTTCGACACCCGGCCAAGTGTCCTTGCCGTATAGCTTTGTCAGTATCTCAAGCGCCAGCCCGGCAATCGCCGGTCGCGCCGATTCAGCGGTGGCCAAGCGCAGCACCTGCACCAGTTTCTCCTGATCCAGATACCCCTTTTTGGCATACACCGCTTTGCGCAGGGTGACGCCGTAGCGGCGGGCATCTTCACTGTGGGGTACGCATAGCGCCCACAGCTGCAAATCATCGCGCAGGCCTTCATCCTGCCGGTCGTCGGGGAGTTTCCAGTGCCAACGGGCATCGGCGTGCTGGTAATGCGCTAATGACAGCGCCGGTTGGCGACGCTTGCGCGAGCTGCGGCACTGGCGGGCGCTCAGGGTGCGGCGGCACTCCCAAAGGCGCGCCGGGTCAACGCCCTTTTCGGCCAGGCGACGCAGCGAGGTCAAGCTGTGAAATACCGCGTGGGGCGTTTCGCTGCGGGCCATGACTTCCAGAAGCCCCTCCAGCAGATCATCTTCGCCGCCTTCCACGCGTGTCAGAGTTTGGCTTAGCGTGGCCTCATCGATGACAAAGCGCGCGCGGTCCAGCAGCGGCGCCGGCACGCTGCCATAGCAGCCCACCTCCTGATCATCCGGCAGCACGACATCTTCAAGGTCACGACAGTGGTACAGCGACAGTCGGTCCGCCTGCTCAAGCGTCAAGCGCTCCAGCGCCGGCGCATGCAGCTGCACACCGCCCCAGCAGCCGGTAAGCGCAAGCGCCGGCGTGTTGCCATGTAGCACCAGCCGGCCGCCGGCACTTTCCTGTTCGTCTTCTGCCGCTTGCGCCGGCTCGGCGGGAACCGCCTCAGCTTGTGCCAGCACTCCGGCGCGTCGCACCTCTACCGTACCGTGGCCATTCAGCACCAGCGCTTCCAGCCGGGTAGCATTGTCCAGCCGCACCCGGGGCGAGCCTTTCACCGTGCACTGCGTCACTCGCTCGGCATTGGCAATCAACCATTCCGTTTGACTCAATAACGCCAGCTCACCGGGCAGCACGGCCGGGTTCATAACGACGGCCAAGTCACCTTCAGCCTCCGCGCCTGGCGTCAGATCATCAGGCAACGCGTCCTGCCCAAGCAGCCGCGCACCGCGCCAAACGCCAGTGTCTTTGCCGGCACGCACGCTGAACGTGCCCGCCTGCCAATCGGCGTCAATCTCGGTCACGGCGCCGTGAATCACAAGCGTTGGCGGCAGCGTTAACGCAAACAGATGCACTACAGCGCCTTCACTTCCCGCCGGCAGGTATAGGTGGCGCAGTACCGGAAGCTCGCTGAGCTGCAGGTGCAGGCAGACATCCGCACGGCAGCCGCTGAGGTCAATCGCTTCCAGCTGCCGGTCGCCGTGTATGTCCAGCGCCCGCAGATGCGGATTATCAAGCGTCAATCGTCGCCCGCCATCGGCATTGCCGACCGCGCCAACCAGTGCTGCCCCGCCGCTGCTGTCCAGAGTCAGTGTCTCCATGCTGTCTCTCCCTGTGCTGATACCCTTTCCGCTTGGCCTGTCTCACGCGCTTACCTTGCCAGTGTATCGAACGCATGCGACATAATGCGTCGCATAGGGATGGCACGACTCGTAGCTTCCTCCTGTGTCACCCATCACACACGCCAGGCGATACGCACCGCCCCGCTAGTCGCTACTCTCCATTCGTTCGGTCAATTTGCGGAACTCTTCGCGAATGTCGGCGTTTTTAAATTCGGCGGCGTCAGGCACCTGAAGGTTGGATAGAGTTTCAAAGGTATTAATGCCATCACGAATCAGCGTGGCAACGCTGGCGCTTAGCGCCACGGTGCGATAGGTATTGGCAGCGACATCTTCCTCACGGCGGCTAACGGCAAGAGCCTTGCTAACTTTTTGCCGCTGGCTATTCACAATCCGTTTGTATAGCGCAATGGCGCGTTTAGTCAGCCGGTTGGCGTCAATGTTTTGCTGTAGCGTCGTTTTATTTCCCTGCCGCATCAGGCGCTGCGATTCAGCAATCAGCGTATCGGCTTCTTTCTCGAAAGCTGCAAGCTTGGGCAATACCTCATCGTCAATTTTGGCAATAAAGCTTTCCTGCATATGGACCACCAGCTTGTGCAGTATCACCAGCATTCCATAGTAGCGTTTGGCAAACTCCAGGTTTTCGCCGTTTGCCTGAGTTAACTCTTCGAGCCGCAGTGTCACCTCGCGTACGCTGTCAAAGACTACGCCCATGGAGATAACATCCTCCCCGATAGCCGAGCTCAGCCACAACTCCAGCTGATCCGGCGGCATCGGCATACCCAGATCGCCCAGCGCCCGTGACATGGCACGGCGCATATCCAAAAGCTCCCGACGATAGGCTTCAAGATTTTCCTCACGAGCCTCAATCAGCAGGTCATAGTCGCCACGAGTTGTGGCAGTAAAGCCTTTCAAGGTGTCAGTGGGCGTATATTTAGTCAGCATGCCAGCATCGGTATCAGACGCCAGCATGCGCTTTTGGCGCAGTTCAGCAAGCGTGGTATTTTCCTTGCGAATGCTGTCTTCCACCTCTCGGTAGTGCTCACGCATTTCCGCTAGCCCCGGCACATCGAGCACACCAATCGCGTCTTCCACCAGCTTGGTAATGTCACTTTCAGCGCTGGCCTTATCACGCTTAATCCAGTGGCTATCGGGCAACGTCTGCAGCTCATCAAAGTAACCGGCGGCTTTGCCCAGCAGATCAAACGCTTTTGACTGGTCAATGTCGGTATCAACCGGCTCTACATTGCTTGCCGCTAATGCTGGCAGCGGCAGTGCTAACATGCCTGCAAGCCAGACGGCCCTTACGGTGTGATTCAGTTTTTTCATGTTCGATCCCTCACGCATCGCCCCTATGAGCACCTTTTACTAATATCTTATAGTCGCCGCTTTTAACGCCGCACGCTAGACTGGTCAGCGTTTATGACTCGCCCGCCAAGGTGCCTTCATGTCTGAAATGCGCGATACGCTGTTCCGCTATTTAACCCTGCTGCAGCTGATCCCTCGCTACCCGGGCCGCGCATCGACGCCGGTACTGAAGGAGAAACTGGCCGAGCGCGTCTTTCAGATCGACACCCGCTCGCTATAGCGCGACTCCCAACGGCAAGGCGCTGATACCCGCTGAGCTCAACGCCGAAACCTGGCAGACCGTGACTGAAGCACTGCTGGAGCAAAAAGCGATTGATGTGACATACCTGTCGCGCAGTAGCGCAACGCAAAAACTGCTGACGCTTCATCCTCAAGGGCTGGTCAGCCGCCATAGCGTGACCTACATGCTGGCCACGGTGCACGACTACGCCGATATTCGTCAGTTTGCTCTGCACCGCATCAAGCAAGCAGCGCTCAGTTCAGCGCCATGGCGCGCACAGGAAGCCTTTGATATTGATGCGTATATTCAAGGTAGCGCCTTTGGCTATCGGCAGGGTCAGCAAGACGTAATGCTAAGCGCGGATATTGCCCGGCCGGGCGCTTGGCTTTTGCAGGAAACGCCCCTATCTGAAGAGCAAAGTATCGAGCCACTTCCCGATACCGATTGGCTGCGGCTAACCGCCCGCGTACCCGACGATCAGCAAACCCTGTAGTGGTTGATGGGCATGGGAGCCAACGTCAAGGTGCTCGAACCGGCCGCCTGGCGCAATGAGCTAAAAGCCACCGCCGAGCGCGTGCTGGCGCAGTATGCTGATTGCTGAGCCACCCATCATGCCCGTGACGCATAAAGCATACGGCTGAAAGCCAACAGCTATGCCGCGACTAACCCAAAATTCGATACGTGTCTGGCAAACCGCTTTGCTTCCTAGCCTCTTCGGCCTGTTGCTCCAGACGCTCCCGAAGCGCCTTTGCCCTAGCCTGCTCTTGCGCTTGAAATGCTTGGCGTATCTGCGCTTCTAAATTGCCCCAGCTATCGTGGAGCTCCGCTTCCATGGCCGGGCGATGCTTCGCCTCTGCACGCTGAAGCGCAATATATTCGGTACCGACTGTCGCCGCTATGCCCACAGTCGTCACCACGATGCCGACAATAGGCGTACCAACAAACGACGTACCGGCTCCCGCGGCTGAAGAACGAGTGACTTGAATGCCAACCCTAGCGGCAAATTTAATCAGCTGCTGACGCACACGCTGCATGGCCTTGCCGGCCACCAAGCGTTTGGCGGTAAAGCCCGTAGCGATACTTGCCGGTACTACGCTTGCGCTATGTGGCTGTAGCGCAGCTGATATGTCTGGCTGGCTTTGTTTGCGCTGAATTATCTGATCCAGGTTCACGGTGGTGGGCATGGCATCGTCTTCCGTGGATACACCTTCCAGCGCTCCGCTACTCTCGGGCGCATAGCGCTCTTGCAAACCCACCAAGGTATTCTGCTGCCACTGCTGCTCTGCGTTTGTCACGATGGCATGATGCTGCCGGCTCATCTCGGTTAAAGAGGCTTCAAGAGCAACTTTACGGACGAGGCGCTCTTCAAGCTGTTCATGCATCCACTCATCCAAGTCACCTGTCAATGCAATGCCCAGCCGGGTATAAGTAGCGGTTGCAGAAAAATACCAGTCCAAGTACCCATCGACCGCCGCATGATAGTCAGCTTCCAGCTTCTCCAGCTCCGCATCCTGCCACTCTTGCGTACTGCTCTGCAGGGTGCTCTCGAGTTCGCCCAACCGCTGACCTAAAACGCCTTGCAGATCGGCTTGCTCAGTAGCATCCAGCACCATAGGCTCGCCATGAATGATAAATCGTACCGCGTCGTTGTCGCTTTGGCGCATGCCGTTATGCCCCAAGCCAACTGCCAATAATATGGCCAGCAGCACCAGCCCCAACAATACTCCATAAAGCGGAGGCTGCCGCACAGCCACGTCAACCATAGCTGGAGAAGAAACCACAGACTGTTTCATATCGCGCCACCCTCTGAGTTCAGCGGCTAATATCGTGTTTGCCACGCCCGCTGAAATGATGGCGTAACGCCGCTATCCCCGCCAGCAATCGTGCATATGACCAGGCTAACGTCGCCTGCATCAGCAGCAATATTGCCCAGGCAAGCACCGCGACACCATGATCAAGCTCAAGACGAGCCAACGCATTTTGCATCAGCCAAAAACCAGTGAGTTCAAAAGCGCTGGCCAGCCGCTCTAAACTGCCCAGCAAGGTATGGCCGGCACCCGCCGGGATATGCATCTGCACCGCCGACTGCCAAGCGATATCCACCAAATAAGGTTGAGGCTGCCATAGCCGGCTCAGCATAAACCCCAGCGACAAAAAAGCTGCTATGCACAGCACGCTAAAGCGCCGCACCAGCGCTGGGCGATACGTTTCTATGATATGCGGCCAAAATCGTACATTCAGACGACGCTGACACACACCAAACAGCCCTGTAACCAACACCAGCAAAGCCATATCGACTTCATCCAGCCTACGCAGCCCCACCAGCAGTATCAGCGCCAGCAAAATACTCGCCAGTTGGGCTCGTACCGCCATAAAAACGCCGCCTCCAAGCCGGCGATGCCAAGGTGACTCCCGCTTTATATACTGCCCCAGCCAGGCATGACGCCGCAGCCTGGTCGACTCCAGCGCACCGATAAACATCACCTGAGCAGTCGCTGCCCACAGCGGCCAAAACAGTGTACCCGCCGGCCCCTCTGGCAATAGCTGCCAGCCAACCAGCACCCCAGCCGCTATCAGCATGCCGAGCAACGGCCGCCAGCGTTTATGTAAACAGGATGATAAACCGCGCATATATCGGTATTTCCCTGGCTGTGGTGACTGTCACCCCTGAGTTTGGAATATCCAGTGCAAAATGGTTTAGCCACCAGCTACGTTCTGATTTCGAACCACTTTAGCCTTTAGCCAGCACCAAAACCTTAACCCGCGCCCGCGAAGCGCCGACATATTCAAGCTTGGGGTTTGCCGCCCAGCTGCTGGCACCAATGTCTACCAGTATCACCACTGCGGCCTCCAGTCCTTTGACGGCGGCGACGTTGAACATACGCTCGGCATAGCGGGGCTTTTCGGCAGCAAGCGTCTGCAGCGGTTGGCTATTAGCTACCTTGAACGGAGTCAGCAGCAGCATATCCGCGGGCGTAAAACCGTCATTTTCCAGCTCAGTCAAGGCGCTTTCCAGCAGCGGCCACTGGTCTTCAGGCTTCTGCCAGCGCTGAACGCTTACGGCGTTTTCGCTGGTGGGCAGGTGCTCGCCAGGCTCCGCGGCCGCGGCGTGACGCTCTTTGAGCCAGCAAGCAATTTCATAGGCGTTGCGGTAGTTGCGATGCAGCGTGAACGGGTACGGCACCATGCCGTCAAACACGTCGGCCGGCAGTTGATAGTCGCGGGCGTAGAGGTTCTGCTCCGGGTCCGCGAGTAGCGTTACGCTGGCGTCTTCCTTGAGCATTTCATGGAGCGGCAGCCACCAGTCGGGCACATAGTCCTGGGCTTCATCCACCACCAGCGCATCCCAGCTTTCCGGTGACTGCTGCAACGCTTCGATGAGTAAATCCGGTGCGGTTTCGTTATAAAAGCGTCCCAGCTCACGCGGATCTTCAGGGACGAGCCAGTCAAGGCCAGCGGCGCCAGCTCGGTGTTGGCAGAGCTCATGAAAGGTCGCTACTTCGATGGTTTCCAACTGGCTGTCCGCCATGGAAGCACGGTGAGATTCGGCCAGCGCGATGTTAAAGCACAGCAGCAGTACATTTTGCCCCTCACGCGCCAGCTGCTCGGCTCGCATTCGTGCCAGCACGCTCTTACCGGTGCCGGCACCGCCGTAAATCGCCATGCGCGGAATATGCTCCAGCAGGCGCAGTACCCAGCGTTGCTCTTCACTCAACCGAAACAGCGCGTCTTCTACATCGCGAGCTTGCTCGGCCACACTCGACGTTAGCGCACAGGCCGGGCGCAACAAGTGATGCTGGATAATCGTCGCCTGCTGCTTGCTCAGCGGCAGCGCATTCAGCGCCGTTTTACCGGCCCAGGCGGTGTTTTCAAACCGTGCGATCAGCTGCTCGGCGGTCAGCTGAGCCAAATCTCCCTTGAGCAGCAAATGCTCGCGATTCAACGTGAGCTCAGGAAAGGTGCCCTGCCACTCACGGGTATCCGGCAATACCAGCACCGGCGCAATGGGCAATTTCGTGCCGGGCAGTACGTGGTTGATAGCTTGCACCAGGCTGCCAGTCTGTTTTTTCAACTGCTCCAGCGGCGTGGTCGTCAGTTTGTGCGTGGCGTGATTACCTTCGCTCCACCACTGGCCTTCGCCGTCCAGCCACACGCCGCCGCCCTTCACTTCCCACAGTTGGATGCCGTACTGCGGATGAAACAGCAAAAAATCCACCTCGCCCACCCAAGTGCCCTTGTCGTTGCGGGTTTGAGTTGCCAAGCCGTGCATCACCTCCAGTCCGGGGAATTCCAGCTCGCGTAGCGCACGGTAAATCCGTGCCTCCGCTCGGGAAGGCAAGGCATCAAGCTCGGCATCGCTTAGACGAGGGTAAATCGCGGCCATGGTGTCTCCGTTTTTTCAGGCGTGAGCAGCACAAGGCCCTACGATACCCAAGCGGGTGCGGGTACAGGAAGCCATACACCTCCCCCTGCCGGAAGCTAAAACGGGTTACGCGACATATATTGTCGGATTAGAGATGTATATAATGACGTAAGTGCTTATTCAAAATTAATCGCGTATTCAGTGCCATAACCACCAAGTAGGCGGTGTACCTCATCACAGAGGCGATCAAAAGAGAGATAGGCTCCCAGCGG
>NZ_BAAAZT010000052.1:0-8045 GCF_039537045.1 Halomonas cibimaris | reverse complement strand
GCAGGCCTGTCAGGGTTCGGTGGCACCGCCATCGCTGACTGAAGTCAGCTCCCACCAGAAATCCAGCTTCTGCCGGGCTCCAACTACCCGGTAGGAGCCGCACTTCAGTGCGCGATCAGGCCGTAGGCCAGTCAGAGGTTGGTGGCACCGCCATCGCGAGGTTTGCAAGCGATGTGGCGGCCTTCGTCCGAGGATGTTAAGTATGCCGCAATTTCCTGTTGTTGACATTGAGCCAGAATGGGTAATCGACGATGAACCCATGGGGACCAAAGAAAAAGCCTGGATCGAACGGCCCGGTGATATCCATCCCTGGCTGTTCAAGTTCTCCCGTGTCAATGACGGGGTGGCAACTGGCGAGCACTGGGCCGAAAAAGTAGCAGCAGAGGTGGCTGAACTGTTGAGAATACCCCACGCCACGGTGGAGCTTGCTCGTTTTCAGCAGCGTTGGGGGAGCCTGACTCGCAGTTTTGAAGCACTGCATCAGGAGGATGTAGAGCTGGTACATGGAAATGAGCTGCTCGATGGCGTCATCGAGGGGTATGATCGTCATAAGCTTCGCGGCCAGCACGATCACACGTTACAGAATATCCTGAAGGTGGTGGACCGGATTACACAAGACGACCCTGAGCAACGATAAAATACCTTCCGTCATGTTGGTGGATTCATCGTTTTGGATGCATTGATACTCAACACCGATCGCCATCACGAGAACTGGGCCATGCTGCGTAAGACAGTTCCGAGAGGGCAAGTCCAGCACTGGCTTGCGCCCTCGTTCGATCACGCCTCATCATTGGGGCGGGAACTCACCGAGTTTCGACTGGCCAAGTGGCAGCATGAGCCATGGCGTGTCGAATGGTATGCCAAGCGCCCCCATGGAGGTATCTTTTTGAAATCCGAAGGGCGGCGGGGCGAAAACCCTCTCCACTTGGCAGAAGTCTCATATCGACGCTGGCCGCTATATCTGGCTCCCTGGATCACAAGGCTACAGCGGCTGGGCTGCACGCCTCTGCTGGACATAGTTGAACGGGTGCCCGAAAGCTGTATCAGCGAGCTTTCCCGAAGCTTTTCCAAGGAGCTGCTAACCTATAACTGTAACCGGCTACGGAGATTGCAGTGAACTCTACCCTTTATCTGGCATGGCAGGATCGGCGCCAGCGTGCCTCGGGTAAGCCAGCAACGCGCCGCTGGTATGTTATCGGTCGGCTGGATGCCGAAGGCAAGGATTATGTATTTCGCTATACGGAGGGGGCGAAACATGCGCGGCAGGAAGCCGGCTTTCAGCCTCTCGACGCCTTTCCTGACTTGCAGCGCTGCTACCGCTCCGAGGAGTTATTCTCGGTATTCCGTAACCGGATTCCCAACGCTCGGCGTAAGGACTATCCGGCGCTGATGGCCCGCCTGGGGCTATCTGAGCAGGTGGTCGACCCTTTCGAAATCCTGGCCGTGACCGGTGGCACACGCCAGACCGATAATCTGGAAGTCTTTCCGCGTATCGCCACGCAACCGGATGGCAGTTTCCGCTGCCGGTTTTTCCTGCATGGTTGGCGCTATGTCAGCGAAGCCGCACAGCAGCGGCTGCAGCAACTGCGTGAAGGCGACACACTTCGAGTGGCTCTAGAACTCAACAATCCAGCCTCCGGCCTGGCTATTCAGCTTCAGGCGCCTGATAGTTACTTGATGCTGGGCTGGGCTCCTCGTTATCTGAATCAGGACCTGGCAGACGCGATGCTGACCGCGCCGGCGATGCTGGAAGCCCGGGTGGCCAAAATCAACCTGCCGCCGTCACCCCACAACCAGCGAGTCTTGATCGAATTTCGTGGATCGTTATCCGATAGCGGGGAGCCGATGATGGGGTCTGAGTACCAGCCGCTGGTAGCCTGAATCAAGTCACCAGCCGCAGCTGGCTATGGGCCAACTACCCGGTGGGAGCTGACTTCAGTCAGCGATGATGTAGCCATCGAACAATGCTGGGCCGACCCGTCGTCGGCCCCTGCCAGCGGCGGCCTAGCCGATCAGCCCGCGCTCGCGCAGCGCGTTAATCACGGCGTCGGCGGCTTCGTCCTCGCTCATCTGCGCCGTTGGCAGATGAATTTCCGCCCCCTCGGGTGTTTCATAGTCGGAGTCGATGCCGGTGAAGTTTTTCAATTCGCCGCGGCGCGCCTTGCGGTAAAGCCCCTTGGGGTCGCGGGCTTCGACAACGTCCAGCGGCGCGTCGACGTGAATCTCGATGAACTCGCCGTCTGCCAGCAGGTCGCGCGCCAGCTGGCGCTCGTCGCGGAACGGCGAGATAAACGCCGAGAGTACGATCAGCCCGCTATCCACCATGAGTTTGGCCACTTCCGCCACCCGGCGAATGTTCTCCACGCGGTCGGCGTCGGTGAAACCCAGGTCGCGGTTGAGGCCGTGGCGCACGTTGTCGCCGTCCAGCAGGTAGGTGTGCTGCCCTTGGGCGTACAGGCGCTTTTCCACCCGGTTGGCGATGCTCGACTTGCCCGCGCCGGAAAGCCCGGTAAACCACAGCACCGCCGGCTTTTGGTGCTTGGCGCTCGCTCGGGCCTGCTTGTTGATGTCCACGTGCTGCATGTGGATGTTGTCGCTGCGCCGCAGGGCAAAGTGCAGCATACCCGCGCCCACGGTGTTGTTGGTCATCCGGTCGATGAGGATAAAGCCGCCGGTGTCCTGGCTGTCGCGGAAGGCATCAAACGCCACCGGCCGATTGACGCTCAGGGTACAGACGCCGATGTCGTTAAGCGCCAGCTGCTTGCTCGCGGTGTGCTCCAGGGTGTTGACGTTGATCCGGTATTTGATGTCGGTCACGGTGGCGGAGACTAACTGCGTGCCCAGCTTCATCAGATACGGCCGCCCGGGCAGCAGCGGTTCGTCGTGCATCCACACCAGCGAGGTTTCAAACTGGTCGGCAGTGCGGGCCGGTTGCTCAACGCCCGAGATCACGTCCCCACGGGAAATATCGATCTCGTCTTCCAGCAGCAGGGTGACCGACTGCCCCGCGACCGCTTCGTCCAGATCACCGTCGAAGGTATAAATCCGCGCTACGCGGCTGCCGTTGCCCGAGGGCTGCACGCGAATGGCGTCGCCGGGCTTGACCACCCCGCTGGTAATCATGCCGCTAAAGCCGCGGAAATCCAGATCAGGGCGGTTGACCCATTGCACCGGCAGGCGCAGCGGCGCCTGCTGCAGCGCTTCGTCCTCGATCTCGACGGTTTCCAGGTAGCCCATCAGCGTGGTGCCGTGGTACCAGGGCATGTTGGCGCTGTGCCGGGTGATGTTGTCGCCCTTGAGCGCCGAGAGCGGAATAAACGTCACGCTCTCGAGCCCCAGCTCGGCGGCAAACTCACGGTATTCGTCCACAATGGCGTTAAACCGCGCCTCGGCGTAGCCCACCAGGTCCATTTTGTTGATCGCCACCGCCACGTGGCGCATGCCCATCAGTGCCATGAGAAAGCTGTGGCGCCGGGTCTGGGTCTGAATGCCGTGGCGGGCGTCGACCATAAGGATCGCGGCGTCGGCGGTGGACGCGCCGGTCACCATGTTGCGGGTGTACTGCTCGTGCCCGGGGGTATCGGCAACGATGAACTTGCGCTTGTCGGTGGAGAAAAAGCGGTAGGCCACGTCGATGGTGATGCCCTGTTCGCGCTCGGCGGCCAGGCCGTCGACCAGCAGCGCCAGGTCCAGCTCATCGCCCTGGGTGCCGAACTTGCGGGAATCGGCCTCGATGGAGGCCAGTTGGTCTTCAAACAGCAGCTTGGACTCAAACAACAGACGGCCGATCAGCGTGCTCTTGCCGTCGTCGACGCTGCCGCAGGTAATAAATCGCAGCAGCCCCTTGTGCTCGTGGGCCTGCAGATACTGCTCGATATCGTCGGCGATCAAATCGGATGTATGCGCCATTAAAAGTACCCCTCTTGCTTTTTCTTCTCCATCGATGCGGCGCTGTCGTTGTCGATCACGCGGCCCTGGCGTTCTGACGTGTGGGTCAGCAGCATTTCCTGAATGATCGCCGGCAGCGTGTCGGCCTCGGACTCGATCGCCCCGGTCAGCGGGTAGCAGCCCAGGGTGCGAAAGCGCACCTTGCGCATCATCGGTACTTCGCCGGGTTCCAGCGGCAGGCGTTCGTCGTCGACCATGATCAGCGTGCCGTCGCGCTCCACCACCGGGCGCTCGGCGGAATAGTACAGCGGCACGATGGGAATGCCCTGCAGGTGGATGTACTGCCAGATATCCAGCTCCGTCCAGTTGGACAGCGGGAACACGCGGATCGACTCGCCCTGGTGGCGGCGCGTGTTGAACAATTTCCACAGCTCGGGGCGCTGGTTTTTGGGGTCCCAGCGGTGCTGCGCGGTGCGGAACGAGAATATCCGCTCCTTGGCGCGGGATTTTTCCTCGTCGCGCCGGGCACCGCCAAACGCCGCATCAAACCCGTACTTGTCCAGCGCCTGCTTGAGGCCTTCGGTCTTCATCACGTCGGTATGAATCGCCGAGCCGTGGGTAAAGGGGTTGATATCCTTTTCGACCCCTTCGGGATTGACGTGCACCAGCAGCTCCATGCCGCTTTCCTTCGCCATCCGGTCGCGGAATTCGTACATGGCGCGGAACTTGTAGCGGGTATCCACGTGCAGCAGCGGAAACGGCGGCGGCCCGGGGGCAAAGGCCTTGCGCGCCAGGTGCAGCATGACCGCACTGTCCTTGCCCACGGAATAGAGCATCACCGGGTTTTCCGTCTCGGCGACCACCTCCCGCATGATTTGGATGCTTTCGGCCTCGAGCCGTTGTAAGTGCGTAAGCGATGTCATGTCATGGTTGTCCTTGGTTGATAAAGCGTTCTTCGCCGTTGGTTGCCACAGGCCTGACAACAGGGTGGGAGCACCCACAAACCGGGTGTAAACGCACTTCAGTGCGCGAAAGCAGGCCGCACAGGCCTGCCGTGTTCGATGGCTAAACCATCGCTGACTAAAGTCAGCTCCCACCAAACCCTGCTTCCACCGGGCCTGCTGCCATAATTCATCGCTGACTAAAGTCAGCTCCCACCAGGTAGTGGGCCCATAGCCAGCGGCGGCCAGTTACCTGATTCAAGGTGGGAGCGCACTTCAGTGCGCGAAAGCAGGCCGCCAGGCCTGCCGTGTTCGATGGCTAAACCATCGCTGACTAAAGTCAGCTCCCACCAAACATTCAGATCCCACCGAACCCTGCTTCCACCAGGCCTGCTGCCATAATTCATCGCTGACTGAAGTCAGCTCCCACCAAACATTCAGCTCCCACAAAATATTCAGCTCCTACCCGGTAGAGGGCTGCCGGCCATAACACGAACTCAGCCACGTCTCCCCATCTTGACGACATAGAATTCCGGCTGCTCGTCCAGCCAGGCCTGTATCTCGGGGCTGGCCGCCAAGTCCGCGCCGTGGAAAATCAGCCCTGCGGGGGCGTTTTGCGCCAGCGCAGCAAAGGCCAGCAGGTAGTCCTCGGCACGCGGCGGGTGGGGAAAACAGCGCATCCACAGCCGTCCGCGGGGGCCGTGAAAGTACAGCTGATACACCGCACGCTGCGGATGCCGAACGCGGCGCGCGCCGCCTTGCCAGCGCTGGGTAGCACGCGGCAGGCGCTGCCACACCGGCGCTACCGTCTGGCGAAACCAGCGACCGCGCGCCGAGCGCTCGGCGCCCCACTGCTCGAGCGGCCAGGGGGAGGGTTTCAACCCTTCGTCTGCCCACCAGTGCTCCACGCTGCGCCGGGTGAGCGTAGCGCCCTGCTCGGCGCCCACGTCTGCCGCCAGCGCGGCGCTGGACCAGCCCGGCTCACCCGCTGGCGGCGGCGTATACACCCGGTGCCACAGCGCCTGCTGCACGTGTGAGGTCAGCCGCGACGCCTGGCCCTGACGGCGGCCGCGCTCGCGCACCGGTACGGCCGCCCAGCCGCCCTGGCAGAACGCTTTCCACGCCGCTGATACCGTCGGCGCAGAGAGGCCGGTTTGGCGCGCCGTTTCGGCCACTGTCACACCGTCCAGCCGCCGCCTGACGGCGTCCAAACGGCGCTCGTTAATTATTTCAGGCGAAAAATGTTTTATACTCAAAAAACTTTTAACTTATTGTTTATAAAAGATTATTGTTAAAACAACATAGCAATTATACCGGCTCGATAGACGTTATCATAAAAGCCCGCGTAACATACGGCAAGCCAGTTTACCGTTGTTAAGGATGTCGTATGCTCGCCTGGGCCGTTGTTGTTTCTCTGTGCCTTTTTCTCGCGGTGCTCGTCAGTGGGCGCGTCAAGCCCGCTACCGCCTTCACTGGCCTTGCCACGCTTTACCTGCTCACCGGCCAGGTGGATACCGCGACGCTTCTGCAGCAATACACCAACCCGGCGCTGGCCACCCTTCTTTTGCTGATGCTGGTGTCGTTGGCGCTGGAACGTTCGCCGCTGCTTGACTGGCTCTCCGACCGCCTGCTGAGCGGCAGGCCGCGCTTGGCGACGGCAAAACTCATGGGGGCCAGTGCGATACTTTCGGCCTTTCTCAACAACACCGCGGTGGTGGCGGCGTTTCTCGGGGCTATCTCGCGTCAGAGCCGGCTGGCCCCGTCGCGGCTGCTTATTCCGCTGTCCTACGCCTCCCTCATGGGCGGGATTACGACGCTGGTGGGCACCTCGACCAACCTGGTGGTCAATTCGTTTTATTTGAACGCCGCCGGCCGGGAGCTGAGCATGTTTCAGTTTGCTCTGGTGGGCCTGCCGGTGGCGCTGATTTCGCTGGGCGTCCTGCTCTGGCGGGCGAGCGGCCTACCGCGCCATCCGGCAGAGAACACCCGAGACCGGCTGGCCTACTTTCTCGCCGCCGAGCTGACTGACGATTCGCCGCTGGCCGGCAAAAGCATCGAAGCCAACGGCCTGCGCAGCCTGGACGGCCTCTACCTGCTGGAAATCGAGCGCGACGGCCGGCTGCTGAGCCCGGTTGCGCCGGAAGAGCGGCTGCAGCCCGGCGACACGCTGGTTTTTACCGGCGAGGTGAACAAGGTTCAGGCACTGCAGCGCTTTCCCGGCCTCCGGCTATTTGGCCACCAGGCAAGCGACCTGCTGGCGACGAACCTGGTCGAAGTCGTGGTATCGCACCAGTCGGAGCTGCCGGGCAAGACGCTGCAGGAGGTGGATTTTCGCAGCATGTTCAGCGCCGGGGTGGTGGGTATCCGGCGGGGCGAGAAACGCCTGGAAGGTCAGCTGGGGCAAATACCGCTGCGCGTGGGCGACTGCCTGCTGCTGGCCGTCAGCGCCGATTTCCGCCAGCACCGCAACCTCGACCGCAATTTCCATCTGCTCAGCGGCAGCTTTACCCGCCCGCAGCTCAGTCGCCGGCAAAGTGCTTATACCCTGGGCGGCTTTGCCGGCGTGATCGGCGGCGCCAGCTTGGGGCTGGTGCCGCTGTTTCACGGTCTGCTTTTGCTGATGGCAGGGCTTTTGGCCTCTCGGCTTCTCAGCGTCGACGAGCTACGCCGGCGCTTTCCGTTCTCGCTGTGGTTGATCATCGGCTCGGCGCTGGCCATGGCTCAGGCGCTGGAAAACTCCGGCGCCGCCGCCCTGCTGGCTCAGGGCATGCAGGCGCTGTTCAGCGGCTACGGCGTGTATGCCGCCTTCGCCGGCTGCTATGTGTTCACCCTGCTGCTGACGGAAACCGTCACCAACAACGCCGCCGCCGCGCTTGCCTTTCCTGTCGCCTGGAGCACCGCGCAGGCTTTCGGCGCCGACCCGCTGCCGTTTGTCATGGCCGTGGCCTACGGCGCCAGCGCCTGCTTTTTAATTCCCTTCGGCTACCAGACGCATCTGATGGTCTACTCACCGGGACGTTATCGGATCAGCGACTTTCTCAAAACAGGTCTGCCCGTGAGCCTTGCCTATTCCGCCGGTGTCCTCGTGCTGACACCGCTCATCTTTCCCTTTTAACCCGGCTTATTCATGAGGCTGGCTTGAAAATAAAGATGGCGAGGGGTTTCTCTTGTAGAATCAGGATGTTCCAGCCAGAACTTGATTCAAGAGGACCTCTC
>NZ_BAAAZT010000051.1:0-6881 GCF_039537045.1 Halomonas cibimaris | reverse complement strand
GGGTCAGAATCTGGGTGCCGTCCATGCCATACCTCCTGTCCATGTGGAGGTCATATCCTGGCCCAGCTCAGGGGGCGAATTCCACACCCAACGACGAAGAGCCGAATATTGGCTGACCATCATCAAGGTTATCAAGGCTCAAAATCCCTGAGCGCTCTATCTCCTGAAAAATTGAATGCAGGTTGTTTCGATCTAGCTGCGTAACTCGCTCAATTTCATAAGGGTCAACGTATATATTTTCGGTTTCTCTGCCTAAGAAATTTAATTCATACTTTGCCCTAGATAAGGAAATTGCAAAAATCTGTTTTGCATCCGGAGAAAGAGAAGCCAGCTTATCTATCGCTGCATTAAATGCTGTTACTTCTTCATCGACATGTTCTGGCTCACGCAGTTCTTCTCCAAAAACTTCAATGTAAAGAGTTTTCAGACTAGAAACTTTACCAACGACTATTCCTGAGGTCACATCGGCTATCGTAGACTGCATTTGATGAACAAAGCGGTCAATATTGCTGTAGATTTCTTCATGCTGCCGCTTTATCTCCTGCAATCTTGAAACAGGGTAAACTTGCTCTTTGTTAGTTTCTATATGATGGTCATAGCACATCAGCATCAAGTTTTCAAAGGATCTACGAGCCTCATTAGACATGCTAGGATTAAAGCGCTCCCCCCCAGGCATCGCTGCTTCAATGTGGCAAATCTGACCAACGAAATTGCCTTCGTTGTTGAACATGGGGTGACAGCATCCTGGATAAGCGCATTGATTACCTGATAAAGAATATAGTCTTCTCAAAGTATCTGATGACGGCTGTAGTCTTTTCGGTGTTTCCATAAGCTTTACCTATCCTTATATGTCCGACGTGGCGCTTCATAACAGGTATTAGATGTCGGGTCCCGTGTGATTAACAACCCGCTTGGTAAATAACTCAGGTCGCCTAGCCTGCCACTCCTTCATCGCCGCGATCGGTGATTGATAATGCAGCGCCTTCTGCGAGATGTGGTGATTGTACAGCAAGCGTAGCGTTTGAGCGTCTGCTCCAGATCCTCGCCTGAGGTATATCGACGGGTGGCCAGCACGTCGCTGATGCGGCCGTTGAGCCGCTCTACTATAACGTTCGTCTGCGGCCTTCCCGATTTGATCAGGCGATGATCGATACCATGGGGCTGGCACTCCTAGCCGAAGAGATGGCGGCCGCTGGGCTTGTGCTCAGCAGCCCGTGTGAAACGATCGGATAATGACTTGCCGTTATCCGTGAGTACCGTTTGAGTTTTGAAGGGGAGCTCTTCCACCCGCTTCATGAGTGCTCCAAAGCACTTCCCCCAGAAACACTTGTATAGGTGCTCGATAGCCGAGCCGGTGTCGTGGCCAGTCAATTAGCCTTCTCACTACCCTTCGTAGCTCGGTGTCAATGACTTGGTGGAAATTGGTACTCTTGGGAAAACACTGCCGAATCAATCTGTTGGTGTTTTCAGTGTTCCCGCGTTGTTCCGAGCAGTAGGCGTCGCACAGGCTGTGTCACCTTGGCGGCAGTAGCCTTTTCCTTGAAGATATTCATGACCACGGTCGCCTTACGCTTGTCGTTCCATCACTTGATTGAGTTGTCGTTACTCATAATGTCCCCCTGATGACTGCGCTTATAATTTGTGCAGTTATAGAGGGGGGGCAATATCCCTCAAGTTCTTCAAAAGGCAGTCTTGCAAAATTTTAATATCAATATTTTTAATTTTCGCCATTTCTATAAGTGCTGGCTGTACGTCTCCAGGCCTTACGGGCAAGTTAGATTTCTTTACAAAAGGGCCATCTGTTTCCGTAAGCAGTCGATCGCTAGGAATCTCGCATAGAATACGACGTCCCTTTAGGGAACTAAGCATCCGCTCATTCACGGAAAAATAACACCCCAACTGAACACCACGCCGCACCTCGGACATAGTTCCTGTGAACCAGTGTAAGACTACTTTCCCACGGTCAGCTGGTAGATATTCCTCGACCAGGTCGAGAACATGCTTCGCAGATCGCACACTGTGCACACTTAGAATTTTATCTCCTGCCTGCGCACAAAGATAAAGAATTGAACGAAAAACTGCCCTTTGCTGCTCAAATGACCGATAGTGACGCGGGCCAGCATCCAAGCCAACCTCTCCGATATATCGCGTTTCGGGAAGGAGCTGCTCAAACAAGCTTAACTCATTCGCTCTCTCCGAAACCAGTTGAGGGTGAAGCCCTAACCCGGCATGTACGAATTCACTATTACTCGCCAACTGCCTGTTTCGCGGGAAAGCTTTGGGAGTAGTGGTAACTGCCAAGGTTGCCGTTTGTCGTGCCTCACACTCCGCGATCGCACCCTTCAGATCAGGATAAAGGTCGAGGTGACAATGAAAATCCACAAATTCAGTACGCATATCATTGACTCGGTTTGGCGGTAACGCCATCAAGCAGTTCGGCCACTTCCAAGATACCCCGTCGGAATACGTCGGCATAGTCAGGCACCTCGGCCGGCGCAGCTGTTAACGGCCCGGGCTTGTGAATCAGAATATTAACTAGTTCTGGCCGATCAGCTAATCGCTTGGCCATGAGCTGAAACGATCTTACATGTTCGCCCTCCGACCTGTCAGTAAAGAGGGTTTGCGCCGCAAGGTCCGAAATGGTGTAAACCGTAGGATCGCTTGACTGGAGTCCAGCCGCTAAGGAGGCGCGACGGATGAGACATGGAACACAGTAGCCACAATGGCGCGGTGACAGTTTCTTGTAACGCGCTTTCGCCGGAGAAGAGCACGACATCGAATTACCAACTACCTCTTTAAGAAAGTCCAGGTCCGTACAGGAGCTCACCATCTCTCCTTTCGTGCTGTGCCGATACCGGTTCAAAAGCGTTGCTTGGATGCCGATACTATCAAGCAACTGGTTTATGCCTGCCATGAAGTGGGGATGTGCCGTTCGCGTACTTAGCGCGCCAAACCTCAGAGGATCTAGCGGAACATTGAGTGCGATCAAACCATTTTCAGGCACATTCACAGTGACCGGCTTCTGGAATGCTGAGGCCGCCAGAGACGCTAGAGCGAAAAACAAAAAAGATCGCCCACGCTGGGTATCCTCGACCTCGCCAGTATCCAGGTGGTTATGATCAAACCCGAGGTGTACCCGAATAGCTTGGGGCTCAACTGAGGGAAACCGTCGCCGTATACGCTCAAGGAGATATGTTTGGGCCTTCGCTGTTTCTCCATCCCAGTAGTGACTGACAAGGAGGGGATACTTACCGTCATTGATAAGATCGATCGCACCAATCAAGCTGTCCAACCCGCCGGAGAATAAACAAACCTCGTCAAAGCCGTCGAGTAAAAAGTTTTCGGTTGGCTTAACTATTGATGACATGTGCTCCGGACGAGCTCGGAAGAAGAGTCGCCAATGGTCACCGGTTAGAAATTTCAAGAGCGATTCAATTCGCCGAGATAACCGCGCCCACAGAGACGGGTCTGAAACCGGCACATAGAGATCGATCTCCCGTGTCCAACCATCCTGAGCGTTAATATTCCTTGACACACGCGTATCACCGGCGTTGACCATAGCGGCGACCAGCACAAGATCTACTGCCTCTTCTGTTGGCTCCAGTCCTAGTGAGGACAGTTGATCGAGTGCGTGCCCAATTCCGAAGTCTATCCTTCGGTCAGCGTTCAGGAAGTCGATCTCATAGTCCGCAGAGTCCCTCTGGATAATCCGAACGTTCGCCTTATCATCGGCACCAAGGCGTCCAATCAGACTAAACCTTTTCATAACGCATCCCCCATAGCTTGCATAAGGTTAAATGCGGCCTCGTACAGGTCGAAAACGAAGTCATCAATCTGTTGACCAGTCACATCTGCCAAGTTAGACCCAAAAGACGAAAACCTGTCCCGAACACAACCCTCTACGAATTCATGTAACATACGCTGCACCCGCTCTACCGAAGTAAGATCGGGCGAGACGCGGATGCTGTTCGTGCCAACCTCGTTCAATATCTTACCCTCAATAGATCGACTAACAACGCCGATAAAGAACTCCTGAAGATCGGCGGGCGTCATGTCGTCAAAATTACCGACGCCCTCGGCTGCCATTGTAGCAATGGTTTCGAGCATCGCATCACGTGCGATCGCCTCATCGATCGTCCCTCCCGGCGGGCACAATGCGTCCGTCAACGCGACGAATACGTCTACGGCTGGCGCACCTGCAAGTCCGTCAAGGTTGAATGGCCTCAATGCCTCTGCAGGCCCTTGTGTAGCAAAAGTGCGCGCGAGACCGGCCAAGCCACCGGCTGTAGCCCGAGAGTTAGACATGCGGCGCGAAGCCCCTCTCCCACCACCACTTGCAGCTACATATCGTCCCGCGCCGCGACGAATAGCCCTGCCGTCAGAGGTTCTGGCTCCCCGCGTAAGGCTTCGACGCGCGTTACCAAGTCCTGCGCCAGCAGATGCTGGCTGTATTGGAGGATAGGTAGTTGATGACACCTCACCGTCACTATCACCACTGCCGTCAGGCGATTCGCCGCCTTCCGGCGCAGCAGGTGGATCATCGACCCAGCTTGGCACCAGCCCGGTCTTTGAGCCGCCAAAAGATCCTGAAGTCCCCATTAGTGTCTCTCCCCACCTTTACCCATTTGCCCCGCCGCCTTGGCCGCGACCTGCAAGGGTTTATTGTCATCCTGTGCAGCCCATTCTGAAAGGAGCGTCTTGAATTCCTCCTTCACATCCTCCGACGACAATGCATTCGTCCACCCTGTTACAGCCCATGGACCAAGTTTGGACACCGGCAGCCCCTTGAGAAAGGCAATAAGGGAAGACTGCAAAAACGCGTGATGCTGACAGATTACTGCGAGACCCAGCGCACCGACTGGCTGCTCACTAAAATCTTCCGCTACAGTGGCTTTGGCTCGCAAGGCATCAAAAAGCTGCTCGGCTTCGGAGCCAGGCAGACGCGCCACCTCCGCAGAAGCCTGCCGCACCTGAAGCGGTGGACCACTGAGCTTAGCGAGTAGCTCATCAAGCTCTCCGAGCGACGTGACCGCGCCGAAAACGCTGCGTCTATCACGAGTTACGAAGACGTATGGCCTAAGATCGTATTCGGCAAGTGGTGGATCGATCCTGGCCCACTGCTTGGCCCACTCCATATTAGGCCAATCTGGTAATTCTGATGCTTCGAAGGCCACGTCGCCCTCTGTATCATCTTTCTTACCTCCCTTAGCATTCTTCGGTTCTTGCCTTTCACCACGGACCACAGCTTCAAGCCCGGCCAGCTCCTCAGAGGCCCCTGTCCCTGCCGAACCTCGCGCAATTGCATCGTAAACCTCCGGCGCAAAGCGTTCCGCCAACATGATTTTCGCCAAAACAGTTGGATTCAGGTCATCGCCAAACCCCCTCTCCTCCGCGATTGCAAGGCGTAACGCCATCGTATTGATAAAACGTTTCACCTGCCGGGGATTGCCGCGCGCACCGTCAGTCAAGATAGGCGCTATCCGGTAAGCAAGGTCGAGTGCCCGCTCTACCGAGAGCGGCACGGCCCCTAGCGCCTCCGCAACTCCGTTGCGATCGAGACCCGGGCCTTTCCATGGGCGCCGCAAAATCTGGCGTGCAAAAGCAACCAACTTCTGAAACTCATCCGACTGCTCACCGCACTCGTTCAGTACAAGTAAAAGGGTGATATAGATACGAGTCTCGGCATACCCTAGAGACGGCAGACGAAACGGAACCTGAATCAGCTTTTCGAGATAGTTTCGCGCATATGTTGCTGGCCCAGCAGCCACCGGAAGATCTGGGAAATGCTGCCTCACAGCATATTCGATCATGCCCTCGTCGGCAGCGATGACGAATGCAGCCTTAGGCACAAATAGGAAGAGGCGAATGGCCTCCAGAGTTTCAATTGCGGTCTCGGGAAGACAGCGATCCAGATCATCTACTAGCACAACCAAGCGATCGATATCAGCGCGGCGCAAAAGCTCCTCAAACTCCTCACGAAACGCATGCATCTGCTGTGGTGCAGTTTCAGGCTCCGCCTCCTTGAGATATTGCCCTGCCTGCTCGACGACTGACCGCAGGTCACCTTGGGTGATCGAGTCAGCCGACTTTCCGATCAGGCTTGACGTAGTGCCGTAAAGTTCCTTCAGCGTGTCCGGATGGGGGACGCCGGTCGCTGCAGTAAAGGCCATGCCACCGACTTTGCGCGCAAGCTTCATCCAGTCGACCCTACGCAAAACCGTTTTTGCCTGGTCAACAACCTGGGTCGACACTGACTGGCGCCGCAGCAGTTCCTCTACAATTGTCTCGATAAGGACTGCTTTTGCGTCCTCGTACCCTTGAAATAGCCATCCATTGAATCTCACGCAAAGGACACGCTCACGGTCGGCAAAAGCCTCCTCTACCATCATCAAAACACTTGACTTTCCAGCGCCCCAGTCACCGTGAACGCCAACTGTTAGCGGTTCGTCTGACTTCTCATTGACTAGGCGCACTACGGTATGTGCAATGGCTTCATAATATAGTAAATCAACAGATGTTTCGTTATCAGCAACAATCATACAGTCCCTTTTGTATAGTTCTTTTTTGTTGTATTTCTCTTGGATTAAGTTATATTTAAGTGCATGGTATGAGGTGTTGTGTGAAGATTATAAGTTATTTTGTTTTTTGATACCTTAAAGCCTGAGATAATAGAATAACTGCAGCAGTTTGGCCAGCACGGTAAGTGCTTATTCAAAATTAATCGCGTATTCAGTGCCATAACCACCAAGTAGGCGGTGTACCTCATCACAGAGGCGATCAACCCGGCTTATTCATGAGGCTGGCTTGAAAATAAAGATGGCGAGGGGTTTCTCTTGTAGAATCAGGATGTTCCAGCCAGAACTTGATTCAAGAGGACCTCT
>NZ_BAAAZT010000050.1:0-6354 GCF_039537045.1 Halomonas cibimaris | reverse complement strand
CGACGAAAGCACCAGTACCGGGCTTGGCAGTGCCACTGTCGGCAGCAGCAAGCCCGGATGGCAATGCATGAACGATCACGGCTGTAGTTACGACTGTAGTACTAGAGGCCAGCACGCCGGGGATGGCAATGGTCAGCGGCGTACTGGTGGCGAAAACGATATCGCCCTCAAGTGCCAATGCCTTCTTTCTGGCGGCGAAGGCGAAGGCAAAAAACGCCTTGATGCGCTGCCCATAGCTCATATGGTTGGAGTACGGCACGGGGTACCAATGCACCTGTATGCCGGCCTCGTCGGTTGTGAACCACTCCCCCGGCTTATCATCTTCGCGATAGGCGGTGATCATGTGCACCTCATGCCCGGCCGCTACCATGCGCCGCGCCATCTCGTAGGAACGGGTGCCGCCCGACATTTCGGGGGTGTTGAAGTACTGGTGAAGGTAGATAATTCTCATAAGCGTTAGCTGCCTGTTAGCGTATCCACAATCGCCTGCGCGGCCTTGCCGCCGCCGTATAGGTGGTCCGTATCAACAACGCGCCGGCCGAAATGCCGCCGGGCAGCCTCTTCGATACGCGCCTGATCAGCGCCCACCAGCTCGTTGGCCCCGGCTTCTACCAGCTCGACCCATTCGGTCTGGTCGCGCAGGGTGACGCAGGCTCGGCCGAAGAAGAAGGCCTCTTTTTGCACGCCGCCGCTGTCGGTCAGCACCAGGCCGCAGTGGTTAAGCAGCCATACCATTTCGAAATAGCCCACCGGGTCAATGGTGGTGACGGCAAGCGTTAAACCGGCGCGCTCGACGGCGGCCCGGGTGCGCGGGTGCAGTGGCAGCACCACCGGTGCCACCTCGCGGTGCGCGCGATTGAGCGCGGTGACGATGGCGGCCAAACGCTCGGGGTCGTCGGTGTTTTCGGCGCGGTGCAGCGTCGCGACAATAAACCCACCACCGTCACCATTTGTCCGTGATGTTCCGTGTCCTTCCGTGGCCGATATCATCGAAGGCAATCCCTTCGGCGCCACCGCGTGGCGGGAGAAGAACAGCGCGGCATCCTGCATCACGTCGCCGGGCTGTAAAACACGCACCGGTTTTTGCCCGAAGCCTTCGGCATTCAGGTTGTTAACCGCCGCTGCGGTGGGGCAGAACAGCAGATCGCTGATCTGGTCGGTCAGAATGCGGTTGATCTCTTCCGGCATCGCCGTGTTGAAGCTGCGCAGCCCGGCTTCTACGTGCGCCACCGGCACATGCAGCTTGGCCGCCGCCAGCGCGCCGGCCAGCGTCGAGTTGGTATCGCCGTAGACCAGCACGCGATCCGGCTTGTGTTCCACAATGGCCTGCTCGATCTCGGTCAGCATGCGCCCGGTCATCTCACCGTGCGAGCCACCGTGAATATCCAGCTGAATGGCCGGACGGGGCATGCCCAGCTGGTTGAAAAACACATCCGACATGTTGGCATCAAAATGCTGGCCGGTGTGCAGCATGATTTCTTCAATGCCAGCCGTTTGCTGGATGGCGCGGGAGACGACGCTCGCCTTGATGAACTGCGGCCGCGCGCCGATGACGGTGAGAATGCGGGGCATAAGTGACTCGTTACTCGTTGAGTGATTGATAGAGATCGAGCAGCTTTTGCTCTTCGATAGCCCAGTTATAGCGTTCCTGCACGGCCCGCTGACCGTTGCGACCCATCTGTTCCGCTTCTTCGGGATGCGATACGAGATAGCCGATGGCGTCGGCAATGGCCTGGGGAACTAACGGATCGACACACAGTCCGCACTGATTATCTTCGATGATCCCTTTCCAAAGTGGGAAGTTAGAAGCAATAACAGGAACACCCGCGCTCATATACTCAAACATTTTATTAGGCTGGGCATCAGTATGATTAGGGGAAGGCAAAAATGTCACGACCCCCGCGATCGATGTGGTTAAGAGATCACACACGCCCTCACGATTAACGAACCCTAGAGCATCGACCTGTTTCCAGCCCTCGTCAGCCTTAGCAGCCAGCTCAGCGCTTACATCACTAAATTTACCGGCTAGCTGCAGCCGTGTGTCAGAGCCAACAAAGCCCATCGCCTGAACGACTTGAAGAATACCGCGTAGCCGGCCAATACCACCCACATAGCACACCTGATTCTTTTTCTGAGACCAATCCACCTGGTCGCTGGCCAGTTCACCCAGCAGCGGGTAGTTATTGATATCTTCCGAACGTATGCCCATTGCGATGAATTTATCGCGAATATAGGGCGTAGCGGCAATTACCGCATCCAGTTGACGGCAGGCCCAGCGCTCATACACGGCAAACGACTTGGATAGTGCCCATTTCGCTGGTTTGTTAAGATAGGACTTACCCAGCAGCTGCTTGGGCACATCCTCGTGGGCATCAAAAATCACCGTCTTGCCGCGCTTTTTCAGCTTGAGGCCAATCGGGATCAGCTCAGGGTCGTGCAGATGGTAAACATCAGCATCCAGCGCCAGCGCTTTCGTCAGTACCCGCCCTGGCGCATGACGAATGCGGTCCAGGCGCCCCTTGGAAGCGCCGACATCGTGGATCTTAACGCCCGCTTTTTCTTCATCGCCCTTGCCGTCAGCAACTACAAGAGAAACGGTATAGCCGTGATTCGCGAGAGAGGTGCATTCCTTGAGGAAAATGCGGGTGTCGGTGCGGGGGTGGACGGAGGTGAGGTGGGCCACAATCAAGTTAATATTTTCCTTTTGATTGATTATAAAATTAGGTAAAAGAGCTTACAGCTAAATCAACTTTATAGAGATAGTGGTTCTAACCGTCTTGGGTGCTCTTGTTAGTCATTGTTTATCATTATTATGACTTATCCTTAATAATATTCCTATCAAGCACCAAAACATAAATGCTCCTGGCCAATGTGTAACGCCTCCTAAGGCATAAACTGATAAAAAAATGAAAATTATAATATAGGCACAAACGGCTCTGTCGGCTAGAGCACAAGAAGAAAATCTATAAGCAAGGTAATAAAATAAAACTATAAAAAAAGATAATCCTATGACTCCTGCTCGAAAAGCAAACTCCCACCATAAATTATGAAGATCGCCAAAACCTTGCGTATTACCGGCACGCGATATGTGCGCATCAACACCCCAGCCAAAAAACGGGCGTTCAAGGAGAAGTCTGTAGCCCAAGTCCCATCGCCCCAATCGACCCGAATCGAGACTTTTCCCAGTGTTCTCAATGCTTAAAGATACTAAGTAAGAATAAATGTCGCTGTTGTATAACCATACTCCTGCGATAGCTACAATTAAGCTCACTGCAGGCATTAGGTAAAAAATAAATGAGTTTATTTTTTTTTCAAAGCGCCGACTTAATAAAAGAGTAAATGCAGTATATAAAAGGCATAACGCTGCAGCGGCTTCTACTCCCCGAGCCCCTAAAGAAAACCCAAAAAATAATAGCAAAGACAAAAAAAACAAATTACTGAAGAAAGAGGTTTTGTGAGATGAGAGAATCAAGAATAAAACGGAGTAAGTTGTTGTTATTCCTACCCAATTAAGGTTAAAAGAAGTGTTTCCGCTAACAATTAAAACAATAGAGGCCGTAAAGCATATGCCTGCCATGGTTTTCGCGAAAATCCTGAATCTTTTTTTATCATTAAAAATTTTGTATGAGAAAAATGCAAAAAATAAGTTAAAAATGAGGGTTGATATTTTCATACCAAGAGCCAATATATTCCCAGCACCGCTGAAGATAGAAGATGATAATCCGATAATTATAAAAAACCCTATGCCTGAGCCGAGTATCAAAAAAGGCTTCTCTATAATATTTTTTTTCCTTCCGGCCCAAAGGAACATAACTATAAGTGATGCTGCTCCGATCCCTAAAAAAACAACAGGATAGTATTTACTGGCAAACTCAATCCAATCAGAATCGAATAAAAAGCCTGATAAAGCCATCAAAACTGCTAGCGCAACAGGGTATAAGTAGATCATAATAAGTTTTTATATAATTTTTTAATGGCGGAACTATAAAGCTCTGAGTTATGCCAAAGCACTGTATAGCAGCCACGAGCACTATGGCATTTAGATTTTAACTGGAAAAATTTATCCAGTGCTGCATTGCTGGCACCCAGACCAAGATACTGCGGAGCCATTACGGAACATTCCATAACTATCAAAGGTCTTATTCGCAAAGATAGTGGCTGTTGGCTAAGTGCATCAAAAGATGAGTATTCATGGCAGGTGCCGCAGCGAAACCCCGGCCTGTCGGCATAGCCCAGGGTTGAATCATAGTTCATTCCTGCGTCATTCCAGGCGTTCAGGGTCGTGGGCGTTTCCCAGCGTAGATAATGCATCCGCCCGCCCCATATATCTTGTTCGACGCCTTCTTCGGCGCAAACGGCACGCAAGCGTTTAGCCTCGCCAGCAATAAGTTTAGGAGATTGATAGGTATTATAGCTGGGGTGCAAGCCTACCTCATGGCCACGGTCATGAATGCGTCGGATAAGGTGGCGAATAGGCTCATCTTCTATATTGTAAAGCGCATCTTTTGTTGGATGGGTTTGACCACAGATGAAATAAAATGCGCTGGTCAGCCCATGTTTTTCTGACTGGTCCATAATCCAATCGAAGGTATTGTAAGGATCCTTCGGATGTAGATGTTTCTTGGAATTCAAACGAATCCAAGGCGCGAGTAGCGCATGCTTGAAATCTCTTCGTTTAAGAATATCGCCACCCATGGTACGAACCAGCCCTTTCAGCGGCTGGTAGCCATAGCGCGTTGGACGATCCACATCGTGCGACACCTTCATGCTGAACCGGTGTTGCTTGAGTTTGACCTCGGGCCACTGGCGCTTGATTACCTGGCCGAGCAGGTCAAGCCATTCATCAACGATGGGGCGTTCCAGGTAACCGTGGCGGTAGGCGTGCGACGACGTCGCCGGGAAGCGGTCGTGCTCGTCGAGGTCGGTACGGCCGACCTCTTCCAGCCGCGTGAGCATCCAGTACGTCAGGCCGAGGATGTCGTAGTGGATGGTGACGTCGCCATGTTCGGTTGGCTCCACCAGCCGCGCCGGCGGGTGCGGCATGGCCGGCGTGGGCAGCGGCTCGCCGAGCACGGGCGTAAAGCCTGCGGCGGCGGCATCCCAGCTGCCGCAAGGAAAATCCGAGCGCGACTGGTGGAAGGCTGTTTCCAGCCTAGGGAATAAGATATAACCTTGTGGCGATATGGCTAGGGAGAGCCTAAGACTATTTTGAGACTGGGTAAGCGTAAAAGCATGCCCGAAGCGCTCTTCAAGGATTGAAGAAAGCCAATCAAGGGCCTGATTAGAAAACTGAGGCATGAAAGATAAAACCTTATTAGGACCACTAAAGAAACGGAGTGAAACGGAAATATTTTTACATAAAAACTCTTGGTTTATCTGTAACCGAGGTCCCAGTAACGCGCATATAGTAATCCATTGCTTCTTCTTCAGATATTTCTATATTCTTATGAGCCTGTAAGAGCAGAATAACCAGTATGGGTGCCTGGCGAATATAAGCACCCAGCAAGGATTTCTCATATAAAAAATTTTCTACTCGCTTAATTTCTTTCCCGGCATGACGTTTAGCGAAAATTCCTGCTTTGGGTCTGGTTAGGTCGAGCTTATAAATCGAGCCTACAAGCAGCACCTCAAGATCCATTACCAGGCGGTTGAATTCTTCGTCCAGAACAGCCCCAAGCATCCATAATAGCCTGTCGCTCAGCTCTGTGAAATCTTTTTCACTCAGCGTAATGTTTTTGGGTAGCGGAACACGGTTAAAAGAGATAAGCAACGCATTTATGGATGCAAAATAAGCCTGCATAGTCAATATATGCCGTCGCACCTTTACATCCAGCCAAAGCTTGTGTTTTTCAAGCAGACCTTCAAATCCCTGTACGCCATGCGCAAATTCACGAAACTTTTTTGTTGATGTGAAGATATCGGCATATTGAACATGTGGATCATAAGGCAGATGCATATCCAGTTTTAAAAGCAATTCTCGTAGTAGTGATGCTTCATTCTGGCGCACTTCAAATTTCTGCGTGCTACTTTCCATGAATCGCAGGATTTCCTGCTGTGCATCCACTCGTTTTTCCAGAATCACACCGGCCACTCGGGTGCGTTCGTCTTTTTTCTTAAGATAAAAAGTGGTAACGAAAGCAATGATTAAACCGGCCAGAAGAATAGACGCAAAATTGGCGACTGCTTCCCAGATAAAAACTGGTAAATTGAGGGTGAATTCCATTTCTTCCTGAACCCGGCTTATTCACCGGAACCCGGCTTATTCACCGGAACGCTGACTGGGCATCCTGAAGCCCCGGGGAGCCGGTAGCTCGTCGCCGAACGCCGATTTCGAGACGGCACCGTCTTCCGGTG
>NZ_BAAAZT010000049.1:0-5940 GCF_039537045.1 Halomonas cibimaris | reverse complement strand
CGGCGACGAGCTACCGGCTCCCCGGGGCTTCAGGATGCCCAGTCAGCGTTCCGGTGAATAAGCCGGGAATACCGCAGGTGCTGCGCTTATTGTTTGAATTCAGGTATGGCAACTATGTTGACAGACTCCGTAGCGGCCTCATCACAAACGCCATTAACCGAGTGCTTCATCACCTCAGGATCGCTGAGAATTTCAGTCAATGCGGGAACATCGTCGAGGGATAACCGACGTAAAACCAATCTCTCCGTTTCACAAACCTGCACCATAGCCTCCCTGTGCATAACAGCTATTAGACGGAACGCTCTGATATTGAATGAACGTGCCGGCGCGTTTAACAAAATTATCCCGCGTACCTTTCTTTTCCTAACTCATTGATATTATAAAATATTAAGAATAGCTCGGCAGCCTAAGCAGAACTCGCGCGCTTGCACGTTTTTCCCGAACCAATAACACTGTATGCATAGCCATCTAAAGAGGAGCGCCACATGAATATGCACAGCAGGCCGCCGAAGCTGATGGTTCGAGTGAAGGCCACCTGCGCATAAAACGCTATAGCCCGCGCATCGAGAAGACCTACTGTTACTGGATACGCTTCTTCATCCGGTTCCACACGTGCGGCATCCTGCGAGTATCAAAATCTTCTAAAGCGAAATTAGCATTTCCGCACCCACCCTTCCACATTCCTGCCACATTTCTCATGCTTTTTTCGTAGCAACACAAAAAAGCGCCTCCGCAGAGGCGCTTTTCCATCAGGGCGGGCGGCTGTAAGCTTCATCCGGTGTGGTCTGCGTTATTTACCCGCGACGACGGGCAGTTCCACCACCACTTTTAACCCGCCAGCGCTGGCGCGGCTGAGCTGCATACGGCCGCTGTAAAGAGCCACCAGGTCAGTCACAATCGCCAGCCCCAGGCCACTCCCCGGGCGTTGTTCGTCCAGTCGTTTACCGCGCTGTACCGCCTGCTGACACTCCGCTTCGGACATGCCGGGGCCGTCATCGCTAACGGTTAAAGTTAACTGCTGCTCGTCTCCTGTTACCTGTAGCTGCACAGCGCCGTGTGCCCAGCGCAGCGCATTGTCCAGCAAGTTGCCTACCAACTCCTGGATATCCTGCGCATCCATATGCACCTTGATGCCACCCGCCCAGGTGGGGCGCAGCGCAATGCCGCGCCGCTGGGCAAGCCTGGCCAGCCCATGGAGCAGCGGCGCCAGGGTAGCGTGCAAATCAATGGGCGCAAAGCGTACACCCTCGCCCGCTGCCGATGCCCGCGCCAGGTGGTGGCGTACCGCGCTATCCACGCGCGCCAGCTCCACTTCCCAGGCGGCGCGGTTCTCTTCCGGCAGTTGGCGTAGCTGTAAGCGCATCACACTCAGCGGGGTTTTCAGCGCATGGGCAAGGTTGCCAGCGGTGTGGCGGCCGCGTTCGATCAGGCGCTGATCGCGGGCCAGCACCGCGTTCATCGAGGCTGCCAGGGTCGCCAGCTCATCAGGCAGGCGGGTATCCAGCTGCTCCGCATTCCCCTGCTCTACATCCTTTAGATTGGCGTGCATGCGGCGCAGCGGTGCCAGCCCCCAGCGCACCTGCAGCGCCAATACGCCCAACAGCAGCACGCCCAGGCCGGCCAGGCCACCCCACAGCAGGCGCTGAAATTCGCCAATATCCCGAGCTAATGAATCGTCCTGCGCGGCCACACTAATATGCAGCGGCGCGGCTAACGGCGCCAGGTAAATATCGCGCTCTACCACCCGCAGCGACTGGTCTCGGGGGCCAGATATCGAGCGGGCGCTAATCGCGTCATTGGCGATGACCGGCAGGCGCTGATCCCACAGCGAGCGCGAAGTCAGGGTGTTTTCCGCGCCATCGGTAATTTGCCAGTACCAGCCGGAATAGGCATTTTCAAAACGCGGGTCGCCTAGCGCCCGGTCGTGTACAAGCTGCTGTTCAAGGCGGTCATAGGTAACGCCCGCGATGATGACGTTCAGGGTGGCCCCCAGGCGCTCGTCAAAGGCCTGCGTGGCCGAGGTACGATAATGATGAGACAGCAGCGTACCCGCGATGGGCAGCGCCAGCCCGACCATCGCCAGAGCGGCCAGCAGTAGCCGCACGCTGATGGAACGCTTGGCCCAGCGGTCTTTCCAGGCGGTGGTATGCTGGCTCATTCGCCAGCCGGCTCTTCAGCCAATAGCCGATAGCCCTGACCACGCAGGGTAGCAATGCGCCAGCTACCCAGTTTTCGGCGCAGCCGGCTGACCTGAACATCAATCACGTTGGAGTCCGGTTCGTGGTCGCGGTCGTAAACGTGCTCTGACAGCTCGGTACGGCTGACGATCCGCGGCGCGGCGTGCATCAAATAACCCAGCAGACGGGTCTCCTGGGCGGTTAACCCCACCGGGCGACCGGCAAGCGAAACGTGCTGAGTGTGCGTATCCAGACTCAGCTCGCCCACTTTCAGCACCGGGTGGGCGTGGCCATGACTGCGGCGCACCAGGGCGCGCAGGCGGAAGAGCACTTCCGCCGATTCGAACGGTTTGGTGACGTAATCATCGGCACCGGCGGTAAATCCTGCGGCTTTATCGGCCCAGCGCTCTCGGGCGGTAAGGATCAGCACCGGCAGGTCGATGCCATCCTCCCGCCATGCGGAAAGCCAGCGAGTGCCATCGCCATCGGGCAGTCCAATATCCAGAATCAGCGTGTCGTAGGCTTCCGTGCGCACTAGAAAATCAGCGTCCTGGCCCGTCGCCGCATGCTCTACCAACCAGTCTCCGTCGCGTAGCGCCTGGCTGAGCTCACGGGTGAGCGCCTGGTCATCCTCTACCAACAAACACTTCATCGGCTAACTACCCTTCCTTTTATATGGCAAATGGGAGCAATAGGCTAACGGCGCATATCGTTGATACGCACCCCTTCGATGGACATCAGCTGGCCGTTATGGCCGTCAAACTCGAACTCGACGACTTGCCCTTGCGGGCCCAGCAGCTTGATTTCGTATTCGACCTCTCCCTCTTCACGCTCCACCTCAACCTCCAGCACTTCACCTATATAGTGGGCTTCCAGCCAATCCAGAATGGAGTCGAGGGACACCACTTCACCACGGCGTACTTCGCCGTGTAACGACTTCCAGTGCTGGTCACCCGCAGCGCTGCCCACCAGCAGTAGCACCAGCGCTAAACCAGTGACATTGCGGCGAGCGCTTCGCTGGAAGCTGCCCAGCGGCTGTATAAGACGGCGGAAGAGTTTACGCATAATGCCAGCATGCCAAAAACAACATGAATGCTAGATGAACAGCTTCTTCAGCTTAAGGAAAGTATCGCAGTGGTATAAATTCCCCATCGCATCCGCTGAATGCGATTAATCCATTCTCGTACAGACACTCGTGTACAAATGCGTAAGGAAGGAATTTGCCATGAACACCATGAAAAAAATGCTGCTGATCCCGACCTCTGCCCTGCTGCTTGCCGCTGCTGCGGGTAGCGCCCAGGCCGACTCACTGCCGATGGATCGCATCGATGACGTATTGACCCACGCCAATGAATACGGCTTCAGCCACTACGAAGAAGTCAGCATTGAAAACCGTGGCCGCGTAGAAGTGGAAGGTTGGCTCGACGATGAGTGGTACGCCGACGTGGAATTTTCCCTCGATAACGGTGAAACACTACAAGAGCAACGTGAGCGCCTGATCACCAGTGCCTGGGGTATGAGCGAAGACGATATCCGCCAGGCGCTCGACGTGGCAAGCCAGGAAGGCATGGTAGAGTTTGAAGATCTCGATATCGACAAGACCGGTATCATCGATGTGGAAGGCCGCGATAAAGATGGACGTGAGCTGGAAATCAGCGTGCGTCAGGGCTCTTCCGAAGTCACCCAGATTGAGCGCGATTAATGTCTCCAGCTAAGCGCTTGGCGGGCTCCCCACGGGGAGCCCGCTGCGTTTATGGTAGGCCGTTGAAGCATGCCGCTAAACTTATCGTGCCGACTTTATCGGGGAAGCTGAGCGTAGCTCCGTGTTGAACAAAGGCGTTAACAGTCTATCTGACACTCCCCGCCAGCCCAGCAGACAAAGCGGCTTCCCAGCCTGATGGCGGCGGTGTCCAAGCTTTTGGTCACCCAGTCATCAGGATAAGCCGTGATCGGCTGCCTGCTTGTACTGCTTGAGCTGGCAGACACGCTCTTTAAGCAGCTCGATGGCATGGCTGGCAACGATAACGGGCTGCAACGTGCCGCCGCCGGATATGCTTTCCGACCACCAGAACTCGGTCTCCGCCTCACGAAATTTAAGCCACGCCAGCTGGGCTTTCTTCAGCGCGGCCTGCTCATCCGCCGCAAGGCTCTCCATCAGCTCCTGATACGCCATGTTCAGCTCCGTATCCCAGCCCTTGTACGCCCGGCCCTGGGCGTTGCGCATATCCAGCGTAACGCCACCGCTCGCGTCCATGTCCCGCTCAAATTGCACGTCGATGGGGTGCGGATGACCGGAATCGCAGAAAGTCTCTGCGGCAAGTGCCAGCGGCGCAAACGCTGCCAGGGAAAGAACCAGAACGGTTTTTTTCATGATATCTCCAAGTAAACGGGGCGAGACAGCAATAAGCGTACATACCGCCGGTAACCAGGCCTATGCCGGCGTTAAACACCACAGCGAGGTAACTTCCGCGCTGCGTGCGGCGTGGAGCGGGTCCGTGCTGTCCTGGCTGCGGCCGTGCTTGGGCTGGGTGTCGAGCCGGTATTTCACGTCCAGTTTTGCCTCGGCAAACCACGCCAGCAGCTGTTCTCGGGTACGCAGCTGCAGGTGCTCGGCCAGATCGGACAGGATCAGCCACACCTCCCCCTGCGGTGCCAGATGCGCACGGACGCCCTGCAAGAAGCCGCGCAGCATCCGGCTTTTGGGGTCATACACGGCGAGCTCCAGCGCCGAGCTGGGCTTCGCCGGCAGCCAGGGCGGGTTGCACACGATAAGGTCGGCCAGCGGCTGCCCCGTCGGAAACAGGTCGACCTCCTGCAGCTGTATTTCCGAAAGTGCTGAACGCTCAAGGTTATCGGCCGCGCAGGCCAGCGCCCGCGGGTTGGAGTCCGTGGCAACGACCTGCCCCACCCCGCGCTTCGCCAGGATGATCGCCAATAACCCCGTACCGGTGCCGATATCAAAGGCCACCTCGTGCCTGGCCGGCAGCGGTGCGTCCTGCACCCTATGCGTCAACGTAGTTGTCACCCAAACGGATTGAGAGGTGATCAACGTGCGTTACCCCGCAGAGCGTAAGGAAGCCATCCTCAAGAAGATGGCGCCGCCCATGAACATGACCATCCCGGAATTAGCCGAACAGGAAGGCATCACCGCGACAACCCTCTACAATTGGCGGAAACAGGCCAGAGCACGAGGACAGGTTTTGCCATCACGTTCTACCCAGCCAGATCAGTGGACCAGCCAGGAGAAGTTCCAGGTCGTCCTGGAGACAGCTCCGATGAACGAGGCTGAAGTCAGCGCCTACTGCCGCGAGCGCGGGCTCTACCCCGAGCAGGTGGAGGCCTGGCGGGATGCCTGCATGAACGCCAACGACGATGCGGCAGCGCAGGCCAAGCAGCAACGCCAGGCCCGCAAGGAGGAGCAGAAGCGGCTCCGTAAGCTGGAGCGCGAGTTGCACCGCAAGGACAAGGCCCTGGCCGAGACGGCGGCGCTGTTGGCCCTGTCAAAAAAAGCCGAGGCGATCTGGGGCACGACCAACGACGAGGACGACTGACCAGCCTCCCGGATCGCCAACGCATCGTGACTCTGGTGCAAGACGCCCAGCGTGACGGTGCTCGGCTGGCCAAAGCCTGTCAGGTGATGGGTATCAATGTGCGCACCTGTAGTGGCATAGTGAATCTGGCCACCTGATTTTGAGTGTATGATCACTCACAGAGACAGTCAGGTGCAGATGATGACGAAGAAGAGAACGTTCAGCCCGGAATT
>NZ_BAAAZT010000048.1:0-5921 GCF_039537045.1 Halomonas cibimaris | reverse complement strand
GGTCAGAATCTGGGTGCCGTCCATGCCATACCTCCTGTCCATGTGGAGGTCATATCCTGGCCCAGCTCAGGGGGCGAATTCCACACCCAACGACGAAGAGCCGATTTTTCCGCCACCGCCACCGGCAACACCACCGTGACGCTCTCGGCGCTTCGCGGCCAGCAGGTTGTCGTCTACTTTTACCCCAAGGCCAGCACGCCGGGCTGCACCACCGAAGGCGGCGACTTTCGCGACCGCAAGCCGGCGTTTGACGCCGCCAACACCGTGATTCTCGGCGTTTCCCGGGACGGCATCCGCGCCCAGGAAAACTTCAAGGCCAAAGAGGGCTTCAACTTCGCGCTGATCGCCGACAAGGACGAGGAAATCTGCCGAATGTTTGATGTGATCAAGCTCAAGAAAATGTACGGCAAGGAGCATCTGGGCATCGAGCGCAGCACCTTTCTCATCGATGCCGACGGCCATCTCGCCCAGCAGTGGCGCGGTGTAAAAGTGCCGGGCCACGTCGACGACGTACTGGCCGCCGCCCAGGCCCTCAACGCCCAAAGCCAAAACAAGGGCCGCGCATAGCGCCGGGGGCTAGCCGGCTACAGGTCGTCATCAGCGTGATCGGCCGTGGCGTTTTCCTGCGCCAGGCGCCGGTCACGCTGGCGCAGCCCTCGCGGCCAGGCATACACCAGCGCCTTGAGCAGCGTGGCCAGCGGAATGGCAAAAAACACGCCCCAAAAGCCCCAGATACCGCCAAAAAACAGCACCGCGACGATGATGGATACCGGGTGCAGGTTGACCGCTTCGGAAAACATCACCGGTACCAGCACGTTGCCGTCCAGCGCCTGAATCACGCCGTAGGCCAGCAGCACGTAGGCCAGCTCGTCGCTCAGGCCAAAATGAAAGCCGGCCACCGCCGCTACCGGCAGCGTGGCCAGCGCCGCGCCGATGTACGGCACCAGCACGGAAAGCCCCACCAGCACGCCTAAAAGCGCCGAATACGGCACCCCGAGAAAGGCAAAGGTGGCAAACGCCACCGTGCCGACGATGATAATTTCAATAAACTTGCCGCGAATATAGTTGGCGATCTGGGCATCCATTTCCTGCCAGATGCGCGACAGCAGCGTGCGCTTGCGCGGCAGCAGCGACAGCGTAAAGCCGATCAGCGCATCGCGGTCCTTGAGCATGAAAAACACCAGAATCGGCACCAGCACCAGATAGATGATCAGCGCCATCACGTTGCCAAGCGAGGCCAGCGACAGCGACAGCGCGCGCTGGCCCAGCTGGCTGATCTGGCGGCTGGCCGCCCCTACCCAGTTCTGCACCTGGTCCGGGGTAATCAGGTTGGGATAGCGCGCCTGCAGCTCCCCCAGCCAGTGCTGGCCGCTGGCAAACATTCGCGGGGTTTCCTGCACCAGCCCCACCAGCTGATTCCAGATCAGCGGCAGCAAAATCAGCGCCAGCGCCAGCACTACGCTCAAAAAGCCCAGAAACACCACGCCCACCGCTAAAAAGTGCGGCACGCGCCGGCGCGTCAGCGCGTTGACCGCGCCCTGGAGCAAAAAGGCAATGACCAGCGCGGTAAAAAACGGCGCCAGCATCCGGCCAAACCAGATGACCGCGGCAAAGCCGGCAATCAGCACCAGCAGCAGGATCAGCGCCTCCTCATCGGAGAAATAGCGGTCTACCCAGTTTTTGACAATAGTGCGCAGCGTCATGACGCGCGGCCCTCGGCCTTGCGCAGCCGGTAGTAGTACACGCCGTCTACCTGGCGGCGATCTTCCAGCACGTGCGCGCTGTGCTCGGCGAACGAGGCCATATCACGCCAGGAGCCGGCATCGGTGGCCCGCACTTCCAAAAGCTGCCCGCCTGCCAGACGATGCAGCGCCTGCTTGGCCTTGAGCAGCGGCAGCGGGCAGGCCAGCCCGCAGGCGTCCAGCACCGCATCAGGGGCGCTACCCGGGCGCGGCGCTGTTGGTGTAGAGTCTGACATCACCCCTCCGTTGTATTTTGGATTTACGACTCTGCCTTATCGGGCATTGTCGCATACACTGCCACGGTGACGGCGCCCCACCCCGATCGCACTTCAACGTTTGCAGCACTCAATGCGGCATTGCGCCGATGATGTGTCAATGCACAATGCAGCCTAAGTGGCGCTGGCGCATCGCGCAAACCCGCCCGCACTGGGCGAGCGCTTATGCGGATGCCCGCTAGTTTCTCACCAACAGTTTTACCAGCATTGGCTGTCATCGAACCCATCAAGCGGCAACCAAAAAACTACCAGCAGTTTTGTGGAGCAGGATATTGTTCAAAAATAAGCGCATCGGCGGTCTCAATGACCAAGTGCAACATCTGACCCATCAGGTACGGTGTTGCCATGATCCATTGCTACCGCCATCTCACAGCTGAAGACCGAGCCGCCATCATGATGATGCGAGCCACTCACTCGATACGCGCCATCGCGAGTCATCTGGGCCGTGCACCAAGCACCGTGTCACGAGAACTCGCTCGTCACACCGTCGACCCCAGCAAGGGCTACGATGCTAGCCTAGCAGGCTACCGAGCACGCTTGACGCGTCATCGGCCACGTCAGCGACCCAAGCTGCATCCCGGTGGGGAGTTGCTTGAGGTGGTGACCTACCTGTTACGCAAGTACTGGTCACCGCAGCAGATAGCCCGCACACTGAAGCGTATGTCTCCTAACGATTCACGTCGACAGGTCTCGCATGAGGCCATCTACAACGCGCTCTATGTGATGCCTCGTGGCTCACTCAAGAAAGAGCTCATCGCCTGCTTGCGACAGGGTAACGGTAAGCGTCGGCCACGGAGTCGGGGTAAGGATCGGCGTGGTCAAATCCCGGACCTGGTCAGCATCCACCTACGGCCTCCCGAGATTGAAGACCGTCAGATGCCCGGCCACTGGGAGGGCGACCTGATCATGGGCGCTAACAACCGGTCCGCCGTTGGCACGCTGGTGGAGCGCACCACACGGTTGGTGATCCTGGCAAAAGTGGATGGCACCACGGCGACGGCCGCGGCCGTTGGCTTTAGCGACAAACTCAATGAGGTGCCGCGACGCCTGCGCCTATCCATGACCTATGATCAGGGCAAGGAAATGGTGAAGCATGCCGAGATCACTCAGAAAACCGGCACCGCGATCTACTTTGCTGACCCGCATAGTCCATGGCAACGGGGCTCCAACGAGAACACCAACGGGCTATTGCGGCAATATTTGCCGAAGGGCACGGATCTATCGGTCTATAGCCAGGCGGAACTCGACGCCATTGCCGACTCACTGAACACACGCCCGCGCGAAACGCTAGGCTGGCGAACGCCATTGGAGGTCTACGCCGAGGTGCTTAAGAATTCAACCGCCGGTTCGAACACTCTTCAATAGCGTTGCACTTGGAACTTGAGACCGCCATCACTTACAGGAAATGGTTTATTTTTTATCAGAGACACCAATCTTCAGCATACGAAGAAATTTACCAGGATTTTCAAAAAACTCTCCAACACTATACAAATTCCAATTTATTAGTTTAGCTTTCGCAGCATCTTCTTTACTAATAGCAACACCCACTCTGCAAGAAGGCCAAGCCAGCTCTGCTCTAATCACAATATTTCCATCAGTACCTCTTATGCCGAAACCAACCTCAGGGAGCGGGCTATTAAACGCTTTTAGATGATAAATTATGCCATTTATCCCTGGATCTGCCAACATAAAAACAGAATGCCAAGTTTGGATATTAGCTTTTCTCTGCTCCTGGCGTAATTGAGCTATTTCTTGGCGTATTTTATGTGGTACAGCCATATGTCCATGGTTTGATTCCTTGCTATGACAATCAATGCATAGTGCCTTAAGATTATTTTCAGTGTTATCGCTGCGCACTCCGTTGATATGGTGCGTATGCAGCAGATAAGGGTGCTGTGAAAGGTCAACCGCACAATTTTCGCAGCGATAGCTCTTTGCTGCGCGGTAGCTTTGCGAAACTTTCTTCCAGTCTTGAGTATAGCTTTCCGATGCGCCGGGCTTACGGCTTGGGTGGTACGGAAAGAAAGAGTCGTACTGTTCAAAAAAGCGGACAAACGAGAAATTATTAAAAGCCGCTTTGTTTCCAGGTACCGCGTAACCCCCGTAGTTCAGTTTACGCAGACATAGCTTGCAGACTTTCAGATCAGTCATTGCCGTTTGCTCGCGGCCGCCGTAGCTTCGCCCTGTGATATGAAAATACTCGCTATGATCGCGGGTGACCACGTAGCGCTCAAAGCGGCCTCTAGCCCGCATTTCTTCGAGTTTTTGACAAAAGGAAATATGTACCCTGTTACCTTTAGCTCCTTCTATTTCAGCATCTTCAAAACGCGAACGGTGGTCCTGAATATAAAGCAGCACCTGCTGACCTTGCCACATCAGCAGGTCGCCCGGCGTCTCCAGTTGACTCAAATCAGAGACTTCAAGGCCGCCTTCGGGGATCTCCAGCTCAGGGGGTGGAGTTGATGCTGCCTGAAGTTCTTTTTTGACCAGCGGCGGGTTCTCTGCATTCAGCGTCAACGGATCTATATCTACTGGTGGACCCATCCGTGTAACAGCAGCAATTAGTGAGCTAAAATCAACGTCCAGCTTCACGAATCCACCTCGGTGAGAATCTCACGAATCTGAGCTTCGGCATTGGTCAGGATGCGAAAGCTGACGCGCCTTGAGCTTTCAGCATCCTCTTCTCCAGCAGCGTTTTTAATCAGATGCGATGACGAAAGACCTACCGCCGCGGTAGTTTGTTGGACCCAGCTTTTCTGCTGCTGGGTTTCCGGCAGATCGTACAGATAGCTCAGCACCGAGCGCGTTCGATCCTGAGACAGCTGCATGTTGCGAAAGTAAGCCGTATCTTCGCTCACACGGCTGTTCCAACGACTGGAGGTATGCCCTTCTATACGAATCTCGTCGATAGAATCGTGGAAGGGCGTCAGCACGTTCAGGTAGCGCGGGTAAAAATCCTTCAGAATACTTTTAAAGCGCGGGCGCAGCTGAGCCGAACCGGTGGCAAACAGCACTTCCGGCGATTTAAATGTCAGCGCAAGCGTGTCGGCGTCAATTTCAGCCTGCCAAGTATCCAGATCGTCGGCAAACTCATCCAGCAGCGCCTGATAGATCGCTACCTGGGTTTCCTGATAGGTCTCCGCGACCTGCGTGACGTTCTCGCGGACTTCCAGCGCATGGCGCATTAGAGCAATCGAGATCAGCAAAAACACCATCATCAATCCGGCCATCAAGTCCGAAACGCTTAACCAATGGTGCTCGTCCTCGCTGCCTGATGCGCTGCCACGACCAAACAGCGCCTGCATTCGGCTCATCAATAGGCTCCTGAGTTGGCTGACTGCACCACCTTCTGCATTTCAGTCGTCAGCTTCTGGTAGTCTTGGGTAAAGCGTCCGCTGATTTGCCCCAGCGCGCTGCCCATTTCCGTCATCACCCGCTGCAGTTCTTGCTGCATGCTTTCGTCGATACGCTCCATCTGCGCATTAATGTGCTCTCCGGTGCGGGTAACAGCCTGTTGCATGGCAGCTTCTACCTGCTGGTACGCATTGCTGAGTTGAGCCTGGTATTGCTCGCCGGCGTCTTCCAGCGAACGCTGATACTGCGCCTGTAGGTTTTCCAATGCCTCACTGGCCTGACTCTGCGCCTGGCGCAGCTGTTCCTGGGCCTTGTCGCTCGCCTCGCTCATGGTGCCGGTCATTTTGTGGTGCTCATCCGCGACCCGGGTCACCAATTCCTGCACCTGCTTTTGCACGCTGGTAATGGCCGTTTCGTATTCTTCTTTCAACTGACGGTTGCCTTCCTCCCGGCTTATTCATGAGGCTGGCTTGAAAATAAAGATGGCGAGGGGTTTCTCTTGTAGAATCAGGATGTTCCAGCCAGAACTTGATTCAAGAGGACCTCTCGC
>NZ_BAAAZT010000047.1:0-4769 GCF_039537045.1 Halomonas cibimaris | reverse complement strand
ACAGCTGCCGGCTCCACTCGACCCTTGGCTACCACGCGCCGAGGGAGATCGAGAAAATCGCGGAAGCAGCTTAATAAAAGTGTCCGCTACGACTTGACCAGAACATCGGCGGCGGTCATGGTGAAAACGGACAGCCCGGAGCGCGTAACCAGCGCCTCCATTTTGCGATTGACCTGTATGACCTGCCCGAAAAGGTCATAGAGAATCGTGCTGGTGTGAAGCAAGCTGAAAACATTTTCCAACAGCGCAAGCCTGCGCGAAAAAACCTGCAGCGTCTCGCCCAGCGCTTCGTATTCGCTTTCCACCGCATCAAGGCGCATCAGGCGCTGCCAGCGGCTCTTTTTTCTCTGCTGAAAAAGCTGCCAGCGCTGACGCTGATAAACAAGCTCACCGATCTGGTTGCTGATATCCCGCAGCAAGGAGAAAAACAGCGGATTACTGTCAAGCGTTGGTTCGTCCACTTCTCCGCTTAGAAAACCCAGCAGCTGGCCGTTAAACTCCAGCGGCACCAGAAACTGCCGCCCGCCCGGCATGGGGTTTTTCAAAAAGGTTTTCGACAGAATAATCGGCCCGCCCTCTTCCAGTGCAGTCGAGTAAGGCGTGCGCTCGAAATCGCGACGGCGCTCGTCAATATCTTCAATAGAGCAGCGATACGCCTTTATCTCGCGCAGATGCTTGGCGCTGCCCCGGCGCTCCAGCAGGATAATGCGGTCGAGGTGGAGTATCTGGGTGGTCAGCAGAATAATCTGCCCCCAGGGGTCCTGGCTGGCGTTGAAATCCGAAGGCAGCAAACGATCATGCAGGCGGCCGCTGCTGGCACGCAAAAGCGTATGCACGGTTGCGGATTCGTGGCGCTGTTCACGTCGGGAGAGCAAATACCAAAGCAGCAGATGATAAGCGATCAGCTCAATCACCGGAAAAACGCGACTTACAAAATGGAGCGAAAGCCAGCCGGCCACCAGCAAAAGCAGGCCGCCCCCGATACAAACCCCCAGAGAATGCCGCACGCCAAGCCGAAAATACAACAGCACCGAGACGCCCAGCACGGTGAGTGACAGCAATATATTTTGCCACCAGGCGGTGCGCTGCAATGGCCGGCCGCGCATCAGCGTATCCACCGTATAGCCGGCATACATCAGCCGGGAAACCCTCGCCTCTTGCGGCAAGGGGGTGAACAGCGTCGGATTGGTCGGATCCATGCGCCGCCCTATCAGCACCGCTCGGTTCGCAACCAGGTCGCGGGTGATATCGCCGCGCAGCACCCGCTCGGTCTGAAGTACCGGCAGATAGTTCATCCCCGGACGAAAATCGATCAGAAAGGCGTCCTCAGCCGCTCTTGCCTCCAGGGCACGGCTCGCCAGCGCTGCCTCGGTGGTAACGTAGCGCTCGCCGTTTTCAACAATACGGGGCACGTGCACGCTCATACGGCTCAGGCTCTGGGCCGGGGGCAGCGTCAGAACACTGCCCGTGCTTGATGTCTGGGCTGTCGTCTGTCCGACAATCACGCCAGATTCGCGCAGCCTTGCACGCTGTGTTTCGGAAAGCGTCGCAGGCGGGTGCAAAAACCCGATGCCGGCCGGGTCAAGCCGCTCAAGCCGCTCGACAAGCGCACGCCACGCCGGTTGCCGGCGCTGTTCAAAGTCGGCTTCCACCAGCACGACCCGAGGCGTGGGCCTGCCTACGGGGGTAAGTCGATGATACTGCCCCTGCACCCAGGCATCGGGAAGTTGAAAAACGCCCAGCGTGCTGGCAAGCCAGATGCCCACAAGGCTGATGAGCGCAATCCCGGGGCCGGCAAGACGCCAGCGATGCAGGGGGGCCAGAATCATATAAGAAAAACCTTAACTATATGCAATCCCCCTGCCGTACTGGGCTTTGCCTGAAAAGAAACGGGCCTAAGCCAGACAAGGCAAAAACAGCGAAAAGACACGCTTTACTGCGCGTAAACGAGCTCTCTGCGCTATTTTAACGTGGCATAGGCAAGCAAAAGCGGGCCAGACGTTTATGGCAAGTGACGGCTTTCAAGCTAACGGAGGGTGTTTTGACGATGGTGGCGTACGATATTGCTCTTATTGGTGGGCCCAGGCGGACTCGAACCGCCGACCAAGGGATTATGAGTCCCCTGCTCTAACCAACTGAGCTATAGGCCCGTGTGCGAGGCGCATCATACCGGATGCATGAAACCGAGGCTAGACATCAGCGATCAAAGTGCGGCGTTTATTCTCTACATTCAGGGCCGCCAGGCCCCGCCGGCCGGGCGTTGTGACAGCCTGTAAATATTGGTGTATAATATAATTTAATAATACTTACGTATTGCACGCCTTTTTCATTATGGTTTCGGCGCCAGTCGGGCTGAACCGGTTATCCGGCTCAGCAGGCGGCGATCGTGCTTTTGTCATGAGCGTGTATTCTTCTCACCAACCAGGCATCGCCGATGGACGACAAACAAAACGTCAAGATTAAGGTGCGCGGGTTAAGCAAAGTTTTTGGCAAAAACCCCCAAAAAGCTTTGGAACTGCGCAACCAAGGCCTTAAACGTCCGGAAATTCTGGAAAAAACCGGCCAAACGCTGGGGCTTTCCAATATCGAATTCGACGTTCACGAAGGAGAGCTGCTGGTGGTCATGGGGCTTTCAGGCTCCGGTAAATCCACCCTGATCCGCTGTCTCAACCGCCTGATTGAAACCACCGAAGGGGAAATCGTCATCGACGGCGAGAATATCCCCACGCTAAGCGACAAGGCCCTGCTGGAGTGTCGTCGCCGGCACTTTTCCATGGTGTTTCAAAACTTTGCCCTCTTCCCCCACCGCACGGTGCAGAAAAACGCCGAGTTCGGCCTGGAAATTCGCGGCGTGAGCAAAGACGAGCGGCACAAGCTGGCCCGAGAATCGCTGCACCAGGTCGGGCTTGACGGCTGGGAAGATGCCTACCCCAACCAGCTTTCCGGCGGTATGCAGCAGCGCGTAGGCCTGGCCCGGGCGCTGGCCAACGATGCCAGCGTTTTGCTGATGGACGAGGCCTTTTCTGCGCTTGATCCGCTGATTCGCAAGGACATGCAGCAAGAGCTCATGCAGCTGCAGGCCAAGACGAAAAAGACCACGGTGTTTATCACCCACGATCTGGATGAGGCGCTAAGCATTGGCGATCGCATCGTGCTGCTCAAAGACGGCGAAATTGTCCAGATCGGCACGCCCGAAGAAATCCTGACCCGCCCTGCCGACGACTACGTGCGCCGCTTCATCGAAGGGGTGGACATGTCGCGCATTCTTACCGCAGAAAGCGCCATGCGCCGGGTGCGTGAAACCGCTCGGGAAAGCGACGGCCCGCGCACCGCGCTGTACAAGATGCGCGAAAACAGCATTGACTCCATTTACGTCACTGACCGCAACCGCAAACTGGTGGGCCTGCTGGAAGTGGATGCTGCCAGCCAGGCGGCCGATCAGGGTGCCGACACCATCGCCGAGTACGTGACTCAGGACTTCCGCCGCGTCAAGCCCGATGAGCCGCTGCAGAACCTGTTTGCCATGTTCAGCGAGAAAAGCTTCCCCATTGCCGTGGAGGATGACCAGCAGCGTCTTCTCGGCGTAGTGGTGAAAGGTGGCGTTCTGAACGAACTCGCACGGGCAGGAGAGCAATGATGGATATCGTACGCATTCCCCTTGGGGGCTGGATCGAGGGCGGGCTGAACTGGCTGACCAGCGAGTATTCCGTGGTCACCCGGGGCATTTCCGGCATCACCCAAACCGGCATAGACGGGCTGAACGACGCGCTGATGTGGCTGCCCGAGTGGGCGCTGATGGCGATCATTGTCGCGCTGTGCTGGCGCGCCTCCTCCGTTCGCCTGGCCATCGGCGCCGCCGCCGGGCTTGCGCTGATCTGGAACATGGGCCTTTGGGATCCGATGATCGAGACGCTGACCCTGGTGGTCATCGCCACTTTGGTGGCTGTGGTCATCGCGCTGCCGGTAGGCATCGCCGCGGCGCTGTCTGAACGGCTGTATCGGACCATCATGCCGCTGCTGGACTTCATGCAGACCATGCCGGCGTTTGTGTATCTGATTCCGGCGATTCCGTTTTTCGGCATCGGCTCGGTTTCAGCGATCTTTGCCACGGTGATTTTCTCCATGCCGCCGGCCATCCGCTTTACCACCCTGGGCATTCGCCAGGTGCCGGTAGACCTTATCGAAGCGGCGGATGCCTACGGGGCAACCCGGGGCCAGAAGCTTTTTAAAGTGCAGCTGCCGCTTTCCCTGCCGACGCTGATGGCGGGCATCAACCAGACCATCATGCTGGCGCTTTCCATGGTGGTCATCGCGGCGATGATCGGTGCCGACGGCTTGGGCAGCGAAGTCTGGCGCGCCATTCAGCGCCTGCGTCCGGGGGATGGCTTTGAGGCCGGCATTGCCGTGGTCATCCTGGCCATGCTGCTGGATCGCTTGACCCAGTCACTGCGCAAATAGCACGCGCACAGCGCCGCCGGGCGAAGCCGGCGCTGCACGCCGCTTTCTTGAAACCTCGGGAATAAGCAGCCAAAGTGCATAGTGCATCGCGAGTACTGTTTAGAGTACATACGGTTTAAAGCGCGTACGGTCTAAAGCGCGCACTGTCTAAAGCACGCACGGCGTAAAGTGCAGGCCGCTCAACGTACCTACTGCTTGACGTACATTGTTCTGGTCAAGTCGTAGCGGACACTTTTATTAAGCTGCTTCCGCGATTTTCTCGATCTCCCTCGGCGCGTGGTAGCCAAGGGTCGAGTGGAGCCGGCAGCTGT
>NZ_BAAAZT010000046.1:0-4096 GCF_039537045.1 Halomonas cibimaris | reverse complement strand
CGTAGGCGTTCGGTACGTTACCGGTCGTTCGGTGGGGAAAGGTGTTGGGGCATTTTACCGGATGATCAAAGAGACCACTTTTTTGAAATCGTGAGTTTCGGTCATGGGTCGGTTACTCGCAAGGCACTCCGGCAGCGTTTAAAAAGGATTGGGAAAACGTGGACTTATGGAAGGTTTTGAAGACTCTCACACTCAGACCTCACTGAAGCGCTGACCAACCTGGCAACCGCCGAAGCCGGCGTGACCGCTGCGCTGGCCTCTGCCGCTGAAACCGTGAACGCGGGCGAAGAAACGCCGCTGGAAGGCGATGCCCTCGACACCTTCGTTGAGCAGTTCGACGAAGATCAGCTGAAGCAGGAAATCACCGAAGCCGAAGACGCGATCGCGGCGGCGGAAGCCGACATCAACAGCGAAACCGCTGAACTGCTGGCGTCACGTGCCGTTGAGTTTGGCGATGCCACTGAAGTGGATGGCGCATTTGAAGGCAATCTGAGCACTCAGGCTACCGCAGTAGTCGACGGCCTCGACTCCACCGATTTCGCCGACGCTGTTGATTCCAACGGTGAGGATGGTGCTGCTAACCAGGAATTTGACCTGGGCATCAAGGGTACTGACAACCTGACCGACGCCAACATCGCCAAGGCGGTTACTGAAGCCCAGAAAGCGGTTAACGCTGACAAGGCGCAGTACGTAGTTACTACTGCCGATGGTGATGTCGACGGTGCTGCCCTTGCCGATGGCGCTCAGGTTGATGCAGCAGCAACGGATACCTTCACCGCCAAGGGCCTCCAGATCGCAGCGGCTAACGCCGAGTCTGCCCTGAACGCCGACGTTAGCGCCAACGGTACCAACGTTGAGCTGCTGACCGAGCTGCGTACCGCCATCTCCGACTTCGTCGACAACGGTGGTGCTCTGAGCACGGAAGTTGCCGGTGATGGTGTCGGTGTCGATCTGTCCAGCTTTGATGCCGCTGATGGTGCTGAAACTAACACAGCTACTACCATCGGCGATCTGCTTACCGCCGCTAACTTCGTGCTGGCCAAAGAAGACGAAGCTCAAGCAAGCGATGCTGCAGCACTGCTTGACCTGTTCGGCGAGTACGACGCTGACACCGAAGAGTACGAAGGCACTTACGCTCTGGGCGATGGCACTGACGTCGCCGGTATCCAGTCCGTGATCGACAAGCTGGAAAGCCGCGATGAGCTGGCCGAGAAGTCCGAGGATGCCGACAACGCATTCGAGGGCACTGAAACCGGTGGTCTGCTGGCCGCTGCCGAAGCCCTGCAAGCCGCCCGTGACGGTCAGAAATCAGACGTTGCTGATGCCGAAGAAGCCAAGACCGAAGCAGATAGCAACCTGGCCGACCTGAACGCAGCTCAGGACGACTTCAACGCGGCTACCGCTGACCTGGAAGAAGCCCAGCAGTACTTCGAGGACAATGACCTCGAACTGCCGGTCTCTCTCGACGGTGGCGTAACGGCGACTGCCGAGAACGATCTGTTCCTGTTCAACGGCGAAGAATCCACCGTAGGCGGCTTCGGTCTGGAAGGCGACGATCAGCTGTTTATCGGCACCGACTTCACGCTGGCTGCCATCGATGCCTCCGTCGACCTGGCCGCTGACCGTGAAGGCGATGCTGGCGTGCTGGAAGTCTTCGCCCAGCAGGACGGCAACAACGTTGTGCTGTCCTTCGAGGACGAAACCTTCGCCGGCAACGCCGAGAACCTGGCCGACATCACCCAGGTCACCCTGACGGGCGTGAATGCCGACGACCTGAGCCTGAACGCTGATGGTTTCATCACCATCGCCTAAGACTGACGGTCGATTAAGCCACGCGGTAAGTGGCTTGTAGCATCAAAGCCCCCGGCCTCGGCTGGGGGCTTTTTTCATGGATAGGTGCCGTTTTCGTTATCAGGAAGGTTATATGGCCAAATTACCCGTCACACGTCCGTCCCGCACCGGACTCCCCACCGAACAGCAGGCCGACGCGCTGTACCAGCAGGCACTGGCCGCACTCAAGCAGAAACAGCACGCCCAGGCGATCAGCCATTTGACCGCCGCCTTGCGCGCCGAACCGCTCCACATCAACGCGCTGATGCTTCAGGCGCGGGTGCTTGCCGAGTTCGATAAATACGACAGCGCCATCGAGCTGATGCAGCTGGCCGTGACCCAGCAGCCCGATGAACCCGAGGCATGTTTTCTGCTCGCCCGATGGCTTACCCGGGTCGGTCGTCAACGCATGGCCACCGCCATGATGCACCGCGCCGTACAGCTGCGCCCCAACCACGACGCCCCGCGCCGCTATCTGGCTGCCCTCTACGGCAACATGGGCCATGACGAGCAAAGCCAGTACTGGGCCAAAAAGGCCATTCGCAGCAAGGCGTTTTCCGTGCGCGAGGCCAAAGTGGAAACCAAGCTCACCGTGCTCGCCCTATTCACCCAGGCCAGCGGCTCGCTGGGCATCAACCGCAAGACCTTCGGCATCCAGACCACGGAAGGCCACAACAACCTCGCCGGTCTGCTGGACAGCGACCATATCACCGTGATCCGCTTCCACGTCGATACCCTCGACCAGCAGCCGGAGCTACTGCGCAAACTGCCTGCGGCGGATGTGATATACAACTCCATCACCGACCCCGAGCGCTGCGAGCATGCGCTGCATCTGGCGCAGAAGGTATGCGACCGTATCGACCTGCCGGTGATCAACGAACCCAGGGCTGTGCTCGCCGCCAGCCGGGAGGGGAACTACCAGCGCTTCAAGGACAACCCTGACGTCATCCTGCCCAAGAGCGTCAAGGTCGAAAACACCCAGGCATCGGCCCGCGCCATCGTCGAGCAGGCCATCAAAGACCACGGCTTCGAGCTGCCGGTGATCATCCGCCTCGCTGGTTACCAGGGCGGCAAGTTCATGCACAAGGTCGATGACCTGGACAGCCACGACTTCACCGAGCTGGATGAAAAACTTGCCAAGGAGCCGCAGACGGCCTACGTGATTCAGTATCACGACGTCAGCTACATCGACGAGCGGCTGCCCGAGACCCGCCTATACCCCAAGTTCCGCGCCTTTATGGTGGGGAATACCCTCTACCCGGCGCATATTTATACGGCGGACCATTACAACGTCCACCATAAGCTGGCCGACCCGTTCATGCATGATAATCGGTGGTTGCTCGACGAAGAGCGTGACTTCTGCGAGAACCCTGTCGAGCATCTGGGAAAGGCACAGTGGCAAGCGCTGGAAGCCGCCATGCGAGACATGGGCATGGGGTATAACGGCGTGGACTTTGCCCCGTCCACCGACCCGGCGCACAAGGGTGAACTGGTGGTGTTCGAGATCAACCCGGCCATGCGTAACTGGGTCAATCAGCTGCCCGAAGGGGATCACGTACAGCAGGCGTGGAACCGTATTACTCAGGCGGCCCATCAGTATTTTGTGGAAACCGGCGACGTGGATCCCTGGGCGTATGTCCTGCCGAAGGGGCAAGCGCCTCAGTTTGTCATTCCGACAGACGTGGAGTGCCACCCCAAACAAGCACTACCGCATCACGGTGCTGCCAACCAGGCATGGCTGGCGGAACGTCTGGGTGACGCCAACGACTTCAGTGACTCAGCGTTCTTCGATACGCGCCATTACATCGATGAAGCGCTGCTGGAGCATACGGCCCGCGAGCAGGGTATTCAGGTGACACGTCATCCCGGCCGGATGCTGACGTTGACCCAGGGCCAGCAGCAAACCCTGTTTTATATCAACGCCCCGCGTATTCCGTTGGCCACGCATCTTCTGGACGGTGACAAAGCCGTTCTCAAGGCGCTGTTCACGCGGCAAGGGCTCCCCACCCCCACCGGTCGTGCCTTTAACGACATCGATGCCGCGTATCGCTACTTTGCGGCCTGTACGGTGCCCCAGGTCGTCAAGCCCATCAACGGCTTTGCCTCGCGGGGCGTATCCGTTCACGTTAGCTCTCCCGATGCTTTCCGGGCTGCCTGGCAAAAACCCGGCTTATTCATGAGGCTGGCTTGAAAATAAAGATGGCGAGGGGTTTCTCTTGTAGAATCAGGATGTTCCAGCCAGAACTTGATTCAAGAGGACCTCTCG
>NZ_BAAAZT010000045.1:0-3401 GCF_039537045.1 Halomonas cibimaris | reverse complement strand
CTCTGATGGTCATGTTGCCTGCTGGGTGGGGGAGTCGAATGACGGTACTATGCCTGAAGGAACAGCGGGTTGGCGAGTCTCACCCGACGCCACCTGAATAGTTACCGGCAATTTTAAATTGAATATCGCCTCACGGCACCAGCGGTGAACCAGCCACCGCGTCATCATGGCAATAACTCGGGACGGCTTATCGACGATATCGCACACCAGCCAATCCAGGCGACAGGGCGGCTGCCAGACAAATCCGTCTTCCGCCAGGTGCTCTACCTGCCCACTGGCCATTAAAGTGCTATCCATGGGGCCGTTATCAATGGCATAAACGTGCATGCCGCGCTGCACCAGCTGCCAGGTCCAGCCGCCGGGTGCCGCGCCCAGGTCCGCTGCCTGCATACCTTCTTCCAGTCGCGTATCCCATTCATCGCGCGGCACAAACTCATGCCAGGCTTCTTCCAACTTCAGCGTTGAGCGGCTGGGCGCCCGAGAAGGAAAGCGCAGCCGCCGAATGCCGCCGACAAGTTCGCAGCGATTGCCGGCAAAACTCATGCCCAGCCGCACCTGCTCACCCGACAGCCACAAAAGATGAAGGCGCCGGCCACCGGCTTTGCGCCGCAGGGCACCGTGCTTTTTCAGCATGCTTTGCAGAGGACGCGTCAGGGCCTTGGCCAAGCGCACAAGGGATTTGCCCTCGTTGGTATCAGGCGTTTCATGCCAGATGCTTTCAAAACTCCATCCGGCTTCTCGAATCTGAGCTGCGATGGCTCCCAGGCGATTTTCGCGGTCAAGAAAAAGCGGCGGCAGCGCTACCAGGCTTTGCCGCGCAAAAATAAGCCGGGAAAACGGCACGTGACGCTGCAGCTCGTTGATCGTTTCACCGTTTATGCGCATAACGCTTGCCCAGCCGCTACCGGACTCGCCTTTAACGTGAACACCGTGTTCTAGAGCATGGTGCTCAAGCTCTGCCTGCGCATCCCGTTCAAAGCCTTCCCGACAGTACACCAGCCACGTTGCCGGCCATGTTGTATTCACGTGGAATCCCCAATAACGATGTGAAACCGTGCAATCGTAACACGCGCGCCATGGCCTACCGACCAAAGTAAAACGGCTTCGAAAACATATAGCACTAAAAGCGAATAATGAAGCTACTCTCCTCTTTACTAGACTTTTGTCTAAAAAGATGCATCACACATTTTTTACGCATAGGCTATGCACAAACAACATGTTGCGCTTAGTATAGGTACAGTTTTTATATTGATCCCCATTAACAACTAGAGTAAAAAACATGGCCGAGACGCAGACCACCCCCAACCACCTGGAAACCTACGTACACGACACGCTCGCCAGTTTAAAGCAAAGCAGCCCGGCCCAAACCGAATTCTACCAGGCCGCCGAAGAGGTACTGGAATGCCTGCGCCCGCTGTTCAAGCGCTGCCCGCACTATCTTGAACACAATATCATCGAGCGCATCGTCGAGCCTGAACGCCAGATCATGTTTCGCATCTGCTGGGTAGACGATAACGGCACAGCCCAAGTCAACAAGGGCTATCGCGTCCAGTTCAACTCGGCCTTGGGTCCGTACAAGGGCGGCCTGCGCTTTCACTCAAGCGTTACTTCCGGCACCATCAAGTTTTTGGGCTTTGAGCAAATTTTCAAAAACGCGCTCACCGGCCTGCCCATCGGAGGCGGCAAGGGCGGCTCCAACTTTGACCCGAAAGGCAAATCGGATGCTGAAATCATGCGGTTTTGCCAGGCCTTCATGACCGAACTTTATCGCCACATTGGCCCAACCACTGACGTCCCCGCCGGCGATATCGGCGTTGGTGCACGCGAAGTCGGCTATCTCTACGGCCAGTACAAGCGCATAACCGGTCGCTATGAAGGCATTTTAACCGGCAAGGGTCTGGACTGGGGCGGCTCTATCGGCCGTAAGGAAGCGACCGGCTACGGCGCTGTCTATTTTGCCCAGAACATGCTGGAAGCCCGCGGTGAAAGCATCGAAGGCAAAACCTGTTTGGTATCCGGCGCCGGTAACGTCGCCATCTACACCGTTGAAAAGCTGCTTGAACTGGGCGCCAAGCCCATCACCTGCACCGACTCGGGCGGCACCCTGCATGACGCCGACGGCGTTGACCTGGACCTGCTCAAGCAGCTGAAGGAAGTTGAGCGCGTGTCGCTGGAAAACTACCTCGAAACGCGTCCCAACGCTCGCTACATTGCGGCTTCCGACTATCCCGAAGACGGCCATGCGGTATGGCGTATCGAAGCTGACGTGGCCTTCCCTTGCGCCACGCAAAACGAACTGACCGCCGCCGATGCCCAGGCACTGCTGAAAAACGGCGTATCCTGCATCAGCGAAGGCGCGAACATGCCTTCCACGGCCGACGCTGCTGATTGCTTCCTGGAGGCAGGTATTGCTTACGGCCCGGGCAAAGCGGCCAACGCCGGCGGGGTTGCCACCAGCCAGCTGGAAATGGCGCAAAACAGCAGCATGGAACAATGGCCGCTGGAGAAAGTGGACGAAAAGCTCAAGGCCATCATGGCAGAGATTCACAGGCAATGTGCCGATACCGCAGCCGAGTTCGATGCGCCGACCAATCTGGTGCTGGGCGCCAACATTGCCGGTTTCCGCCGGGTAGCCGATGCCATGATTGATCAAGGCGTTGTCTGATCGTTTTGCGCGCATAAATAGCGTATACTGGTGCTGTCAGTGGCAGTCCTTCCCCATTTGGGGAAGGACTGTTTTTGTAGGTCATTGCACGTTTGCATTTTCTATATCAAGGTCAAGGAGAGCAACATGGAGTATCGCCCGCCTATTGTGATTAACCGGCTTGATGCTGAGCGTCTCCAGCGCTTGATTGACGATACCGCAGACAATGGCACGGATATGGTCGTCGCTGAGCTGCTTGAAACGGAGTTGACCCGTGGAGAGGTCGTTGACCCGGCTGACGTACCTGATAACGTCGTGAGCATGAACAGCAAAATCCAGTTTACTGACCTGGAGCGAAATCGTCAGATGACCCGCACGCTGGTATATCCGCATGCTCTTGGCAACACTGAAGACGGTATCTCTGTCATGGCTCCTATCGGTGCCGGACTGATCGGGTTGAAGGTGGGCGACATTGTTGACTGGCCCTTACCCAACGGCGGCAAGGCTCGCTTACAGATTGATGCCATTGTTTGGCAACCCGAGCGCGAAAAGCAGTACCACCGTTAAGGACTTTCCTTTTCCGGCTTTCTTCCAGCGCTTTCTTTAGCACTTTATGCATAGCGCTTCATCTTGATATTTTTATTGTAGATAGACACAAAAAACCCGGCGCGTGGCCGGGTTTTCTGCGTATTGGTGCCTGACGATGTCCTACTCTCGCATGGGGAGGCCCCACACTACCATCGGCGCTGAACGGTTT
>NZ_BAAAZT010000044.1:0-2864 GCF_039537045.1 Halomonas cibimaris | reverse complement strand
CGTCACCGGAAGACGATGCCGTCTCGAAATCGGCGTTCGGCGACGAGCTACCGGCTCCCCGGGGCTTCAGGATGCCCAATCAGCGTTCCGGTGAATAAGCCGGGAAAAAGCCACTCAGATTGGCAAGACCGTCCTGATCGAAGACATGATCCAGGGCGAAGAAATCCGGGTGTATTTCATTGGCGGTGAGTATGTGGCGGCCACAGCCCGCGTTTCTGCTTTCGTGATCGGGGATGGCCAGCAGACGATCGATGAGCTGATACAGGCGAAAAATATCGAGCGTGCCTACAATCCTGCCACGGCAAAGGCCTTGATTCAGGAGACGCCCGCGTTGGTGCGTCACGGCAGAAGTCGTCATGATATTCCCGCATCCGGTGAATGGGTGACGCTGGGCGACTCTCATATGGCGAATCAGGGGGCAGAGTATATTGCGCTAAGTCCTGGACAGCTGTCACCGGCCTTGATAGACGCCTGCCGGCAGGCCGCAAACCTGTTCCCCAGCGCCGTATGCGGTGTGGATGTGTTTGTGGAAGACATGACCGACCAGCAGCGCTTTTGGATGACCGAAATCAACGCGTCCACGCCGGCTATCAGTGCCCAGTTTCATTTTCCCCGGTATGGCGTCCCCACCGAAGTCGCCAGCCGCTTGATCGAGCATGCTTTCCACCATCAGGCCATGCCGGTTAACCCCGAGCCGGGCTGTCTGACACCGGCACCGCGTTGCGTTCCGTTATCCGATACGTTGACGATAGAAGATCGTCTCCAACAGCTGGCTGGCGAACGTAACTGGCCCTTTCATCGCCTGAAGCCCGATACGCTATTGCTGGGTGATCCTGCGGCCCTGATCTGGACACAGGGCCTGACGTCACGCACGCCGCTGGAAAGCCGACAGGTGCAGCGTGATAGTGCTTGGCTGGGCGAACGACTCAAACACGCGGATATTGCCCGCAAGGCCCCCAAAAAAGGGCAGGAAGTCACACTGCTACTTGGCAACCAGCACGTACTGGCCGCGTACGTCGAACATGCGTCACAGCGTATTGACGTTACCGAGCACCTTCATCAGGGCATCGTCGACATCGGCGCACGAGCCATGCACGCGCTATACCGTCCGGGCCACGCCACCGTAGTGCTGGTGGTCAGGGATGTACGCCAAAGCCCCGAGACGCAAGCCTGGGGCATCAAATCCCTTGAAATACAGCCTGATCTGTCCCGGTTTTACCGGGGGATTGATCAACCCCGCGACGTGATGGCGGCCCTGCTGGATATCTGGACACCGCTGCCGGCGCAAACGCTGACGCCCGAGAGTCGCTGGCTTCACATTACCGGTCACGTTCAAGGCGTGGGGTATCGGCAATGGCTGGCACAGCAAGCAACATGTCACGCCCTGAAGGCGCATATCCGCAACCTGCCCGATGGCGGAGTGGATGCCGTGGTGCATGGCCAGCCGGAAGCCATTGACCATCTGGTCACGCAATGTCGGCAGGGGCCGGAATCCGCACGTGTGGCCGATGTGCAGGTAGATGCATGGGACGGTGACGTTCCACAAGGCATCAAGATCCTGGATACCCCCGTGACGGCTTAGGGGAAAGCTCATGGCGAACACACGCTGGAAATCAGTGGCGCTGGACACGTTGCCGGAGCTGGCGACGTGGCAACAGGAAACCACCACCCAGGCACTGTTGGTGGACAGCGCCAGGGGGGATATCACGCGCTTCCTGTCGGATGTGGAAAGAATCGTGGGGCAGGACTTGCCCGACGGGTATCAGCGGGAAAAAGCCAGCCCGCCCTTGAAGGCATTGGCCCAACGGGGATACCGCAACCATGAACTGGCCCGCGCCTTCGGGTACGCCTGGCTCAGCGGCAGCGACACGCTTTACTTCCCGGATAAAGGGCTGAACCTCGTCGAGAACGGCTGGGTGATATACGGCGTCCCGTTGGTGGTCGTCAGCACCATCGCACTGACCGGGATGCAGGTATGGGTCCACATCAACCCCCGTGTGGGCGGCTATTTTTTCTACAGCTATGCACCGCTGATGCTGCCGGCAGCTCCGTTGTACTGGGTACTGCACAAGGGGCTCAAAGCGCTCTTGCAACGCCTCTATCGCCGGCCGGATGACGAAGACCAACACCATCCTCAGCGAGAGGCGGCCCAGGCGGCGCTGGTGTCCCATTCAGAGTAAAAGGTAGCGAGAGGGACAGAGCTGCGATGTCAAAGGCCAAGGAAGGCCATTATTCCGCTCGGAAGCCCGCCGTGAAGGTTATCCTGCTCACCGCCGGGATAAGCGGCCTAAACGCCCCGAGAAAGGGGCTTTTCCGTGGGTGTTGCCGTGATGTGCTAGACTAGAAGTTATTGCACAGGAGCACGCATGGCCACCAACCACCACGATACCGGGTACAAAGAGCTCTTTAGCCACCCTGAATTTGTCGAGCAGCTGATCGAGGGCTTTGCACCGAGCGAGATTGCCGCGTTGATGGACTTCTCCACGCTGGAGCAGCACAACGGCCACTACATTACGCCGCTCTACGAAGAAAAGATCGAGGACGTGGTCTGGTCCGTGAATGCCACGTGGGAAGGCATTACCCAGCGGGTCTACCTGTATATCCTGTTGGAGTTTCAGTCCAAAGTGGATTTACGCATGCCGCTGCGGATGATGCACTACGTCGCCAGCTTCCATGACCATCTGATCAAAAACGGCGTCACCACGGCCAAGAAAGGGTTCCCGCCGGTATTCCCGATCGTGCTTTATAATGGCAACCAGCCCTGGACAGCGGCGGAAGATGTCTACGAGATGGTAAGCCCCAAGCCGCCGAGCTTCCTGCGCGCCTTTCAGCCGCATTTGCGCTATTATCTGGTAGAAGAACGT
>NZ_BAAAZT010000043.1:0-2519 GCF_039537045.1 Halomonas cibimaris | reverse complement strand
TTACCGGAACGAGGCCAACTTCATCGCGATGATCTACCTGATCGGCAGCCCGGTGGGCCGCCTGCTGGATCAGGCCAAATCCACATGAAACGACGAAGAACCCAAAAAAGGGGGATCCATAGAGCCAGTGGATCATGCGCTCGGCCGCAGTCGCGGTGGGTTGACCACAAAGATACATCAGTTGTGCGATAGTCGGGGCTTTCCACTTGCCTTTTCTTGTCAGCAAGTCAACGCGCCGATTCGGCCTACATGACGGAGCTATTGGAGAAGGTCCGGTTGCCGGGTCGTTTGGCCGCCCTCGCAAACGTAGCCGTTATATCGTGGCGGACAAGGGATACGACAGCGATGCGTTGCGCCATTGCTGCACGCGATATGGCATGCGCCCGATCATCCCGCAGCGTCATATTCACCGACGCCCGCGCCCCAGCCTACCGCATCAGTTTGATCGGCCGAAATATCGCTAGCGTAACGTGGTGGAGCGTCTGTTTGGCTGGCTGAAGGAAAAGCGTCGGCTAAATACGCGTTATGACAAGCTGGCCAGCAGCTTCAAGGCCATGGTGACGCTGGCGTGTATCGAACGATGCATGAGAGCCGACTTTTCAGACAGTATCCAAGCACCATTCGATCATACAAGCCCTACATTGCGTGCCGTTGGCATATAGCCTTCCAGCGTGTCGAGTCAAGCAAGCTGATTAGCCTTTATAGTGTAGGTCTCGACAATGCGCCCTGAAGAAATTCCAACTTGGCATCAGGGTAAGCGTCAAAAATATATAAGGTTATATCAGTAAGGATGATCCTGCCCCAACAATATAGCATCGTGAAGCCTGTGGTGATTGGGATAGCCACGCTGGAGCCTGTCGTAAACAACCACGCGGGGGCACTGCATGATATCGTGTTGCAGATAATCCATCTCAGGCACTCACAGGTCAGCATACCGGCATATCAATCAACGTGAGATTCAACGAGGACTGCCATATCGCCCCATGCTGTAGGCTTTTGCCCTTTTGGGGTCAAGCACCATAGTACCGGATAGCCAGGATCACTTTTCAGCGCGTCTATATGGCCGTCGGTAAAGGCTACCAGCACGTCCGGCGGCGTGGTTTCCAGCACGGTAAACACCGGGCGGATATCGCTGCCGCCGCCGCCGTGGCATTCCCACTGGTGCAGACGGTACAGCTCGCTTTCATCCAGCGTGGTGCGCCGGGCGACTTGCGCATCAAACTCCAGCACGTCGAGCCGTACCCGGTCGCACGCGCCTAAAATCCCTGCGAGCTCGCTTAAAAAGTGCGGCAAATCCCGCTGGCAGCTGCCGCTGGTGTCCAGCGCTACCGCCAGCGAGAGCGTTTGGCTACGCAGGCTGGGCAGGTACAGGCCCTGGTACACATGGCGGCGCGAGGGTGGCAACCACCGGCGGCTGCCACCGAGCGTATTTTGTATAAACGCGGCCAGTACCTGCTGCCAGGGCACCTCCGGCCGGCGCAGGCCCTCCACCAGGGTACGAATATGGGCCGGCAGGCTGCCCTTGCCGTCCTGGCGCTCCGTCTGTTGCGCCGTCGCTATCAGCCGCTGCTGCCAGCGCCGGGCGTTGTCGGCACTCACCGGGCGCGGGGTGAAATCGGGGTCGTTGACCTCGCCCGTGCCGCTCAGCGCGCCGATCAGGTCGTGTACGTCCAGCGTTTGACCGCGGGGCGGCCGCGAGCTTGTGCTCAGCCGCGCATAGATCTGCTCGGCGGATTGGCCAGTAAAGTCGGCGTGATACAGCGCATCGTCCGGGCAGTGGCCCAGCAGGCCCTTGAGCAGCGCGTTGATTTCGTAGTCGCAGGCGTGGTTCCAGCGCTCGGGCTCGCGGCCAAGCTCGCGGCGGTGATGCCCCAGCGCGCAGTGCCACACTTCATGGGCAAGAATAAAGCGCCGGTCGGCGTCACTGCGCGAGGCCATAAATTCGGCGTTAACGAATACCGCCTCGCCGTCGGTGCCCGCGGTGGGTAGGCGGTCGTCGACCACCGCTATCAGGTTCAGCTGCATCATCAGCCGCGCGGTAAACGGCTGGCGCGTCATCAGCCAGGCGCGATCCTCTTCGCAGGTCTGCTGCACGCGGCGCTTTAGCTGCTGCTCACCGGCGTTGGGCGCGCGCTTAGCCATTCAGCCAGTCCTTTTGTGCCTGTGCCTGTGCCTCTTGATGCTCGGGCAACGTGACGTCAGAGCCGGCTGCCCCCATCTGGGCACTGAAGTGCTGATAGAACACCTCGCCGTGCTGCTCGCTCCAGGCGGTAAAGTCCGGGTGGCTCAAAAGCGCCAGCGTTCGCCGCTGGGTGGCGGCTTCGTCCGGCCCCTGCAGCGCATCCAGCAGGCAGAGCGTGGCAAAATCGGCGGTGAGTTCACGGCTGATGGCAAAAAAGCGCCCCAGCCGCTTTTGAACTGACCCCATAAAGTTGGACGGTTCATTTAGCTGGCATCCAAGGCCTGAGTCCTGTACTGCACAGGGCTCAGGCCTTTTAGCGTCAACTTAATGCGTTCGT
>NZ_BAAAZT010000042.1:0-2126 GCF_039537045.1 Halomonas cibimaris | reverse complement strand
GCCTGGCGGCGCACACGGCGCTGGAGCAACTGTTTGCCGGTGAGGTGCCTGCCTTCATGCGAGAGGACGAGCTGGATCAGGCAGCATGAGCTAAATAGTTACGCTGGATCTTTCACGCTTGAACTGGGAGTGCCATCAAACTGTTACCGAGAGCACAGATGGCAAGGAAAAGGTTGAAGTGGAATGGCGAGTGCGTAAAAAGCCCGGCTGGCTGGTACCGCTGCCCGTAGGCTACGGCGCGTTGACCGAAGTTTTTGGGCCTGGAGAGGTCGTCAGCGCCCGAGATGAAACGACGCCATTTTGCTTTGTAGAAAGTCTGTATTCCATCGGCCAGTGGTGCAGCCCGCACCACTTGCAGTCACCGAGTGAACTGCTTTGGTATGTGGACAACGATATGGAAAAAGGCGTGTATCGCCTGAATAACGACTACCAGCGCAGTGCGTGCGCTTAACGCAAGGAGCTTATCATGGCTAAAAAAGACACGGCCCTCAAAACCGCCTCCGTTCTCGCTTTCGAACGTAAACTCGATCCGTCCGACGCGCTGATGTACGCCGTTCGCTGGGAGCAGCGCCATGACGCTGACGCACAGCCCATTGCCGTGCGCGAAAAATCGGTACGCGGCACCATTTCCAATCGCCTCAAAGCAAAAGAGCAAGACCCGGCCAAGCTGGATGCGCAAATAGAAAATCCCAACCTGCAAACGGTAGACGTAGCTACGCTGCCTCACGACGCCGATACGCTGAAAACATGCTTTACCCTGCGTGTACTGGGCGGCGCCGGTGTGCCATCGGCCTGCAACAACGCCGAATACCAGGATAAACTTAAAGAAGTTGTCGGCGGATACGTAGAGCAAAACGGTTTTGCCGAATTGGCGCGACGTTATGCCTACAACCTCGCTAACGGCCGCTTTTTGTGGCGCAGCCGTGTAGGAGCGGAAGCGGTTGAAGTTCAGGTGCGTAAATTGGAGCAGGGCAACACCGCCAAGACATGGACGTTTGACGCGCTAGCACTTTCACTGCGCGATTTTTCACCCAACGGCGCGGATCAAGAGCTTGGTGAACTGGCTGATAGCATCAGCCGTGGCCTGAACGATGAAGGGCTCGTATTGCTTGAGGTAACCGCGTACGCGCGAGTTGGCGCAGGCCAGGAAGTGTTTCCCTCGCAGGAGCTGATTTTGGACCGCGGTCGCGGCGATAAAAGCAAAACGCTCTATCAAATCGATAATATCGCCGGTATTCACTCGCAAAAACTGGGCAACGCCATCCGTACCGTTGATACCTGGTACCCGCAGGAAGCCAAAGACGATCTGGGCCCCATTGCCGTTGAGCCCTACGGCTCTGTGACTACTCAAGGCAAAGCCTATCGCCAACCCAAACAGAAAGTCGACTTCTATAACCTGTTGGATAACTGGCTACTCAAAGACCAAGTGCCGGAAACCGAGCAGCAGCATTTTGTCATGGCGACGCTGATTCGCGGCGGCGTGTTTGGCGAGGCGGGGTAACACGGTATGACCCACTACATGGATATACGCCTGCGACCGGATCCAGAGTTCCCCGAGGTGTTTTTACTAAGGGCCCTGTACAGCAAGCTGCACCGTGTCCTGTTCGATCTGGATGCCAATGATATTGGCGTCAGTTTCCCGCAGCACCGTGTCGGTGTGAAAGCGCGCACGATGGGCAACCACCTGCGGCTGCACGGCTCACGTGAACGGCTGGAAAAGCTTGCGCAGACCGGCTGGCTCAATGGAATGCGCGATCACGTTATGGTCAGTGATATCGCGCAGGTGCCTGAAAGTGCGCGCCATGTCGTCGTCAGGCGACGCCAGTTTAATACCGGCAGTGAAAGCCGCGCCAAACGCTATGCCAAGCGGCATGGTATTAGCATGGAAGAAGCGCGCACGTTGTATCAAAAGCCCGCTGCCCGTCGCATTGAACTGCCATACGTGCAGTTTAATAGCCGTTCAACCCAAGAGCAGTTTTGCCTGTTTATCGAGCACGGCAAGCCCAAAGAAACATCCGTTGAAGGAACATTCAATCACTATGGCCTTAGGGCCTGTTGACGTTTGATGACAGGAAGATTTGGCAGGATAGAGGCAAGCTCGCAGAATAAAGGTTCCTACGCCAACA
>NZ_BAAAZT010000041.1:0-1482 GCF_039537045.1 Halomonas cibimaris | reverse complement strand
GCCGCTGGGAGCCTATCTCTCTTTTGATCGCCTCTGTGATGAGGTACACCGCCTACTTGGTGGTTATGGCACTGAATACGCGATTAATTTTGAATAAGCACTTAAGGCCTCGTTGTCTAGACTTTCCCGCAAGGTTTAGCGCCGCACTCCGGGATATCTCTGCCCGCGGTGTTCCCTCTTGCGCACCTCGTCCAGTCGCCTAATGAAGGTCTGCGCGAGATGGAGCGACGAAGGTAATCGACTCTGCGCTGCATATTCGAATATCGCCGTAAGCAGCTCGCCAAAAAAAGCTCGTTCACCTTTGGCGGCCAAAGGTCAAAAGCGGTACAAAAGCGGACATATCAAAATCACGGTATGTGCCGGTTTGTGACAGGCAGGGTGGCGAAGGGCGGCGTTAACCGGTGCGTAAAACCGCCGCAGGAAAAGATAAACTCATAAATTTTATTGAATATCATGCTGATATATATATGGGTTTTTAAGTTTATGGGGTTTATAGGAACTGGCGGAGCAGGTTAGCAAAAATCCGCGTAAACCCTCGCCCAATGTGGGCGGGAATACAAAGCACGGCGGGAATTTGAGCTGTGTATCGGTGTACTCAGGGTAAGCTGAAAAGCATGACCTTGTCGCGCACCGTCACCGGCAAGCACTACGCCGCGCTGCTGTTTGAAACGGGGCAGGACGCGCCGGAACGTCTGCAAGACCTCGACGCCTCAAGCGTCGTCGGCCTCGACATGGGCTTGTCGCATCTTGCCATTGACTCAAGCGGTCGCAAGACTGCCAATCCGCGTTTTCTCAAGCAGGCGCAGAAAAACCTCAAGAGAAAACAGCAAGTCAAGAACATGATGAAAAATGCCAGGCTCGCCAGACACATTGGCGATGCGTCCTGGCATGCCTTGATCGCCAAGTTGGCCTACAAAGCAGAGGAAAAGGGAAAGCATCTGGTCAAACTTGACCCGCGGTTCCCCAGCTCCAAAACCTGCCATGCATGCCATCACAAGATGGATGCCATGCTGCTAAACGTCCGGTTGTGGGCGTGCCCCGCCTGCCATACACGCCACGACCGGGACATCAACGCGGCGCTGAACATCAAGCATCAAGGCATCGTGCAGTTAAAGGCGGCAGGGCTGTCCGTTTCTGTCCAATGAGGCTCGCGTAAAGCCGGCGTACTGTCGGTAGCAGCCGTTGAAGTGGGAAGCCCCGTCCGTGGCGCATTAGCGCGTCGGGCGGGGAGCAGTCACGCGACTACATAGTGTTCGGGATCATAGCCACTGGCCGTCGTGCTGCGGCGCAGTGCACAGCTAATCGTGCTGCTGTGGAGCCCCAGTTTCCTGGCGATCTGTCGCTGGCCCCCGCCCAAGTCATGATGGGCGTAAATCTGGTATCGTTGTGTCTGGGTCAGTTGTTGGTTCTCATGCTCTGCTTCACTTTGGTCGGTAAGTGCCTGATCCAAAATATTCGTGCATAATGGGTGCCCAAATTTCT
>NZ_BAAAZT010000040.1:0-1436 GCF_039537045.1 Halomonas cibimaris | reverse complement strand
TGAACTGACCCCATAAAGTTGGACGGTTCATTTAGCTGGCATCCAAGGCCTGAGTCCTGTACTGCACAGGGCTCAGGCCTTTTAGCGTCAACTTAATGCGTTCGTGATTATAGTAGTGGATGTAGTGATCGAGTCCTCGCTGCAGTTGCTCAAGCGTCTCGAACCGATTCAGATAAAAGTACTCGGCCTTGAGGGTGCCAAAAAAGCTCTCCATCGCTGCATTGTCCAGGCAGTTGCCTTTACGTGACATGCTTTGAATCAGGGTTCGCTCCTTCAGCAAGCGCCGGTAAGCCGGGTGCTGATAATGCCAGCCTTGATCGGAGTGCAGCTGCGGCTTGTCCGCTGGCTCCAACCGAGTCAACGCCTTGTGCATCATATCGATCACCAGGGAGAGCACTGGGCGCTTGCCGGTCTGGTAGGCCACGATTTCGCCGTTATAGAGATCCATGACCGGCGATAGATAGAGCTTCTGGCCGTTGACGCTGAACTCCGTGATATCGGTGACCCACTTCTGGTTCGGACGTTGTGCCTGGAACTGACGATCGAGCAGATTGGGCGCGATTCGTCCTACGCTTCCTCGATAGGATCGGTATCGTTTTCGGCGTACCAGTGACCTCAGGCCCAGACTCTTCATCAGTCGCTGCACGGTCTTGTGGTTGACTGTCTCGCCCGCCTGTTTCAAGGCCGCGGTGATGCGACGGTAACCGTAACGCCCCCGATGGTGATCGTAGATTTGGCGTATACGCGTTTTCAGAGCCGCGTCTTTGTCACCGGTGCTCCGGGCCTTGCGTTGATAGTAAAACGTGCTGCGAGAGAGACCGGCCGCTCGCAGCAGCAAGGCGAGGGGGTGCTCATGCCTTAATCCCTGGACGACTTGCGCTTTTTGCCTCGCGCCACGTCCTGCTCTGCCTGGATCAAGGCATCGAGCTTTTTTAGATAGGCGTTCTCGGCACGCAGGTAGGCGAGTTCTTTCAGCAACGCCTCTTGAGAGCGCTCTTTATCAGGTAGGGGCGGTGAAGGAGGCTTCTTTGACATCGGGCGGCGTCCTTTGCGCTGAGGTTCCAGGGCAGTCAGACCCCCACTATGGTACTGACGCTCCCATCTGCCAATAGCGCTGCGCTCGCGGATATCGAACAGGGCCGCAGCCTGGCGTTGTGACAAGCCATCCCGCCACATTCGCTCAAGCACCTCCCGCTTGAAGGCCGCACTGTGGTGACTGTACTTCTTGCGCAGGCCCGACACGCCATGCTGTCGATAGGTTGCCAGCCATTGCCGGATGGTGGACACATCCACGCCATACTGGCGAGCCACTTCCCCCTGGCTGATGTCGTCGCGTAAACACTGCCGAATAACCCGCAGCTTGAAGCTCTCGTCATATTTCGCCATCAAAAACACCCCGAAGGTTGGATGATGTCCAACTTTCGGGGTGCAGTTCA
>NZ_BAAAZT010000039.1:0-1256 GCF_039537045.1 Halomonas cibimaris | reverse complement strand
TGTAGTGGTCAAGTGTTTTTGGCCACTGAGTTTTGAGCATTCCAGTAGTTCTTTTCTGCCACATTCGGCGGCAGCCCACCGTTATGCTTGTGCGGCCTGAGGCTGCTGTAATAACCGATCATATAATCAGTGACAGATTGCTTCGCCGACGCAACATTGGGGTAGCCAATCTCTGGCATCCATTCCGTTTTCAGACTCCTGAAGAAGCGCTCTGTCGGGGCATTGTCCCAGCAATTCCCACGGCGACTGAGACTCTGCGTCATCCGGTAGCGCCAGAGCGTCTGTCGGAATACCAGGCTGGTGTACTGGCAACCCTGATCCGAATGAAACAGGATGTTCGGTGGCTCTCCACGCGATTCGTAGGCCATGGTCAGTGCCTTCTTCACCAGCTCCGTATTCGGCGACAAGGACAATGCCCAGCCCACGGGCTTACGGGCATACAAGTCGATGACCACCGCCAGATAAGCCCAGCGTATCCCTGTCCAAATATAGGTAATGTCGCCGGTCCATACCTGATTGGGCTCCTTTACATCGAACTCCCGATCGAGAGCATTCGGGATATCCAGGTGCGGCTGATCAGCCTTCTTGTAGGCGTGACTTGGCGGCTGTGAGCTCACCAGCCCCAACTGCTTCATCCGCCTGCTGGCCCGATAACGACTCAACGGTGTTCCAGCCTGCGTAACCATGTTGGCGATGCTGCGAGCGCCGGCAGAGCCGTTACTGACGGTATGCGCCTTGACAACCTGATCCAGCAGCTTCTGCTCAGTCTCACAAGGCCTTCTATCCCGGCCACGCCAGGCCCGGTAGCTACTGCGATGCACCCCAAACACCTGACACAAGTGCTGCACCGCATAGCTCTCTTCAAGTCGCTCGATTATCGAGAATTGCTCAGGGAGTCCGACATCAAGAGAGCGGTAGCCTTTTTTAATATTGCCTTCTCTTCCTCCACCCGCCGCAGCTTGCGCTTCAGTTCCTGGATTTCACGCTGTTCCGGCGTCAGAGCCTCACCTTTCAGCGGCGCCTTGCCTGCCCGCTCAGCCCGAAGCCTGCGAACCCAATACTCCATGGTGGATTTACCAACTCCCATGGCCTCGCACGCCGCCTTCAGCGTGTAACCCTGATCGACCACGAGTTGGGCCGCTTCCAAGCGAAATTCCGGGCTGAACGTTCTCTTCTTCGTCATCATCTGCACCTGACTGTCTCTGTGAGTGATCATACACTCAAAATCAGGTGGCCAGATTCACTATGCCACTACA
>NZ_BAAAZT010000038.1:0-1239 GCF_039537045.1 Halomonas cibimaris | reverse complement strand
TGTTCTGGTCAAGTCGTAGCGGACACTTTTATTAAGCTGCTTCCGCGATTTTCTCGATCTCCCTCGGCGCGTGGTAGCCAAGGGTCGAGTGGAGCCGGCAGCTGTTGTACTCCATCTCGATGTAGGTCACGACGTCGCGCCTCGCTGACTGGCGGGTCCAGTACCGCTGTCCCTCCAGCCATTCACTCTTTAGAGAGCCGAAGAAGCGCTCCATGACCGCATTGTCCCAACAGTTCCCCTTCCGGCTCATGGAGGCCTGGAACCCGTGCTTTGCCAGTCGTTCGCGATACGCACGAGAGGCATACTGGCTGCCACGATCCGAGTGGTGGAGCACTCCCCGGGGAGGCCGTCGGCGGCCAATGGCCATCTCCAGGGCGTCCAGGGTGAGTGATGTCTTCATATGGTCGGCCATGGCCCAGCCGATGACCTGTCGGTCGTAGAGGTCCAGCACGGCCGCCAGGTACAACCAGCCTTCCAGAGTCCAGATGGCAGTGATGTCGGCCACCCACGCCTGATTGGGCTCAGGCACCATGAACTGCCGCTTGAGCAGGTTGGGAGCCACTGGCAGCCCGTGGTCGCTGTCCGTCGTATGCCGGTAGCGGCGACGCTGTCGGCAGGCGACACCGGCTTCCTGCATCAGGCTACGCGCCTGATAACGACCGATCGTGTGACCTCTGCGATGGAGTTCCTTGGCCATTCGCCGGCTCCCATAGCTACCACGTTTCTGCTCATGGATGTCCTTGACCTCCCGGTGCAGGCACTGGCGCTGCTCATCGGGTTCACGCTGACGCCAGGCATAGAAGCCACTGCGGCTGACGTCCATGACACGGCACAGCACCGCCACTGGGAAGGAGGCCTTCTCCGACTCGATGAACTGGTATCTCAGCTCGACTCTCTCGCGAAGAAGGCCGTGGCCTTTTTTAAAACCTCCTTTTCAATCCGCAACTTACGAACTTCTTCGCGAAGTTTCTTGATCTCGGCATCCCGCTCATCTGCCTGGCCGTCAGTCACACCATCCTCCCGGTCACGTTGCTGGCGACACCAGCGATCCAGCAGGCTGCGATCGATATCCAGCCGCCTGGCAGCCTCGGAGATGGCATAACCCTCTCCTCGAACCATGTTGACCGCCTCAGCTTTGAATTCGTCAGAGTACCGACGTCGCGTCTTCTTGGTCATGAACACCTCCAATGCCTCCAGTATGAGGCTTACCGGGGTGTCCGCTCCAATTAGACCAGTTCA
>NZ_BAAAZT010000037.1:0-1222 GCF_039537045.1 Halomonas cibimaris | reverse complement strand
GGGTTCTCAAGGACCAGCACCTGGATACCGCCGTCTCGCCCCACCGCCTGGACCTCTACGTCGAGGCCGAGCGGGGCAGCCTCTACCCCTGCCCTGAGTGCGGCAAGGCCTGCCCGGCCCATGACTTCGCCGACAAGACGTGGCGGCATCTGAACTTCTTCCAGCACCACTGTTACCTGCATGCGCGGGTGCCTCGCACCAAGTGCCCCGAGCATGGCGTCAAGCGCATCGAGGTGCCCTGGGCCCGCCCTGGCAGCGACTTCACCCTGCTGTTTGAGCAGGCGGCCATGTCGCTGGTCAAGGAGATGCCGGTGCTGGCCGTCTCCCGGCAACTGGAGATCTCGGACAAGCGCCTGTGGCGCATCGTGCACCACTACGTGGGGCGCATGCTGGGTGAGTTGGATCTGTCCAGCGTGGCCACTGTCGGCGTGGACGAAACGGCCTCCCGGCGCGGCCAGCGCTACGTCACGGTGTTCCTCGACATGCAGCGCAAGCAGGAGCCGGTGCTCTTCGCCGTCCCGGGCCATGGCAAGGCCGCCATCAAGGCCTTCAGCGCCTTCCTGGCGGCGCATGGCGGTGACCCGGACAACGTGGTCGAGGTGGTCTGCGACATGTCTCAGGCGTTCCTCAGCGGCGTGGCCGAGCACCTGCCCAACGCCGAAGTGACGGTCGACTGGTTCCACATCGTGCAGACCTTCACCAAGGCGCTGGACGAGGTCCGCAAGAAGGAACGCCGTGAGAAGGGGCATCCCAAAGCCCTCCGGTGGGCGGTCTTGAAGAACCTGGATAACGGCAATATGACGGCCAAGCAGGTCGCTGCCCTCCAGGAGCTGGTAGCCGATCAGGGGGCCACCGGCGATGCCTGGGTGATCAAGGAAAAGCTGCGCTGGATCCAGAAGGCGCCGACGCCGCGTGCCGCCCGGTGGCGCATCACGAACTACCTCAAGGTCATGCGGGAGGCCGTCACCGGCCAGGCACTGCTCAAGCCGATGGCGAAGGCCCTGACGACGCTGGAGCGACATGCCGAGCAGGTGGTGAGGCGCTGGATATCGGGACTGACCAACGCGCGGCTGGAAGGCATGAACGGACTCTTCCAGGCGGCCAAGTCACGCGCACGTGGTTACCGGAACGAGGCCAACTTCATCGCGATGATCTACCTGATCGGCAGCCCGGTGGGCCGCCTGCTGGATCAGGCCAAATCCACATGAAACGACGAAGAACC
>NZ_BAAAZT010000036.1:0-965 GCF_039537045.1 Halomonas cibimaris | reverse complement strand
GCCGCTGGGAGCCTATCTCTCTTTTGATCGCCTCTGTGATGAGGTACACCGCCTACTTGGTGGTTATGGCACTGAATACGCGATTAATTTTGAATAAGCACTTATCAGCTGATGCGCGAGCAAAATGAAGGACTAGAACGTTTGCATCAGGCCATTGCCGGAGACGACAGCGATACGCTGACGGGGCAGATTCGTTTGCTGCGCCAGAATCAGGACGATAACCACAAAGCGGTTGCCAGGGAAGCCGAACGCCAGGCAGAGGCGGCTGAGGCGCTGAACCGACAGGCCGAAGACCAGCGGGCAAGCTTTGATAAATTTGCGCAAAACCTCTCGACGCAGCTGCATGACTTTGCCGAGATGATGTCCAAGTCTGCCACCGAGCAGGTTATTAACGCGCTGAAAGAAGTCATTCAAGACTTTAATAATCAGCTTACCGAGCAGTTTGGTGAAAACTTCAAAGCGCTGGATGCCTCGGTCAAATCGCTGGTGGAATGGCAGGAAAACTATCGCCAGCAGCTGGCCGAGATGAGCGATCAGTACGCACAGGGCGTGACCGCAATTACTCAAACCGAAACCAGCCTCTCGCATATCAGCGACAGCGCTGCCTCGATTCCTGACGCCATGAGCGGCCTTGAGCCCCTGCTGGCCACCACTCAGCGCCAGCTGGATGATCTTGAATCGCATCTGGGGGCTTTCCGGGATATGCGTGATCGCGCTGTGGAAGCCGTACCCGAGATTCGCCGTCAGGTGGAAGACACCGTAAGCGATATCAGCCAAGCGGCACAGCACGCCGCCGAAGATCTGGCCGCCGGCAGCCACAGCATGAAAGAGACGCTGGAAGAGAGCGCGACCGGCTTGCAGGAACCCGGCTTATTCACCGGAACGCTGACTGGGCATCCTGAAGCCCCGGGGAGCCGGTAGCTCGTCGCCGAACGCCGATTTCGAGACGGCACCGTCTTCCGGTG
>NZ_BAAAZT010000035.1:0-810 GCF_039537045.1 Halomonas cibimaris | reverse complement strand
CGCAGAATAAAGGTTCCTACGCCAACAAACTGCAAGCCTGCCATGCCCCGACAAATGCTCACGGATGAACACTGGTCGAAGCTAAAACCTATCCTGCTTCAACAAGGTATTTATGACAAGGCCGACCTGCGTACCACGGTGGAAGGCATCCTGTATCGGATGCGCACCGGCTGTCCGTGGCGGGACCTACCGGAGGCGTTTGGCCTCTGGAATACGGTCTACAAGCGCTTCAACGCCTGGTCAGCGAGTGGAAAGTTGATGAGGATTTTCAGCTCTCTGGTGGAAGATCCTGATGTCGAGTGGCTGTTCATTGATGGCTCTTACGTCAAGGCACACCAGGACAGCACGGGGGCTGCCACGGAAGACGCCGAAGCCATTGGTAAAAGTCGTGCAGGCAATACCAGCAAAATCCATCTGACCGTTGATGCCTATGGGCTGCCGATTGCCTTCAGGATAACGGGCGGTGAGGTGCATGACAGCAGGGAAGCGTCGGCGTTGATTGACGACTTGCCGGCGGGTGATGCGTTGGTGGCTGACAAGGGCTATGACAGCGAGCGTATCCGTGAGCAGGTCGAAGCCAAGGGCATGGCTGCCGTGATTCCGCGCAAACGCAACTCGAACAAAGGAAATGCCAACCTGGACAGAGGATTATATCGCTACCGGCATCTGGTTGAGAATGCCTTTGCTCGATTGAAGCCGTATCGTGCTATCGCGACGCGTTACGATAAGCTCAAGCGAAACTACGAAAGCATAGTGGCCTTGGCGTGCAGCTTTTTATGGCTGCCAATGTGAAACGTCAACAGGCCCTAG
>NZ_BAAAZT010000034.1:0-762 GCF_039537045.1 Halomonas cibimaris | reverse complement strand
CGTCTCGCTCAATCCGGAGCGGGAACCCCAGGTCACGCTGGCTGAACCAGAAAAACAGGCGGCGTGACAATGATCAGACACGACAACTTGCTTGACATCTACCGGCACTCCAGCGGCGGCAGTCGTCGACAAGGCGGGCAACGGTCACATAGACTCCTGTTGGTGGAGTCGGACTGGAGCTATCACTACCCGGCACGTAAAACCCGCATTATCCAACAACGTGCCGAGCGAACGTCCCCGGTGCGCCTGGGAGGCACAGAAACGTCTGTGGGGGCGTTATCGCCGGTTAGCCGCCACGGGCAAGGCCAAACAGCAGGTGACTACGGCGGTCGTTCGCGAGTTGGCGGGCTTCTTGTGGGCCATCGCCTGCGAAGCCATGGGCAGCCCCACGGCAGTCGGGCGACAGCTTAACCATGCGCTTCTCGTGTTTATGGCTCAGGGAGCGTTGGGCCGGTAGGAGAACCCCAGTGCCTCCTATGAAGCCCTACCCTCCGGGGTAAGGTGACCCTCGATCGTAGACCAGGGCAGCTCCGCGACGAAGTGATGACAGGTCGGTAACCAACCCACGAATATCAGAGAGATCCACCGTCGCTAATAGCCCTTCGCTTCCTGAGCCATGAGCCATGAGCATAGAGAACGCAACATGTCGTTAGTCACAGCCACCCGCTGACAGGTCAATCCATACCAAGAGCTTGAGGCCATCTTTCTTACCTCTAAGTGCCTGATCCAAAATATTCGTGCATAATGGGTGCCCAAATTTCT
>NZ_BAAAZT010000033.1:0-617 GCF_039537045.1 Halomonas cibimaris | reverse complement strand
GCCTGGCGGCGCACACGGCGCTGGAGCAACTGTTTGCCGGTGAGGTGCCTGCCTTCATGCGAGAGGACGAGCTGGATCAGGCAGCATGAGCTAAATAGTTACAATGCTTTTTTCCTACCGGGCTGATTCAATATATCGGTAGGTCCATATATAACCGAAGCACGCAACAAAGGAAGTTCACATATGGGTATATTTTTGGAGTTACCCGAATTGCTGGAAACATGGCTGCGCAATACCGATGCGAGCAATGTGACTGGCGTTTTCTTTTTATTGATTCTCGTTTTATTTTTCTCAGCCATTGTCTGCTATATAAAGGACTGGCTGCGCAGCCTAACGCATTACACGCCTAACCTTCTGACATCCTTGGGGATGTTAGGTACCTTTGTGGGTATCGTGATCGGGCTGTTGCATTTTGATCCCGATAATATCGACGACAGCATCAGTCTACTGCTGGGCGGGCTACAGACGGCCTTTATGACTAGTCTTTTCGGCATGACGATGACCATGGTCTATAAAGTGGCGACCGGTATGCCCTGGCTGCAGCCCAAGCAGGATGTAGGCACCGGCCCTGATGAAGTGGGCCCGGAGCATATTTAAGTGCCTGATCCAAAATATTC
>NZ_BAAAZT010000032.1:0-567 GCF_039537045.1 Halomonas cibimaris | reverse complement strand
GTCGGGGCATGGCAGGCTTGCAGTTTGTTGGCGTAGGAACCTTTATTCTGCGAGCTTGCCTCTATCCTGCCAAATCTTCCTGTCATCAAACGTCAACAGGCCCTAGTGAAAATTGCACAGTATTGACCAGCAGTGAGAGATCCATGCCGCGGGTGATATCGACCAACAAGGCATAGGCGCCCAATATAAGGTGCAACGATAGGGCCGCCAGCAGGGCGTGCCGCCAGCGCTGCCGGGAGAACAAAATGCTCAGGTAGTCAGTGATGGACAATTCGCTGCCTCTTTGCACTTGGGCTTGGAGAGCGATTGTACTGAGTCGTCAGATAACTAGCGAATGGAAGAGCCTTGATGGCACGGTTTCAGCAAGTGGCGGGATTATGTGTTCCAGGTAATCCGCCTGGCAACGAGGATTTGATTGTAGTCAACGAGCGTCTTGCCTTTGCGCTGGATGGCGCAACAGGGCTAGTACTACAGTCGTAACTACAGCCGTGATCGTTCATGCATTGCCATCCGGGCTTGCTGCTGCCGACAGTGGCACTGCCAAGCCCGGTACTGGTGCTTTCGTCG
>NZ_BAAAZT010000031.1:0-557 GCF_039537045.1 Halomonas cibimaris | reverse complement strand
CGTCGGATCAGAAGATAATGGCCCCAGCGGCGTGCCTCTTCCGTAGGCTGCAGCCTTGTCAGCGGCGTCAACGCCCAGTCGTACCTGCGTTCGCCCTTGCTGCCTGAGCCAGCGGATAGGGTCTGCCATGCGTCATCCGGCAGTGCCGCCGCGATCTCGTCGGCTCGCGTGTACTGGAAACTCTTCCACCACAAGGGTTCGTTGCAAGCCACTTCTAAAACAAAGGGTTGTGAGCGATCCTCCAGCCACAGACGCAGGCTGCGGTTACCGCCATAGACGCTATCCCCCGTCACCCAGGCGGCCGGTATGTCCTGATCCATCGCGCGCTCCAGCATCCGGCGAGCGAGCTCGGGTTTGCTGGCAAATTCGACGTCATCAGGGATGCCCGCACGCCGACAACGCTCGCGGTCCTGTGTCCAGGATTTGGGCAAGTACAGGGCGCGATCCAGGAAGGCATGCCCTGCCGGGCTAGCGTAGAGAAGAAAGACCCCGATCTGACTATTTTCGATACGGCCGGCGGTGCCACTGTACTGGCGTTGCACGCCGGCCGAGTGCTG
>NZ_BAAAZT010000030.1:0-344042 GCF_039537045.1 Halomonas cibimaris | reverse complement strand
CAAAACCCGAAGGTTTTTGACGAGACACTTGCCTTGATAGTAGATGATTTGTCACCCACTCAGGCAAGCGCCCACATGAATTACCTGATCAACTTGTTAAAGAGCGTCTCGCAAGGCCGTTGTGTCGGCCTGCAAAGCGGCGATGACTTGCCGTCTCTGCTGCGAGGAAGGCGTATTCTACACGCCTTGAAGTGGTTGTCAACTGCGATGTCATAAACCGCGTAACCTGTTGACACCCAAGGCCTTTTTGGGGCCTTTCACCGCGGGCAACGCTTGGCGTCGTCTGCAGCGGATGCGTACTCTACGGGCTGAGGCGGCGTTTGGCAAGGGATGGCGGGAAATAAATTGACATGCCGCCTGACTACAGCAGTAACCCTAGCGCCGCCGTCGTACACAATCCCAGCGAAATACCCTGCAGCCAGCGTCGATCCACCTTATGAGCAACGCGATTGGCCACCGCATTGCCGAAAAGCACAGCGGGCAACAGCGTCAGTGCAACGCCGAAGTGCCAAGCGCTGATTTGCCCGACGACGGCCAGTGTAAAAAGTGTAAGAGTAGAAGTAAGAATGAAAAACGCCGCCAGGTTACCGCGCATTCGGTCCGGCGGCAGGCCGTGCATTAGAAGCACCATGGGCGGGCCACCAATCGAGGCTACAGTGCCGAAAATACCCGACAGCACGCCGGCGCTAAACAGCGTGATGCGATTCACCGGCAGCCGAAAGCGACACAGCGTCACCAGCACCGCAAACAGTACAATGGCCGCAATCAGCTTCTCCATGATGACCATGGGCGCGGCGAGCAGCAGCCAGGCGCCCAGCGCATTACCCGGCAGCCTTCCTACCAGTGCCATACTGATTGGGCCCAGGCGCACCTCATGCCAATAGTGGCGTACCATCATCAGCGATACCGTAAGCCCGAACAGTACCAGCACTACCGGTACCAGCCGCGGCTCCAGCATCAGCAGCAGCGGCGCGCTGACCACGGCCAGGCCAAAGCCCGTGGCGCGCTGCACAAACGCCCCCGCCGTCAGTACACAGGCCACGCCAAGCCAGGTGGCAAACGTCATGTCGAACCACTGCCACAGCTCAGACACGAGGGTCAGGCTCCGCCTCGGGATCGGGCCTTGGCGTCAGCAGGCGCACGCCGACGTTGCCAACGACTGAAGCCGACAGCATGGTCAGCACCATAGGCCACATGTTCTCGACCTCAAAGTAGCCGACCATAATGCCGGCCAGCGCCCCACAGCTAAACTGTATACCCCCCAAAAGCGCCGTCGCCGTCGCACTGATATGGCCAAAATGATCCAGCAGCGACGAAATCGAGTTGGGCGTAATCAGGCCAATCATGCCGGTAAAACACATCACCAACGCCACCACGACCGGCAAGCTGTTCAACCCAAGCGCCGTAACCGTCACCAAACCGCCGGCCGCCACCAGCTGTACAGCCAAGCCCAGGCGCAGATTCTGCTGGGGCGTTCGCGTTTTGAGCAGTGCGATATTAACCCGATTGGACGAGGCGATAACGATCACATTAGCGCCGAAAACAAAAGGATAAAGCGCCGGCGACAGGGAAAAGTACTCCATGTAGACAAACGGCGATGCCGTAACAAAGGCAAATAGCCCGGCGAACGCGGACGCCACCGCACAGATATAGCCCATGCCCTCTTGATGGCGCAAGATACTGGCATAGTTGCGCACCACCTGACGAAGCGAAGCCGCCGGCAATGTCATATCGCGGGTTTCGGGCAGCTTAGTACCCAAAAGCCACAGCAGAAACAGCGCATAGACTGCCAGAAAGACAAAGATCAGCCACCAGTCCACCAGATGCAAAAGTACGCTGCCTATGCTCGGCGCCGCCAGCGGTGCGAGCATCATGATCATGGCCATGGTCGACATCACCCTGGCCGCCTCCCGGCCCTGAAAGCAGTCGCGTACGATAGCGGCTGAATTCACCACGCAGGCCCCGCCTCCCAGCGCCTGAACGAAACGCAGCGATAACAGCTCCGGCAGGCTGTCTACCTGGGTAAGCAGCAGACTGGCCAAGGCAAAGACCGCAAGCCCACCGGACAGCACGGGCTTGCGCCCCAACCGGTCGGAAAGCGGCCCAAAACACAGCTGCCCCAGGGCAAACCCCAACAAGAACACGCTGATGGAAAGCTCAGTGCGGTGGATGCTGGCATCGACGGTATCGGCCAGCGCCCCCATAGCGGGAAGATACGCATCAATAGCAAACGGGGCCAGCGCCGTATTGGCAGCCACCAGCAGCGCTATGCGGCGAGGGGTAAGTTGCATACAGCTCCCTGACACAAAAGATAATAACGGTTCAAACGACAGGCCAGCGGCAATAGCGTATTCGCAAAACCGCTACTGATAGACGATGTAACGCCGCTTGGCTGCGCTATTCGAGGCGCCACTGCCTTGCTAGAGTAACGCCACGACATCCAAGGAGCGTGATATGGCTAACAGCCTGCTATCCCAACTCAGGCAAATGACCACCGTGGTCGCCGACACCGGCGATATAGAGGCCATTCGCCGTTTTCAACCCCACGACGCCACCACCAACCCGTCTTTGATCCTACAGGCCGCCCAGCAGGAAGGCCGCCGTGAGCGCCTGGCACATATTGCCCGGGAAAGCCGCGATCTGGACGAGGCGCTGGACCGGGTAGCGGTCGATATTGGCAGCGAAATCAGCACGCTGGTACCCGGCTACGTATCTACCGAGGTGAGCGCACGGCTGTCGTTTGATCGCAAAGCCACAATGGCCCGCGCCCACTCACTCATCGAGCGCTATCAACAAGCCGGCGTGAGCGCCGAGCGTATTTTGATCAAGGTGGCTTCAACCTGGGAGGGGATTCAAGCCGCCTCTCAGCTGGAGCGCGAAGGCATTCAAACCAACCTGACACTGCTGTTTGGCTTTACCCAGGCCCGCGCCTGCGCCGACGCCGGCGTTACGCTCATCTCCCCTTTCGTGGGCCGTATTCTTGACTGGTACAAGGCACAAAACCCCAAAGCGGACTTCAGCGGTGCCAAAGACCCCGGCGTTATCTCGGTCAAAAAAATCCACGAGCACTTCAAGGCGAACGCCTACCCCACCATTGTCATGGGCGCCAGCTTTCGCAACACCGAGGAAATTCAGGCGCTGGCGGGCTGTGATCGGCTGACCATTTCACCCAAACTGCTTGGCGAGCTGGAGCGCCAAAGCGGCTTTCTGGCTCGGCAGCTACACACCGAAGGCAACGCCGCTAGCGCCGAAAAGGCGACACCGCTGGATCAGGCAACGTTTCGCTGGCAAATCAACGAAGATGCCATGGCCTGCGAAAAACTCGCCGCCGGCATTCGCCAGTTCATGGCCGACCAGCGCCGGCTGGAAACGCTACTCGGCGAGCTGCGCCAAAAAGGCTGAAACGCCGGCACGGCTATCGTAGTTTAGCAGCGGGGCGAGCTGTGTTGCGCTTCAAGCATTTCCACCAGCGGCTGAAACTGCTCGCGATTGTGCTCGTTTATGCGCATCAAAATACGGTGCGCCTCAAGGATTCGCTCGCGCAGCCCGCTTTCATCCGCCGCCACTTCAGGCAGCTCTTCTGCGGCATCGTCGGCCGGGCCATGACTCAGCGGTGCTGACAGCAGCGTGAAAAAACGAGCAAACCCCATCACGTCAAGCATCTGACGCACGTCGGGATTATCAACAATAATAGTGGGTGGCCGCTCCAGGCGACCTCGCACCGCCATGGCCACCTTGGCGAGAAACCCAAGGGCAGTAGAGTCAACGTTGCTTGCTTCGCGCAGGTCAATCATGACCGCGCACAGCCCCGGCGTTTGCGCCAGCTGCTGGGCCTGAATATCCAGCGTGGCACACAGCGTCAGGCGCACATCGCCGCAAAGCTTAAGGACAAACACCCCGGAATCAAACGCCGCTTTGATGCGGCCTTCTTCAATCAACTTGCCCAAATCCGCTCACCATCATGATGGTTAAATCGTCGGGTAATGCCTGCCGGTCATCGCCTGCTTCGTCCGGCTGGCGCGCCTGCCTGAGATCAACGTCAGTGCTGACCCGGGTCAGCCCGTCGCGCAGCTGCTCAAGCGTCGCACTTTCTGCCAGCAGCCGCTCAAGTTTCGCCAGGCGCACGCTAAGGGTGTCTCCCGGCAAGCATTCCAGCACGCCATCAGAACACAGCCAGAGAGAAAAATCGTCGGGCAGCGGACATTCCAGCACAGGATAGACCGCATCCGGAAACAGCCCCACCGGCATGCCCTCGCCTTCCAGACGCACAAGCTTGCCGCCGGTCTTGAGCATCGGCATGGGCAGCTGTGCCCCCAGCGAATAGTGCAAGGTGCGGGTTAGATGATCAATCACACCGGCAAAAAGCGTCGCGTGCTTGCCGATATCGCTGTCCTGCAGCTCGCGGTTAAGCGCTGCAAGCCAGTCCGCCGGCAGCTGTTCGGGTCGCTCACCGTCCCACTCCTGCAGCCAGCGCGTGAACAGGTATTTCAACAGCACCGTGACAAACGCCGATGATGCACCATGGCCGGAGACGTCGGCAAAGTAAAAGGCACTATAGCGCTCGCAGTGGCGCTGATAGCCGAGAAAATCACCGGACAGATACAGCGACGGCGCCAGCCAGTAGTCAAAGCGCACGCCGCCAAACACGCGAGGGCGAAGCGGCAACAGGCGACGCTGAATGTGCCCTCCGCTTTGCTGATCCAACCGCAGCAGCTCAAGCCGGGCCTGCAGGCTTGCATTCTGCCGCTGTAGCTGCTCACAGCGCTGGCGGCACGCATCGGCGGATCTGTGCTCTGTGCTCTTTCGCTTATCGTCGTGGCTCATTCAAAGCCTCAATCGGCACTGCCGTCATCCCCGAAGGCCGCATCGTCAACGTCAAAGTCATCCGCTGCGAAGGGATCTTCACCCAGCTTGCCGTCGTTGATTTCAAAGGTCCGGTTTTGCAGATACGCATCGCGCACGAAGCGATAGCGGTCGCCCTGGATCAGCTCTTCCTGATCCAGAAGGTTTGCCCGCTGATCGATCAGGTTAAGCGCGCCCAGAGACAGCCGCGCTGCGTCATCTTCTACGTAGGTCACCGGATACGCCGCTATGTTGGCCGGCAGGCCGGTGGCATCGCGCAGCGTGCTCGGGCCGAACAGCGGCAGCACCAGATAGCGCGAGTCTTCCCAGCCCCAGACGGCCAGCGTCTGGCCGAAGTCTTCTTCCTGGCGGCGAATGTCCATTCTGGTGGCCACGTCAAACAGCCCGCCCACGCCCGCCGTGGTGTTGATCATCAGGCGCGAGGTGGAGCGGCTGGCGTTTTCTACGTCGCCCTGCAGCAGGCTGTTGAGCACGGTACGCAGCTCGCCCAGGTTGGCAAAAAAGTTGCCCACGCTGTCTTCCACCGGCTCCGGGGTGACGGTGCGATAGCCTTTGGCAACCGGGCGCAGCGCATAGCGATCCAGCACGTCGTTGAAGGCAAACACCTTGCGGTTAAAACCTTCCCAGGGATCCTCCTGATGCGGCTCACCCTGCAGGGCGCCGCTGGCGCAGCCGCCAAGCGTCAGTGCAACTACCGTTGCCGGTAGCAAAGCGGCGACGCGCTTGGTGCCCGGCGCAAATTCCGGGCGACAGTTGTCTAGCATGAGAGTCTCGCATCTTTTTGGTGGCAGTTCATGAAAGCGAAGCGGCGGCGCTACAGCCGCTGCAGCACGACGCTGCCGGCGCTGTAGCCGGCGCCGAACGAGCAAAGAATCCCGATATCACCGCGCTCCAGCGCATCGCGATGCAGATGAAAAGCGATAACCGAGCCGGCTGAGCTGGTATTGGCGTAGCGGTCAAGAATCACCGGCGCCTGCCCCGGCGCCGGGTCGGCCCCCAGTACCTTGCGCGCAATCAAATCGTTCATGTGCTGGTTGGCCTGGTGCAGCCACAGCCGCTTAACGTCGCTGCCGGCAAGCTCAAGGGAAGCCAGATGCGCGTTGATCAGCCTGGCCACCAGCGGGCAGACTTCCTTGAACACCCGCCGCCCTTCCTGGACAAACAGCTTGTCCAGCGCGTTCGGGTCGGCATCGGTCACGCGGTTCAAAAAGCCGGCGTTGTTGCGAATGGCGTTGGAAAACTGCGTCACCAGCCGGGTACCCAGAATCGCGTAGCGCTCTTCGGCCACGGCCACGGCGTTGTTTTCCAGCACCATGGCGGTGCAGGCATCGCCGAAAATAAAGTGGCTGTCGCGGTCGCGAAAATTCAGGTGCGCCGAGCAGATCTCCGGGTTGACGATCAGCGCGCGCTGAATGCTGCCCGAGGCAATGGCGTTGGCCGCCGTTTCCAGCGCAAAGGTCGCCGAGCTGCACGCCACGTTCATGTCAAAGCCGTAGCCGCCGGTGCCCAGCGCCTGCTGCAGCTCCACGGCGATCGCCGGATAGGCGCGCTCCAGATTGGAGCAGGCCACAATCACAAGCTCGACATTTTGTGCTTCTACCCGGGCGTTGGCAAGCGCCTCGCGCGCCGCACTTACGGCCATTTCACACTGGATTGACGGCTCGTCGTTGCCGCGTTCGGGCAGGCGCGGGCGCATGCGTTCGGGGTCGAGAATGCCCTCGGCGTCCAGCACGTAGCGGCTTTTAATGCCCGACGCCTTTTCGATAAAGGCACTGCTGGAATACGCAAGCGCCGTGCGCGTGCCGGCGGCAATGGCGTCCGCGTGGCGGGCGTTTTCCGCGTCGACCCAGGCGTTGAACGCGCCTACCAGCGCGTCGTTATCCACCGCGTGCGCCGGGGTGTAAAGCCCGGTGCCGGTGATCACTACCTCTGTCATGGCCATTCTCCTGTCGGCGGTGCGCCGCCCTGTTATCGTGAGCGGCGGCCTACGCCTGAGTAATTTCCTGCCAGCGTTTCTCCAGCCGCTTGACCGAGACCGGCATGGCGGTGCCCAGCTGCTGGGCAAACAGCGAAACCCTAAGCTCCTGAAGCCACCAGCCGAATGCCACCAGCTCCGGCGCTTCGACCCGGCCGCGCCGTTCGCTTTCCCGGCGCGCGTCAAAGCGCGCTTCCAGCTTTTGCACTTCATTCATCAGCATCTGGTCGCGGCCGCGCTCACGCGGGGCTTTTTCCAGCCGAATCAGCGCCGCCTGCATATAGCGCGGGTAGTGGATCAGCCAGTCGCCTGCGTCACACACAAACCCCGGGTAAATCAGCCGCTGCATCTGGGCGTTGATGTCACTGTAGACCAGCGCCAGAGCAAAGTTGAGCTTGCCCTTGAGCACCTTGCTGACTTCCAGATGCTCCTTGAGCGCCGCGTGCGCCTGCTCCAGCAGCGCCTCGGCCTGAGGGACGACCTGCTCGTCGACTTCCTGCAGCCGCGCATCCAGCTCGCCGGACGAGCGCGGCAGCGGGTCCACGGCCACGACCCGGGTAAAGGCCGCCTCTACCAGATCATCGATAAACGCCTGCTTGCTGCCCACCTTGGCAAACAGCAGCGCGCAGGTTTCCACGCCCTTGAGCCGGCGGATCTCTTTGACCCACTCCGGCCGGCTAGCCATGGCAAGCCTTGCCACGCCTTCGCGGTGGGCCGCTTCGGCCTTGGCCGGGTGGTCATAAAGCGTCACGTTGAACGCCTTGCCGTCCTTGACCAGCGCCGGGTAGGCCTCCACGCGAATGCCTGCCTGCTCGGTCACCCGCGACGCCGGCAGCGGCTTTTCCGGCAGGCCGTCTACCGCCGGCGTATCGCTTGCCTTGGCGGCAAGCGCCTGGGCGCCCTGACGGGCAGCGTCTTCAAAACGCTTTTCCAGCGCGCGCACGTCGCGGCCCTGGCCCAGGGTTTGGCCGTCGTGGCCCACCACGCGCACGTTCATGATCAGGTGCGGCTCAAGCTGCTCCAGTCGCCAGTCGTCGGAGCTTACCCGGGTGCCGGTACGCCGGCGGATAAACTCGCCCAGCGCTTCGGTGAGCGGGCGGTTGTCAGGCACCAGGGTTTGAAGCGCGGCGTCCACCCAGTCGGGAATCGGCACGATCTGGCGACGCAGGCTTTTGGGCAGCGACTTCAGCAGCGCAATGCATTTATCGCGCAAAAGCCCCGGTACCAGCCACTCAAGGGCGTGCACCGGCAGCTGGGGCAGCATGGCGGCGGGTACGGTCAGCGTTACGCCGTCGTCTTCCGCGCCCGGGGCAAAATGGTAGCTCACCGGGTAGCTCACCCCGCCCAGCGTCAGGTGATCGGGGTACTGGCCTCGGGTAACTTCCTCGGCGTCCCGGGCCTTCAGCGCGTCCAGATCAAACTTGAGCAGATCGGGATTGTCCTGCTCGGCCTTTTTGCGCCAGCTTTCAAAGCCCTTGCCGTTGACGATATCCGCCGGAATCAGCGCGTCGTAAAACGCAAACAGCGTGTCTTCGTCCACCAGAATGTCCCGGCGCCGGGCGCGGTCTTCAAGGGCTTCAACTTCGTCCATCAGGGCACGGTTGTGGGCAAAAAACTCGCCCTGGGTGCGAAATTCACCTTCCACCAGCGCCCGGCGGATAAACAGCTCCCGGGACTCTTCCGGGGCGATGGCACCGTAGTTGACCTTACGGCCGCTGACGATGGGCAGGCCGAACAGCGTGACCTGTTCCTTGGCCACCACCTGGGCGCGCTTCATCTCCCAGTGCGGGTCGCTGTAGCTGCGCTTGACCAGATGCTCGGCCTGGGGCTCGATCCACGCCGGATCGATTTTGGCCACGGTGCGGGCAAACAGCCGCGAGGTTTCGATCAGCTCAAAGGCCATCACCCACTTGGGCGTCTTTTTGGCCAGCCCCGAGCTCGGGTGAATCACAAACTTGCGGTTGCGCGCGCCGAGGTAGTCGCGATCTTCGGTGAGCATCCCCAAGTTGGACAAAAGCCCCGAAAGCAGCGCCTGGTGCAGCTTGCCCGACGTTTTGCGCCGGGCCTGGCGGGCCTCTTCTTCGCTCTGCTCGGGGTCGCCCGGCGGCGCCGGCGGCACGTCGATGTCCATATCCCGCAGCAGCTGACGCAGCTGGCGGAAGGTGTCGTGCCATTCGCGCACGCGCAGGTAGTTGATAAAGCGCTCGCGGCACCAGCGCCTGAGCTGGTTGCCGGACAGCGCCTCCCGGGCGTTTTCGATGCCGTGCCAGAGGTTTACCAGCGCGACGAAGTCGGACTCCGGCGAGTGCCAGCGGTGGTGGGCGTCGTCCGCCGCCTGGCGCTTATCCGCCGGGCGGTCGCGTGGGTCCTGAATGGAAAGCGCCGATACCACAATCAGCACCTCGCGCAGGCTGCCGCGATCGGCGCCGGCCAGCACCATCCGCGCCAGGCGCGGGTCAATGGGCAGCCGTGAAATCTGCCGGCCCAGCTTGGTCAGGGCGTTTTTGTCACCGACCGCGCCCAGCTCGTACAGCAGCCGGAAGCCGTCTTTTACAAAGCGCGGGTCCGGCGGGTCGACAAACGGAAACGCCTCGATGCTGCCCAGCTTCAACGACAGCATGGACAGAATCACCGAGGCCAGATTGGTGCGGCGGATCTCGGGGTCGGTAAACTCGGGCCGGGCGAGAAAATCCTCCTCGTCGTACAGGCGAATGCACACCCCTTCGGCGATCCGCCCGCAGCGGCCCTTGCGCTGGTTGGCGCTGGCCTGGCTGACCGGCTCCACCGGCAGGCGCTGGATCTTGGCGCGGTAGCTGTAGCGGCTCAGGCGCACCAGCCCCGGGTCGATCACGTAGCGGATGCCGGGCACGGTGAGCGAGGTTTCCGCGACGTTGGTGGCCAGCACGATGCGCCGCCCGCGGTGGGAGGTAAACACGCGGTTCTGCTCGGCGTTGGACAGCCGGGCGTACAGCGGCAATATCTCGGTGCCGCGCAGATCGGCGCGGCGCAGGGTATCGGCGGCCTCGCGGATTTCGCGCTCGCCGGGGAGAAATACCAGCACGTCCCGAGGGCCGTTTTGCCAGCCCTTTTCGCGCTCGATGCGTTCGATTTCTTCCACCGCCTGGACGATGCCTTCCTGCAGGGAAAGGTCGTCCTCGTCGTCGGCCTCGCGGACCAGCGGGCGGTAGCGCACCTCCACCGGGTAGGTGCGCCCGGTGACTTCCACCACCGGCGCCGGCGCCTTTTCCGTGCCGAAGTGCGCGGCAAAGCGCTCCACGTCAATGGTGGCTGAGGTGATAATCACCTTGAGATCCGGGCGCTTGGGCAGCAGCCGCTTGAGATAGCCCAAAAGAAAGTCGATGTTGAGGCTGCGCTCGTGGGCTTCGTCAATAATGATGGTGTCGTAGCGCAGCAGCAGCGGGTCGTTGCGGGTTTCGGCCAGCAGAATACCGTCGGTCATCAGCTTGACCAGGGTGGTATCGCGGCTCTGGTCGGTGAAGCGCACCTGATAGCCCACCTGCTCGCCCAGCGGGGTATCAAGCTCCTCGGCCAGCCGGGTGGCCACGCTTCTCGCCGCCAGCCGCCGGGGCTGGGTATGGCCGACAAGCCCGCGCCGGCCACGGCCCAGTTCCAGGCACAGCTTGGGCAGCTGGGTGGTCTTGCCCGAGCCGGTTTCCCCGGCGACGATGACCACCTGATGCTCGTCCAGCGCCTTGAGAATATCCTCCCGGCGCTCCACCACCGGCAGCTCCGGCGGGTAGTCAAGGCTCACCTGCTGCCCGCGGCGGGCGTTGATGATCCGGCCCGCGCGTTCGACTTCCCGGCGGATCTCGTTAAGCCCCCGGTCCACGGGCTTGCCTTCGCGCAGGCGACGCTCAAGGCCGGCCAGCCGGCGCTCCAAGCGCTGGCTGTCCTTGAGCACCAGCGTACCGGCGGCCTGTTTCAGGGCGCGCAGCTGCTCGGCGGGGCTTTGGCCGGCATCAGCCTGTGTGGCAGGCGGCGTCATGGCAGAAGCATCGGGGGTATCAGCAGTCACGGGCGACTCAACTTCATCGGCGGTTGCGGGGATGGCGAAAAGCGGACCGGCGAGTATAACGCTTTCAGGCAGGCGCCACCTACCCCGGGGTATCAATCCCGCTTCGGGCAGCCTCTTGCCCGCCTGCTATCTTTCCACGCCGGTGCTGACAAGGCCCGTCCCGAAGGCTAGCTGCCCTGGTCATCACGCAGCTCCCGGCGCAGCACTTTACCCACGTTGGTTTTGGGCAGCTCATCGCGAAACTCAATGTGTTTGGGCACCTTGTAGCCGGCAAGCTGCTTTTTGCACCAGCGGCGCAGGGTGTCGGCATCAAGCTCGGCGCTGTCGGTGACGACAAACAGCTTGATCGCCTCGCCGCTGTCGTCGTCGGGCGCGCCCACGGCGGCGGCTTCGCGCACGTCGGGGTGGGCGGTGACCACGTCTTCGATTTCGTTGGGGTAGACGTTGAAGCCCGACACCAGAATCATGTCTTTCTTGCGGTCGACGATGCGCACGTAGCCGTCTTGCTGCAGCACGGCGATGTCTCCGGTAGCAAACCAGCCGTCGTTAAACGTTTGGTGCGTTATGCTTTCCATGCCCCAGTAGCCTTTCATCACCTGGGGGCCTTTCACCCACAGCTCTCCCGGCTCGCCCAGGGGCACGGCGTTGCCTTCTGCATCCACCGCCTTCACCGCCGTACCCGCGACCGGCTTACCGATGGTGCCCAGCTGAATGGCATCGCTGGGGTTGAAGGTCACAATCGGCGAGGTTTCGGTGAGCCCGTAGCCTTCGGCCACTGGGCAGCCGGTCACGGCTTCCCAGCGCTCGGCCGCCGCATGGGTCAGCGCCATGCCGCCGGATATGGTCAGATGCAGGCGAGAAAAATCCAGCCGCTTGAAGTCGTCGCGGCGGCACAGCGCGTTGAACAGCGTATTCAGCCCGATAAAGCCGGTGAACGGCGCCTGTGCCAGGGTTTTGACAAAGGCATCCAGGTCCCGCGGGTTGGGGATCAGCACCGAATGGTTGCCGGTATCCACTAAAAACAGGCAGTTCACGGTAAAGGTATAGATGTGATAGACCGGCAGCGGTGCCATCACCCGCTCGGTGCCTTCTCCGATACCCTCACCGATCGCCATGCGCGCCTGCACCATGTTGGCCACCAGGTTGCGGTGGGTCAGCATTGCGCCCTTGGGCTTGCCGGTAGTGCCGCCGGTGTACTGCAGTGCGGCGACGTCGTCGAGCTCCCGAGTCGCGTCCTTTTGCTCAAGGCGTTTGCCCCGGCTCAGCGCCTGGCGCAGCGGCGTGGCGCCGGGCAGAGAATACGCCGGCACCATTTTCTTGACGTACTTGACCGCGGCGTTGATCACCCAGCGCTTGGGTGCGACGTGCAGGTCGGCAAGCTCGGTCACCACTACATGGCGTATGACGGTTTTATCCAGCACCTGCTCGAGCTTGCCGGCCATGTTGGCCAGAATAACGATAGCCTTGGCACCGGCGTCCTTGAACTGATAGGCCATTTCACGCTCGGTGTACAGCGGGTTGGTGTTGACCACCACCATGCCGGCGCGCAGCGCGCCAAAAACGGCAACGGGAAACTGCAGCACGTTGGGCAGCTGAATGGCGACGGCATCGCCGGGCTCAAGGTCGGTTTCGCAGGTGAGCCAGGCGGCAAAAGCAGCCGAAAGGCGATCCAGCGCCTGAAAGCTAATCGTCTGCCCCATACAGGTAAAGGCCGGTTTATCGCCAAAGCGCTCAACCGCTCTGTACAGCACATCGGTAATCGAGCCGTACTGTTCAAGCCCTTCCAGTGCCGGCCCGTGAAGCATCGGGTCGCGCCCCGGCGCCGAGGCATCAGCGTTGTCGCTCATCGGCAGTCTCCGCTATCCGTGTCGGCCTATCACCGACGTTATTGTTGTGGCGTCGCTGGTCCTTTGGGTGAAGCGCCTCAGGCGCTGCTGACGATCGGCGCATCGGTCGTATAGCGCGCCTGTATCTCACCGTCTTTCCACACTAGCAGCTCTCCGGGCACCATGCGCTGCCACTTTTCGTTATGGGTCAAAGGCTCGGTGGCAATTACAGAGACCACATCGTCGGATGTCGTATGCTCAGCGAAGTTGACCGTCATGTCAGCATCGGCAAGTTCAGCCTCGCCAAAGGGCGCACGCCGGGTAATGTGGGCAAGCTTTGTGGAGCAGTAGGTGTATAGATAGTCGCCGTCGGAAAGCAGTAGATTGAACACGCCAAGCCCGCGCAGCCGCTCGCACAGCGTATGCAGGTACTGCCACAGCCGCTCGGGGGCGTCCGGCGGGCGGGGAAACGCCCGGCGAATCTCGCCGAGCAAAAAGCAGCAGGCGTGCTCGCTGTCGGTGCGGCCCACCGGCGTGTAGGTGCCCAGCGGCAAATCCTGCCAGCCGGCCAGCTGGCCGTTGTGCGCATAGCACCAGGGCCGGCCCCACATCTCCCGGGTGAAGGGGTGGGTGTTGGCCAGCGTCACCTCCCCCACGTTGGCCTGGCGGATATGGCTGATGACCACGTGGGACTTGATCGGGTAGTCGCAGATCAGCCGGGCGATGGGCGAATCCACCGAGGGGTGCGGGTCGCGAAATTCGCGGTAGCCGCCCTGCTCGTAAAACGCAATACCCCAGCCGTCGCGGTGCGGGCCGGTGCCGCCGCCGCGGTGCAAAAATCCGGCAAAACTGAAACAGATATCGGTGGGCACATTGGCACTCATGCCCAGCAGCTCGCACATCACAAACTCCTTGTCGTCAACGGCGCGGCCTTAGCCGATCACCGGCTCACGGCGCCGGGTATCCGATTCAGCGGCTTTGGGGGTCGCCGCCGGCCGGCCGGCGTCAGGCGGGGTGCGCCTGTCCTCGCGTCCGCCTTCAGGGCGCCGCCGCCACCACAGTGCAATACCTACAAACGCGCCCAGCACGACCCCGCTCAGCAGCCACGCAAGCCCCGCGCCGAACGCCGCTGAATCCTGCTCCAGAAAGCCCACCGCGGCCACCATGGCCGACGGGGCCCAGCCGGCGTACGCTTCGCCTTTTTCGACAAGCGGCAGCGTAAAACTTGCCGGCATCCACATGGCACCGCCAATCGCCCAGGTCAACGGCAGCCGCACCAGGCGCGGCAAAAAGGCAAAGGCCAGATACACCGCCCCCAGCACCAGAATGGAAATGCCATAGTACGTCAGCCAAAGCTGTGACATTGATTCGGCAAACAGCATAATACCCCTCTTCTTTTGTGGATCTCGGTATCCGCACGACATTTTTCGTTATGGTACTCGTCCATTGAATAAAGCACAGCCAGAACCTACCGATGCCTCCCCGGCAGCGCGCTATTTTCGCCCCGATGCCCCTGACTGGCACTGGCTCGAAGACAGCGCCAGCCCCGCGACCCGTGACTTTCTCGAAGCGGCCAACGCGGAACATGCCGCCTGGTTTGCCCCGCTCGCACCGCTGGCAGAATCGCTCTATCAGGGCCATCTGGCCCGGCGTGAGCTGGCCTCGACCGGCATTGAGACCGCGCTGGACCACTTTACGTTCTACACCACCGTCGAGGCCGACGCCGACTACCCCCGTTTCTGGCGCTACCCCAACGGCAAACCCGACGCCCGGGAGTGCTTTTTTGACCTGCCGGCTCGCGCTGCCGGCCGTGACTTTTTCGATATCGGCGACATGGCGCTGACCCCGGACGAGCGCTGGCTTGCCTGGACCGAAGACACCCGGGGCGATGAGCGCTATGCGCTGTGGCTCAAGCGCCTGCCCGACGGCAAGCCCCGGGCGCTGCTGGATGACATCGGCCCGGCGCTTTGCTGGGCCGAAGATCAGACCGCGCAGAGCGCCACCCTGCTGTTTACCCGCTTTGACGCCACCCAGCGCCCGGACAGCGTCTGGCATCTGCCGGTGGCACTGGGCGAAGGGGCAAAGGACGGCGCAGCGCGGCTTGTCTGGCAGGAAAGCGACCCCGAATTCTGGATCGGCATGGACAAGACCCGCTCCCGGCGCTGGCTTATGCTGGAAAGCGCCTCCAAAGACACCAGCGAAACCTGGCTCGTCCCTGCCGGCGACCCTGCCACAAGCCCTATCTGCCTACACCGCCGCAAGGCCGGCGTAGAGGCCAGCCTCGATCACCGCCCGGGCTTTTTCTACTGCCTACACAACCGCGCCGGCGCGCACTTTCAGCTCGATGTGATCGACGAAGGCTGCGCGCTGGCCGCCGCTAGAAGCAGTGCGCCGGCCGACTGGCGGCCGCTCGTATCCCACCGGGAGAACGCGACGCTTGAAGGCGTGGACGCCTTTGCCTGGGGGCTGATGCTTGCCGAGCGCGACCACGACCGGGCCCAGGTGACCCTGCGCCGGCTGGTGCTTGACCGCGCCCACGCCGCGATCCTCGATGAAACCCTGGCGCTGCCGGAAACGCCCTGCTCCCAGCTTCTGGAAGACGCCCCGCACTTTGACGCCAAAACGCTGACCCTGCGCGAGGAGTCGTTTATCCGCCCGCCGCGCTGGGTGGAACTGGATCTTGCCAGCGGCACGCGCCGGGTGATCAAGACGCTGCCGCTTTACGGCGACCTGCAGCCCGCGCAGCTTGCAAGCCGGCGTATCTGGGCGCAAAGCGCCGACGGTGAAAGCGTGCCGGTATCGGTGGTCATGCGCGCCGATCTGGCCGACCGGCCGCTGCCGACTCTGCTCTACGGCTACGGCGCCTACGGCGATCCGCAGGACCCGTGGTTTTCCATCACCCGGCTAGAGCTTTTACAGCGCGGCGTGGCCTTTGCCGTGGCCCACGTGCGCGGCGGCGGCGAGCGCGGCGAGCCGTGGTATTTGCACGGCAAGATGGCACACAAGGAAAACAGCTTTGCCGACTTTCTCGCCGCACGTGACGCATTGGTGGCGCAAGGCCTCAGCCGGCCCAAAAACATCGTTGCCTACGGCGCCAGCGCCGGCGGCATGCTGGTAGGCACCTGCGTCAATCGCGCCCCCGAGGCCTTCTGTGCCGCGGTGCTGGACGTACCCTTTGTCGACGTGCTGCGCACCATGCAAAACCCCGAGCTTCCGCTGACCACCGCCGAGTACAGCGAGTGGGGCAACCCCGACGAGCCCGAGGTCGCCGCGCGCATCGGCGGCTACTCGCCGGTGGATACCGTCACATCTCAGGTCTACCCGGCGCTGTGGATCGAGGGCAGCTGGTTTGATACCCGCGTGGCCTACTGGGAGCCGGCAAAATACTATGCCAAGGTCAAGCAGCACCAGCAGGGCGACGCGCCGGTGCTACTGTATACCGACATGCAAAGCGGCCACGGCGGCGCCTCGGGCCGGTTCAAGGCCTGGCGCGACGCCGCCCGCCAGGATGCGTTTATTCTCTGGGCGCTGGGGCTTGCCGAAGGCCCCGAAGTACAAAGCGCGGGCAAAAGCGCGCCGCCTACATCGGCAGCACGGCAATAATATGCTCTTCCAGGCGATCTTCGGGCACATCGTCCTGGGAGACGGCGAAGCCGCGCACGCTGACCCCCTTGCGGTGGACGCGCTCGGCGTCGTTGCTCAGCAGCGGGTGCCAGCCGGCCAGCTTGCGGCCTTCGGCTACGCGCCGGTAGCCGCAGGTGTGCGGCAGCCAGGTAAATTCGCGCACCCGCGCGGGGGTCAGCTGGGTGCAGTCCGGCACGCTGTCAAAGCGGTTGAGGTAGTCGCTGCACTGGCAGCTGTGGGTGTCCAAAAGCCGGCAGGCCACGTTGAGCACCGCGACTTCTGCGGTGTCTTCATCGTGGAGCTTGAGCAGGCAGCACTGCCCGCAGCCGTCGCACAGGGCTTCCCACTCGGCGTCGTTGAGCGCTTCCAGGGCAAAACGCTCCCAAAAGCGTTCGCGCATCGCCGCACCCATATCAGTAAACCGCCCGGGTAGGGGCTCGATACAGATCCAGCAGGTACTCATCCTTTGCCGGCGGCATCTGAAAATAGTAGCCCTGCTCGGCAATGGCGGCGAGAACCTCGGCGGCGTTGGCCCGGGCCAGCGGCTTGTCGGCGCTCAGCAGCAGGGTCAACGCCGGCACCGGCTTGCCGAAGTGTTCCAGCAGCGCCTCGGGCACATCAGCCAGCCCCTGGCGCTTGTCCACGTAGAGGTAGGTTTCTTCCTTGCGCGAGCTTTTGAAAACTTCGCACACGATGCGATCTGCAGCGGTAGATGGCACAGCGGTCATAGCGCCTCCTTGAGCGCTTGCGTCAACGATTCGTTCAAACACTCGCCGCGCCAGCCGCCGGGCAGCCGGGGCGTTTCACCGGCCAGCGCCTGCATGGCAACGGCTTCGATATCGCGGCGGCGCATCAGCATTTCAGGGGCCATGCCCAGCGCTTCGGCGCGCTGGCTGACGGCTTTTTTCAGCGCCTTGAACAAAGGCTTGAACGGCGGGCGTGCTGGGTCCGGCCAGGCGGCAGGCAGCGCCTCGACGCTGCGCTGCTGCGCGGTTTTGACCATAGCCAGCAAGGTGTCGCCCTCTTTTTTCACCAGCGACGGTTTGACGTCTTCCACCTCGGCCAGCTCGAAGCGATTTTTGGGCATCGCGCAGGCCACGGCAAACAGCATCTTGTCGCTTGCCAGCCAGTTGCGCGGCAGGTCGCGCCGGCGAATTTCGCCTTCGCGCCAAGCGGTCATCAGCCGATAAGCCTCAATCTGGCGCGGGGTTAGCCGCCACAGCTGACGCTGGCGGGTAAACCACCTCGCGTCCTGGGCACTGCTGCGCCCGGCCTGGTCCACCAGGGTTTGACACTGGGCCAGCGCCCAGCCCATGCGCCCGCGCTGCGCCAGGGCGCGCGCCTGGTGCTTCCAGACCGCCAGCAGACAGATCACATCAAGGGCGGCGTAGTCGCACTGCGCCTGGCTTAACGGGCGCTTGAGCCAGTCAGACCGGGTTTCCTCCTTGGGCAGGGCCTCATTAAGCCAGTGCGCTACCAGCTTTTGAAACCCCATGCCGGGCACATCGCCCAGAAACCCTTGAGCGACTTGGGTATCCATCAGCGGCGCGGGCAGCGTGCCGGCCCAGCGCTGGAACACTTCCAGGTCTTCGCTGCAGGCATGAATCAGTTTCAGCGCATCGCCTTGCAAAAGCGTCTGACATGCCGCCGTGCATGCTACCCGCAGCGGGTCTACCAGATAGGTTGCGCCGTCAACGGCGAACTGAAACAGCGCGGGAACAGGGTAGAAGGTTTTTTCGCGGAAAAATTCGGTATCCAGCGCGATGACATCGGCACCGGCCATACGGGCACAGGCGGCATCCAGCGCCTCGGGCGTGGCAATCCACTGATACGTTGGTGAGTCAATCAAGGACAAAAGCACAGTTCTCGAAAAGGCGCACACGAAAGGCGTGCGGCAAAGTGGGGCCACGGGCAGAAAGCCGGTTTACGGGCAAAAGGGCTTATTCGCTGGAAAACGGCAGGCGGCCGTTGAACGCCCGGCTGAGCGTGCCGCCGTCAACGTACTCCAGTTCGCCGCCCATGGGCACGCCGTAGGCCAGGCGCGAAAACGTCACGCCGTATGCGCCAAGCTGCGTGGCAATGTAGTGCGCGGTGGCCTCGCCTTCGACCGTTGGGTTGGTGGCCAGGACTATTTCGCGCACGGCCCCTTCCGCCACCCGCTGCTCCAGCTGATCCAGGCCGATGGCGTCCGGGCCGATGCCGTCAATCGGCGACAGGTGCCCGTGAAGCACAAAGTAGCGCCCGCCAAAGCCGCCGGCCTCTTCGATGGCCAGCTGATCGGCCGGAGATTCCACCACGCACAGCAGGGCATCGTCGCGGCGCGAGCTTTGGCACAGCGCGCACAGCTCGGCCTCGGTGAGCGTGCGGCAGCGCCGGCAGTAGCCCACAGCGTCCACCGCCTCGGCGAGCGTGGCCGACAGGCGCTTGCCGCCTTCACGCTCGCGCTCCAGCACGTGCATGGCCATGCGCTGGGCGGTTTTCGGCCCCACGCCCGGCAGCACCCGGAACGCCTCCATCAGCTGTTCAACAAGCGGGGAAAAGCGCATCGCTTAAAACGGCATTTTGAAGCCGGGCGGCAGGTTCAGACCGGCAGTGGCTTCTTCCATCATTTCCTTGGAGCGGGCTTCCACCTTGCGCACGGCGTCGTTGACCGCCGCGGCCAGCAGGTCTTCCAAAAGCTCTTTATCTTCATCCATGACGCTTGGGTCGATGTCGACCTTGCTCACGTCGTGGCGGCCGTTCATGGTGATCTTGACCATGCCGGCACCGGCCTCGCCGTGCACTTCTGCCTTGGCCACTTCTTCCTGGGCCTTCTGCATCTTTTCCTGCATTTCCTGGGCCTGCTTCATCATGTTGCCCATTCCGCCTTTCATCATGGTCTCTCTCCGGGTAGGTCAATTACGTGTCGCTGTCGGTGCGCTGAACGGGCGTTACGCCGTTTTTCATAAAGGTGGCGCCGAGGGTCTCTTTCAGCCGTTGAACATGGGGGTCACGATTGAGCGTATCAAGCGCCTGAGCGTGGCGCGCCTGGACGCGCCGGGTTTCACGCTGCTGCGGGGTTTCCAGCGTCGGGTCCAGCGGCTCCGGGATAAAAACGACCCGGCGCTGCGTACCCTGGGCGGCAAGCGCCTTGGCAATCCGGGTTTGGTGTATTTCTGCCTGCATGGCGGCCTGATCCGGATCCAGCCTGAGCTCAAGGGTCGTGCCGTCGTCGTGCTTTAGCTGGCAGTGCGCGGCCAGATTGCGCGTCAGTCCGCCAAGCCCCAGCGAGGCGAAGCCGTCCAGCCAGCCGGCATGGTCCAGCCGCCCGGGCGGGGCGTGTTCTCGCGGTGTCTCATCGTCCGGCGGCGATGCCGGTTGCCAGCCCGGCTCGGTTTCCGGCTTTGGGTCGACGGCAGACGCGGGATCCAAAACCGGCTCAACCTTTGGGTCAGGCGGTCGCACTTCCGGCGCCGATGACGGTGTGGCATCAACGCCCCAGGGCGGCAAACTCGGCGTCGTTTCCGGCTCGGCCGGCGCCGTCTCCGGCTTTGAGCGTTCGGGTGCAAGCGGCAGCGCGTGAGTCGGCGGCTTGGGCACGCCCTGGGGGCGAAACGCCAGCATACGCATCAGCGTCATTTCCAGCGCGCCGCGCAGATCCGGGGCATACGCCATATCGCCGCGCCCCTGAATACCGATCTGGTAATAAAGCTGCACGTCTTCTGCGGTAAAGCGCGCCGCCAACGCCAGCACTTCCTGGCGGTCGCCGTGGCTGTTATCTACCGCGTCGGGCACCATCTGCGCTATCGCCAGGCGGTGCAACACGTTGGCAACGTCATCAAGCACCGCGGCAAAATCCGGCCCCTGCTCGGCCAGACGGGCTACTTCATCAAGCAGGCCTGCCACGTCAATGTCGGCCAGCGCCTCGACCAGCGCCAAAACGTGGCGATGATCCAGCGTGCCCAGCATGGCGGCCACGTCGGCGTGATGTACCGCGCCCTGCCCGAAGGCGATGGCCTGATCGGTGAGGCTCATGGCATCGCGCATGGAGCCTTCGGCCGCCTTGCCCAGCAGCCACAGCGCGCTTTGTTCAAACGCCACGCCTTCTTCTGTCAGCACGTGCGTTAGATATTCGACCACGCGCTCCGGCGGCAAGTGCTTGAGGGTAAACTGCAAACAGCGCGACAGTACCGTGGGCGGCAGCTTATGCGGATCGGTGGTGGCCAGCAGGAACTTGACGTGGGGCGGCGGCTCTTCAAGAGTTTTCAGCAGCGCGTTGAAGCTGCTGGTCGAGAGCATGTGCACCTCGTCAATGAGATACACCTTGTAGCGCCCCTGAGTGGGCGCGTACTGGACGTTGTCCAAAAGCTCGCGGGTGTCTTCCACCTTGGTGCGCGAGGCGGCGTCCACCTCGATCAGGTCGACAAAGCGGCCTTCATCAATGCTGCGGCAGCTATCGCACTGCCCGCAGGGCGTGGAGGTAACGCCTTCTTCGCCCCGGCCGCCCGCCGTGCAGTTAAGACATTTGGCCAGAATGCGCGCCAGCGTGGTTTTACCCACGCCGCGGGTGCCGGTAAACAGATAGGCGTGGTGCAGCCGACCCTGATCGAGGGCGTTGATGAGCGCGCGCTGCACGTGCGTCTGCCCCACGAGTTCGTGGAATGTGCGCGGCCGCCATTTGCGGGCCAGAACCTGATAGCTCATGGGGCAGTATATCCTTCGGCGGGCAAAGAAACAGAGAAAGGCGCCATTCTAGCGGCTGCCTTGGTGCCCGCCAACCGCCGCCGCCATACGGCGGCAACGATGCGTCAGGCGTTATCGCCCTGTTCAGCCGCGCCGGCACGCTGCGCCGCGGCCTTGACCAGCTTTTCCAGCTCGCCGCTTTGGTGCATGTCCATGACGATATCACAGCCGCCGACCAGCTCGCCTTCTACCCACAGCTGGGGGAACGTCGGCCAGTCGGCAACCTTGGGCAGCTCGGCACGGATATCGGGATTATCCAATATGTTCACGAAAGCAAAGCGTTCGCCGCAGCTCATCAGCGCCTGCACGGTCTGCGCCGAAAAACCGCACTGAGGCAGCTGCGGCGTGCCTTTCATGTACAGAAGGATCTGGTTTTCGCTGATCTGCTGCTGAATGTTTTCTACAGTTGTGCTCATGGGGGACTCCTGGAGATGAGCGGTAAAGGCCTTATCCCCTTCACCGACGTTACAACAATGCATGGCCAAACCAGCGCTCACTGCTGGCAATGCTTGACCCTGCCAATACCTGACCATGCTACTAGGCCTTGTCGCCTGGCGCCATCCTACCCAATGCCGACCGCGTTGCGCATCCCCCGCCGCGGGGCTAGGATGGTCTTTTTGTACGGAGAGCCTCATGGCGCGCCATTTTCTCACCCTGTTGGATCTGTCCGCAGACGAGCTGCACTATCTCATTCAGCGGGCCATCACGATCAAGAGCAATCTCAAGGCTCAGGGCCCGAACTACACGCCGCTGCCCAACCGTACGCTGGCGATGATTTTCGAAAAATCGTCCACGCGCACCCGCGTGTCGTTTGAAACCGCCATGGCACACTTTGGCGGCCACGCCCTGTTTCTTTCCCCGCGCGATACCCAGCTGGGCCGCGGCGAGCCCGTTGGCGATACCGCCCGGGTACTGGCCGAAATGGTCGATGCGGTAATGATTCGTACCTTTTCCCACGAGGGGCTGGCCGAGTACGCAGCGGCAAGCAACGTGCCAGTGATCAATGCGCTCACCGACGACTACCACCCCTGCCAGCTGCTCGCCGACGTGATGACCTGGATAGAGCTTCGCGGCAGCGTAAAAGGCCGCACGGCGGTGTGGATCGGCGACGGCAACAACATGTGCCACTCCTGGATCAACGCCGCCCGTCAGTTCGACTTCAATCTGCGCGTCTGCTGCCCCAAAGGCTATGAACCCCGGGCCGATATCGTCGCCGCGGCGGGAGATCGCGTCAGCATCGTTTACGACCCGCAACAAGCGGTCGACAGCGTGGACCTGGTGACGACCGATGTCTGGACCTCCATGGGTCAGGAGGAAGAGCAGGCCAGACGCGAAGCCGACTTCGCCGGCTTTCAGGTCACCGAAGCGCTGCTTGATCGCGCCAAGCACGACGCTCTGTTTCTCCACTGCCTGCCCGCCCACCGGGGCGAAGAAATCAGCACTACGCTGCTCGACGACCCGCGCGCCGCCGTCTGGCAGGAAGCCGGCAACCGCCTCCACGCGCAGAAGGCGCTCATCGAATTTTTGCTGCTGGGACAGATCCGCTAGGCGCCTACGCCATTCTCTTCGCCATCGCCACGGCCACACCGGGGATGGCGCACCCTTGCAAAAAAAACTGTCTTGTAAAAGAGCTGTCTTGCAAAACAGTTTTTTGCAAGACAGTCCTTTGCGCCTGGGCCTGGCTAAAAATGTAAGGCGGCTTGCGCACAGAAGGTCGCTCGCATGCACAACCGCCCGACGGCTTAGGCCATCGGGCGGTTTTTTTATCTGGTGGAGCCTAGCGGGATCGAACCGCTGACCTCAACACTGCCAGTGTTGCGCTCTCCCAGCTGAGCTAAGGCCCCAGTGCTGCCTGCAGCAGCGGGGCGAATCTTAACGGCAGAATTGAGCCAAGTCAAGGCGTGATAAGAAATAGACGTAATGCTAATTCGACTTAATAAATTAGTATGGCAACATTAAACCACTGGCCGGCTGACAGGCTTAGCCAACCCTTCCCCTTCAGGAGGCTGCCGTGTGATCAAACTACTGATAGCCGACGACCACCATCTCGTCAGAACCAGCATCGCTCACCTGATCAATCAGGAGTGCGATATGACCATTATCGGTGAAGCCGCCGACGGCGAAAGCGCAGTCGCCCAATGCCGCGGGCAACGCCCCGATATCGTACTGATGGATACGCACATGCCCGGCATTGGCGGGCTGGAAGCCATCCGGCGAATCTGTCGCGGCATGTCCGATATCAAAGTGCTGGTATTGACCGCCCATATTGAAGGCAGCCTGGCCCGGCACATCATCGAAGCGGGAGCCGCCGGCTTTTTAAGCAAAAGCGCCTATCACCACGAAATGCTGGATGCCATTCGCCATGTTTTCCACGGCCGACGCTATATCGGACACAGCGTAGCGCAGCGTCTGGCGCTGACCCACGTAGCCGGAGAGGCCAACCGCTTCAACCAACTTTCCCGGCGCGAGCTGCAGATAGCGCTGATGGTGGTCAACGGCCAGCGCGTTTGTGACATTGCCGAGCACCTTCACCTGAGCAGCAAAACGATCAACGCCTACCGCTACCGCGTGTTTGCAAAGCTCGATATCGACTCCGACGTCAAGCTGACGCACCTGGCCTTGCACCACGGCCTGGTAGACGGCTTTGACGCCATCAACGCTTGATGCCCGGCTTTGCGGCTGTGCGACGCCAGCCCGCTAACAGACCGGTCTGATCATCGTGCTAAACTCGGCGCATGAGCTTTGATCACAAGCAGTTTCTCAGCACCGTCGGCGCCTCGCCGGGCGTATATCGCATGCTCGACGCTCAGGGCAACACCCTGTACGTGGGCAAGGCCAAACGGCTCAATGCCCGCCTGTCCAGCTATTTTCGCGGCCGCCTGAACGCCAAGACCCAGGCGATGGTCGGGCGCATTGCCGATATCCAGGTCACCGTTACCCGCAGCGAGATCGAAGCCTTGCTGCTGGAGCAAAACCTGATCAAATCGCTGCGCCCGCCCTATAATATTCTGCTGCGCGACGACAAGTCCTACCCGTTTATTTTCGTCACCGACCGCCACCCGTTTCCAGCGCTGGAGTACAAACGCGTGCGCCAGCGTCGCGGCGACGGCCGCTACCTGGGCCCGTATCCCAGCAGCAGTGCGGTGCGCGAAAGCCTCGCGCTGATGCAGAAAATTTTCCGCATCCGCAGCTGCGAAGACAGCGTTTTCGCCCACCGCTCGCGCCCGTGCCTGCAGTATCAGATAGAGCGCTGCAGCGCCCCTTGCGTGGACTACATCAGCGAAGCCGACTACCGCCAGGATCTGGAACACGCCGTCATGTGCCTGGAGGGCAAAAGCGAACACGTCACCCAGACGCTGACCGACGCCATGGAGCAGGCCAGCCAGGCACTGGACTTTGAGCAAGCCGCACGGCTGCGTGACCAGATCCAGCAGCTCAGAGCACTGCAGCAGCGCCAGTTCGTCGACACCCAAAACGGCGATGCCGACGTCTTTGCCCTGGCCCAGCGCCCCGGGGGCCTGAGCGTGGCAATACTCAGCGTGCGCGACGGCCGCCTGCTCGGCGCGCGCCACCATACCCCGCCCAACGATCTGGATCTGGACCCCGCCGCACTGCTGGCCAACGTCGTCGGCCAGTACTATTTGGCCCAGCCGCACGACGTGCCCGCCGAGATCATTACCTCCCACGGGCTGGACGACGCTGCGCTGTTGCAAAGCGCACTCTCCCAGCACGCCGGCAAACGCGTTCGCTTGGCGCATCACGTGCGCGGCCACCGCGCCCAGTGGCAGGATCTAGCCGTCGCCAACGCCGAACAGCACCTGGCCACCGCCCTTGCCGACCAGCAGCAAATGACCGCGCGCCTGGCCGCGCTGCAAAACGCCCTGGGGCTTACCGGCATGCCCGAACGGCTGGAGTGTTTTGACATCAGCCACAGCCACGGCGAGGCTACCGTCGCCTCCTGCGTGGTGTTTGATACCGGCGGGCCGCGCAAAAGCGACTACCGCCGCTTCAACATCAAAGGCATTGCCGCCGGCGACGACTATGCCGCCATGCAGCAGGCCCTGACCCGGCGGCTCAAGCGTGTGACTGACAGCACCGGTGTCGCCCCTGACGTGCTGATCGTAGACGGCGGCAAAGGCCAGCTCAACATGGCCCGCGAGGTGCTGAAAACGCTCGGCATCGACCACATTATTCTGCTCGGCGTAGCCAAGGGCAGCACCCGCAAGGCCGGACTGGAAACGCTGTTTCTTGAAACCCCCGAGCAGCCGCTGGACCTGGAGGCCACCTCGCCGGCACTGCACCTGATCCAGCACATCCGCGACGAGTCCCACCGCTTTGCCATTGCCGGCCACCGCGCCGCCCGAGACAAGACCCGGCGCACCTCCACGCTGCAGGATATTCCCGGCATCGGCCCCAAACGCCGCCGGGAACTTTTGCGCTTTTTCGGCGGCCTGCAAGGCGTGCGCAAGGCCGGACGTGCCGAGCTTGCCCGGGTGCCCGGCATCAGCGAAGCGCTGGCCGATGTGATTTATCAAGCACTCCACGGATAAAGCACAGCGAGCATGGATGCCGCCCGACAAGAGGGATAGAATAGGCCGGGCATTTACAATGCTTAACCGCTTTCTCTCGTTTTTCCGGCAAGGATCGCACTCCGCGATGAACATACCCAACATTCTTACGCTCGCCCGCATCGTTTTCATTCCGCTACTGGTTGTGCTGTTCTATCTGCCGTTTGAGTGGAGCATGCCCGCCGCTGCGGCCTTCTTTGCGCTGGCCGCCGTTACCGACTGGCTGGACGGCTACCTGGCTCGCCGCTGGAACCAGTCGACCCCTTTCGGCGCTTTTCTTGATCCGGTCGCTGACAAACTGATGGTGGCGGTTGCACTGGCGCTGCTGATCGAACGCTTTGATACCTGGGCGCTTACCCTGCCCGCGCTGGTCATTATCGGCCGCGAAATCGTGATATCCGCTCTGCGCGAATGGATGGCAGAAATGGGCAAACGCGGCGCGGTGGCCGTGTCCTGGGTCGGCAAGCTGAAAACCACGCTGCAGATGATCGCCATTCTCATACTGCTGGGCTTTCCCACCGGCCACCTGATGGCAACGCTGGGCATTCTCACGCTGTATAGCGCCGCCTTGCTGACGCTGTGGTCCATGATGCAGTACCTCAAGGCCGCCTGGCCGCACCTGCGCCGGTCCATGTAAAACACAAGATAGCAACGCTAGTCGTTGACACGGCTAAAATCCTGCGTATAATTCGCCAGCGAGTCGAGCGGGAATAGCTCAGCGGTAGAGCATCGCCTTGCCAAGGCGAGGGTCGGGAGTTCGAATCTCCTTTCCCGCTCCAACGACTTGAGGCTGGATGGCAGAGTGGTGATGCAGCGGACTGCAACTCCGTTAACGCCGGTTCGATTCCGACTCCAGCCTCCACTCCTTTGTAATCTCCCCCGTATTTGCTATATCACGCCCGGATGGTGGAATGGGTAGACACTAGCGACTTAAAATCGCTTGCCTAATGGCGTGCCGGTTCAAGTCCGGCTCCGGGCACCAGTTCACAGCGTATTCCCTCTTCCGCGGCATCCCGACGCCGGCATAGACGTTGCCTTTTGCGTCACAGCCCTGACAACGGCCGGTTGTTGAAGAAGGAACCGCCCATGAACGCACCCCATTCAACGACCGCATCCACCGACGCGCTGATTATTGGCGGCGGCGTCGCCGGGCTGACGCTGGCCCTGCAGCTGGCGGATCACTGCGACGTTACGCTGATCAAACCCGCTGCCGGCGCCAGCCGCTGGGCCCAGGGAGGCATCGCCGCCGTTTTGGCACCGGATGACGATTTTGCCGCCCACATCAACGACACCCTGGCCGCAGGGGACGGTCTGTGCGACCCCGCGGCCGTGCGCTTTACCGTGGAAAACGGCCCGCGCGCCATCGACTGGCTATTGGAATGCGGCGTAGCGTTCACCCCGGACAGCAGCCCCGGCGCGCGCTACCCCTACCACCTTACCCGGGAAGGCGGGCACAGCGCTCGCCGCATCATTCATGCCGACGACGCCACCGGGCGTGCCGTTGTTGAGGCCCTCAACGGCCGCATCGCCCGGCACACCGGCATTCGAGTGCTGACCGACGTTCGCGTCACGGATCTGATTCAAAGCCGTGACGGCGCCTGCCAGGGAGCCTGGGGCATCGACGATGCGGGCCGCGTACAGCGCATCATGGCCCCGCATACGGTTCTGGCGACCGGCGGCGCCAGCGGACTCTACGCCCATACTACCGCGCCCGATCCGGCCAGCGGTCACGGCATGATGATGGCCGCTACGCTGGGCGCACGCCTGTCCAATCTGGAATTCCAGCAGTTTCACCCGACCGGCCTTTACGATCCCGACGGCCCGGCGTTTCTGATCAGCGAAGCCGTACGCGGCGAAGGCGGCCGGCTGTTAAACGAGGCCGGCGAGCGCTTCATGCCCGCCGTGGATTCGCGCGCAGAGCTTGCTCCCCGAGACGTGGTTGCCCGTGCCATCGACGCCGAAATACAGCGCGGCACAAGCGGCCATGTCTGGCTGGACGTTGGCCACCTCGGCGCCGATGCCGTTCGCCGGCATTTCCCCACTATCGTGGCCCACTGCCGCCAGCGAGGCATTGACGTCATTCGCCGGCCAATTCCCGTGGTGCCGGCAGCCCATTACAGCTGCGGCGGCGTTGCCACTGACCTGGCCGGCGCGACCGGCGTTACCGGCCTGTACGCCGTGGGGGAGACGGCCTGCACCGGCCTTCACGGCGCCAACCGTATGGCCAGCAACTCTCTGCTGGAATGCCTGGTATTTGCCCGCAGCTGCGCCCGACGCATTGTATCAACGCCGCTGCCTCCACCTGCCACAATGAGCGATTTCTCAGCGCTCAACCCGAAGGCCGACGTTGACCTACCGGCACTGAATCGGCTGCGCAACACCATGCGCCGGGCCATGAGCCAAGACGTATCAATTGTGCGCAGCCAAGCCGGGCTCAGCCGCGCGGCTGCGACCCTTGGCGAAGCGCAGGCCGAGCTGCAAAAGCACAGCCCTGCCCTTGATCACCCTGCAAGCCGACGGCTGTGGCAGGCGCTGAGCCTGGCACAGCTGACCGTCCATGCTGCCGGGCAACGCCGCGAATCGCGCGGCCTGCATTTCAGCACCGACTGGCCCGAACACGCCTCAACCGCGACGCCTTCAACGCTCACTTTGGCCGATCTGAGCGCCGGCCAGCCTCGCCGCTAACCGGCCTAGCGGCCCGGCCGGTGAAACGTGCAGCGCAGCCGGCGCCGCGCCTCGGCAGGCGCGCTGTCCGGCCATAGCCAAAGCCTTTTGCCACCCAGCCAAAGGCCGGCAAGCCACGGCCCCAGATAGTCACAGTGAAGCGGCACCCAGGCGTCAGACAGACCGGCCGAGGCGGCCTCGCTGCTGCCGGGTTCGGGCAGAAAGCGCCCCATAATTCCCGCCTCGTCAACGCTGACTTCCAGCGCTCCCCGAGGCGCTTGCCGGCGCGCGCGCCACAGCCAGATGCCGCTAAGCGCGCACCAAAGCCCTGCCGCTGCCAGCCCCACGCTCACACCGAAAAGCCAGCCCGCCACGCCCGCCAGCAGCGCATGCGCAACGCAGCCCGCATTAGAGGCCGCGATAGGCAGCGTTATCGAGGCTTTCTGCATGCGCTACAATCATTTTGACAATACGCCGACGCGCGGCATCTTCCGGCCACTCCCGGCGCATCAGCCAACCAAACAGATCCTGATCCTCTTCGGTGATCAGCTGCCGGTAAGCGGCCTGATCGTCGGGGCTCAGCGTGTCGTAGCACCGCTCCAGAAACGGAATCAGCAGCAGGTCCAGCTCCCACATGCCGCGGCGAGAGTGCCAATACAGGCGTTTGCGCTGGATAGCCTCGGGGGAAGTATCGTCGTTCAACGTTAGCCTCTTTGCGTCGATGAAAGGAAACCGCAGTATAGCGCACACACAGGTTCGCGATAGTGTTGCGTCCCGGCTATGCTGCAGCCGTTGACGCTACAGGCTAGTCGCTTGTTTTCGCTGAATTGTTTTCTCCACAGTGTCGCAGTATGCTGAACCCTGCCCTACACCAAGGCGCCGCGGCGGCCGGCTTCTGCGTTTATCGCCGGCGCTTTGTTCGTCGCTGCATGGAGCCCATCAATGACAAAATCAGAGCTGATCGAACAGATTGCAATGCGCAAGCCAGAGCTGTCGCTCAAGGAGGCAGAAACGGCCGTGCGTTTGATAATGGACGATATTACCGACACCCTGGCCAGCGGCAGCCGCGTGGAAATACGCGGCTTTGGCAGCTTCTCGCTGCACTATCGTGAGCCGCGCACCGGCCGCAATCCCAAAACCGGCGATCCGGTAGAGCTCAACGGCAAGTACGTACCGCACTTCAAGCCCGGCAAGGAGCTGCGCGAACAGGTCGACGCAAGCCGCACCCAAGGCTATTGACCCCCGACAACGCGGACACATAACAGCCGTTTGCGGGGTGACGCAGCGCCCAGACTCATACACAATAGGGCACTGGATACGCTACCAATCAGGACACTCATCATGCGCTGGATCAAAGGGCTTTTGCTTGCTGCCATTCTGCTGGTGGTATTGCTGGTCGGCATTCTTTTCGCCGTCAACAACCAACAAACCGTAGCACTCAACCTTATCTGGCTAGAGCTGCCGCCCGTGTCGCTTTCGGTCTGGCTGCTGGCAACGCTTACCGCCGGCGTGGTCATCGGCATGCTGGCCATGCTTGGCGTCTACGTGCGGCTCAAGGCTCGGCTGGCCGGCGCCCAGCGCCACAATAAACAGCAGCGCAAGGAGCTCGACCGCCTGCGCACCGGGGAGATGAAGGAACTCGCCTGAATGACGGATGCGACCTGAATGCTGGATGCCGTGCTGCTGGGCGTGCTGGTAGCCGCCATTGCCATCGGCTTCGGGCTGGGGTATCGCCAGGCGTCACGCCGCATTACCCCTTCCCCGGCGCCTCCTTCAAGATCGCTTTCGCGTGACTATTTCGTCGGGCTCAACTATCTACTGGATGAAAAGCCCGACAAAGCCATCAACACCTTCATTCACGCCCTGGAGGTCAACAGCGATACCGTTGACACCCACATCACCCTGGGCAAGCTCTTTCGCACCCGCGGCGAAGCCGATAAAGCCGTTAATATTCATCAAAACCTGCTCGCCCGCCCGTCGCTTTCGGCATGGCAGAACGAACAGGTGCAGCTGGAGCTGGCACAGGATTTCATGGCGCTGGGCCTGCACGACCGCGCTCAGCGGCTATTGCAGCAAACCGATGCCGATAGCCAGCACCAGACGCACCGAATGGCGGCCAGGCGCCTGCTGATTGACCTGTTCGAGCGCGAAAAAGACTGGCAAAGCGCGCTGGATATCATCCAGCCGCTGCTGGAGCAGCAAGCCGATATTCAGGTCGCCGCCGCTCACTGGCAGTGCGAACTGGCCGCTGACGATATGACTCAGGCCAGCCGTTCGCTGGCCAAGCGCCGGCTCAAAAAAGCCCTGCAGCTGGACCCGCAGTGCGTGCGCGCCAATTTGATGCTTGCCGAGCTGGCAATGGACAACGGCCGCTATGCCAACGCTATTGCCCGGCTGGGTCGGATCGCCGAGCAGGACCAGGCCCACATTCCCACCATGCTACCGGCGCTGCAGCGGGCCTACCGCTACGCCGGCGACGACGCCGGCTTTACCCGCCACCTCCTTGAGCTCTTGCCGGATGCACCCTACACCAGCGTAATTGTCCGCCTGGGCGAAATGACCCACCGGCATGACGGGGTAGAGCGCGCCATCGAACAGACCGGCGAGCGCCTGGAGGCATCTCCAAGCCTTGGCGGGCTGGATTATCTGCTGGATCTTTACATGGAAAGCCAGCGCCAAAGCCAACGGCAAACGCCGGATTCGCGGCTGTTTCTACTCAAGCGACACACCCGCGCACTGCTGGAAAACCGCCCGCGCTATCGCTGCCAGCGCTGCGGCTTTAGCGGTGACATGCTCATCTGGCAGTGCCCCAGCTGCCGCCAGTGGGGCAGCGTCAAGCCGATTATTGGCGTTGACGGGGAATAGCGGATCGCGCCGTTGCTATACCGAAAGCTCCGCCTCGATGGCGTCAAGCGCGCCCATGGGATCTGCCGCCTGGGTCACCGGACGCCCCACCACCAGGTGCGTACTGCCCGCCTGAAGGGCAGCGCGCGGCGTCATGATGCGCTGCTGATCGTCGGCAGCCGCGAAGCGTGGCCGAATGCCCGGGGTTACCTTCATGAAATCTGCCCCGCAGCTGGCAGCGAGCATGCCGGCTTCCCGTGCCGAGCACACCACCCCGCTCATGCCGCTGTCACGGGCCAGCCGGGCCAGCCGCTGCACCTGCTCATCGAGCGGCACTTTAATGCCCGTCTCGGCCAGATCGGCGGCGTCCATACTGGTCAGCACCGTAACTGCAATCAAGCGTGTTGCCAGGCGATGAGCAGCCAGGCGCTCGGCGGCGGCTTGCATCATCCGACGCCCGCCGCCGGCATGCACGTTGACCATCCATACGCCCTGCTCCGCCGCCGCCTGCACCGCGCCGGCTACAGTGTTGGGAATATCGTGAAATTTAAGATCCAGAAACACCTCGAAGCCTCGCCCGTGCAGCGCTTCCAGCACGGCCGGACCGCTGCGAGTGAAAAGCTCTTTACCGACTTTTAGCCGACAGCGAGCAGGATCGAGCTGATCGGCCATGCACAGCGCGGCATCCAGCGAGGGGTAGTCCAGAGCGATAATCAGCGGGGATGACGTGGTCACGTGGTAGCTCCCGAAAAATCCCGAAAAAGAGTGTCGGCGTGTTCGCCAGTATATCAGCCCCGATCGGCCGAAAAAGCCTGTATGCCATAACGAACAATACCTGTAGCGGATGTCGTACAAAAAAGGCAAGCATTACGTACACCCGCCGGCCAACAACCGACTAGCTTATAGAAGCCGGTGCTTTTTTTGCCCGGCACGCCGCTCGCATCGCTTTTCATGGAGGATCAACATGACGCTTAAAGGACTCACCGCTGCCCTGCTGCTCAGCTGCACGCTTGGCCTTTCCGGCGGCGCCGTCGCACAGCAGGTCGCGCCGATTAACGTCAACACCGCCGACGCTGCGCTGCTCGGCGAGCTGCCGGGTATCGGCCCCAGCCGCGCCGAAGCGCTGATCAAGGAACGCGAGGCCAACGGTGATTTTGAAAGCGCCGACGACCTGACGCGCGTCAGCGGCATCGGCGCTGTCACAGTGGACAAGATTCGCGACGAAATCGAATTTTAACTTCCTTTATATCCGCCACTGATCCATGAACCGATGCACCGGCGTGCCTTCCAGCGCGCCGGTGCTTTCGCACTGGGCCAAAATGGCGTCTGCCTGACGAGGCGGAAAGCGCGTGGCCAGATGGCGAGTGAATTTTTCGACCAGCAAAGGAATGCCCTCTTCTCGCCGGCGGCGATGGCCGACGGGATATTCCACCTCAACTTTTTCGCTACGGCTGCCGTCGGTGAAAAACACCTGAACGGCGTTGGCGATGGAGCGCTTGTCGGGATCAAGATAGTCCGCGGAATAGCGCGGCTCCTCGACCACCTGCATGCGCTCGCGCAGCCGGTCAATTTCCGGATGGGCGGCGTGAAAGTCGTCTTCGTAGTGCTCGGCCTCAAGCGCGCCGAAAATCAGCGGCACGGCCACCATGTACTGCAGGCAGTGGTCGCGGTCGGCGGGGTTGGCCAAAGGCCCGCTCTTGGCAATGATGCGAACGGCCGACTCGTGGGTGACAAGCTCGATGCGTTCGATCTCGTCGAGCCGGCCGGCAACGTCCGGGTGCAGCGTCATGGCCGCCTCACAGGCGGTCTGGGCGTGAAACTCGGCGGGAAAGGCAATCTTGAACAGCACGTTTTCCATCACATGGCAGCCAAGCTCGCGCTGGAAGCTGAAGCGACGCTCGCCTTCCGGCTTGGTGGCCAAATCCCGGTTGGTATGGCTGAACGCTACGTCGTAAAAGCCCCACTGCGGTGCGCTCAGCGCGCCGGGAATGCCCATCTCGCCGCGCAGGGCCATATCCGCCAGGCGCACGCCCCGAGAGGCAGCATCCCCCGCCGCCCAGCTCTTGCGCGAACCGGCGTTGGGTGCATGCCGGTAGGTGCGCAGGCTCTGGCCGTCGACAAAGGCGTGGGACAGCGCGGAAAGCAGCTGCTCGCGGTCCGCGCCCATCAGCCATGCCGAAACCGCCGTTGAGGCCACCTTGACCAGCACCACGTGATCCAGCCCCACGCGGTTGAAGCTGTTGTCCAGCGCCAGCACGCCCTGGATTTCATGGGCCATGATCATCGCCTGCAGCACCGCGTCCATGGTCAGCGGCGCCTCGCCCCGGGCCGTGCGCTGCTGGGACAGGTGGTCGGCCACGGCGAGAATCGCCCCCAGGTTGTCCGACGGGTGGCCCCACTCGGCGGCAAGCCAGGTGTCGTTGTAGTCCAGCCAGCGAACGGCCGTGCCGATATCAAACGCGGCCTTGACCGGGTCCAGGCAAAACGGCGTGCCCGGTACTCGGGCCCCGTGGGGCACCTGCGTGCCGGGGACCAGCGGGCCCAGATGCTTGGTGCATTCCGGAAAGCGCAGCGCCAAAAGCCCGCAGCCCAGCGTATCCATCAGGCAGTAGCGGGCGGTTTCCCACGCCTCGGCTGAAGGCGTCGGTGCGCTCAGCACGTAGTCGGCAATGCGTTGCAGTTCGGCATCATAGTCGGGGCGCTGATTGTCGTCGGACATGCAAATCTCCTTGGTACTTCAACAAACCGGCCCTGCGCTGCGGGGTGTCTGCGCAGCGCAGGCCGGTGAGAAAACGGGCGCTATCCGTTGCGCTGATCGATGGGCACCCAGTCGCAGTGCTCAGGGCCTGTGTAGTCGGCGCTGGGACGGATAATGCGGTTGTTAGCGCGCTGCTCAAACACGTGAGCGCACCAGCCGGTCACCCGGGCCATGACAAAAATGGGCGTGAACAGCTTGGTGGGAATCCCCATGAAGTGATAGGCGCTGGCGTGGAAAAAGTCGGCGTTGCAAAACAGCTTTTTTTCCCGCCACATGACTTCTTCGCAGCGCACCGACACGGGATAGAGCACGCGGTCGCCTACGTCGTCGGCCAGCCTTTCTGCCCACTGCTTGATGATAGCGTTGCGCGGGTCGGACTCGCGGTAGATGGCGTGGCCAAAGCCCATGATCTTTTCCTTGCGCGCGAGCTTGTCGAGCATGCCGCGCTCGGCGTCGTCGGGCGAGGCAAAGCCTTCGATCATTTCCATGGCGGCCTCGTTGGCGCCGCCGTGCAGCGGGCCGCGCAGGCTGCCGATGGCGCCGGTAACGCAGGAATACAGGTCTGAAAGCGTCGAGGCGCACACCCGGGCGGTGAAGGTCGAGGCGTTGAATTCGTGCTCGGCGTAGAGGATCAGCGAGACGTTCATGGCATCGGCATGCAGCCGGCTGGGCGCCTCACCGTGGAGCAGGTGCAAAAAGTGTGCCCCGGTGGAGTCATCGTCGGTGGCGGTATCGATACGCTGACCGTCGTGGCTGAAACGGTACCAGTAGGCAATGATCGACGGCAGCGCGGCGACAAGACGATCCGCGACGTTCTGCTGGGCGTCAAAACTTTCCTCGGTTTCCAGATTGCCCAGCATCGAGGCGCCGGTACGCATCACCTCCATCGGATGGGCATCGGCGGGAATCTGTTCAAGTACGGTTTTCAGCGCATCGGGCAGCCCGCGCAGGCTTTTCAACCGCGCGATGTAGGCGTCGAGCTCGGCGCGGCTGGGCAGTTTGCCCTTGAGCAGCAGATAGGCGACTTCTTCAAAACGGGCATGCTCTGCCAGCGTCTGAATGTCAAAGCCGCGGTAGGTCAATCCCGAGCCGGACTTGCCCACGGTGCAAAGCGCGGTTTCGCCGGCACTCTGGCCGCGCAGGCCGGCACCGCTGAGTTTTTGCTCTGCCATGATGGTACTCCTGCTAGTAGCGACGTTGGGGAACAAGGCTGAGAAAGCGCGAAAAGTGCGCGTCAGTCCCTGTCGTCATGCCCGGCAAACAGCGCATCGAGCTTTTGCTCAAAGGCGTGATAGCCAAGCATGTCGTAAAGCTCGTCGCGAGTCTGCATGCTCGCCACCACGTTTTGCTGGTGGCCGTTGTCCATGATGCTTTGATAGACGTTGAGCGCCGCTGCGTTCATCGCACGAAACGCCGACAGCGGATACAGCACCATAGCGCAGCCCGCATCGCCCAGCTCGGCCTGGGTAAACAGCGGCGTGGCGCCAAACTCGGTGATGTTGGCCAAAATCGGCGCGTCAACGCGCTCGCAGAAGGCGCGATAGTCGTCAAGGGTATGTACCGCCTCGGCAAAAATGGCGTCCGCGCCGGCCGCCACACAGGCGTTGGCACGTTCAATGGCGGCGTCTCGCCCTTCTTTTTGAAAGGCGTCGGTGCGCGCAATAAGGAAAAAATCCGGATCGAGCCGCGCGTCAGCGGCGGCCTTGATGCGGTCGACCATTTCCGCCTGGGACACGATCGCCTTGTTGGGCCGGTGGCCGCAGCGTTTCTGCGCTACCTGGTCTTCCAGGTGCACAGCGGCCGCGCCGGCACGCTGCAGCTCCTTGACGCTGCGGGCGATGTTGAACGCGCCGCCCCAGCCGGTATCGATGTCCACCAGCAGCGGCAGGTCGGTGGCGCCGCAGATACGGCGGGCGTCTTCCACCACGTCGTTCATGGTGGTTATGCCCAGATCCGGCAGGCCGAACGAGGCGTTGGCCACCCCGCCGCCGGACAGATAAATCGCCTGGTGGCCGACGCGCTCGGCCATCAGCGCGGTATAGGCGTTGATCGTGCCGAGGATCGGCAGCGGGTGACTGCGGTTAAGCGCTGCGCGAAAGCGAGCGCCGGGAGTCGGTGCGGTCATAAGCGTCATCCTCGCTGAAAAGACCTCCCAGATACTACAGACCACTCAGCGAGCCAGCCAGCAGCGAGCGCCCCGCTTGCCCTAAAGGCGTAGGCGCCGAGGCGCGCCTCACATCGAGCCGGACGGCTGGCAAGGCCGGCAGCACGCCCCTAGAATAAGGCGCTCCCATTTTGGCAAGGCGACGCTTTCCCATGACCACGCCGTTGACACTGACCCCGCTGCCTTACGCCGACGATCCGCTGGCGCTGTTTGCCCGGCTGCGCCAGCGCCCGGGCGCCGTACTGCTCGACAGCGGCCGCCTCCAGGCCCGCGGCCGCTACGACATCATGAGCTGCGACCCGCTGGGCACTCTGCAGGTAAACGCCGATGGCCACCCGCACCTGCAGCGCCATGACAGCGCCCTGGCCGCGCTGCCCGACGGGCTCACCGACGCCTTTGCCGCCCAGGCCTGGCTGCTGGCCCAGCTGCCCGCCCCGGATATCGACAGCGAGCTGCCCTTTCTCGGCGGCCTTATGGGCTACTGGGGCTATGACCTGGGCTGCCAACATCACGGCATCGCCAGCGCCCAACCCGCCGCGACGTCGCTCCCCGCCGCGCGCCTGGGGCTTTACGACTGGGCCATCGTGCTGGATCACCGGCGGCGCGAAGCCTGGCTTGCCGCCACCCCGGCACGCGCCGAGGAGGTCCAGCAATGGCTGGAGCAGCCGGCAGGCGCCGGCGAAGATTTCCACCTTGTCGCGCCGTTTCGTCCCGACATGAGCCAGGACGACTATGCCGAGCGCTTTGCCCGGGTGCAGCACTACATTCGCGCCGGGGACTGCTATCAGATCAACCTCGCCCAGCGGCTTTCCGCCCGCTACCGAGGCGACGCCTGGGACGCCTATTGCCGCCTGCGCCGGGCCACACCGACGCCGTTTTCAGCGTTTATGGCCTGGGGCGATAAAGCCGTGATGTCGCTGTCTCCCGAGCGCTTTATTCGCGTGCGCAACGGGCAGGTGGAAACCCGTCCGATCAAGGGCACCCGCCCTCGGGGAGCCACGCCGGAAGACGATCGCGCCCAGGCGCAGGCGCTGCTGCAAAGCGAGAAAGACCGCGCCGAAAACGTGATGATTGTGGATCTGCTGCGCAACGATCTGGGCCGGGTGTGCCGGCCGGGAAGCGTACGCGTACCCGCGCTCTGCGGGCTGGAAAGCTACCCCAACGTGCATCATCTGGTCAGCGTGGTGCAAGGCGAGCTTGCGGCCGGCGCGTCACCGCTTGCCCTGCTGGAGGCCGCCTTTCCCGGCGGCTCGATTACCGGCGCGCCGAAAATCCGCGCCATGCAGATCATCGACGCGCTGGAACCCTGCCAGCGCAGCCTCTACTGCGGCAGCCTGGGCTACGTGGACGCGCGCGGCCACATGGATACCTCCATTGCCATCCGCACGGTACTCGCCGACGGCGAAACGCTCAGCGTCTGGGGCGGCGGCGGCCTGGTGGCCGATTCCGACCTTCACGCGGAGTACACCGAAACCCTGGACAAGATTCGCCACCTGGTCGCCGCGCTGGCATACCATACGCCGCCATAGCGCCGACCGGCCTTTGATTTGCCTTCAATATTCCGGCAGGCAAATATCGTCAAACAGCGTTTTTTCATGGCGAGGCCCGGCCGCCAGCGCCGCGTCCACCAGATCGCGATCCAGGTGCGGAGCAAAGCGGGCGAGAAAGTCGTACATATAGCCGCGCATGAACGTGCCGCGGCGAATGCCGATCTTGGTGGTGGAGCTTTCAAAGAGGTGATCGGCCTTGAGCGCTACCAGGTCATCGTCCTGGGCTTCATCCACCGCCATATCGGCCACGATCCCCACGCCCATCCCCAGGCGCACATAGGTCTTGATTACATCGGCATCCGCCGCTGTGAGAACCACGTTGGGCTCAAGCCCGCAGGCCTTGAAGGCATCATCAAGCTGGGAGCGGCCGGTAAAGCCAAAAACGTAGGTCACCAGCGCATAGTCGGCCAGCGCCTCCAGCGTCAGCGCACCGCCCAGGCGCGTCAGCGGGTGGCCCCGGGGCACCAGCACGCAGCGGTTCCAGCGATAGCACGGCAGCAATATCAAATCGGTAAACAGCTCAAGCGACTCGGTGGCGATGGCAAAGTCGGCCTGGCCTTCGCTGACCATCTGCGCAATCTGTTTGGGCGTGCCCTGCTGCATATGCAGCGCCACGTCGGGATATTGACGGGTGAACTCGGCAATCACCGGCGGCAGCGCGTAGCGCGCCTGAGTGTGCGTGGTGGCAATGGCCATGCTGCCGCGCCGCTCGTTGCTGTACTCCTGGGCTACGTCCTTGATATTTTCCGTCAGCCGCAGCACCTGGCCGGCCAGTTCGATAATGGCCTCACCCGCCGGCGTTACCCGGGTCAGATGCTTGCCGCTGCGGGCAAAAATTTCCACGCCCAGCTCGTCTTCCAGCAAGCGCACCTGCTTGGAGACCCCCGGCTGGGAGGTGAAAAGACTTTGCGCGGTGGCCGATACGTTCAGACGATGCCGCTTGACTTCCCAGATATAGCGTAGCTGCTGTAGCTTCATGGCCCTGACTCTTCCCTTTGACGCTTCCCTTGATGGCAACCCGTTGACACGGTTAGCGCCAACACTAATAAAATAGAATAAAAAACGCTACGCCAATACTTTTACCCTATAGAAAACAGCGCCGCGGCGCTGTGCCGATATCGCCGCTGCAAAGCGCGCCGGCGGCGTGGGGCAGGCGATGATTTGCCAGCCTGCCCCGCGGCGGCTAACATTTGCCGGCTTGGCGCGGTGAATAGCGTCGCAAATACGCCGAAAGTCGTCGCCTTGGATACGGCAACGACACACCAACGCAACGCAAACGGGAGAGAAAAATGTCCAACGTAGATGTCACCAACGCCAATTTTGAACAGGAAGTGCTCAACGCCGAGCAGCCGGTACTGCTGAAATTCTGGGCGCCCTGGTGCGGCCCTTGCAAAGTGATGGCACCGGTGGTGGACGAAGTCGCCGACGAGCGCGACGGCAGCGTCAAGGTCGCCAGCGTCAACGTCGACGACGCGCCGGAAATTGCCGCCGAGCAGGGCGTACGCGGCGTCCCCACGGTGATGCTGTTCAAGTCCGGCACCAAGGTCGCCTCCCTGGTAGGCGCACAGTCCAAGTCTCAGCTGAACCAGTTTCTCGATCAAAACGCCTAACGGCCCGCTGAGCTCGGCCGGCAGCGCGGCCGAATAAACAACGCCGCCTTCACTCGCCTTTCTGCCGGCGCCGTGAAGGCGGGCGCCTTGCCTGGCGCAGACGCTGCCCTTGCGCTCCGTCCCCGTCTATGTGCGCCCCCGGCCCCAGCAGGTGGGCCATCCAGCGGGTCTGCGGGTGGCTGTCCAGCGCGATTTTAAGCGTCATGGTCAAAAGCACCGACAGCAAAAGCCCTGCCACGCCGAAAATCCAGCCCCACACCACCAGCGAAACAAACGCCACCAGCGTGGAAAGCCCCAGCGCCCGCCCCATCAGGCGCGGCTCAACCAGGTTGCCCAGCACAAAGTTGATGCCCAAATACGCCAGGGACAGCAAAAAGGCATCTCCCAGCCCGCCCTGCTGGCTGACCAGCAGCAGCAAAACCGGCGGCACCGCGGCAATCGCCGAGCCGATATTGGGAATGAAATTGAGCGCAAACGCCAGCACCGCCCACAGCAGCGCGAACTTTACGCCCACCAGCAGGCAGGCCAGCCAAACAAGAATCCCCGTGGTCAGGCTAATGATGGTTTTGACCGCCAGATAGCGCTTCAGCGTGACGCTGAACTCGGCAAAGCGCTGCAGGCTGGGCGCGGGATTGGCCAGCGCCAGCGATATCTTTTTACGAAAATGCAGCGTCTCAAACATCATGAACACGACCAGCAGCGACACCACCATGCTTTGCATGAAAAAATTGCCCAGCTCGCTGAGCAGCATGGATACCCAGGTCGTGCCCCCTTTACCGCCAAACGCCGCCTTGATTTCTTCGGGATTGATCGCAAGCCCGAAAGCCGACAAGCGGTTGAGAATCTGCCAGTAGGCCTGGCGCAGCCGCGTTTCGATATCCGGCAGCGCCTCAACGAAGGTGGTAAAACTGTTCGCCACCAAAAACCCCAGCAGCGTCACCAGCCCCATGAGCACCAGCAGCGTCAACAATACCGCCAGGCGCATGGGCAGGCCGCGGTTGTGCAGCCAGTGGACCGGCTCGGTGCACACCACCGCGATAAAAAATGCCAGCAGCAGCGGCACCAGCAGGCTGGCACCCAGTTTCATGCCGGCAACGATAATCACCAGCGCGGCCAGCGCCAGGGTGGCGTGTAGCGGCACGCTACGATAGCTCTGGTCGGATGCGTTGCGCATACAGTCTGTCTCTTGTGATAAAGCCGAACATGGTGGCGTGATTTGCGGCCGCGTACAAACGCATACCCGGCGCACAGGCTCCCAGCATGCCGCAAGACGGCGCTAAACGTGAAACCATCGTGCAAGCGCAGTGCGATCTGGCGGATCAGTGCCATACTCAGCCGTGCGCTGCCGGCCGCCGCCCGTACCTGCCGGCATCCCGACGCGTATTTCCCACTCCAAGGCAGGCCACCTATGCGACACACGCCCCGCAAGCCCCGCTTGAATCACCGTATGCCCTGGCTTTTTTCGCTGGCCTTCAGCGCCCTTGCCGCTGCTTCGCCGGCGCTTGCCGGCGGCGAAAGCCTCCCGGGCCTTCAGGTTCAGGCGCAGTCCACCGTCAAGATAGCACCCGATCGCGCCACCGTGCGTGCCCGACTGTGGGAAGAGACGCCGGCGGCTGACCTGCGCGAAACGGCACAGCGCAAAAAGCACGAAGACGCACGCCGGCAAGCCCGCAAGGCGCTGGAACAGCGCGCGACCGAGCTGATCACCGCTCTGGAAAACGCAGGCCTTGAACACGACGCCGTCAGCGCCGGCTCGCTCAGCGTTCATCCCCGCCGCGAAACCGCACCGGCAGAGCGCCAGAAAGACGCCCCGCGCCTGACCCGCACGCGGTTCGAACGCCCGGTAAGCGTCGAGCTCAAAGAGCTTGACCGGCTGGAAGACGTACTCAATGCGCTGATGACCGCCGGCGTCAACCGCCTGGACGGCGTTACCTTTGACCTTGAAGACCGCCAGGCCGCCACCGACGAAGCGCTGGTCAAGGCGCTGGAAAAAGCGCGCCACAAAGCCAGGCGAATGGCCGATGTGCTCGACATCCGGCTAGGCCCGGTGCTGGCCGTACAGGAAACCCGCTCGCCGAACTATTCTCCGCGCACGATGCGCGCAAGCGCCGAGGCGCGCGGCAAGGCCGAAAGTGCGATGCCGGAAACAGCGTACCGCCCCGGCACCGTCGACATTCAAGCCGGCGTCAGCGTGAAATGGGCGCTCAGCGCCGCGCCCGACGCCAGCAAGCCTACAGACTGATCGCCTTTGCGCCGCCCATATAGGGGCGCAGCGGCTCCGGAACGGTCACCGAACCGTCGGCCTGCTGATGGTTTTCCAGCACTGCCAGCAGGCAGCGCCCTACCGCCAGACCAGAGCCGTTGAGCGTATGCACCAGCCGCGGCTTTTTCGCCTCGGGGGCGCGGTAGCGCGCCTGCATACGCCGCGCCTGAAAGTCCTCGCAGTTGGAGATCGAGGAAATTTCGCGGTAGGTCTGCTGGCTGGGCAGCCACACTTCCAGATCGTAGGTTTTGGCCGCGCCAAAGCCCATGTCGCCGGTGCACAGCGTCACCGTGCGGTACGGCAAATCCAGCGCTTGCAGCAGCGCCTCGGCGTGGCCGCGCATGTCCTCAAGGGCGGCGTAGCTGTGCTCAGGCTCGACGATCTGCACCATTTCCACCTTGTCGAACTGGTGCTGGCGAATCATGCCCCGGGTATCGCGCCCGTGGGAGCCCGCCTCGCTGCGAAAGCACGGCGTGTGGGCGGTGAGCTTTACGGGCAGCGCCTCGGCCTCGATGATCTCGCCGCGCACGAAGTTGGCCAGCGGCACTTCGGATGTGGGAATCAGGTGAAACTCGCGCTCGTCGTCCAGGCGGAACAGGTCCTCACCGAACTTGGGCAGCTGGCCGGTGCCGATCAAGGAATCGCGGTTGACGATGTAGGGCACGTAGCACTCTTCATAGCCGTGCTCAAGCGTTTGCGTATCCAGCATGAACTGCGCCAGCGCCCGGTGCAGGCGCGCCACCGGCCCGCGCATCACGGCAAAGCGCGCGCCGGTCAGCTTTGCGGCCAGATCAAAATCCAGATAGCCCGACTTCTTGCCCAGATCCACGTGGTCGAGCACCTCGAAATCAAAGCGGCGCGGCGTGCCCACGCGGTGCAGCTCGACGTTATCGTCCTCGTTTCGGCCTTCGGGCACGCTTTCGTGGGGCAGGTTGGGAATCCCGCTGACCGCATCGTCCCACTCTTCCTGCACATCGGCCAGCGCCTGCTTGGCCGCGTCCAGCCGCTCGCCCAGATCGCTCACTTCGTCCAGCAGCGGCTGAATGTCCTGGCCGCTGGCCTTGGCCTTGCCGATCATCTTGGAGCGCGTGTTGCGCTCGTTTTGCAGCTGCTCGGTGCGGGTTTGCAGCTCGCGGCGGCGCGATTCCAGCTCAGCGAGCCCGTCAACGTCCAGCGTGTATCCGCGGCGGGCCAGCCGCCGGGCCAGCGTTTCCAGATCACCGCGCAGCAGTTTCGGGTCGAGCATGCGTTATCCTCCGAGCTGAAAGTCAAGACACGCGACGTAAAACGCCCGTGACGAAGGCCGCCATTGTAGGCAAAAGGCCGCCGTGGAGCTATGGTTAGGCACCGACGTTGCTGACCCTTACCTTCACTTTTCCTGCCAACAGCGAGCCGCCATGACCCGCGCTTTTGACACCACACCGTTTACCGCCGTGTTCAACGCCCTGGACAGTTTGCACATGGATGACCCGCAAACCGTTGACATCAACGGCGCCGCCGAGCCGGCCGAGCAGGTCTATGCCCGACGCATGAGCGCCTGGCTTGAGCGCCTCGACGCCGACGCCTCGGAGTGTTTGCGCCTGGCCGTGCGCGCCCAGCATCTCCAGCGCTGGCAGGTGCCGCGCGCCGACTACCCCGAAGGCCGGGTGGGCTATTTGACCTGGCGCCGCGACCAGAGCCGCCGAGCCGGAGAAACAGCGGCCCGGCTGATGCGCAATGCCGGCTACAGCGAGGCCGACGCTGCGCGCACCGCCGACATCATCAGCAAAAAAGGGCTCAAGCGCGACGCCGAGGTGCAAACCCTTGAAGACTGCGCCTGTCTGAGTTTTCTGGAAAACTACTTTGCCGATTTTTCGCGCACCCTGGCGCGCGACCACATGATCCGCATTGTGCAGAAAACCTGGGGCAAGATGTCGCCCCGCGCCCGGGAGCTGGCGCTCACCCTGCCCATGAGCGAGCGCTCTGCCGTCATCGTCGGCGAGGCGCTGGCCGATGGCTGAGCGTGGCCGGTGCGCGTGTGCAGCGGGCGGGCGGCTGGGTTAAACTGGCGCTGCTCTGTATTTTCGACTCTGGCTTTCCGGCGGCGGCGCTGATATATCATGATTGCATCCTTGACCCGGCAGACGGTTTTTCTTGAGCGGCCAACGGCCGACTACGTGCGCTTTCTCGAAGCGCTCAAGGCCAGCGGCTTTGACGGTGAGATCGCCCCGGACTACGCCAGCCGCACCGTGCTGGCCACGGACAACTCGATTTATCAGCGCCTGCCCCAAGCGGTGCTTTACCCCCGCCACGCCGAGGACCTGGAGCGCATCGCCAAGCTTGCCGGCGAAGTACCCAACCGCGATATCGTCCTCACCCCGCGCGGCGGCGGCACCGGCACCAACGGCCAGTCGCTCACCGACGGGCTGGTGGTGGATGTATCAAAGCACATGAATCAGATCCTTGAGATCGACGTGGAAAACCGCCGGGTGCGGGTGCAGGCCGGCGTGGTGAAAGACCAGCTCAACGCCGCGCTCAAGCCCCACGGGCTGTTTTTCGCCCCGGACCTGTCCACCTCCAACCGCGCCACCGTCGGCGGCATGATTTCCACCGACGCCAGCGGCCAGGGCAGCTGCGAATACGGCAAGACCCGGGATCACGTGCTGGAGCTGGATACCGTACTGCTGGGCGGCAAGCGCCTGACAAGCCGCGCCCTGACGCCGGTTGAGGAACGCGAGCAAAGCGACAAAGGCGGCATGATCGGCGATGTTCACCGCACCGCCGCGGATATTATCGACCGAAAGGGCGAGCTGATCGCCGAGAAGTTTCCGCCGCTCAACCGCTGCCTCACCGGCTACGACCTGGCCCACCTGCGCGACGCTGAGCGCCGCCTGAACCTCAACAGCCTGCTGTGCGGCTCGGAGGGCTCGCTGGGCTTTTTGAACGAGGCGGTGCTCAACGTGCTGCCCATCCCCAAGCACTCGACGCTGGTCAACGTGCGCTACGCGGGCTTTATGGACGCGCTGCGCGACGCCAAGGCGCTGATGGCCAGCGACGCCGCTCCGACCTCGATCGAGACCATCGACGACAGCGTGCTGCTGCTGGCCATGGACGACTTCGTCTGGGACGGCGTGGCCGAGTTCTTCCCCGCCGGCGACACGCCGATTCGCGGCATTAACCTGGTGGAGTTCAACGACGACAACCCGGCGAGACTTGCCCAGCGCGTGGCGGCGTTTACCCGCCACCTGGGCGATGATGACAGCGTCGAGCGGCTGGGCTACACCCTGGCCGAAGGCCGCGGCGCGATTCAGCGGGTCTACGCCATGCGCAAGCGCGCGGTGGGGCTTTTGGGCAACGCCAAGGGCGAAAAACGCCCGATTCCGTTTGTCGAAGACACCGCCGTACCGCCGGAACATCTGGCCGACTACATCGCCGACTTTCGCGCCGTGCTCGACCGTCACGAGCTCAAATACGGCATGTTCGGCCACGTGGATGCCGGCGTGCTCCACGTGCGCCCGGCCATCGACATGAAAGACCCGGCCCAGGCGCTTTTAATCCGCGAGATTTCCGACGAGGTGGCCGAGCTGACCCACCGCTACCACGGCCTTTTGTGGGGCGAGCACGGCAAGGGCATTCGCTCGGAATACGCGCCCAAGTTCTTCGGCGAGCTGTACCCCAGCCTGCAGCGGGTCAAAGCGGCCTTTGACCCCCACAACCAGCTCAACCCGGGCAAAATCGCCTCGCCGCGCCACGAAGGCGGGCTGATCGCCCGGGAAAGCGACCCCGCGCTGCTGGCCGTGGACGGCGTGACCACCCGGGGCGAGCTCGACCGCACCATCGACGAGCGCGCCTGGCAGTCCTACGACGCGGCGGTGTACTGCAACGGCAACGGCGCCTGCTACAACTACGACGTGGACGACCCCATGTGCCCGTCGTGGAAAGCCACCCGCCAGCGCATTCACTCGCCCAAGGGCCGCGCCAGCCTGATACGCGAATGGCTGCGGCTGCAAACCGAAGCCGGCGTGGACGTGGTGGAAGAGTCGCGCAGGAAAAAAACCGAAGGCGTGTGGGGCTTTATCGCCCACCTGCCGCTGCGTACCTACAACACCCTGAGCCGCCGCGGGCGCGACGACTACTCCCACGAGGTCTACGAGGCCATGGCGGGCTGTTTGGCGTGCAAGTCCTGCGCCAGCCAGTGCCCGGTGAAGGTCGATGTGCCGCAGTTTCGTTCGCAGTTTCTTGAGGTCTACCACGGCCGCTACCTGCGCCCGCTGCGGGACTACCTGATCGGCACCACCGAGTTTTTGCTGCCGACGCTGGCCAAAGTCGCCCCGCTGTACAACGGCCTGATGCAAAACCGCCTGGTGGATGCGCTGATGCGCCGGAGGCTGGGCATGAGCGACTCGCCGGCGATAGCGCGCGCCAGCGTGAAGAAGCAGCTCAAGGCCTGGGGCGTAAGCCCGGCCACGCCCACCGCCCTTGGCCTGCTCACCGAGCAGCAGCGCGCCGAAAGCGTAATTATCGTCCAGGACGCCTTTACCACCCACTTTGAGGCCAAGCTGGTGATGGACGTGGTCGAGCTGCTCTCAAGGCTCAACCTGCGGGTGTTTGTCATGCCCTACGCCGCCAACGGCAAGCCGCTCAACGTGCAGGGCTTTTTGGGCGCGTTCCACCGTACCGCAGAAAAGCAGGCCGCTCGCCTGCGCGCCCTGGCCCGCTTCGGCGTGCCGCTGGTAGGTATCGACCCGGCGATGACGCTTTGCTACCGCCAGGAATACGTCAAGGCGCTGGGCGACGACGCCGTGCCGCCGGTGGCGCTATTGCAGGAGTGGCTGGCCGAGCGCCTGCACAGCCTGCCCGCTACGCCGCTTGACGGCGTTGAAGGCGGCTACCGGCTGCTGTCCCACTGCACCGAAAAAACCAGCGAGCCCCAGGCTCCCAAGGCCTGGCAGCAGGTATTCGCCGCCTTCGGCCTGGAGCTTGAGACGCTTGCCAGCGGCTGCTGCGGCATGTCCGGCACCTACGGCCACGAAACCCGCAACGTCGAGACGTCGAAAACCGTCTACGCCCAGTCCTGGCAGCCCGTGGTCGAGGCCGAAGAAAGCCCGGGCGGGCTGCTCGCCACCGGCTACTCCTGTCGCAGCCAGGCCGGCCGCTTTTCAAACGCTGCCCTGCCCCACCCGCTGCAGGCGCTGCTGGCGGCCATCAAACACAGCCGCTAGGCTGCAACAGCGGCACTTCGACGATAGACGCAGGGCTTTATGCTCTTCGGCGAATTGTGCACGGCCTCCGAGTAAGGTATTGCTAGTCAACCAGGCTTGTCTGCAAAACCTATCCTGAACGGGGGATACCCACCGTGAAAATTGGTACACCCAAAGAGCGCGCAGCCGGCGAGGCGCGCGTTGCGCTGACACCGGACAGTGCGCTTCAGATACATAAACTTGGCCACGAGTGCTACCTGGAAACGGGGGCCGGTGCGCAAGCAGGCTTTTCCGACGAGGCCTATCGCGAAGCCGGCGTTACTCTTGTCGAAAGCGCTGAAGCGCTATGGCAGCTCGTCGACATTGTCACCAAGGTCCGCGAACCCAGCGCGGATGAGGCGGGCTATCTGCGCAAGGGCCAGACGCTGATCTCGTTTTTCTGGCCGGCTCAGAACAAGGACATGCTGGCGCGCTGCAAAGCGGCCGAAGCAAGCGTGGTGGCCATGGACATGGTGCCGCGCATTTCGCGAGCGCAGAAAATGGACGCTCTATCGTCCACGGCCAATATCGTCGGCTACCGCGCGGTCATCGAGGCCGGCCATCAGTTCGGCCGCTTTTTTGCCGGTCAGGTGACCGCTGCCGGCAAGATACCGCCGGCCAGGGTGCTGGTTGTCGGCGCCGGGGTCGCCGGTCTGGCGGCCATCGGTACCGCCACCAGCCTGGGCGCGGTGGTGCGTGCCTTTGACGTGCGCCCCGAAGTGGCCGAGCAGATCGAATCCATGGGCGCTGAATTTCTCTTTCTCGATTTCGACGACGGCAAGGACGGCTCGGAGAGCGGCGGCTATGCCGAACCTTCAAGCCTCGAGTTTCGCGAAAAGCAGCTTGAGCTGTTTCGCGAGCAGGCCCCCGACGTGGATATCGTCATTACCACGGCGCTGATTCCCGGCAAACCGGCTCCCAAGCTTTGGCTTGAAGACATGGTGGCGGCGATGAAGCCGGGCTCGGTAGTGGTTGACCTCGCCGCCGAACGCGGCGGCAACTGCGACCTTACCGTGCCCGACCAGCGAATCGTCAGCGATAACGGCGTGATCGTCACCGGCTTCACCGATTTTCCGTCGCGTATGGCCACCCAGGCCTCGCTGCTCTACGCCAACAACGTCCGCCACATGCTCACCGACCTGACGCCTGAAAAGGACGGCAAGGTGGTGCACGACATGGAAGACGATGTCATCCGCGGCGCGACGGTGACCCACCAGGGTGAAATCACCTTCCCCCCGCCGCCGCCGAAAGTGAAGGCAATCGCCGCGGCCAAGGCTAAGCCCAAGGAGCCCGAGCCCACCCGCGAAGAGCAGAAAGCCGCCGAACTTGCCGCCTTCAAAGCTCAGAGCAAACGCCAGGTAACGCTGCTGGCGGCGGGCGGCGCCGTGATGCTGCTGCTCGGCCAGGTGGCGCCGGCGTCGTTCATGCAGCACTTCATCGTTTTCGCGCTGGCCTGCTTCATCGGCTTTCAGGTGATCTGGAACGTCAGCCACGCGCTGCATACGCCGCTGATGGCGGTAACCAACGCCATCAGCGGCATTATCGTGCTGGGGGCCGTACTGCAGATAGGGTCGGGCAGCGGGCTGGTGGCACTGCTGGCCGGCATTTCGGTACTGATCGCGACCATTAACATCGTGGGGGGCTTTCTGGTGACTCGCCGGATGCTCGCCATGTTCCAGAAATCCTGAGCGGCGGAGAGACAAGATGCTGAGTCAAGAATTCGTATCTGCCGCATCAATCGCGGCAAGCGTGTTGTTCATTCTCTCCCTGGGCGGGCTGAGTAACCAGGAAAAAGCCAAGCGGGCGGTATGGTACGGCATCACTGGTATGGCCATCGCGGTAGGCTTCACAGCCTTTGCCTCGGGCATTGGCGGCTACGGCTGGATGATTCCGATGATCGTCATCGGCGCGGTGATCGGCGTGTATGTGGCCAAAAGGGTCGGCATGACCGAAATGCCGCAGATGGTCGCAGCGCTGCACAGCTTCGTCGGCCTGGCGGCCGTATTTGTCGGCATTAATGCCGACCTGGAACGCCGTCGAGTGCTAGCCTCCCAGCTGGCCGGCAGTGCCGAGGAGAACTTTTCGGCCTTCGCCGCGCTGGTAGCCACCAAAACGCCCGCCGAGCTGACCTTTCTGCAGATAGAGGTGGTGCTGGGCGTGTTCATCGGCGCGGTCACCTTCACCGGCTCGGTAATCGCCTTCGGCAAGCTGGCCGGCAAGATCGACGGCAAACCCCGGCAGCTGCCGGGCGGGCACATGCTCAACGCGGGGGCGGCCGTTCTGGCGCTGCTGCTGGCAATTTTCTACGTCAACGGCGCCGGCATCTGGACCGTGCTGGCGCTGGCGCTGCTGGCACTGTTTATCGGCTACCACCTGATCATGGGAATCGGCGGTGCCGACATGCCGGTGGTGGTGTCGATGCTCAACAGCTACTCCGGCTGGGCGGCCGCGGCGATCGGCTTTACCCTGTCCAACGACCTGCTGATCGTGACCGGTGCGCTGGTGGGGTCATCCGGCGCCATCCTCTCCTACATCATGTGCAAGGCGATGAACCGTAACTTTGTCAGTGTGATTCTGGGTGGCTTCGGCGGTCGCCAAGGCCCGGCCGCCGACATCGAGGGCGAGCAGGTGGCCATCGACGCCGACGGCGTGGCCAGTGCGCTCAACGACGCGGAAAACGTGATCATCGTGCCGGGCTACGGCATGGCGGTCGCCCAGGCGCAGAGTTCGGTCAGCGAGCTGGTGCGCAAGCTGCGCGCCGCCGGTAAAGAGGTACGCTTCGGCATCCATCCGGTGGCAGGACGCCTGCCCGGCCACATGAACGTGCTGCTGGCCGAAGCCAAGGTGCCCTACGATATCGTGCTGGAAATGGACGAGATCAACGATGACTTCGCCTCGACCGACGTGGTGATCGTCATAGGCTCCAACGATATCGTCAACCCGGCTGCCGAAGAAGATCCCAACAGCCCCATCGCCGGCATGCCGGTTCTCAAGGTCTGGGAGGCCAGGCAGGTGTTCGTCAGCAAGCGTGGCCAGGGCACCGGCTATTCGGGCATCGACAATCCGCTGTTTTTCAAGGACAACACGCGAATGTTCTACGGCGATGCCAAGGGCAGCGTGGATTCGCTGCTGCCGCTGATCGACTAGCACGCTCCGCTAACCGCTTGGGCCCGGGCCGGACAGCGGTTCGGGCTTTTTCCGCCGTCGTGAGCCACGCGACGTTCGCAGCCAGCGAACCGACCGGTTTCAGCGAAACATCTCAGCAAGCGCTTTGCCGGGCTCTGCCTGGCGCATGAAAGCCTCGCCCACCAGAAAGCCGTTCACGCGATGCTCGCGCATTTTCGCCACGTCTTCCCGGGTGTGAATGCCGGATTCGGTGATCACCGTGACACCTTCGGGCACTTTTTCCAGCAGGTCGAGGGTGGTATCAAGCGTCGTCTCGAAGGTGTGCAGGTTGCGGTTGTTGATGCCGACAAGTTCAAGATCAAGCTTCAAGGCGCGCTCAAGCTCTTCGGCGCTGTGGACTTCCACCAGCACGTCCATGCCCAGCTGGTGGGCTTTCTGATTGAGATCGGCCAGCCGCTCGTCGTCAAGGGCGGCGACGATCAGCAAAATGCAGTCCGCGCCGAGGGCCCGGGCCTCGGTAACCTGATAGCCGTGGGTGATGAAATCCTTGCGGATCACCGGCAGGTCGCAGGCGTCCCGGGCGGCAATAAGAAAATCCTCGTGGCCCTGAAAAAAATCCGCGTCGGTGAGTACCGAAAGGCACGCCGCGCCGCCCTCGGCGTAGCTTTGGGCGATGTCTGCCGGGGCGAAGTCTTCGCGGATCACGCCCCTGGACGGCGAGGCCTTTTTAATCTCGGCGATCACCGCGGCGTCCCCCGCCGCGATGCGAGCGTTGAGCGCGCGGATAAAGCCGCGCGGGGCGCTCTGCTTGCCCGCCAGCGCCAGCAGGTCGGCCTCCGGCACGGCCTGGCGGCGTTCGGCCACTTCTTCGTCCTTGCGCGCCAGAATGCGGGTTAACACGGTGGGCGTGGCCTGATCGGTCATGGTGCGTCTCACTGAGATTGGGATTTGAACTGGGTGGTAAAGCGCGAAAGCTCGGCCATTTTTTCCAGCGGCAGGCCGTCTTCCTGAGCGTTGCGCGCCAGGCGCACGCCTTCCTGCAGGGTATCGGCCACGCCGGCGCAGTAAAGCGCGGCACCGGCGTTAAGCGAGACAATCCCCGCCGGCGCGCCTTCACCGCGCAGGGCCATTTTCACCAGCCGCAGGCTGTCTTCCACGCCGTCAGCTTTGAGTGCGGCCAGGCTCTGTCGCTCCACGCCGAGCGCTTCGGGGGTAATGCGGTACTGGGTAATTTCGCCGTCTTTCAGCTCGGCGACAAGCGTGGGGGCGGCAAGCGAAATTTCGTCCAGCCCGTCGTCAGAGTGCACCACCATTACGTGGCGGCTGCCGAGCTTTTTCAGCACCTCGGCCAGAAGCACCACCAGCGACGGGTCGTATACGCCCAAAAGCTGGTTGGGCGCGCCGGCCGGGTTGGTCAGCGGGCCGAGAATGTTGAACAGCGTGCGCACGCCCATTTCCCGGCGCGGGCTCACGGCGTGGCGCATGGCCGGATGATGGTTGGGGGCAAACATGAAGCCCACGCCGACCTCGTCGATACAGCGCGCCACCTGTTCCGGGTTCAGGTTGAGAAAAATCCCCGCCACGTCAAACAGATCCGCGCTGCCGGAAGACGACGAAACGCTGCGCCCGCCGTGCTTGGCCACGTTGGCCCCGGCCGCGGCGGCGACAAAGCTTGAGGCGGTGGAGACGTTGAACAGATCCGCCCCGTCGCCGCCGGTGCCGACGATATCCACCACGTCAGCGCCCGCGTTCGGGGTCACGCGGTTCATCAGCTCGCGCATGACCTGGGCGGCGGCGCTGATTTCCGTGGCGGTCTCGCCTTTCATGGCCAGCCCCATCAACAGCGCCCCTACCTGGGCGTCGCTGGCGACCCCCAGCATGATCTGGCGCATCAGCGCGTGCATCTGGTCAAATGTCAGGTCGTCACGGCGCATCAGCGCATTGATTGCGTCTCGCATCTGCATGAAAACGTGGGCCTCGTGCTGGTGATGCGCCGGTTCAAGCGCGTTGCAAAAAGTTCGCCAAAAGCGCGTGGCCCTGGCGGGTCAGAATCGACTCGGGATGAAACTGTACGCCTTCCACGTCAAGCGCGCGATGGCGCAGCCCCATAACCAGCCCGGGCGTTACGTCGTCGGCGGGCGTCCAGGCGGTGACTTCCAAACAGTCGGGCAGGCTTTCGCGTTCAACCGTCAGCGAGTGGTAGCGGGTCACTTCCAGCGGGTTGTCCAATCCGGCAAATACGCCCTGGCCGCCGTGGTCGATCATCGATGTCTTGCCGTGCATCACCTGCGGGGCGCGCACCACCCGGCCACCGTACGCCTGGCCGATGGCCTGATGGCCCAGGCACACGCCCAGAATCGGCAGCTTGCCGGCAAAATGGCGGATCGCATCCAGCGAAATCCCCGCCTCGGTGGGCGTGCACGGCCCCGGGGAAATCACCAGATGACTGGGTGTTTGAGCCTCGATACCGGCAAGATCAATGTCATCATTGCGCCAGGTCAACACCTCCGCCCCCAGCTCGCCCAAATACTGGACGATGTTATAGGTGAAGCTGTCGTAGTTATCGATCATTGCGATCTTTGCCGCTTTGGCCATCAGAAAAATCCTGCTGTTGAGATGCGCGGGCATTGAGTGCGCGGGCATGTCGCGATGTGTGCTGCCCGTTGGCTATGCCTGGGCGCCTTGCCGAGTGTAACGCAACCGGCCACTCGGGTGCACAGTGCGTGCGACAAGCGCTACGCCTGCCTTTACAGTGCGCCTTTACAGGCCAGCGGCTGATGATTGCCCGGTTTTGCCCGCCGGGAAGGCCCAATCGCCCAGCGCCGGCATCGCACGGCTTTCACATTGATCGGCGAACAATCTTTTTTAGCCTCTCTTGAACTTTTTTTAGCCTCCCTTGAACTACCGGCCGTTTTGATGCTTAGCTGGGGGCCTTAAAGACTTGCCGCGCCGCGTCGCATCGTTTAGCACCCGTCAGGCTGAGTACCTACCGCCACAAAGCTCGGGCCGCTAGACAGCGCCTTCCGGGAAACCATGACGGGGATGCCTTATGCCGCTTGATAATGCCAACGCGCTGATCGCCGAGTACTGGGCCACCGGGCTTTTTGTGCTGGCCGTTTTGCTGCTGTGTACCTTCATGATCGGGGCATCCGCGCTGCTGGGCGGGCGCAGCCGGGGGCGCAGCAAACCCATCCCTTTCGAAGGCGGCATCATCGGCGCGGGAAGCGCCCGCCAGCGATTTTCCATCCAGTTTTATCTGGTCGCGATGCTGTTTGTGATCTTCGATATTGAAGCCGTTTTCCTGTTTGCCTGGGCCATTTCCGTGCGTGAAGCCGGCTGGCCCGGCTTTCTGGGAGCGGCCACCTTCATTTTTATTCTGCTGGCCGGGCTGGTCTACGACTACCGCTCCGGTGCGCTGAACTGGGCCCCGGGCGGAAGCGAACGGATGCACCGGGGCAGCGCCCGGCGCGGCTGAGCGGCGGGCGCTGACGGCTAGCTCAGCGTCTCAATCGAGCACCCAGAGATTTCAGGCGGGAGGCATGACATGGCATACACCCTGACCCGGGCCAACGACGCAATAGCGCAGCAAAACGACCGCTATCCGCTGGGCGAGCGCCAGCGCGTTGACGACCCGATGAAGCAGCAGGTACACCGCAGTGTCTTCACCGGCAAGCTCGAAGACGTGCTGAACTCGGCGGTGAACTGGGGCCGCAAGAATTCGCTGTGGCCGTACAACTTTGGTCTTTCCTGCTGCTATGTGGAGATGACCACGGCGTTTACCGCGCCCCACGACATCGCCCGTTTTGGCGCCGAGGTGATCCGCGCCTCCCCGCGCCAGGCCGATTTCATGGTCGTTGCCGGCACCTGCTTTGTAAAAATGGCCCCGGTCATCCAGCAGCTCTACGACCAGATGCTCGAACCCAAGTGGGTGATTTCCATGGGCTCCTGCGCCAACTCCGGCGGCATGTACGACATCTATTCGGTGGTGCAGGGGGTGGATAAATTTTTGCCCGTAGACGTGTACGTGCCCGGCTGCCCGCCCCGCCCGGAAGCCTTTTTGCAAGGGCTGCAGCTTTTGCAGGATTCCATTCAGGAAGAGCGCCGCCCGCTTTCCTGGGTCGTCGGCGACCAGGGCGTCTACCGCGCTGAAATGCCCTCCCAGCGGGAAAAGCACCGCGACCGGCGCATTCAGGCCACCGAGCTGCGCACCCCGGACAGCATTTAGCCAAGGGAGAGCCGAGACCACCATGAGCACCGATTCCTCCGCCGCCATCGTCCACACGCTACGCGAGCGCTTCGGCCCGCAGATTCACTGCGAGCAGCCCACGCTGACCGGCATGCCGGTCATCTGGGTGCGCCGCGAGGCCATCACTGAGGTGCTCAAAGCGCTGCGCAGCATGCCCCAGCCGTTTGAGATGCTCTACGACCTCACCGCCGTGGACGAGCGCATGCGCAGCCACCGAGACGGGCTGCCCGCGGCCGACTTTACCGTGGTCTACCAGCTGCTTTCGGTTTCCGGCAACCGCGATATTGTGCTCAAGGTGGGCCTTGGCGAAGACGACCTTTCCCTGCCTACGGTGATTTCGGTATATCCCAACGCCGACTGGTACGAACGCGAAGTGTGGGACATGTTCGGCATCCGCTTTGCCGGCCACCCCAACCTCAAGCGCATCCTCATGCCGCCGACCTGGCACGGCCATCCGCTGCGCAAGGACCATCACGCCCGGGCCACCGAGTTTGACCCCTACACGCTGACCGTGGAAGGCCAGGACAAAGAGCAGAGCGCGCTGCAGTTCGTGCCCGAAGACTGGGGCATGCAGCGCGAGCGTGACGGCGCCGAGTTCATGTTTTTGAACCTCGGCCCCAACCACCCCTCCGCCCACGGCGCGTTTCGCGTGGTGCTGCAGCTCGACGGCGAAGAAGTCATCGACTGCGTGCCGGACATCGGCTATCACCACCGCGGCGCGGAGAAAATGGCCGAGCGCCAGTCCTGGCACAGCTTTATCCCCTATACCGACCGCATCGACTATACCGGCGGGGTGATGAACAACCTGCCCTACGTGCTGGCGGTGGAAAAGCTCGCCGGCATTCAGGTCACCGAGCGCGCCGCCACGGTGCGGGTGATGATGGCGGAGCTTTTTCGCATCTCCAGCCACCTGTTGTTTCTGGGCACTTACCTGCAGGATCTGGGCGCGATGTCGCCGGTGTTTTTCACCTTCACCGACCGCCAGAAGGCCTACCACGTTATCGAGGCGATTACCGGCTTTCGCATGCACCCGGCGTGGTTTCGCATCGGCGGGCTGATGCAGGACCTGCCCAAAGGCTGGGACCGGCTGATGCAGGACTTCGTCAACTGGATGCCGGCGCGGTTGAAAGAATACGAGCGCACCATGATGGAAAACGCCATGGTGCGCGATCGCACCCGCCATGTAGCCGCCTTTGATGCGCAAAACGCCTTCGACTGGGGCGTCACCGGCCCCAACCTGCGCGCCACCGGCTGCGATTTTGACCTGCGCAAAAAACGCCCCTACTCCGGCTATGAAAACTTCGAGTTCGAAGTCCCCCTGGGCCATAACGGCGACGCCTTCGACCGCGGCCAGCTGCGTATCGACGAAATGCGCCAGAGCCTGCGCATTATCCAGCAGTGCATCGACCACATGCCCGCCGGCGACTTCAAGGCCGATCACCCCTTGACCACGCCGCCGCCCCGGGAGCGTATGCTCGAACACATCGAAACGCTGATCACCCATTTTCTGCAGGTGTCCTGGGGGCCGGTGCTGCCCGCCAACGAATCCTTGCAAATGGTCGAGGCCACCAAAGGCATCAACAGCTACTACCTGACCAGCGACGGCAGCACCATGAGCTACCGCACGCGCATTCGCACGCCGAGCTTTCCGCACCTGCAGCAGATTCCCGCCCTGATGCGCGGCGGCTTTGTGCCGGATTTGATTGCGCATCTGGGCAGCATTGATTTCGTTATGGCCGACGTGGACCGCTAACCCGGGAGTGTGAGCAATGTCTGACCGCTTTTACGATGTCGCCGGCACCACAGCCCCCATTGCCACCGACGGCGACGGCTTTACGCTCGGCGACGACGACCGCCGGGCGATACTGGCCGAACGCGCACACTACGAGCAGCCCCAGGCGGCGTGCATCGAGGCGCTGAAAATCATCCAGAAACGCCACGGCTGGGTGCCCGACGGCGCCATCGCCGCCGTTGCCGAAACGCTCGGCGTCGGCGTCGGCGAGGTAGAGGGCGTGGCGACGTTTTATAACCTGATTTTCCGCCAGCCCGTAGGCCGCCACGTCATACTCGTCTGCGACAGCAGCGCGTGCTTTTTAACCGGCTATGACGAGCTAAGCGAAGCGCTGCGCCAGCGGCTGGGCATCGGCTTTGGCGAAACCACCAAGGACAACCGCTTCACCCTGCTGCCCACCTGCTGTTTGGGCGCCTGCGATCGCGGCCCGGCGATGATGATCAATGACGACACCTTTGGCCCGATTGCGCCGGATGATCTGCCCGAGCTTCTGGAGGCGTACCCATGAACGCAATACCGCCCAATTCCCGGCTGCGCTATAAAAGCCAGCTGCGCCAGTCGGCCGATGAGCGCCGCGAGCATACGCACCCGCTGACCTGGCGGCTCAACGACGACGGCTCGCGCATCGGGCTTGACGAATACCGCCGGAAAAACGGCTACGTCGGCGCACAAAAAGCGCTGGCCACAGACCCCGCCGACGTCATCGAGGCGATGAAAACCGCCAACGTGCGCGGGCGCGGCGGCGGCGGCTTCTCCGCCGGCGTTAAGTGGAGCCTGACTCAGGTCGGCGATCATCTGCCCCGGGGCTACATGGTCGCAAACGCCGACGAAATGGAGCCCGGCACCTTCAAGGATCGCCTGCTCATGGAGCAGCAGCCGCACCTGCTGCTGGAAGGCATGATCATCGCCGGCCACGCCAACCGCTCGAAGTACGGCTATATCTTTTTGCGCGGCGAGTACGTCGACGCCGCCCGCTCGCTTGCCCTGGCCATCGAGGAAGCCCGCGATGCCGGGCTTTTGGGCGATAACGTCGCCGGCAGCGGATTTGACTTCGACATTGCCCTGCACACCGGCGCCGGGCGCTATATCTGCGGCGAAGAAACCGCGCTGATCAATTCGCTGGAAGGCAAGCGCGCCAACCCCCGGGCCAAGCCGCCGTTTCCCGGCCAGTCCGGCGCCTGGGGCAAGCCCACCGTGGTCAACAACGTCGAAACCCTGTGCAACGCCCCGGCGATGATGCAGCACGGCGCCGACTGGTATCAGGAACTTTCCGGCGGGCTCAGCGACGACGGCGGCACCAAGCTCTACGGCGTCTCCGGGCTGGTCAACAAGCCCGGCCTGTGGGAGCTGCCCATCGGCACCACAGGCTTTGACATCCTAGAACGCGCCGGCGGCATGCGCGAAGGCCACACGCTGAAAACCTGGCTGCCCGGCGGCGCCAGCACCGGCTTTCTGCTCCCCGAGCATCTGGAGCTGCCGCTGGATTTTGACACCGTCGGCCAGTACGGCAGCCGGCTGGGCACCGGGCTTTTAACCGTGGTCAGCCAGCGCCAGAGCCTGGTGGCGCTGCTGCGCAACCTGGAGCAGTTCTTCGCTCGGGAATCCTGCGGCTGGTGTACGCCCTGCCGGGACGGCCTGCCCTGGGCGGCCAAGATACTGCAGGCGCTGGAACACGGCGAAGGCCGCCCCGGCGATATCGAGCTTTTGCAGGAGCACGCCACCCACATCGGCCCGGGCCTTACGTTTTGCGCCCACGCCCCGGGGGCGGCCATGCCGCTGGAGTCGGCGATTCGCCATTTCCGTGCCGATTTCGAGGCAGGCATTGCAACCCACGGCAGCGCTGCCGCCACCCCGGATCAGGAGGTAAGCTGATGGCAACCATTCACGTGGACGGCAACGCCTACGAGGTAGACGGAAGCGATAACCTGCTGCACGCCTGCCTGTCGCTGGGGCTGGATATTCCGTATTTCTGCTGGCATCCGGCCATGGGCAGCGTCGGCGCCTGCCGCCAGTGTGCGGTCAAACAGTACAAGGACGAAAACGACACCCAGGGCAAGATCGTCATGTCGTGCATGACGCCGGCCGCCGACAACAGCTGGATCGCCATCGACGACGAAGATGCCCGTGACTTCCGCGCCCGGGTAGTGGAATGGCTGATGACCTACCACCCCCACGACTGCCCGGTGTGCGCAGAAGGCGGCCACTGCCACCTGCAGGACATGACGGTGATGACCGGCCACAGCCAGCGCCGCTATCGCTTTGCCAAGCGCACCCACCGCAACCAGTATCTGGGGCCGTTTATCGCCCACGAGATGAACCGCTGCATCAACTGCTATCGCTGCGTGCGCTTTTACAACGACTACGCCGGCGGCACCGATCTGGGCGTGTTCGGCATGCACAACAACCTCTACTTCGGCCGCCACGAAGAAGGCACGCTGGAAAGCCCCTTTGCCGGCAACCTCACCGAGGTCTGCCCCACCGGCGTATTCACCGATAAAACCCACACCCGCCACTACACCCGCAAGTGGGACCTGCAGTACGCCCCCAGCGTCTGCCACCAGTGCGCGGTAGGCTGCAACACAAGCCCCGGCGAGCGCTACGGCAGCGTGCGGCGCATCGAAAACCGCTATAACGGCGAGCTCAACGGCTTTTTCCTCTGCGACCGCGGCCGCTTCGGCTACGACTACGTCAACCGCGACGACCGCCCGCGCCGGCCGGAGTGGCGCAGCGAGCAGCGCGATAGCGCCACCCGCATCACCGAGCTCGACGTGGACCCCGCCCTTGATCGCGGCGCCGACCTGCTGCGCCGGGCGGACCGCGTGATCGGCATTGGCTCGCCCCGGGCCAGCCTCGAGAGCAACCATCAGCTAAAAACGCTGGTGGGCGAGGACAACTTCTCCACCGGCATTGCCGCCGCCGAGCAGGCCTGCCTTGCGCGCATGGCCGAAGTCGACGCCGAGGGCATGCTTACCACCCCGACGCCGCGTGAGGTAGAGCGTCACGACGCCGTGCTGGTGCTGGGTGAAGACCTGATGCACAGTGCGGCAAGGCTTGCGCTCAGCGTGCGCCAGGCGGTGCTGGGCATCCGCGAGGCGCTGGCCGAGGAGCGCGGCATTCCCCAGTGGAACGCCGAGGCGGTGAAAACCCTGGCTCAGGACAGCCGCCACCCGCTCTACATCGCCTACCCCGCGGCCACCGAGCTTGACGCTATCAGCGCCGCCTCGCTGCGGCTGGCGCCCGACGACATCGCCCGGCTGGGCTACGCCATCGCTCACGAGCTGGATGCCGAGGCCCCGGCGGTCGCGGATCTCGATGAGGCCACGCAAACACAGGCGCGTGAAATCGCCCAGGCCCTGCTCGCCGCCGAGCGCCCGCTGGTCCTCAGCGGCGGCTCGCTTGAATCCACCGCGATTATCGACGCCGCCGAAAGCATCGCTCGGGCGCTGGGGCGCAAAGAAGTCAACCGCCGGGAAAAGCGCGGCGGGCTGATGCTTGTGCGCCGCGAAGCCAACAGCGCCGGGCTTGCCCTGATGGGCGGCCAGCCCCTGGAGCGCGCTCTGGAACGCGTCTCGCTTGGCCACGCCGACGCGCTGATCGTGCTGGAAAACGACCTCTTTGAGCGCCTGCCCGATGCCGCGGTCAGCGATGCGCTGAGCCGGGCAGAAGGCATTATCGTCATTGATCACCAGCGAACGCCCACCTGGCAGCGCGCCCATCTGGGGCTGCCGGCGGCAAGCTTTGTTGAGGCCGACGGCACCGTGGTCAACCTCGAAGGCCGCGCCCAGCGCTTTTATCAGGTGTACGACCCGCGCCATCTGCGCCCGGAATCCCGCCTTCACGCCGGCTGGCGCTGGCTGGACGCGCTGCGCGCAAGCCTTGGCCGCAGCGCCGGCGAGCCGCTGACCTTTGCCCGCGCCGTAGCCGACTGCGCCCGGGCCCACCCGGCGCTGGCCGGCATGGAAGACGCCGGCGGCCACGCCGAGCTGCCCGGCGCGCTCAAGCTGGCCCGCTCGCCGCACCGCTACAGCGGGCGCACCTCCATGCGCGCTGACATCGCGGTCAGCGAGCCGCGCATGCCCCAAGACCCGGACACGCCGTTCGAGTTTTCCATGGAGGGCTACAGCGGCTTTGACCGCCCGCGCCGGCAGGTGCCCTTCGCCTGGGCACCGGGGTGGAACTCGCCCCAGGCGTGGAACAAGTTCACCGACAGCGTGGGCGGCCACCTGGCCGGCGGCGACCCGGGCGTTCGCGTGGCCGGCGCGGCGGGTAGCGCCCAGCGCGGCTATCCCGCCGCCGAGGCCATCCCGGCCGCCTTTACCCCCCGCGAAGGCCGCTTTCAGCTGTGGGTGCTGCCGCGGCTGTTCGGCGGCGAGGCCACGTCGTCCCGCGCCGAGGCGATCGCGGAGCGCACGCCGGCACCGAGCCTGCGCCTGAGCGCAGCCGACGCCCGAGCGCTTGACGCCCAGAGCGGCGACACGCTGACCCTGATCGTGGGGGAAACGCGCCTGTCGCTTGCGCTGCACGTCGAAGCTGAGCTGCCCGACGGGCTGGTGACGCTGCCTGCCGGCGTGCTGCCCGGCGCGCCCAACGGTGAATGGGTCACTCTAGCCAACCCCGCAGGCAAGGAGGAGCGCTGATGGACTGGGCAATGCTGGATTCTCTACGCCCGGCGTGGCTGAACCCGACGCTGCTGGCAAGCGTTATCGCCATGCTCGAAGCGGTGGCGATTCTGCTGGTCGCCGTGCTGGTCAGCGCGGTGATGACCGTGGTGGAGCGGCGGATGCTGGGCCTGTGGCAGGACCGCTACGGGCCCAACCGCGTGGGGCCGTTCGGCTCGCTGCAGCTGATCGCCGATATGCTCAAGATCTTTTTCAAGGAAGACTGGATTCCGCCCTTTGCCGACCGCACGATTTTTGTGCTGGCCCCGGGCATTGCCATGGCCTCGCTATTGCTGTCGTTTGTGATTATTCCCATCACGCCGACCCTTGGCGTGGCGGACTGGAATATCGGTCTTTTGTTTTTCCTCGCCATGGGCGGCATCAACGTCTACTCGGTGCTGCTGGGCGGCTGGTCCAGCGCCAACAAATATGCGCTGATCGGCTCCATGCGCTCCTCGGCCCAGACGATCTCGTATGAAGTGTTCATGGGCCTTTCGCTGATGGGGGTTGTAGCCACGGCCGGCTCGTTTAACCTGCGCGAGATCGTGGCCGCCCAGGCAGGCCTGTGGTTTGTTATTCCGCAGTTTCTGGGCTTTTGCACTTTTCTCATCGCCGGCTTTGCGGTCACCCACCGCCACCCGTTCGACCAGCCCGAAGCCGAGCAGGAGCTGGCCGACGGCTATCACATCGAGTATTCCAGCATGAAATTCGGCATGTTTTTCATCGGCGAATACGTGGGTATGCTGCTGATTTCAGCGCTGACCGTGACGCTGTTTTTCGGCGGCTGGCACGGGCCGTGGCTTCCCCCCATTGTTTGGTTTGCGTTAAAAACCGGCGTGTTTTTGCTGCTGTTCATTCTGGCCCGGGCCGCCCTGCCCCGGCCCCGCTACGACCGCGTGATGACCTTTGGCTGGATCGTCTGCCTGCCGCTTACGCTGCTCAACCTGCTGGTGACCGGCGCGATTATTCTGCTCGCAACCCCGGCATAGGCCGCAGGCAGGCGTGCCGCGACGCGTCAACGCAAGGAGAACGCCATGTATAAAAAACTGTTGCACGGCACCGGGTCTCAGCTGCGCACCCTGGGGCTGATCTTCATGCACGCGTTTCGCAAGCGCGAAACGCTTAGCTATCCGGAAGAAAAGCCCTATCTTGCGCCGCGCTATCGCGGGCGTATCGTGCTGACCCGCGACCCGAACGGCGAGGAGCGCTGCGTGGCCTGCAATCTGTGCGCCGTGGCCTGCCCGGTAGACTGCATTTCGCTGCAAAAGGGCGAGAAAGACGACGGCCGCTGGTATCCGGAATTTTTCCGCATCAACTTTTCCCGGTGCATTTACTGCGGCATGTGCGAAGAGGCCTGCCCGACCTCGGCGATTCAGCTCACGCCGGACTTTGAGATGGCAGAATACCGCCGCCAGGAGCTGGTGTACGAAAAAGAGGACCTGCTGATCAACGGCCCCGGCAAGGATCACGACTACCACTTCTATAAAGTGGCCGGGCTTGCCGTGGGCGGCAAGGACAAAGGCCAGGGCAAAGACGAGGCCGAACCCATCAAGGTCACCACGCTGCTGCCCTGAAGGCACCGGTATCAAGGGGAGAAATCATGGAGCTTGCCTTTTATCTCAGCGCATTAGCAGCCGTGCTTGCAACGCTGGGCGTTATTGTCAACCCCAACCCGGTACATGCCGTACTGTATCTGGTGGTATCGCTGCTTGCCGTGGCACTGGTGTTTTTCGCCCTCGGCGCGCCCTTTGCCGGGGCGCTTGAAATCATCGTCTACGCCGGGGCGATCATGGTGCTGTTTGTTTTCGTGGTGATGATGCTCAATCTGGGCCATGCCGGCATCGAACAGGAACGTGAATGGCTCAAGCCGCGCACTTGGCTGGGGCCGTCAGTGCTGGCAGCCGTGCTGCTGTTCACCCTGGTCAGCCTTTTATGGCAAGGCGATACGCAGGCTGTCATCACCGGCGGCGGGCTCACCGCCAAGGGTGCGGGCACGCTGCTCTACGGGCCCTGGCTTTTGCTGGTGGAGCTCGGCGCGCTGCTGCTGCTTGCCGCGCTGGTCACAGCGTCTCACGTCGGGCGGCTAAGCCCGGTGGCCGCGCCGTCTCCGGCACCGCGTGACAGGCCCACTTCAGCAACCGGCACACCCAGGGAGGACACATGAACGGTATCCCCATGGAACACGGCCTGGTGCTGGCCGGTGTGCTGTTTACCCTCGGGCTTGGCGGGCTGATGTTTCGCCGCAACATGATCTTTGTGCTGATGAGCCTGGAAGTGATGCTCAACGCCGCGGGGCTTGCGTTTATCGTGGCCGGCACCGGCTGGCAGCAGCCGGAAGGTCAGGTCATGTTTCTGCTGGTCATTACCCTGGCGGCAGCCGAGGCAAGCGTAGGCCTTGCCCTGCTGATTCAGCTGTATCACCGCTTCAAGACTCTCAACCTCGACGTGGCCAGCAGGATGCGCGGATGATGGAACCCTTGACTGATATCTCAACCGTCCAGCCGACGGCGATGCTTTTGCCGCTGACGTTTTTGCTGCCCCTTGCGGGCACGCTGATTCTGGCGTTCTCCCGGGGGCGGCTAAGCTATCGCGCAAGCGCGACGCTGGGTACGGCAAGCGTGGGGCTTGCAGCCCTTGCCACCGCCCTGATCGCGCTGAACTTTGCTTCCGGCGACGCCGGGCAGCTCACCCTTTGGACCTGGATCGCCGTGGGCGATTTCCAGCCCGGCATCAGCCTGGCGCTGGACGGACTTTCGCTGACCATGCTTGGCGTGATCACCGGCGTGGGCTTTTTTATTCACCTGTTCGCCGCCTGGTACATGCGCGGCGAAGACGGCATCACGCGCTTTTACACCTACATGAACCTGTTTGTGTTCAGCATGGTGCTGCTGGTGCTGGGCGATAACCTGCTGCTTTTATTTCTCGGCTGGGAAGGCGTGGGCCTGTGCAGCTATCTGCTGATCGGCTACTACTATACCCACAGCGCCAACGGCTGGGCCGGGTTCAAGGCGTTTATCATCACCCGCATTGGCGATGTGTTTCTGGCCATCGGCATGTTTTTGCTCTTCAGCCGGCTGGGCACGCTCAACATCGCTGAAATTCTGGAACTCGCGCCCCGGGCCTGGCAGTCGGGCGATACCGTGGTGGAGCTGGCCGCCTTTCTGCTGCTCGGCGGGGCGCTGGGCAAGTCCGCCCAGCTGCCGCTGCACACCTGGCTTGCCGATGCCATGGCCGGCCCCACGCCGGTGTCGGCGCTGATTCACGCCGCCACCATGGTGACCGCCGGTGTCTACTTGATCGCGCGGATGCACGGCATTTTCGAGCTGGCCCCCGCCGCGCTTTACGCCACCGGCGTCATCGGGGCGCTGACGCTGTTGATGGCCGGCTTTGCGGCCCTTGCCCAAACCGACATCAAGCGCGTGCTGGCCTATTCCACCATGAGCCAGATCGGCTATATGTTTCTCGCCCTGGGCGTAGGCGCCTATGATACGGCGATTTTCCACCTGATGACCCATGCGTTTTTCAAAGCACTGCTGTTTCTTTCTGCAGGTGCGGTCATTATCAGCTGCCACCACGAGCAGGACATGCGTCGCCTCGGCGGGCTGTGGCGCACGCTGCCGCTGGCCTATATGGGCTTTGTAGTGGGCGGCGCGGCCCTGGCCGCCCTGCCGCTGGTGTCCGCCGGGTTTTACAGCAAGGATGCCATTCTCTGGCAGGCGCTGGCCGCCGACCAGCAAGGGCTTCTCGCTGCCGGGCTGATCGGTGCGCTTCTCACCTCGCTTTACACCCTGCGGCTGATCATCGCCACTTTCCACGGCCCGGCCAAAAGCGACAGCGCCCGTCGCGCCGAAGCCGGCCGCGGCCTGGCCCACGGCCTGCCGCTTTGCGTGCTGGCGATACTTTCCACGTTTATCGGCGCGTGGATTACCCCGCCGCTGGCCGGCGTGCTGCCCGCAAGCCCGGGAGAAAACGCAACGGCCGGCCACGGCGCGCTTGAACTGATTGCCGCTGCCGTAGCGCTGGCCGGTATGGCGCTTGGCGTGTGGGTGTTCAGCCTTCATCGCGGCTGGCTAACGCTGGCCGATGCCGGGCTGGGCGCGTGGCTGTGGCGACTGTGGCATCGCGCCTGGGGCTTTGATGCGCTGTTTGACCGGACGCTGGTGCGCCCGTACCGGGGCGCGGTGCGGCTGTTGAAAAGCGATGTGTTCGACGGTGTCTTTCGCCTGCTGGCCTGGTGCATGCGCCTTGTGCACCGGGGGCTTTCCCGCACCCAGACCGGCAAGCTGCGCGGCTATGCCGTGACCATGGTGATGGGCGCGACGCTGATCCTGTTGAGTCTGGCGCTGGTGTTTCAGGGAACCTGAAAGGGATAAACGCTTATGATGTTGGTATGGCTGATTGTCATCCCGTTTGCCGGGGGTCTTTTATGCTGGCAGGCAGAGCGCTTCGGCGGCCGGGCTACACGGCTGATCGCTCTGGCTACCATGCTGTGCGAGCTGCTGATGGCCCTTTATCTTTGGCTGCAGCTGGATTTTGCGCTGCCCGGCGCCGGCGGCAGCGCCCCCCAGTGGGCGATGGAATACCGCCTGCCGTGGATCGAGCGCTTCGGCATCGACTTTCATCTGGCGCTGGACGGGCTGTCGCTGGTGCTGATTGCGCTGACCGGCTTTCTCGGCGTGCTGGCGGTGCTGTGCTCATGGCAGGAGATCGTCCGACGCATCGGCTTTTTCCACCTCAACCTGCTGTGGATTCTCGGCGGCGTGGTCGGGGTGTTTCTCGCCATTGACCTGTTTTTGTTCTTCTTTTTCTGGGAGCTGATGCTGGTGCCGATGTACTTTCTGATTGCGCTTTGGGGCCATAGCGGCTCCCAGGGCAGCACTCGCATCGGCGCGGCGGTCAAGTTCTTCATCTATACCCAGGCAAGCGGCCTTTTGATGCTGGTGGCCATTTTGGGGCTGGTATTTGCCCACCACGCCAACACCGGCGAGTATTCCTTCAGCTATGCCGTGCTCAAAGAGACCGCGCTGTCGCCCGTGCTGGCTTTCTGGCTGATGCTCGGGTTTTTCATCGCCTTTGCGGTCAAGCTGCCGGTAGTGCCGTTTCACGGCTGGCTGCCCAACGCCCACGCCCAGGCGCCCACCGCCGGTAGCGTGGATCTCGCCGGCATTCTGCTCAAAACCGCCGCCTACGGCATGCTGCGCTTTGCCCTGCCGCTGTTTCCCGAGGCGTCTCAGGCCTTTGCGCCCGTCGCCATGGGGCTTGGTCTGCTGGGCATTTTTTACGGCGCGGTGCTCGCCTGCGGCCAGCAGGACGTCAAGCGCTTTATCGCCTATACCAGTATCGCCCACATGGGCTTTGTGCTGATCGGCATCTACGCCGGCACCGAGCTTGCCCTGCAGGGCGTGGTGGTTTTGATGGTGGCCCACGCGTTCTCCGCCGCGGGGCTTTTTATCCTGAGCGGCCAGCTGTACGAGCGGTTGCATACGCGCCAGATCGGCCAGATGGGCGGTCTATGGGGGCGGCTGGGCAGCATGCCGGGCATTTATCTGTTTTTCATTGCCGCCTCGCTGGGCATGCCGGCCACGGCCAACTTCGTCGGTGAGTTCATGGTGCTGTTCGGCACCTTTGCCATCGCCCCCTGGACGGTGGCGCTGGCAAGCGTAGGGCTGGTGCTGGCGGCGGTATACTCGCTGATGCTGATGCAGCGTGTACACTACGGCCCTGCCCAGAGTGAAGCCCCGCTGAGAGGGCTGGACGCCCGCGAATTTTGCATGCTGCTGGGGCTTGCGGCGCTGATCCTGTGGCTCGGCCTTTATCCCCAGCCGCTGCTGGATACCACCGATGCCGCCATGGGGGACATCCATCGGCTGTTTGACGCCCAAAGCCCGCTGATGCCGGAGGCTCGCTAATGCCGTTACCCACCCTTGCCCTTGCTTATCTTCCGCTGATTCTGGTCGGTGCCACGGCCGTTACCGTGATGCTGGGTATCGCCTGGCGGCGACAGCACCATGTCACCGTCGCCGTCAGCGTGCTGGGCCTGGCCCTGGCACTGGTGGCACAGGTGGCCGCCTGGCAGGTCGCGCCGCTGACCGCGCCGCTGCTCGCCTTTGACGGCCCGGCCATGCTCGGCGGCCTGCTGGTGCTGGCCTCGACGCTTGCCTGCGCGGTGCTGGCCCATGCCTACTTCGAGACGTTCCAGAAACCCCGGGAAGAGTTCTACCTGCTGCTGCTGTGCTCGGCGGCCGGCGGGCTGGTGCTGATGGCAAGCCGCCATCTGGCGAGCCTTTTTCTGGGCCTGGAGCTTTTGTCCATGCCGCTTTACGGCATGCTGGCCTACGCCTTTCACGAGCGCCGCTCGCTGGAAGCCGGCATCAAGTACCTGATTCTCTCCGCCGCCGCGAGCGCTTTTTTGCTGTTCGGCATGGCGCTGCTCTACGCCCAGACCGGCGAGCTTGCGCTGGCCGCGCTTACGGCAACGCTTAGCGAGGGCACCGGCGTCTGGGGGCTGGCCGGCGCCGGGCTGATGCTGGCGGGGCTGGGCTTTAAGCTTTCGGTTGCGCCGTTTCATCTGTGGACGCCGGACGTCTACGAAGGCGGCCCCGGGCCGGCCGCGATGTTTCTTGCCACGGCCAGCAAGGTGGCGGTTTTTATCATTATGCTGCGCCTGGTAATGAGCGCCCCCGCCTTTCAGGGTGAGTGGCTGCACGCCGTGCTGTGGACGCTGGCGCTTGCCAGCATGCTGGCGGGCAACCTGCTGGCGCTGACCCAGTCAAATCTCAAGCGGCTTCTGGGCTACTCTTCCATTGCCCACTTCGGCTATACGTTGCTGGTGCTGGTGGTGGCCGACGGCCTGGCCGTGGAAACCGGCGGGGTTTACCTGATCACCTATGTGCTGGCAACGCTTGCCGCCTTCGGCGTAGTGATTCTGGTCTCCAGCGCCACCGACGGCGAAGACGCCGGCAGCCTGCACTACTACCGCGGGCTGTTCTGGCGGCGCCCCTATCTCACCGCGGTGATGACGGTGGCCATGCTCTCCCTTGCCGGCATTCCCGCCACCGTCGGCTTTATCGGCAAGTTCTACCTTATTGCTCTGGGCGTAGAGGCCAGCCGCTGGTGGCTGGTGGGCGGCATCATCGCCGGCAGCGCCATCGGGCTTTATTACTACCTGCGGGTGATCGTGACGCTGTTTCTGGCCGAGCCGGGCATGCAGCGCCGGGACGCCTCGCCGGACTGGGCGGCGCGCGCCGGCGGCCTGGTGGTGCTGGGGGCTGCCGTGCTGGTCATCGTGCTGGGCCTTTATCCTGCGCCGATGATTGCGCTGGCCCGGGCTGCCGGCACCATCACCGCTTTTTGAGCGGCCGTAAAAAGCCGGGCCCCAGCTTGCCCGGGGCCCGGCTACTATGTCTATTCAACCAGCGCGCTTATTCGATCAACACGCCTATTCAACCAGCGCGCCTATTCAACCAGCGCACCTATTCGTCGGCCAGCGTTAGAAGCTGTCCCAGTCCTCTTGCGTATGGGCACGGGTGCGCGCCGGCGCTTCAGCGAGCGGGGCGCCGGCCTCGTCGGCGGCACGGCTGAAGCGTGTGCGGCGAGTCTCGAACGCCTGGGCGCTATGCGTCAGTATGCGGGCTTCTTCATTCAGCGCCTGGGAGGCGCTGTCCAGCCCGGACAGCTCACCGGACGACGATTGAATGGCATCATCAATCTGGGCGATTGCCTGGGACACCTGCGATACGCCGTCCGACTGCTCCTTGGCAGCCTGGCTGATTTCATCGATCAGGTCGTTGATTTTGCTCGACGCCGTTTGAATATCTTCCATAACCGCGCCGGTTGTTTCGGTGTCCTGAACGCCCTTGGCTACCGCTTGCTGGGCGCGCGCGATCATGCTTTTGACCTCGCTTGCGGTTTGCGCACTGCGCTGGGCCAGATTGCGCACTTCCTGGGCGACAACGGCAAAGCCGCGCCCCTGCTCACCGGCACGGGCGGCCTCTACCGAGGCGTTCAGTGCCAAAATATTGGTCTGGAAGGCTACTTCGTCGATCTGCTGCACCAGCGCTTCCATCGCCGTTGTTTGGGTATGAATCTCGCCCATGGAGGTCGAGAGCGCATGCATGTCGGCCTCGGCACGCTGCACTTTTTGGGCGTTGTCATTCGAAACGGCAGCGGCCGCTTGCGCGTTATCCGCATTCTGATGAACGGTGGTGGAAATCTCGTCCATGGCCGCCGCCGTTTGCTGCACAGCGCTTGCCTGCTGTTCAAACTGGGCGGCAATGGTCTGGCTGCTGCGGGCCACGCCGTCTGCGGCCGGCGTGACCGTATCCACACCGCGGCGCACCTGATCAATCAGGCCTTCCAGCGCTAGCGTCATAAGCTCAACGGCGTCCAGCACGCGGCCGATCTCTGTATTTTGCTGATGCGGCGGATGCGCTTTCAGGTTGCCCGCTGCAATCTGCATGGCAAACAGCTGGGCGCTGCGCATTGGCCGGCGAATATCGCGGATGAGCTTGACGCAGGTGGCCAGAAAAACCGCCAGACTGAGCAGTCCGCCAAGCCACAGCCCGTTCGCTATCTGGTGCTGAAAACGCTCGCTCTGATTGGCCGCCTCGACGGCTTCCTGCTGATAACGCTGCGACATTTCGCTTAGCCGGCGGCTGAATACCCCGGCATCTTCGGAGAGAAAAGCGCCGAATGCCTCGCGGGCGGATGCCTGGTCACCGTCATCCAGCAGATGGCGCATGGCCGGATAGATACCGTCTTCGTAATGCCCTTGAAGCAGCGTATCCAGCTCGTCGGTGTCAATGCCAAGCTCGGGATTCATGGCGTCCAAAAACGTCTGCCAGTGGCCAAGCATGGCGTCTTCAAAGCCCTCCAGCCGGGCCTTGAAGCGCTGTGGATCTTCAATATGGTCAAGGTCGGCCATGGCCTGGTTGATTTCCCGCCGCCCGCTGATCGAAGCCCCTTCTATGGCGTTGAGATTGGCAATCGCTGAAATGCTCTCGCCGGTTCGACTGATCGCTTGCTGGGCATTGCTGGAAAGCAGGCTGCCCACGCCGATGGCGCCGGCAATCATGGCCACGGCCAGCGTCCCCAGGGCTGTGGTCTTGAACGTCAGACTCGCCGGGTTCAAACGCCTGAGCCAGCGCCCGCGGCGCGGCGTGTCTGCCGCGCCTGCCGCCAGCGGCCGGCATACCAGTGCTGCGCCGGAAAGCCGCGTATCGTCATAAAGCGGCGTTGCCGTAACGCGGCAGCGCACGGGCTGTCCGGCGCGCGCGGCCAGCCAAAGCTCGCCGGTCCAAACGCGCTCCCGGCCCAGCAAACGCTTGAGCGTGGCAAGCCGGGGCGTCTGCTCTTCTCCGGGGGCAAGAAGGCGCGCCCAGTGCTGCCCGACCGGCGACTCGCTCTCCCCGGTGAGCTGCTCAAATCCATGGTTTACATACAAAACGACGCCATCAAGCGACATTCGAACAATGCCCACAATAGCGGTAGTATCGGTCTGCAAAATACGCTTCCTGTTGCCTGGGTACGGGATTGAAAAAGCGCCGCAACGGACCGTCCGACGCATCAGCCTAGCGCTCGTCCAAACCGCGCTCGGCCATGGCGACCGCACGGATCAGCGCGCGGGTTTTGTTCAGAGTTTCCTGCCATTCCAGTTCCGGGTCGGAATCGGCGACGATACCGGCACCGGCTTGGACGTGAACCTGACCGTCCTTGATCACCGCGGTGCGAATGGCAATGGCCGTATCCATATTGCCGTGCCAGGACAGATAGCCCACAGCACCTGAGTAGATACCGCGCTTGATCGGCTCCACTTCATCGATGATTTCCATCGCCCGCACCTTGGAGGCGCCGGAAACCGTGCCGGCAGGAAAGGTCGCGCGCAGCGCGTCCAGGGCCGAAAGCTCGGGCTTGAGTCGCCCCACCACGTTGGACACGATATGCATCACGTGAGAGTAGCGCTCCACCACCATTTTATCGGTGACCTTCACACTGCCGGTTTCACTGATGCGGCCCACGTCGTTGCGCCCCAGATCGATCAGCATGGAGTGCTCAGCAAGCTCTTTGGGATCGGCCAAAAGCTCGTCTTCCAGCGCCTGGTCCTCGGCCTCGGTGCGCCCGCGCCTGCGGGTGCCGGCAATGGGGCGCACGGTGACTTCGCCTTCTTCGGTGCGCGTTAAAATCTCCGGCGACGAGCCCACCACCTGATGATCGTCCAGGTTCAGGTAGTACATATACGGCGACGGGTTCAGGCTGCGCAGCGCCCGGTAGAGATCCAGCGGCTCGGCGCGGTACGGCGCCGACATGCGCTGGGACGGCACGCACTGCATAATATCGCCGGCAAGCACGTACTCTTTGATCTTGGCCACCGCGGCCTTGAAGCCTTCTTGGGTAAAGCCCGAGGTAAAGTCGCTTTCGGCCACATTCGGGCTGTCTTGCGGACGGCTGACAGGCCGGGTATAGGCCTCGCGCAGGCGGTTTTCCAGATGATGCAAATGTGCCTGGGCATTCGCCAGCGCCTCGGGCTGCGACGGGTCGGCGTGGGTCAAAAGCGTCAGCCGCCCGGAAAGGTTGTCGAACACCACCAGGTCGTTGCACACCATCAGCAGGATATCCGGCACGCCCAAGGCGTCGGGCTTGTCGCTGCCTGCCAGGCGCGGTTCGATATAGCGGATGGTTTCATAGCCAAAGTAGCCGACCAGCCCGCCGTCAAAGCGTGGGCGATCGTCGACTTTGGGAACTTTAAAACGCGCCTGAAACGCCTCGATCCACGCCAGCGGGTCGTCGACCTCGGCCACTCCCTGGGTTTCACCGTTTTGGATGTGGCGCACGGTATGGCCGCGGACTTCGATACGCTCCCGGCACGGCAGGCCGATGATCGAGTAGCGCCCCCACTTTTCTCCGCCCTGCACCGATTCCAGCAGAAACGTCCACGCCACGTTGGCAAGCTTGAGATATGTGGACAGCGGCGTATCCAAATCCGCCAGCACGTCACAAGATACGGGAATACGGTTATAGCCGGCGCGCGCCAGCTCGGCAAAACGTTCAGGGGTCATCAGCAAGAATTCCTTATCACGTAGAAAACGGCCGGGCAGCGGCCTAAAGCAGCTCACTCAGCGAGTCCAGCAGCGCATCCGGCCTGCTCTGACCAATCGGCTCGCCGTGATTGTAGCCGTAGGTAAGCGCGGCGGTGGCGAACCCCGCCGCCTTGCCGGCGGCGATGTCGTGGCAGGAGTCGCCTACCATCACACAGGCGCTGGGGGCCACGCTGAACCGGGCAGCTGCATGCGTCAGCGGCAGCGGATCGGGCTTTTTGCGCGCCAGGCTATCGCCGCCCAGGCACAGCGCGAAGGCCTCGCTCAGGGCAAAGTGCTCAAGCAGCGGGGCGATAAAGCGCTCGGGCTTGTTGGTGATCAGCACCAGCACAAAGCCGGCCTCTCTAAGCGCATAAAGCGTCTCGGCAGCGCCGGGGTAGAGCCGCGTCAGCCGATGCGGGGCCTTGCCGTAATAGCGCATGAACGCGGCGTAAAGCCGATTGAGCCTTGCCCGGTCAAGCCTGTTTTCAGGCGTGGACTGCGCCCAGGCCAGGCCGCGCTCAACGAGCCTGTAGGTGCCGTTGCCCACCCAGCGGCTCACGTTTTCCTGCTCGGGCACGGCCAGGTCTTCGGCTTCAAGCGCTCGGGCAAGCGCCGCGGCCAGATCAGGCACCGAGTCAATCAGGGTGCCGTCGAGATCGAAGGCAATCAGCTTTTTTCCGCTCAACAGTGGATGCACCGCACGGTCCTCTGCTTGATGATCATGTGCCTTGGATCGTGGCATTTTCCGGGGCATTGTGCGACATCTCAGCCTTGAACGCCCTGCGCCAGCGCCTCGCGCAGCTCGCGGATGACCGTATCATAGGCGTGAGGGTCGCCGGTGCGGCGCGCCTTGAAGATCGCCGAGCCGGCCACGAAGGTATCCGCCCCCGCAGCGGCCACCTCCGCAATGTTGTCCACCTTGACCCCGCCGTCCACTTCCAGACGAATGTCGTAGCCCGAGGCATCCAGCTTTGCCCGGGTTTCGCGCAGCTTGGCAAGCGTTTGCGGAATAAATGCCTGGCCGCCAAAGCCGGGATTGACGCTCATCAGCAGCACCATGTCCAGCTTGTCCATCACGTAGTCCAGATAGCTCAAGGGCGTGGCCGGATTGAACACCAGCCCGGCCTGGCAGCCGCCGTCGCGGATCAGCTGCAGCGAGCGGTCGACGTGCTCGGAGGCTTCCGGGTGGAAGGTAATGATGCTGGCGCCGGCATCGATGAAATCCCCGATCAGCTGGTCGACCGGCTTGACCATCAGGTGCACGTCGATAGGCGCGGTGACGCCGTGATCGCGCAGCGCCTTGCACACCATGGGGCCGATGGTGAGGTTGGGCACGTAGTGGTTGTCCATCACGTCGAAGTGGACGATATCCGCGCCGGCGGCCAGCACGTTGTCGACTTCTTCGCCCAGGCGGGCAAAGTCGGCGGACAAAATCGACGGGGCAATGCGAAAAAAACGGGAGGCGTTGTGCCGTGATGCAGTCATGGTCATGGGCTTTTTGCGGCTGGTGACAGCAGGAAGAAAACGGCGCCGGCGAGCAGTGCGCCGCCAACGCAAGGGCGTAAATGGTAACAAAGATCAGGGCAGCGGCACCTGCCGGCGCGGCAAAAAACGCCGAACGGCCGCGGGATTGCCATACACATATATTCTAAAAAAGAATATAAAATACGATTGTAATTACCTAAACCCGGTTTTAGTCTTGAAGACCGTCCCACAACGCTTTTCAAGGAGCCTTTGCATGGCCGCTTCACGTACCGTCAAAACCCTTCAGCGCAGCCTGCTCGCCGTTGCCGTTACCGCCAGCGCCTCGGGTGCGGCCAACGCCGCCGACCGCGAGCTGCTCAACGCCTCCTACGACATCGCTCGCGAACTGTTCGCCGAGATCAACCCCAAATTCGAGCGCTGGTGGGAAGCTGAGCACGACGAAAGCGTTGAAGTCAGCCAGTCGCACAACGGCTCCTCCGCCCAGGCCCGCGCCATCATGCAGGGCATGGGTGCTGACGTGGTGACGTTTAACCAGGTCACCGACGTGCAGGTGCTGGCCGACGCCGGCCTGGTTGATGAGAACTGGAAGCAGGCGTTTGCCAACAACGCCTCGCCCTACTACTCCACCACCGCATTTCTGGTGCGCAAGGGCAACCCCAAAAACATCCAAAGCTGGGCGGACCTGGCCGGTGAAGACGTGGAAATCGTCTTCCCCAACCCCAAGACCTCGGGCAACGGCCGCTACACCTATCTGGCCGCCTGGGGCGCTGCCGACCAGCGCCTTGACGGCGACGAAGATAAAATCCGCGACTACATGAAGACCTTCCTCGGCAACGTCGAAGTCTTTGACACCGGCGGCCGCGGCGCCACTACCAGCTTCATCGAGCGCGAGATCGGCGACGTGCTGATCAGCTTCGAGTCCGAGGTCAACAACATTCGCGGCGAATACGGCAGCGACGCCTACGAAGTGGTCGTACCGCCGGTGAGCATTCTCGCCGAGTTCCCCGTGGCCGTGGTGGATGAAAACGCCGAGAAAAACGACAACGCCGATCTCGCTCAGGGCTACCTGGACTACCTCTACCGCGAAGACACCCAGCGCCTGCTGGCGGGCTTCAACTACCGGGTCAACAACGAGGACGTCGTCGAAGAGTTTGCCGACCGGTTCCCCGAAACCGAGCTGCTGAAGGTCGAAGACGCGTTCGGCGGCTGGGACCGGGCCATGGAAAAGCACTTTGAAAGCGGCGGCCTGATCGACCAGCTTCAGCGCCGGTAAGCACGCTTTATGAACTCTTCGGCCATTCGACTCCCTCGGCGACGGTCTAGCAGCACCCGCGTGCTGCCGGGCTTCGGCCTTTCCATGGGCATCAGCGTGCTGTTCATTTCGCTGGTGCTGCTTTTGCCCATGACCGGGCTGTTCGGCCAGCTGGCCGGGCTTTCCTTCGGCGAATACTGGGCGATTATCAGCGACCCGCGCATTGTCGCCAGCTACACCACCACCCTGGGCGCGGCGGGTGCCGCGGCGCTGGTCAACGCCGCTTTCGGCCTGCTTTTAGCCTGGGTGCTGGTGCGCTACGAGTTCCCCGGCAAGCGCCTGGTGGATGCGCTGATGGATTTACCCTTCGCCCTGCCCACCGCCGTGGCCGGCATTACGCTGGCTACGCTCTACGCCAAGAGCGGCTGGGCGGGCGGCGTGCTCGAGCCGCTGGGTATCAAGGTGGCCTACACCTGGGTGGGCATTGCGCTGGCCATGGCGTTTACCAGCATTCCGTTTGTGGTACGCACGGTACAGCCGGTGCTGGAAGACATGCCCGCCGAGGTGGATGAGGCCGCCATGTCGCTGGGCGCAAGCGACGGCGTGGGCTTTCGCCGGGTGATTCTGCCCCACCTGTGGCCGGCGCTGGTCACCGGTACCGGTTTAGCCTTCGTGCGCTCGCTGGGCGAGTTCGGCGCGGTGATTTTTATCGCCGGCAACGCGCCTTATGAAACCGAAATCACGTCCCTGATGATTTTCGTCAAGCTGCAGGAGTACGACTACGCCGGCGCCTCGGCCATTGCATCAATGCTGCTGTTGATCTCGCTTGCCCTGCTGCTGGCAATCAATATCTGGCAGGGCCGCTTTGTCCGCCGCCTGCATGGAGGAAAAGGCTAATGCAACGCATCGGTGACGCGCCCGGTACGCGCAGGCTTCTGATCAGTGCGGCCCTTGTGCTCACGGCGATTTTCCTCGCGCTGCCGCTGGCGGCGATTTTTGCCCAGGCTTTTGCCAAGGGGGCCGGCGTATTCTGGGCAAGCGTGACCGAGGCCCATACGCTCCACGCGATCTATCTCACCCTGGGCATTGCCGTGCTCACCATTCCCATCTGCCTGGTGTTCGGCGTGGCGCTGGCCTGGCTGATTACTCGCTTCACGTTTCCCGGCCGGCGGCTGCTGCAGACCCTGATCGACATCCCCTTTGCGGTATCTCCGGTGGTGGCGGGGCTGGTCTACCTGCTGCTGTACGGACGCAACGGCTGGATCGGCACCTGGCTTGCCGAGCACGATATTCAGCTGATGTTTGCCTGGCCGGGCATTTTGATGGTCACGGTGTTTGTTACCTGCCCGTTTATCGCCCGGGAGCTGATCCCGCTGATGCAGGCCCAGGGCAGCCGCGAGGAAGAAGCCGCGGTGACGCTGGGCGCGGGCGGCTTTACCGTCTTTCGCCGGGTGACGCTGCCCAACATTCGCTGGGCGCTTTTGTACGGCGTGATTCTGACCAACGCCCGGGCGGTGGGCGAGTTCGGCGCGGTGTCGGTGGTTTCCGGCGCCATTCGCGGCAAGACCAACACCCTGCCGCTCAACGTGCAGCAGCTCTATCAGGACTACAACACGGTCGGCGCCTTTTCCAGTGCGGCCCTGCTGGCGCTGATCGCTCTTTTCACCCTGGCGGCCAAGGCCGGCCTTGAATGGCGCGCATCGCGCCGGGAGACCCACCCATGAGCATCCGTCTGGACAACATCGGCAAGCACTTCGGCGCCACCCGGGCGCTGGAGCCGGTCAACCTGGATATTCACGAAGGCGAGCTCGTCGGCCTTTTGGGCCCGTCGGGGTCGGGCAAGACCACCCTTTTGCGCATTATCGCCGGGCTGGAAACCCCCGACCGGGCGGGCACCCGCACCCCGGCGCGGATTCTGTTCGGCCAGCGCGACGTCACCCACGTTCACGTGCGCGATCGGCGCATCGGCTTTGTGTTTCAGCACTACGCGCTGTTTCGCCACATGAGCGTTTACGACAACGTGGCCTTTGGCCTGAGCGTGATGCCAAGGCGCAGCCGGCCGTCGCGCAGCGAGATCCGCGCCCGGGTCTTCCGGCTGCTGGAAATGGTCAAGCTTGAGCATCTGGCCGGCCGCTACCCGGCCCAGCTCTCCGGCGGCCAGCAGCAGCGCGTGTCGCTGGCCCGGGCGCTGGCCGTGGAGCCCGACGTGCTGCTGCTCGACGAGCCCTTCGGCGCGCTTGACGCCAAGGTGCGCCAGGACCTGCGCCGCTGGCTGCGCCACCTCCACGACGAGCTCAACTTCACCAGCGTGTTTGTCACCCACGATCAGGAAGAGGCTCTTGAGCTTTCCGACCGCGTGGTGGTGATGAGCGACGGCAAAATCGAGCAGGTCGATACGCCGGAAGCGCTGTACCGCGCGCCGCAGAATCGCTTCGTGTTTGAGTTTCTCGGCGACGTCAACCGACTGGAAGGCGACGTGCAAAGCGGCGTGCTCACCTGCGGCAGCGCCCGCTTTGCCGTAGACCTGCCCGACGGCCGCGAAGAGCTTTTGCTGCGCCCCCACGAAGTGCGCCTGGCCGAGCAGCCCGAGGCCGGCTGCCACCTGCCGGTGACCGTCACCGCGGTCTCCCCGGTGGGCGCCGAGGTGCGCGTAGAGCTTGAAGCCGACTGGCTGCCGGCCCCCTGGCTTGCCACCGTTCGCCACGCCGATTTTGCCCGGCTTGGGCTGAAGCGCGGCCGGCGGCTGTTTGCCCACCCGCGCCAGTGGCACCGCTTTGCCGACGAGGCCGCCGCGGTGCCCGCAGCCGACGCCGCCTAGCGTATCAACAGCGCTTGGCTATACCGGCCTGGCCGTTAAGCGGCTAAACTGCGCGCACGTATTGTGCCACCGTCTCAACCACGACAGCGGAGATCACCATGCAGCGACGCTTTTTTCTGCGCGGCCTAGGCGTAGTGCTGGCCGTGCTGTGGCTTGGCGGCTGTGCCGGCCCGCACTATCTGTCCGTCACGCCCCAGCGCAGCGCGCCGCTGGCAAAGGTGGGCAGCGGCGAGAAAATTGCGGTATTCGCCCAAGACGGGCGTGACAGCGATGTGATCGGCCATCGCAGCGGCGGCGGCATGTCCACATCGCAAATCATCGCCAGCAGCCACGTGCTGATTCCCGCGCTTCAGCGAGAAGCCCGCCGTGCGGTGCGCGATATGGGCTTTACCCCGGTCACGGAAAAAGCCGAAGGCCGGCCCACGCTGACCCTGGAGCTCGCCCGGCTCCGCTACGCCCAGGCCGACGGCGCCAACCCGGGCATTGACGAGGCGCGGCTGGAGGGCGTGCTGCGGGCCATTGTGCAAAACGACGCCACCACCTACACCGGCACCTACACTGCCCGGCGCACCCAGGCATATGCCTTCAAGCCCGGCAGCGCCAAAAATACCGAAATGCTCAACGCGCTGTTGGGCAGCGCTTTGGACCGCGCCTTCAGCGACCCGGAGCTGGGCCGGCTGCTGGCGCGCTAGTTGATCGGCCCACGGCGCTTAAGCGCCCAGGCGCTTTCGATAAAGCCGCGCGCGTCAGGCGGGCTCTGCTCAAGAAAGGTCAGGCGGAAATTGGGCGAGAAAAGCTGCTCGATTTCCGCATGCGAAACGCTGTAGGGCGGGCCGGCATCGGGGTCTTTGCGCGTCATGCTGATCAGCAGCCCGCAGGCGCCGGGCGGCACCAGCTGGGCCAGGTGAAAGGCATAGCGCTGGCGGGTCGGCCGAGGCAGCGCAATCAGCGAGGCGCGATCGTAAAACGCCGCGATTTCAGCTACCTGGCGAATGTGCAGGTGAAAAAAGTCGCCCTGCCAAAGCTCGATGCTGCCCTGGCGCACGATATCAAAGCCCGCCTGGCCATAGCGCAGCACGCCCTGATCACGGCCGGCGACGAACTGTTCAATGGCATCCGGGGCAAACTCCACCCCAAGCACCGGATGCCCGGCGTCCGCCAGCCAGCGCATATCCACGCTTTTACCGCACAGCGGCACCAGCACCTTGGCCGCCCGGGGAACGCCCAGCGTCGCCCAGTAACGCACCAGGGCCGGGTGCGGCGTCGCCCGGTGAAAGCCGATGCGCCCTTCCCGCCAGCGCTTGAGCCATTGACCTGTCATCTGCATGCCTCGTTAATGAAACCAGCGGTCGCGCTTTTTCCGCCGGCGCGGCAGGTGCGGCACGATCAGCCCCACCAGCAAGCCGGCACCGGCCACCCCACCGCCGTACATGAAATAGCGCATCAGCAGATCTTCTTTTTGCGTGTCCAGCCGCGCATTGAGCTTGCGCGACTGGCGGCGCAGCGTTTCAGCGTCGTCGGCAAGCGCTTTGTTTTGCGCCTCAAGCTCGTCGATACGCTGAGCCCGCGTTTGCAAACGCTGCTTCATGCCCGCGACCCGGGTCTCCCAGGTTTCATTGATGCGGTCCAGCTCGGCGGTGAGCTCGGCCACCTGTGTTTTGAGTTCAGGCAGCTTTTCCCGGGCGCTGGGCGTTGCCTGCAGCTCCTCGCTCAAAATCCATACCGTATCGCCGGACTGGCTTTTCACCCGGGTATACTTGCCGCTGGTTTCAAGCTTCGCTACCTGCTCACCGGCACTCAGCGTGCCGACAATGCGATAGCCGTCGGTAGGCCCGGAGCGCACATAGGTGGTGAGCTCTTCGGAAACCCAGACGGCGTTGTCCGGCACCGTTTGCTGGGCAATCACCGGGGTGGTGCAAAAGCCGGCAAACAAGGCGGCCAGCACGATCCGGCATGGAAAACGAGACGTCGTTACTTGCATGTGAAATATCCTGATGGAAACGCTGCGCACACACTACCGAATTCACCGCCTCAGCGCAGCTATCCGAACACCGATCCGTCCCCCGCGGCAGCCGTTGAAAACCGCAGAAAAGACGTCTGCGCATCGCGGCGGTGCATTCGCACTATAAACGGTGCATTCGCACCATGACGGTGCATTCGCACTATGACGCCGTTGCGCCTAGAGTGAAGTGAGCCGGGGCGCAAGCGCGCAGACGCCCTGACACCGGAAGATAACAACAGGACAGGAGCGCCACCATGCAAAAAAATACCCAAAAAGGTTATATCGCTCTTCTCGGCTGGAGCCTGAACGCCATTGAGGCCGCTGCCCATTTCGACCGGCGCTACATTGTGGTGGCGCCGGACTGGGCAGAAGACTACTGCGACCAGCACGACATTCCCTACGTTTCGTGGAACTTCGAGCGCCTGAACGACCGCTCGCTGGAAATCGCCACCACGCTCAAGGACAAGGGCGTGGACGTGGCCGTGCCGCTGTTCGAGGAAACCGTGGAATGGGCCGGGGCGATCAACTCGGTGCTGCTCGACAACCCGCGCCTGTACGGCCAGTCGCTTTTGCTGCGCGACAAGGCGCTGATGAAGCGCCGCGCCCAGCTCGGCGGCATTCGCGTGGGCATTTTTGAAGAGGCCCACGACAAAGACGACGTGGTGCGCTTTTTAAAGCGCGTCAACCAGACCCTGCTCAAGCTCGACGGTGACCCCAACGATCCCATCCACTTGAAGGCGTTCGACAAGGCCGGCTGTTTGGGCCATCGGGTGATTCGCACCCCGGACGAAGTAGATACCATCCCCGACGAAGAGTTTCCGGTGCTGATGGAGTCCCACCTGGACGGCTGGGAATTCGCCGTGGAGGCGTGGATTCACAACGGTAAAATCGCCTTTCTCAACATTTCCGAATACGTCACCCTGGGCTATTCGGTGTTTGTACCCGCCTCGCCGGAGCTGGAGAAATACCGCGCCCAGATCACCGCGCAGATTGAAAAGCTGATCAAGACCTTCGACATCAGCTTCGGGCTGATCCACCCGGAATATTTCGTCACCAGCGACGGCGAGATGTACTTCGGCGAAGTGGCGTACCGCCCGCCGGGCTTCAAGGTCTTCGAGCTTTTGGAGCGGGTCTACGGTTTCAACGCCTACCAGGCCACCATGCTGGTGTTCGATCCCCACACCACGCCTGACGAAGTCGCCGCGTTCTTCCCCCGGGAAGTGGTCGACGCCGACGGCTTTGCCGGCTGCTTTGGCGTCTACCCGCGCCGGCGCGTGGTCAGCCGGCTGGCGCTTCCCGAGGAGGTCGAGGACCACCCCTACTTCGAGTCCCACGAGCTGACTTCACCCATGGAAGAAACCGTGACCAAGCGCACCGCGTTCGGCACCCACTGGGGGCTGGTCTACTTCAAGGGTGACGATGCCCATACCCTGCGCGATCTGCTGAAACATCAAGAAACGCTCGACTTCTATGTATAATCCGCCCATCTGCAGGGACACCCCTGCCGGCAGGGATAAGGAGTCACCGTGACCTCGGCAAACAACACCGCTTCCACTCAGGCCGCTTGCGACGAGGCGGCCCGGCTCAACGCGTTGGTGGGAAAGCTCGACGACGCGCTGGCCCAGCTTGCGCGGGCGCCTGCATTCAACAGGGCGGCCCGGCTTCCCCGAGTGCTGGACACGGCGCGCCGCGTGCTGCTGATAGACGGCGGCTGTATCGCGCTTGAAGCGCGGGCCCAGGCGCTGGAAAACGCCGGCGTGTTCGACGGCTCGGACTGGGCCACCCCGCAACACCTGCTGCCTTCCATGACACGGCTGGCGCTGCAAAGCATGGATGCCAACGTGGTGGTCATCGAGGCGCTCAGCGAGCTGCGCCTGCTGGCCGTAGCCAAGGCCGGTATTCACCATGCGCAGGTCTCGGCCGAACACGCCCACCGCTACCTCACCCAGACCCTGGCGCTCAACCTGTGGCTGCTGTTTACCCCGCCCACCGAGGCCGAGCGCGAAGCCCAGGGGCGTCTGGCGCAGATTCCCCGCCGCCTGTTTCAGCATCTGGCCGCGCGCATCGGCTACGAGCACATCATCGACACGCTCATCGAAGAAATCTGGCGCATTCTCCAGCAGCGCCCGCTACAAACCGATGCCATCAGACAGATGATCACCCAGATCGCGCTGTGCCAGGCCGATCCGGCGATTGACCTGGGCGCCAGCGGCCAGGGTGCCGCCCGGCTGGTCAGCGCGCTTTTCGGCCCCACCCAGGGCTGCCAGGAAGACCCCGGCATCGAGGTCTACCGCCAGCGTCTGGAGCGCATGGATCACGCCGGCCTGCAGGCCGAGGCCACCGGCTTTGCCCGGGCCATGCACGATACCGGGCTGGTCGCGCCCTACCATGCCGTGCTGCTGCGCCATCTGGTCGAGTACAGTCCGCCGCTGATCGTCGAGGCGCTGGGGCTTTCGTCCACCGGCCGCGACTGCCTGCTATGCTACCGGGATCTGGCGCTGGCGCTGATCCGCACCGGCATTCATCCGGCCACCGCCCAGGCCGTGTACGGCCTGGCGCTGACCCTTGAACGCGGCATTTTTTACCAGCCGCCGGTAGCCCCGGCCATGTGGCGCCAGCTGGGGCTTACGCTTTCCGAGTGGTCCCAAGCGCGGCTCACCCTGGCGCTGGGCGACGCGGTGTCGCCCCGGGCGCGGCTGCTCGAAGGCGTGCTTTGCATGCTGGGCCTGCCGCTGGGGGTCGGCCAGGGCAACAACCCCACCTGCCAGTCGGCCCGGGCGCTGTCCATGTGGGCCTACAACGACCCGGACTACCTGCTGCAGATGGTCGCCTGGGCGGCCCGGGACGATGAAATCATCATGCACTTCGAGGGCCAGCCGATCTCGTCCATGGCAAGCCTTACCGGCGTGGCCACCGAGCTGCCCATGGATCTGGACCCGGTATCGCTGATCGTGGTGCCCCATCTGGACCGCATCTACGCCGAGATGGGCCGGCGCTGCGTGGGCCGGGACGGCGATCCTCACCGCTGGGTCAACCCGGAGTTTCACGGCTGGTGGGCCGGGCGCGGCTTTCGCATCAGCGTCGACGTTGCCACCGGCCAGCTCATCGACGTCGATACTTTTCTGCGCCACTTCTACGCCAGCTACCACCCCTTGTATAACGGCAACCAGCCGCTGATCCACCCTCAGCCGGCGGGCATTGCGGTCACCGACAGCGCCGGGCGTTTTATCGGCTGGCATGCCATTACGGTGCTGCGCGCCTCGCTGGACCCCGGCGAGCAGATGCGCGTGTATTTTTACAATCCCAACAACGACAGCGGCCAGGACTGGGGCGACGGCGTGGTAGTCAGCACCGCCGGCAACGGCGAGCGCTTCGGCGAGGCCTCGCTGCCGTTCGAGCAGTTTGCCTCCCGGCTGTACATCTACCACCACGACGCCCTGGAGCACGGCGAGCTGGCCGCGGTGGGCGAAGACGAGCTCAACCGGGTGAAGGGCTACATCGAGCGCAGCTGGGGCGCCGACCGGCTGCCGCCGGGCGGGCTTCAGGCCGCCTCCCACGATGCAAAGCCCCCCACCAGGTAGCCCGTCATGCCACGTCTCGACCAGCTTATCGTCGCCCGCCGGCTCGCCGACTCGCGCACCCGGGCCCAGCGGCTGATCAAAAACGGCCGGGTAACGCGCCCCGATACCGGCAAGCGCCTGACCCGGCCCGGAGAGAAACTCGCCGACACCATCCCGCTTGCGGTAGAGAACGATCCCGAGGAGCGCTACGTCTCCCGGGCCGGGCTCAAGCTCGAAGCGGTGCTCAACGCTTTGGGCAAACGCTTCGACGGCCGGGTCGTGCTGGACATCGGCCAGTCCACCGGCGGCTTCAGCGACTGCGCGCTGCGCTTTGGCGCGCGCCACGTCATCGGCATTGAAGTGGGCCACGGCCAGCTCGCCCCGGCCCTGCGCAACGACGCCCGGGTCAGCTGCCTGGAAGGCGTCAACGCCCGAGCGCTTGGCCGCTCACAGGCGTTTGTCGCGCTATGCCGGCAGCACCCGCCGAGCATTGCGATAATGGATGTCTCGTTTATTTCACAAACGCTGATTGTGCCGGAAATCGCCGCCGCGCTACCGGCCGGCGGCGAGCTTATTTCGCTGGTCAAACCGCAGTTTGAACTTGACCCTGCCGCGCTGGATAAACGCGGTATCGTCCGCGATGCGCGCCGCTATAGCGAAGTGCGCAAGCGCGTCACCCGGGCCTGCGAGCAAAGCGGGCTTACCGTTCGCCACTGGCAGCCAAGCCCGATTACCGGCAGCGACGGCAACCGCGAATTTTTGCTGCACGCCCATCGTCAACATGCCTGACCCCGTTGACTTCTCGCCGCGGCGTGATAGAAAAAACCCAGGCGTCTGCCTGTTGACCCATTGACGAGCCGCGATCATGACTGCCCGATACCTTCTTTTTGCCGGCCTGGGCCTCACCCTGGCCGTTTCTGCCGGCAGCGCCTGTGCGGTACCCGCCAACGCCGAACAGAAAACCCTCAACGCACGCATCAACGCCTTGCGCCATGAAATAGCCCGGCTTAACCAGCAGCTTGTCGCGCTTGAAGCCAAGCGTTCGCCGCGCTTTGCCGATTCGGCCTATGCCGCAGCGCTAACGCCCACCGCACCGGAAGAGCGCGCTATCAAAGAAACCCGAGAACGCCAGGTCTTGGAAAAAGCCTCCAGCCACAACCCGTTTTCGATTACCGCACACCGCACCAACTATCTGTTTCCCATCAGCTACAACGGCAACCAGAATCGCGCCCGGTTTCGCCACATCGACCCCGACGGGCGCGCCGACCGCACCGAGGCCAAGTTCCAGTTCAGCGCCAAGTTCGCCATTGTTGACAACCTGTTCGGCGACAGCGGTGATGTGTTTTTCGGCTACACCCAGCGCAGCTGGTGGCAGGCGTACAATACCGACTCGTCATCGCCTTTCCGCGAAACCAACTACGAGCCGGAGCTCTTTATCGATTTTGCCAACGCCTGGAACCTGTTCGGCTGGGTCAACACGCGCAACCGCATTGCGCTCAACCACCAGTCCAACGGCCGTTCGGCACCGCTTTCGCGCAGCTGGAACCGCGTTTATCTGGAAAGCACGCTGCAGCGCGGCGACTGGGCGGTCACGTTTGCCCCGCACTGGCGTATTCCCGAATCCGACGGCAACGACGACAACCCCGACATCCACCGCTACGTGGGCTACGGCGATCTGCGCCTGGCCCGGCGCTTTGACCATGACCAGGAAATCGCCGCCCAGCTGCGGGGCAACCCCGATACCGGCAACTACGGCACGCAGATCGATTACAGCTGGCCGGCGTTTAACGGCCTGCGCGGCCACGTGCAATATTATTACGGCTACGGCGAAAGCCTGATCGACTACAACCATCGGGTACATCGGCTGAGCCTGGGCTTTAGTATCAATCCGCTGTTTACCCCAAGCGGCCTGCTGCGCTAAACGTTGCCCGCTCGCCCGATGCATAGGCTGATACGTCACCGCAACACCTGCTATGCTGGTGTCCGGCCGGCGGTGTAGCATGCATTGGCGCCGCCACTCATGTACCGCATCACTCAGGAGGAAGCCTCATGGCCAAGAAACCTTCAGATCGCCACGAGCAAACCGAACAGCTGCAGCAAGACCTGCGCCACCTAAGCGATACCGTTGAAGAGCTGGTCAACGCCACAGCCCAGGATGCCAGCTCAGAAATGAAAGACCTGCGCCAGCGCGCCGAGCAGCGCCTGAAAGACACCCGCGCCCGCGTTGAAGCCCGGGGCGAGCGGCTCTACGCCGGCACCCGCGACAGCCTGAGCCAGCAGGCCGACTGCTGCGACCGCTACGTGCGTGACAACCCCTGGACCAGCCTTGGCATCGGCGCGGCCGCCGGCGTCGTCGTGGGGCTGCTGCTTGGGCGGCGCTAATGGCGCTGGGCCCTAGCCAGCGCGTGATCCAGGCCGCCAGGCGAGCGCTGGGCACGCTTGTCGCCAACGGCGAGACGCGCCTGCGTCTGGCGGTGCTGGAGCTGGAAGAAGAGCGCGCGCGCCTGCTTACGCTGCTTTTGCTGGCAGGCGCGAGCCTTTTGCTGTTCATGCTGGCCACGGCCACTTTCACCGCGCTGGTGATTGCCGTGTTCTGGGACAGCTACCGCCTGCTGGCCATTGGCGGCTGTGCGGCCGTGCTCATGCTGGCAAGCGTCGTGCTGGCGCTGGTGGCCATACGCCAGGCCCGGCGGCACACCCTGCTGAAAGACACGCTGGACCAGCTGGCCACCGACCGCGCGCTACTGGAGCAAGACCGCCATGCCCGTCAATCACGCTGATTCATCCCGCCCCCCTCGGCCGCCGTCCCGGGCGGCGCGCAAGCGCGAGCTGCTGGATACCCTGGAACAGCAGCGCATCGACATCATGGTCGAAAGCCTCCGCCTTGAGCGCGCCGCGACGCCGCTGGATCGCGGCTGGCACACGCTACGGCGTTACAAGGCGCCGCTGCTGCTGGCCGGCGGCGGCGTCGCCTGGCAGCTGCTGCGCCGCCCCGGTAAGGCGCTGCGCCTTGGCCGCCGGGCCCTGGGCGGCTACGTGCTGCTGCGCAAGCTGCAACGCCTAAGCACCTGACGCGCCGTACCGCCTCAGCAGGCCCGGCCGCAGGCCACGCCCGACGCCCAGGCCCACTGGAAGTTGAATCCGCCAAGCTCGCCGGTGACGTCGAGCACCTCGCCGATAAAGCGCAGCTGGGGGATTTCGCTGACGCTAAAATCCTTCGACGACAGCGCGTCGGTGTTCACCCCGCCCAGCGTCACCTCCGCTGTGCGCCAACCTTCGGTACCCGCCGGCTTCAGCGCCCACGCGTTCAGCCGCTCGGCCCAGACGTCGACGGCGGCGTTGGAATACTCCGCCAGCGGCGTGGCGGTTTCCGCCGCGCCGTACCATTGCAGCAGTGCCTGGGCGAGGCGTTTAGGCAAACGCTCCCCAAGCCAGGTGGAAAGCCGGCGTTTGGGCGTGGCGCAACGCGCCTTGCGCAGCGCGGCTTGCGCGTCTTCGGCGGGCAGCAGATCCACCGTTAGTGTGTCGCCCGGCCGCCAGACGCTGGAGATCTGCAGCATGGCCGGCCCGGAAAGCCCGCGGTGGGTAAACAGCATGGGCTCGGCAAATTCACGCCCGTTGCAGGCGACGCGCACGTCAACGCTCACCCCGGAAAGCGCCGCTGCGCGCGCTTTCCACGGCTCACTCAGGGTAAACGGCACCAGCGCCGGGCGGGTAGGCAGCACCTCAAGGCCGAACTGGCGGGCGATATCGTAGCCAAAGCCCGTCGCCCCCATGGTGGGAATCGAAAGCCCGCCGGTGGCGACAACCGCCACGCCGGCATCAACGTGGCCCAGAGACGTCGCCAGACGCATGCCCTCGCCGCGGCGCTCAACGCGCTCTACGCAAGTCCCCAGACGCACGTCCACGCCGGCCCACTCGCATTCGGTCAGCAGCACCCGCACAATGGCCTTGGCCGAGCCGGCGCAGAACAGCTGACCCGGCGCTTTTTCCACGTAGTCCACGCCGTGGCGCTCCACCAGCTCGACAAAATCACCGGGCGCGTAGCGTTTCAACGCGGACAGGCAGAAATACGGATTCTGCGAGTAAAAATGCTGTGGGGTAGTCGCCATGTTGGTAAAGTTGCAGCGCCCGCCGCCGGACATCAGTATCTTTTTGCCGGCTTTTTTCGCATGATCCAAAAGCAGCACGCGCCGACCGGCATAGCCTGCCTGGGCGGCACACATCAGCCCGGCCGCGCCCGCGCCGATTACCACCACGTCATAGGTTTTCACAAGGCAGCTCCGGTATGCACAAAGCGGCTAGTTTAACAGCCTACCCCGCTCTTTTTACCACACCGCCCGCCATCAAAGCCGTGCCGGCGACGGCCGGGCTCACCTGCCGCCTTGCCCGGTTTATGCTGGCAGCGCTTTTCGCGCTGGCCGCAGGCCCGGCGCTGGCACAGGGCAGCGCGAAGGCGCCGCAGGTCATTGCCGCCCGGGTCAGCCAGCAAAGCTGGGCGGATATTGTTCGCGCACCGGGCACGCTCAAAGCCGATGAAAGCGTCACGCTCTCGGCCACCGTCACCGATGTGATTAGCGCTATCGATTTTGACGACGGCGACGCCGTCGACGCCGGCCAGCGCCTGTTCCAGCTGGACGATACCGAGGAGCGTGCCCGGCTGCGCGCCGCCCGGGCCAGCGCCCGCCAGGCGGAAAACGCCCTGCGCCGAAGCACGCAGCTGCAGCAGCGCAACCTCTCCCCCCGGGCCGATGTCGAAGACAACCAGGCCCGGCTGGATCAGGCCCGGGCCGAGGCCGCCGCCCTTGAGGCAAGGCTTGCCAACTACCGAATCACCGCCCCGTTCGCCGGGCGCATGGGGCTGCGCAACCTAAGCGTCGGCACGCTGGTCACCCCCGGCGACGAGCTGGCCACCCTGGACAAACTCGACGTCATGCGACTTGACGTCAGCATTCCTGCCGTACGGCTGGCGAATCTGGCGCCGGGCAGCACGCTGCGGGCGACCACGGCGGCGTTTCCCGAGCGGACCTTCAGCGGCCGGGTCTCGAGTATCGATACCCGGGTCGATCCCATCTCGCGCAGCGTGACCCTGCGCGCCCGGCTGCCCAACCCCGAAGAGCACCTGCGCCCGGGCATGCTCATGCAGGTCGAGCTGGACGCGGCCACGCGCAAAGCCCTGGCCGTGCCGGAGGCCGCTATCGTGTCTGAAGGCCGCAACCACTACGTCTGGCGGCTGGACGATACCGACGATAACCGCGCCGAACGCCGCCGAGTTGAGCTTGGCACCCGGCGCAGAGGCGAGGTGGAAATTCTAGACGGCCTGGCACGGGGCGAGCGAATCGTCATTCACGGCACGGAAATGCTGCGCGACGGCCAGACGCCCGAGCTTTTGGGCACCGTCGACGACAACACCGATACCCGGGCGATTTTGCGCCAGACACGGAGCAAGTGATGCGGCTTTCCGATATTTCCGTTGAGCGCCCGGTACTGGCAACCGTACTCGCCGCGCTGATCGTCGCTTTCGGGCTGCTGGCCCTGAGCCGTTTGGCGCTGCAGGAGTATCCGTCGATCGACCCGCCGATTGTCAGCATCGACACCCGCTACCCCGGCGCGTCGGCCAGCATCGTCGAAACGCGCATCACCCAGCCGCTGGAAGACCGCATCTCCGGCGTGGCGGGTATCGAGACCATTTCCTCGTCCAGCAGCGACGGGCGCTCCAGCATCAGCGTTGAGTTCACCCTCGATAACGACATCGACTCGGCGGCCAACGATATTCGCGACCGCATTGCCGGGGCCCGCGGCAACCTGCCCGAAGAGGCCGACCCGCCCGAGGTGCAAAAAGCCGACGCCAACTCCGATACCGTGATCTGGCTGAGCCTGACCGGCAAGGACTACACCACCGCCGAGCTTACCGACTACGCCGAGCGCTACCTGAAAGATCCGCTCTCGGTGCTGCCCGGGGTCTCCCAGGTGCGCGTGGGGGGCGGGCGGCGCTACGCCATGCGCGTATGGCTGGACGGCGACGCCCTGGCCGCCCGCGGGCTGCCCGTCAACGCCGTGGAAGAGGCGCTGCGCGAAGAAAACGTCGAGCTGCCCGGCGGCGCCGTTGAGTCACAGCAGCGCCAGTTCATCGTGCGCCTGCCGCGAAGCTTCACCACGCCGCAGGACTTTCGCACGCTGGTAATCAAGGCCACCGACAGCGGCGAGCTGATACGCCTGGGCGATGTCGCCCGGGTAGAAGTCGGCACGGTAGAAGAGCGCACCATCTTTCGCAGCAACGCCACGCCCATGGTGGGCCTTGGGCTGATGAAACAGTCCACCGCCAACGTGCTCGATATCTCCCGCGCGGCCAAAAAGACGCTCGCCGAGCTGCAGCCCACGCTGCCCGGCGGCATGACGCTGAGCCTGAACTACGATTCATCGGTGTTTATCGCCGGGGCGATTCGCGAAGTCGTGATGACGCTGTTTATCTCCATACTGCTGGTGGTCGCGGTGATCTTTGTCTTTCTGGGCAATCTGCGCACGACCCTGGTGCCGGCGGTGACCGTACCCGTAGCGCTGATCGGCAGCTTCGGGGCGCTTGCGCTGATGGGCTTTACCCTGAATCTTTTGACGCTGCTCGCCCTGGTGCTGGCCATTGGCCTGGTGGTGGACGACGCCATCGTGGTGCTGGAAAACATCCACCGGCGCATGCAGGAATACGGCGAAACGCCGCTGGTCGCCGCCTGGCGCGGTGCCCGGCAGATCGCCTTTGCCGTCATCGCCACCACCCTGGTGCTGGTCGCGGTTTTTGTGCCGCTGGGGTTTCTCCAGGGCGATATCGGCCGGCTGTTTTCGGAATTTGCCCTGACGCTGGCCGCCGCGGTGGCGCTTTCCAGCGTGCTGGCGCTGTCGCTGTCGCCGATGATGGCGTCCAAGGTATTAACGTCGGGCATGCACGATGGCCGCCTGGCGCGCGGGGTTCACCGCGCGCTGGCCACCACCCGGCGCGTCTACCGCCGCGGGCTGCAGCGCGCGCTGCGCATGCGCCTGGCCGTTGTGGCCGTGTTCGTCGCCCTGCTCGGCGCCACAGCATGGCTGGCCGACGCGCTGCCTACGGAATACACCCCCGAAGAAGACCGCGGCAGCTTCTACATCATCGTCAGCGGCCCGCCCGGTGCCACCTTCACCTACATGCTCGACTACATGAACGAGATCGAGACTCGCCTGCTGCCGCTGGTGGAACGAGGCGTAGTAGAACGCCTGCTGGTCCGCGCACCGCTGGGCTGGGGCAACATTGAAAACTTCAACAGCGGCTTTGTTATTGTCAACCTCGCCGACTGGGGCGAACGCCCGAGCATCTGGCCGGTCATGAGCGAGGTGCGCCAAACGCTCAGCGGCCTGCCCGGCGTGCGCGCCTTCCCGGTGATGAGCCAGGGCTTTGGCGGACGTACCGGCAAGCCGGTACAGTACGTGCTCGGCGGCAGCAGCTATGAAGAGCTCGCCCGGTGGCGCGACACGCTGATCGACTACGTGCGCGAGGACAACCCCAAACTGCTGGGGCTCGACAGCGACTTTGAAGAAAAGCAGCCCCAGCTGCGCGTGCATATCGACTACGACCGCGCGGCAAGTCTGGGCGTTACCGTCAGCCACATCGGCCGCACGCTGGAAACCCTGCTGGGCGGGCGGCGGATAACGCGCTATGTGGAAAACGGCGAGGAATACGACGTTATCGTCGAGGGCGAGCCGGGCGCCCGGCCCAGCGCACAGAGCCTGGAAAGTCTGTTCGTGCGCTCGGCGCGCTCCGGCGAGCTGGTTGCGCTGGCAAGCCTGGTCCGCTTTGACGATGCCGCCGGCCCCAGCACGCTGAACCGCTACAACCGGCTGCGCACGGTGACGCTGCAGGCCAATCTGGCCGACGGCTACTCGCTGGGCGAGGCGCTGGACTATCTTGACCGCACCGTAGCCGAGGTCTTGCCTGAAGCGGTACAAACCGACGTCCAGGGCCCCTCACGCGACTATCGCCAGGCCGGCGGCGCCACAACCTTTCTGCTGGGCATGGGCGTGCTGGTGGTGTTTCTGGTGCTGGCCGCGCAGTTTGAAAGCTTCATCCACCCATTGGTGATCATGCTCACCGTGCCGCTGGCCATCGCCGGTGCGCTGCTGGCGCTTTACGCCACAGGGCAGACGCTGAATATCTACAGCCAGGTCGGGCTTGTCATGCTGGTGGGGCTTGCGACCAAAAACGGCATTCTGATCGTCGAGTTCGTCAACCAGCTGCGCGATTCGGGCATGGCTTTTAGCGATGCGCTGGTCGAGGCTTCGGTCACCCGGCTGCGGCCCATTTTGATGACCGCCGTCACCACCATGGCCGGCGCCGTTCCGCTGGTGCTGTCAAGCGGGCCGGGGGCCAATTCGCGGCTGGTAATCGGCACGGTGATTATCGCAGGAGTCGGTGCGGCTACGGTGTTCACGCTGTTTGTGGTGCCCGTCGCCTACGCCATTTTGGCCGGCAACAGCGGCTCGCCGGGCGCGGTCAAACAAAAGCTTTATGCCGAGCTTGACCAGCACGAGCCGCGTGAGGAGGTTTAATCAGCCGAGCATTCGCCCTGGTAGGTGCCTTCAATCCGGGTATTCATGGTCATCTTGCCGATGGGGGAGTCGGTGTCGATGGTCACATCGCCTTCGATGCGCTCGCCCATAAAGCGCATCTCGCCGTCGATGGTGGCCTCGCCGCCCTCACCGCGGCAGATCATGGTATAGCGCAGCCCGTCGGCGCGGATCTCCTGGTCGAGCAGCTCGCAGCCCTGCTCTTCTTCAACAAAGCCAAAGTCTGCGCTTTGCAGGTCTTGTGCCGTAATGCACTGGCGTTCGGTATCCGTACGTTCGGGCATTTCCACATCGCCTTTGACGGTGGTAACGCTGACAAACTTCCATTGGCCGGGCTGAAGATCAGGCGTTTGCGCCTGGGCGACAAGGGGCAGCGTAAGCACGGCGGCGGCGAGTAGCGTTTTCATGTTCATCATCGTCTGGCTCCAGATAGGCGCGGTGGCAGCCGCTAGCGGCTGCTTTTTGGCGGGCATCAGGCCTGCCTGCGCTGCCATCCTAACCCAATCGCGGCGCGGCTGCCTCCAGGGGGTAACCGCCGCGCTCTTTCCGGGCGTTGGCGTTGGGCCGCGCTGCGTACACGCCCTGTTAGCCGCTCATTCGCCGTGCGGCCCGGCGCTTTTTTTCGCGGCGGCGCATGATATACCAGGCCACAAAGGTGGCAAGCGACACCGCCAGAATCACCAGGGTGGCAAGCGCATTGATCTTGGGCGACACGCCCAGCCGCACCGAGGAAAACACCACCATGGGCAGGGTGTTGGCGCCGGGGCCGGAAACAAAGCTGGCGATCACCAGATCATCCAGCGACAGCGTAAAGGCCAAAAGCCAGCCTGCGGCCAGCGCCGGTGAGATAATGGGCAGGGTGATGGCAAAAAACGTCCGCGCCGGCGGCGAGCCCAGATCCATGGCCGCCTCCTCGATGGAGCGGTCCATCTCGCGCAGCCGAGCCGCCACTACCACCGCCACGTAGGCGCTGCCAAAGGTGGTGTGGGCAATCCAGATGGTCATCATCCCGCGGTCCGCCGGCCAGCCGGTGAGCGCGGCCATCTGCACAAACAGCAGCAAAAGCGACAGCCCGATAAGCACATCAGGCATGACCAGCGGTGCGGTCACCATGCTGGCCAGCACCGTTTTGCCGCGAAAGCGCGCGAACCGCGTCATCACCAGCGCCGCCAGCGTCCCCAGGCACACCGCCGCACTGGCGGCAAAAAATGCCACGCGCAGGCTGGTCCACACCGCTGCAAGAATCTGCTCGTCGTGCAGCAGCTCAGCGTACCACTGGGTGGAAAACCCCGCCCACACGGTTACCAGGCTTGAGGCGTTGAACGAATACACCACCAATACCGCCATGGGCAGATAGAGAAACACAAGCCCCAGTATCAGCATCGCGCCGCTAAAAGAAGGCCGTCGTCTCATGTCTCCAGCTCCCGCGACTGGTAGCGATGAAACAGCGCAAGCGGTATCAGCAAAAGCGCCAGCATCACCGTGGCAAGCGCTGCGGCCACCGGCCAGTCCCGGTTGAGGAAGAACTCTTCCCACAGCACCTTGCCGATCATCAGCGTATCCGGCCCGCCCAAAAGCTCAGGGATAACAAACTCTCCCACCGCCGGAATAAACACCAGCATGCAGCCGGCCATGATGCCGCCGGCGGAAAGCGGCAGCGTCACCTTGAGAAAGGTATTCACGCGCCGCGACCCCAGATCCGCCGCGGCCTCCAGCAGCGTCGGGTCCAGCCGCAGCAGATGGGCATAAAGCGGCAGCACCATAAACGGCAGATAGGCATAGACAATGCCCACCACCACCGCAAACTGCGTGTTGAGCAGCCGCAGCGGCGCATCAATGATGCCAAGCCCGAGCAGCAGCTGGTTGGCAAGCCCGCTGTTGCTCAAAATGCCCATCCAAGCATAGATGCGAATCAAAAACGACGTCCACGACGGCAGCATGACCAGCAGCATCAGCACCAGCTGCCAGCGCGGCCGCATCCGGGCCATGGCATACGCCATGGGATAGCCCAGCAGCAGGCATACAAGCGTCGCCGTCAGCGCGATCTTTACCGAGCCCCAGTAGGCCGCCGCGTACAGCGAATCGCCAAGCAAAAAAAGATAGTTGCCAAAATCGATCAGAATCCGCAGCGTGCCGTCCACGTAGTCGGCCAGCGGCGCATAGGGCGGCACGCTGATGCGCGCCTCCGACAGGCTGATTTTGAGCACCAGCGCAAACGGCAGCAGAAAAAACAGCGAAAGCCACAGCATCGGCAGCGCTATCACCGCCCGGCGACCGAGCTGCAAGCGCCGCCGCCCGGCGCTTGCCAGTGAACAAAAGCGGGAGCGAAAGGACATGGCGTCACTCCAGGTTGCGATCGCGATAACGCCGCGAAAAAGGCGCGGCAAGCAGGGGCACGGCAACAAGCGGGCTAGCGGTTCAGCACCATCACGCTATGATCTTCCCAATAGACGTACACCGCCTCGTCCCAGCCCGGGCGGTCCCCCCGGCGTTCGGTATTGGCCATGCCCACCTTGAACAGCGTGCCCTGCCGGGTGCGCACGTAGTACTGGGAAAATCCGCCAAGGTAGGCGACATCTTCCACCACCCCCTGCTCCCAGTTGTAGCGGGCCTCGGGACGCTCGCGGGTCAGCCAGATCTTTTCCGGGCGCAGCCCGGCCCATACGCGGCGCTCGGCGGCCTGGGTGGTCACCCCGTGGTCGATATACAGCGGGCGCTCCAGAGCCGGGCTTGAAATCAGACAGTGATCGGCGGCGTCTACCAGGATCTCGCCTTCCAGCAGGTTGAGCGTGCCGATAAACTCCGCCACCGTGCGGCTGACCGGCGTTTCATAGATATCCACCGGCGAGCCCACCTGCTCGATCCAGCCGTCGGCCATGACCCCCACGCGATCGGCCATGGTCATCGCCTCTTCCTGATCGTGGGTGACCATGATGCAGCTCACCCCGACCTGCTCGATGATTTCCACCACTTCCAGCTGCATTTCACTGCGCAGCTTTTTATCCAGCGCCCCCATGGGCTCATCCAGCAGCAAAAGCCGCGGCCGCTTGGCCAGCGAGCGCGCCAGTGCGACCCGCTGGCGCTGGCCGCCGGAAAGCTGGGCCGGTTTGCGCCGGGCGAAACGCTCCATGTGTACCAGCTTCAACATCTGCGCTACCCGGGCGCGGATGTCGGCCTTGGGCAACTTGTCCTGCTTGAGGCCGAAGGCGATGTTTTGCTCCACGCTCATGTGCGGGAACAGCGCATAGGATTGAAACATCATGTTGATCGGCCGGCGATGCGGCGGCATTCGCGTGATGTCCTGGCCGTCGAGCAGAATGCGCCCCTCGCTGGGCGTGGCAAAGCCGGCCAGCATGCGCAAAAGCGTCGACTTGCCCGATCCCGACCCGCCCAGCAGCGCAAAGATTTCGCCGCGCCGGATCTTGAGGTTGACGTCGTCTACCGCAACAACGTCGTCAAAGCGCCGGGTCAAGCGTTTGATGTCGAGCACCGTGTCTTCGGCAAAGCGCGGCGTCTTGCCGCCGGCAGAGCGGACGTCGCCGGCGGCGGCTACAGGCGTTGTCATGCCACCTCCTGACTTTTTACCGTCCGGATTTCACCCGATTCCAGATGCGCGTGCGAGCGCGCTGCACGTCGCGCGGCTTTTCATTGGCCACGTAGAGCTTGTCCATGACCGCATCACCGGGATAGATCGCCGGATTGTCGAGTATCTCGTCAGGCAAGTACGCATCGGCCGCCGCGTTGGGGTTGGCGTAGCGCACGTACTCGGTGATTTCAGCGGCAATCTCGGGCTGCAAAATGAAGTTGATAAAAGCGTGGGCATGGTCAGGGTTCGGCGCATCGGCGGGAATGGCCATCATGTCAAACCACAGCGCCGCGCCTTCTTTCGGTACGGTATAGGCGATTGTAAAGTCGCGGCCGGCCTCGGCGGCGCGGTCAGCGGCCTGCAGCACGTCACCGGAGTAGCCTGCCGCCACGCAGACATCCCCATTGGCCAGGTCCCCGATATAGCGCGAGGAATGGAAGTACGTCACGTCGTCGCGCACCTTGGCGATCACCTCGCCGCCTGCCTTGAGGTCGTCGATGTCGTTGCTGCGCGGGTCCAGGCCGATATAGGCCATGGCCGGCGAGAGCATCTCATCGGCGGAGTCGAGCATGGCAATGCCGCAGCCGGCGTCACTGAGCGCGCCGGTCACCTCCGGGTCGAACAGCAGCGCCCAGCTGTCCAGCGCTGCGTCTTCGCCGAGAATCTCGGTCACCCGGTCGGCGTTGTAGCCGATGCCGTTGGTCCCCCACATGTACGGCACCGAGTAGCGGTTGCCGGGGTCGACCTCCTCAAGCTCTTCGAGCAGGCGCGTATCCAGATTTTCCAGGTTGGGCAGCTGCGCGTGGTCCAGCTTTTGATAGACGCCGGCGCTGAGCTGGCGGCTCAGGTAGTGGTTGGACGGCACCACCACGTCGTAGCCCGAACGCCCGGCCAGAAGGGCTGCATCCAGCACTTCGTTGCTGTCAAACACGTCGTAGACCACATCGATACCGGTCTGGCGGGTAAACTGCTCCAGCGTTTCAGGCGCAATATAGTCCGACCAGTTATAGACACGCACCTGCTCTGCGTGAACGGACGTTGTCGCCACGACGCCGGCCAGGGCCGCCATCATCAGCGAACGTTTATGCAGCTGTCCCATGAAACCGCTCCTTTTGCTGTACCGTCTGCTGTACCGTCGATCTAGCCTGTGGCTCCGATGCCAAGCCCCGAGCGTGACAGGGTAGCGGATTTTGCGGCCAGTGCCTGCTTACCGCAAGCGCACGCGGGCAAAAACTTGCATTTGTGCGCTACGCCCCCATATCACTGGCGAAACGGCGCGACGTGCACGCGGTACCTGCCTTGTGTCGCTTGCCGGCTCGACTCGCTTATTGATAGCAAAGCGCTATTGAAATATATGACATTTCTCAATTTTATTAATCAACCCGCAACGGCTATGGTAGTTGCCACGTAAACGGCGGTCCCCGCCGGAGTCCATCGCTCTCAACAGGAGACGTTTTTATGTCCTTGATCAACACCGAAGTCAAACCGTTTAAAGCCACTGCGTACCTCAACGGCGAATTCGTTGACGTCACCGAGGAAAACCTCAAGGGCCAGTGGTCCATCTTCTTTTTCTATCCGGCCGACTTTACCTTCGTCTGCCCCACCGAGCTTGGCGATCTCGCCGACCGCTACGAGGAATTCAAGAAGCTGGGCGTGGAAATCTACAGCGTTTCTACCGACACCCACTTCACCCACAAGGCGTGGCACGACAGCTCCGAGACCATCGGCAAGCTCAACTACCCGATGCTCGCTGACCCGACGCACACCGTCTCGCGCAACTTTGAAGTGCTGATCGAAGAAGACGGCGTCGCCGAGCGCGGCACCTTCGTTGTTGACCCGGACGGCAAGATTCAGATCATCGAACTCAATGCCGGCAATATCGGCCGCAACGCCGAAGAGCTGCTGCGCAAGGTGAAAGCTGCCCAGTACGTCCGCGCCCACCCCAACGAAGCCTGCCCGGCGAAGTGGGAAGAAGGCGAAGACACGCTGGAGCCGTCGCTGGATCTGGTCGGCAAGATCTAAGCCGGCCTGCCCCGGCATTCGGGCACCGCCCGGATGCCGGGGCATCACTTGCCAACCGCGAAAAACTTGCCAGCCGCCGAAAGGACGCTCTTACCGAGCGGCTTCACCCTTGTGTCCGGTACGCCGGGCATAAAGGCGAGTCCGGATCCGCTACGCCATCGATCCGTCCCGTTTAACGCACCGCCTTTGACTGCGAGGAAGCAACGACATGCTGGACGCTAAACTGACACAACAGCTCAAGGCCTATTTGGAAAAAGTCACACAGCCGTTTGAGCTAAAGGCCTCCCTCGACGACGGGCCGAAATCCCAGGAACTGGCCGAGCTGCTGGACGAAATCAGCGCGCTGAGCGACAAGATCACCCTGACAAAGGACGGCGACGACGCTCGCAAGCCGTCGTTTGCCATCAACCGCCCCGGCGAAGACACCGGCGTAGTGTTTGCCGGCATTCCCATGGGCCACGAGTTCACCTCCCTGGTGCTGGCGCTTTTGCAGGTCGGCGGCCATCCGCCCAAGGCCTCCGAAGAAACGCTTGAGCAGATCAAGGCGCTCGACGGCAAAATGGAGTTTGAGACCTACTTCTCGCTGTCCTGCCAGAACTGCCCGGACGTGGTGCAGGCGCTCAACCTGATGGCGATTTTCAACCCCAACATTCGCCACGTAGCCATCGACGGCGCGGTGTTCAAATCCGAGGTCGACGAGCGCGAGATCATGTCGGTGCCCAGCGTCTACCTGAACGGCGAGCCGTTTGACCAGGGCCGCATGAGCCTGGAGCAGATTCTGGCCAAGGTAGACACCGGTGCCGCCGAGCGCGAAGCCGCCAAGCTCAGCGAAAAGGCCGCGTTTGATACCTTGACCGTTGGCGGCGGTCCGGCGGGTGCGTCTGCGGCCATCTACGCGGCGCGCAAGGGCATCAGCACCGGCCTGGTCGCCGAGCGCTTCGGCGGCCAAGTCGTGGACACGCTAGGCATTGAGAACTTTATCTCGGTGACCAAGACCGAAGGGCCCAAGCTCGTCGCCGCCATGGAAGAGCACGTCAAGGACTACGACGTGGACGTCATGAACCTGCAGCGCGCAGTAAAGCTGACGCCGGCCGAAGTCGAAGGCGGGCTGCACGAGGTAACGTTTGAATCCGGTGCCACACTCAAAAGCAAAACCCTGGTGCTGGCCACCGGCGCGCGCTGGCGAGAAATGAACGTGCCGGGCGAGGCCGAATACCGCAACAAGGGCGTGGCCTACTGCCCCCACTGCGACGGCCCGCTGTTCAAGGGCAAGCACGTGGCGGTAATCGGCGGGGGCAACTCCGGCGTGGAAGCAGCGATTGACCTTGCCGGCATCGTCGGCCACGTCACGCTTTTTGAGTTCATGGGCGAAATGCGCGCCGACGCCGTGCTGCAGAAAAAGCTCAAGAGCCTGCCCAACGTGGACATCGTCCTCAACGCCCAGACCACCGAAGTCACCGGCGACGGCAGCCGCGTCAACGGCCTGAACTACAAAGACCGCACTACCGATGAGAACCACCACGTAGCGCTGGACGGCATCTTTGTCCAGATCGGTCTTGTGCCCAACACCGAGTGGCTCCAGGAGTCAGGGCTTGAGCTCAGCCCCCACGGCGAAATCGTCACCGATGCCAAGGGCATGACCTCGATCCCCGGTGTCTTCGCCGCGGGTGATGTCACCACCGTGCCCTACAAACAGATCATCATCGCCATGGGCGAAGGCGCCAACGCCGCACTCGGCGCGTTCGACTTCATCATCCGTAACTAAGGTTCGCCGCGAACGAAAACGATAGCCACGCGGCTCAAGCACAAAACCCGCCGAAAGGCGGGTTTTTTTGACGGCGATCGGGTCGTCTCAACCCAGCAAGCGGCTGCGACACACCGCGCACTGCGGGTCTCGGGGCAGCTTGAAGTGGCGCCACTGGCCGGAGAGAGCATCAAAGGCGGCCAGGCCGCGGTGCACGCTGCCCGCGCCGCTCAAAAGCTTGAACACTTCCACCGCCTGAAAAGAGCCGACCAGTCCCACCAGCGGCGCGATAACGCCGTTCTCCGCGCAGCTCATGGCTTCATCGCCGCTGTCGTCCGGCGGGTAGAGGCAGGCATAGCACGGACACTCCGGGTCGCGAGGGTCAAATACCGCCACCTGGCCGGAAAAGCGGATGGCCGCCCCCGAAATCAGCGGCACGCCGGTGGCCTGGCTTGCCGCGTTGATGGCGTAGCGGCTGGAGAAGCGATCGGTGCAATCAAGCACCACGTCAGCGGTGGCGACCACGCTTTCCAGCGCCTCGCCCAGCAGGTGCTCGCCGATGACGTGAATCTCGCAGCCGGAATTAATCGCGGTAAAGCTGTCTTTAGCCGATTCGGCTTTGTTGCGGCCAACATCGGCCTGACCGTGGGCGATCTGGCGCTGGAGGTTGGAAAGCTCGACCTCGTCGGCATCCACCAGCGTTAAACGCCCGACCCCCATGGCGGCAAGATACATCCCCGCCGGCGAGCCCAGCCCGCCGGCGCCGATAATCACCGCGTGGGCCCCCAGCAGGCGTTCCTGTCCGGCAATGTCCACCTCCGGCAGCATGATCTGGCGGCTGTAGCGCAAAAGCGCCTGGTCATCCATCATGGCTTACTTATCCTCCAGGTCGGCCAGGTGCAGGCTGAAGCTTTCCTTGACCTCTTCCATCACCACGTAGCTTTTGGATTCCTTCACGCCGGGCAGGGTCAGCACCACGTCGCCCAGCAGCTGGCGGTAGGCCGACATCTCGGGAATCCGGCACTTCAAAATGTAGTCAAACTGGCCGGAGACCAGATGGCATTCCTGGATCTGGGGCAGCGCCTCCACCGCCCGGCGAAACTCATCAAACACCGTCGGCGTCTGGGTTTCCAGGCTGATTTCAACAAACACCAGCAGATCGGCGCGCAGCGCGCGCGGGTCGAGCACGGCCTGATAGCCGCGGATCACCCCGGCGCGCTCCAGGCGCTTGACCCGCTCTAAACACGGCGTGGTGGAAAGCCCCACCTCGGCGGCCAGATCTACATAAGAAATCCGCGCGTTTTCCTGCAGGCAGCGCAAAATGTTCAGATCGATACGGTCCAGCGTTTTGTTCTTGGCTTTCATGGCGGGATTCCATAGCGTCGAAATAGCGTCGAAAAATAGCGTCCGTCGTGACGAGACGGGGTTAGGCCGGCCGCTGCCCCAGGGACACGCGCTCGTGGCCGCCAAGATCGCGCACGCTTGCCACCCGAGCGTAGCCGGCCCGGGCCAGCATCGTGCGTACCGCGAAGGCCTGGTCATAGCCGTGCTCCAGCGCCAGCCAGCCGTCCGGGGTCAGATACGCCCCGGCGTGGTCGATCAGGTAGCGCAGGTCGGCGCGGCCGTGATCCTTTGCCACCAGCGCCGAGCGCGGCTCAAAACGCACGTCGCCCTGCGCCAGATGCGGATCGTCGGGGTCGATATAGGGCGGGTTGGCCACGATGATGTCAAACGCCGCCGCCTCACCAAGAGCGGAAAACCAGTCGCTGCGGATAAAGCGCGCGCCGTGCAGCTTGAGGCGCTCGGCATTGCGCCGAGCAAGCGCTACGGCTTCCCGGCGAACGTCCACCCCCAGAACGTCCCAGCCGGGGCGGACACTGGCAAACGCCAGCGCCACCGCGCCGGTGCCGGTGCCCATGTCCAGCAGCCGGCCGGCGGACCGGCCCGCGCGATCCAGCGCGGCCTGCACCAGGGTTTCGGTATCCGCACGGGGGATCAGCGTGTCCGGCGAGGTGGCAAGCGCAAGCCCCCAGAACTCGCGCTCGCCGGTCAGGTAGGCCACCGGCGTGCCCCGGGCGCGGGCAGCGATCAGGGCGTCAAAGCGCGCCTGCCGCCAGCGCTCACCGGCGCTTTTGCCCCAGGCAAGGTCGCCCCAGGTGTATAGCCAGGTACGGTCGCGGCCGCTTGCGTGCATCCACAGCGCTTCGGCGTCAGGCCGGGGAGAGGGTGAGCCGGCCTCGCTCAAACGCTGCGCGGCGTCGCGCACCAGGCGATCCGGCGTCATGCGCTTCCCTGCAGCGCGGCCAGCTGATCGGCCTGGTATTCGTGAATCAGCGGATCAATCACATCGTCAAGGCGCTCGCCGCTGACCACCTCGCTGAGCTTATAAAGCGTAAGGTTAATACGGTGGTCAGTGATCCGCCCCTGGGGAAAGTTATAGGTGCGAATGCGGTCGCTGCGATCTCCCGTGCCCACCAGCGAACGACGCTCGTCGGCCTGCTGCTGGCGCTGCTCGTCCACGGCGTTCTGCTTGAGCCGGGCCGCCAGGTGCGACATGGCCTTGGCGCGGTTTTTGTGCTGGCTGCGCTCTTCCTGACACTCCACCACTACGCCGGTGGGCAGGTGGGTAATGCGAATGGCGGAATCGGTGGTGTTAACGTGCTGGCCGCCGGCCCCGCTGGAGCGAAAGGTATCCACCCGCAGGTCGGCGGCGTTGATGTCGATATCGCCGACGTCTTCCACCTCGGGCATGACGGCCACGGTGCAGGCCGAGGTGTGAATGCGCCCCTGGGACTCGGTGGCGGGCACGCGCTGCACCCGGTGGGCGCCGGACTCGAACTTCAGCCGGGCGTAGACCCCCTCGCCCTTGATGCGCGAAATAACTTCCTTGTAGCCGCCCATTTCGCCGTGGTTGGCGCTGACCACTTCCACGCGCCAGCCGCGTGACTCGGCGTAGCGCGAATACATGCGAAACAGATCTCCGGCAAACAGCGCGGCTTCGTCACCGCCGGTGCCGGCGCGCACTTCGAGAAAGACGTTGCTGGCGTCGTCGGGGTCTTTGGGCACCAGCAGGCGCTTGAGCTCGTCTTCCAGCGCATCCAGCCGCTGGCGTCCGTCTTCCAGCTCCATTTCCGCCAGCTCGCGCATTTCCGCATCGCTGTCGTGGCGCATGGCCTCGGCGGCCTCGATGTCGTCTTCGATGCCGCGATAGCGCTGCCAGGCCGCCACCAGCGCTTCCAGCTCGGCGTATTCCCGGGAGTAGTCGCGAAAGCGCGGCTGATCGGTGATCACGTCAGGATCGGCCAGCAGCAAGGCCAGCTCTTCGAAGCGTTCGACAAAGCCGTCCAGGCGATGGCGCAGCGTGTCTTTCATACGAGGGTTTTGTCCTTCTGGCGAGCGTGTGCCGCCGAGCCGGCAGCGCACGCTCGCTTGTGGGTTTCAAACGCAGGCTTGGGCGGCAGCAGCAGCTGCTGGACGGCGTCGAGCGCGGCATGATCTTCGCGGGCGGCCGCATCGCGAATGGCCTGGGTGGGCCGGTGCATCAGCCGGTTGGTCAGCTGATAGGCGAGCCGTTCGATGACCGCTTGCGGATCCTCGCCCCGGGCCAGGCGGGCCAGCGCCTGATCGCGCGAAAGGTCGCGCAGCGCCTCGCCCTGTTCGCGGTAGCTTTGAATCAGCTGGCCGCCGCTGCGGATGCGCCGCTCGTGCAGCCAGCTGCCCACGCCGTGCTCAATCAGCGATTCGGCCTGGTCGGCGGCAACCTGGCGGTGGCGGCGATTCTCTTCGATCACCACTTCCAGATCGTCCACGGTATACAAAAAGACGTCGGCAAGCTCGCCGACCTCGGGCTCGATATCCCGGGGTACTGCGATATCCACCATGAAAACCGGCCGATGCCGGCGGTTTTTCAGCGCCCGCTCCATCATGCCCTTGCCCATGATGGGCAAGGGCGAGGCGGTGGAGGAAATCACGATGTCGGCGTTTTCCAGCGCCTCGGGAATCTCCGGCAGGGTGATCGCCTCGCCGCCCAGCGCCGCCGAGACGTTTTCCGCCCGCTCGCGGGTGCGGTTGGCGACGGTCAGCTGGCGCACGCCGGCCTCGTGCAGGTGGCGGGCGACCAGCTCGATGGTTTCTCCCGCGCCCACCAGCAGCGCCCGAGCGCGGCTGAAGTCGTCAAAGATACGGCTGGCCATGCTCACCGCGGCGTAGGCCACCGATACCGGATTTTTACCGATCCCGGTCTGGGTGCGCACCTGCTTGGCCACGGCAAAGGTATGCTGGAACAAACGCTCAAGCTCGCCGCCCAGCCCTTGCGATTCTCGCGCCTGCTGGTAGGCCTCTTTGAGCTGGCCGAGAATTTGCGGCTCGCCCAGCACCATAGAGTCAAGCCCTACCGCTACGCGCATCAGGTGGCGCGCCGCGTCGTTATCCAGATAGTGGTAAGCGCAGCGGGTCAGATCGTCGACGCTTAGCTGATGAAAGCGTCCCAGCCACTGCAGCACGGTCTGCTCACCGGCGGCATCAGTGACGCAGTAAAGCTCGGTACGGTTACAGGTCGAAAGCACCGCCGCCTCGGCGATTTGCGGCAGCTCACGCAGTTCCTCAAGCGCCTGCGACAGCTGCGCCGGCGTAAAGGCCACCTGCTCGCGCACGGCAACCGTGGCGGTGCGATGATTGATTCCCAGGGCAAGAAGCGTCATGCGTTGTGCGTCTTCGCTAGTGTGTCGGTCGTCGCGCTCGGCCTTGTCGCAGCCGGTACGAGTCGATTGGATAGCGCATTCTATCACAGCCTTGCCGCCTCTTACCCACTTCACTTTATCGCCGCCCGTTTCACGCCTTCTTTTTTCACGCTTCCTTTTATCCCCTGCCCCGGCGCGTTTCACAAACCTTTGCCCCGGCGCGGCAAGGGGCTATGCTGGGCGGCCGGCCCATGGATCGACAACGGATCAAAAACTGCATGCCACTTCGCGCCCTATTCCTTAGCGCCACGCCGTCGACACCCGCGCCGTCGTCGCGCAGCAGTTCGTCACCGGCTCGGCAGCGGCTTGCCGCCTTGTTCGCCGCCGCGCTGCTCAGCGGCTGCCAGGCTACGCCGCCGGCCGGCACGGCAGACAAGAACCTTCTGGCATCCGCCCCGCCCGTTACCCGCGGGCTTGACGCCCGGGGGCTTACCACCCTGCTGACCGCTGAGATGGCCGGCCAGCGCGGCCGCTTTCGCGACGCTGCACGGGGCTTTCTTGACGCCGCCGAGCGCTACCCCGAGCCCGCCCTTGCCGAGCGCGCAGCCTTTGCCGCACGCTTCGGTGAATCGCCTGAGCTGCTGCAAACGGCAGCGATGCGCTGGCAAGCCCTTGACCGGCAAAGCGCCGCGCCGGGGCGGCTGCTGGCCGCTTTGGCCGTTGAACGGGGCGATTGGCCGGATGCCCTGACCCAGCGCCTGGCGCTGGCGGCTCAGGGCGATGACGCCCGGCTCGCCGCGCTGGCCGGGCAGGCCATTGCCCAGGGCGCGCCGCCGGCCCCGCTTATCGAGCAGCTCAGTGCCGCGCTGGACGACGACGGCCGCTTGCCGCCGGCAAACCGGGGGGATGCCCATCTGGCCGCGGCCCTGCTGGAAAAAGCCCGAAACAATACCGTCGCGGCCCGCTCGCATCTGGCCCGCGCGCGTGCGCTGATCGCGGACACGCCGGCTCTGTGGCATACCCAGGCGCAGCTGGCGCTGGATAGCGGTAACGAGCGCGAAGCCCGCCGCGCCGCCCGCCGGGGCCTCAAGCTGGCGCCGAACGATGCCCGCTTTAGCCTGCTGCTGGCCCAGGCCGAAACTCGCCTGGGCAACGTTGCCGCTGCCGAAACCCAGACCGACGCCCTGCTGAAACGCCACAGCGGCGGGCCCGAACTGCGCCGCGCGCTGGCCCGGCTATATCTAGAAGAAAACCAGCCGGCGGCCGCCCGGCGCCTGCTGCAGCCCTTGACCGGCCGCGATGACCTTGCAGACCAGGACTACTTCTTGCTGGGCGCCGCCGATCAGGCCACCGGCAACGTGGACAGCGCCCTTTTGTACTACCGCCAGATCACCGGCGACGATGCCTTTCTGCCCGCCCGGGCAGCGGCCGCGCGAATGCTGATCGACGCCGGCCGCTCGGCAGACGCCCGCTCCTTTCTTCACGCGCAGCGCCAGCGCTTTCGCCTGCACTACAACGAGCTATTGATGCTTGAAGTTGAGCTGCTCGACGAACGCGGCCGCACTGACGCCGCCGATGCGCTGCTGGCACAGGGGCTCACGCGCACGCCAAACGCCGCTCGCCTGCTTTATCTGCGCGCCATGCGCGACTGGCGGGCCGGCGATATAGCGGGCATGGAGCGCGACCTGCAGCGGGTGCTGGAGCGCGAGCCGGATAACGTCATGGCCCTCAACGCCCTGGGTTATACCCTGGCCGACGAACAGGTGCCCGGCCGGCTGGACGACGCCCGGCAGCTGGTCGAACGCGCCTATGAGCTTGAGCCGGACAACGCCGCGGTGCAGGACAGCCTGGGCTGGGTGTATTTTCGCCGGGAGCAGCCCGAAAAGGCCCTGCCGCTTCTGGAGCAGGCCTACCGGGGCATGCCCGACCAGGAAGTCGCCGCCCACCTGGCCGAGGTGCTCCATGCGCTGGGCCACAGCGCGCGCGCCCGCCGGATCATCGCCCGGGCGCTGGCCACAGGCGAGCATCATCCGGCCATCGACGACCTGCTCGAACGCCATCCGGAACTGGCACCGTAACGCCGCCACACTTTTACTTTCCCAACAGGATAACGTCCATGCTCAGCACCCTGTCACGTACCGCCCGCCTGCCCCTGCTCTCCGGTCTGGCCGCCGCCGGCTTGCTGGCCGGATGCGCCACCCAGGCGCCGACGGACGAACGCGGCCGCGAGCGCGGCGACTGGAACGCTCAAAAAACCGAGATCGAGGCCCTCAAGCGCTGGTCGCTGATCGGCAAGGCCGGGCTGCGCACCCCGGACGAGCGCCACAGCGCCAACCTCGACTGGAACCAGTTTCCGCACTATTTTCGCATGCTGATCAGCGGCCCGTTCGGCGGCGGCCGCACGGTGCTTGAAGGCCGCGAGGGCCGCTTTACCTTGACCCACGGCGACGGCCGCTTTGAAGCCGACTCTCCCGAGGCGCTGATGAAAGAGCAGCTCGGCTGGTCGCTGCCGGTGCGCAATCTGCCCCGCTGGGTGCGCGGCCTGCCCGGCGAGCGCGACGCCTATCGGCTGGAAACCGACGCCTTCGGCTTTCCCTCGCATCTGGAGCAAAACGGCTGGGAAGTCGACTACCGCGACTGGACCGAAGTCGACGCGCTGTGGCTGCCGCGCAAGCTCGGCCTCGCCTACGACGACGTGCGCGTCACGCTGGTGATCAACCGCTGGCAGACGCGCCCGGACGCTGACCGCGCGGATACCAGCGGCGCGGACGACTAAGCCATGACCACCTCTCTTGTTCTGCCCGCACCGGCCAAGCTCAACCGCCTGCTGCATATTACCGGCCGTCGCGACGACGGCTATCATGAGCTGCAGACGCTGTTTCAGTTTCTCGACCTGAGCGACACGATCACCCTGACCCCCAGGCGTGACGGCCGGCTGCTACTGGAAAGCCCGCTTGACGGCGTGGCCGATGAAGACAATCTGGCCCTGCGCGCCGCGCGGCAGCTCAAGCCCCGGGCCGGCACGGACGCCGGCGCCAATATCCGGTTGGATAAACGCCTGCCCCTGGGCGGCGGGCTCGGCGGCGGCAGCTCCAACGCCGCCACGGTGCTGCTCGGGCTCAATGCGCTGTGGCGGCTTGGCTTGTCGCTGGATACGCTGGCAACGCTGGGGCTTGAGCTGGGCGCTGACGTGCCGGTGTTTGTCAAAGGCCGCAGCGCCTGGGCCGAGGGCGTGGGCGAGGCGCTGACGCCGGCCAGCCCGAATACGCCGTGGTTTGTGGTCATCCACCCCGGGGTCAGCGTTTCCACCCCCGCGGTGTTCAATGATCCGCAATTGACACGCCAAACCGCGCCGATTAGTATGGCGCGCGCCCTTCAGAGGGGAGCGCTCACCTGGCGCAACGACTGCGAAGCCGTGGTCAGGGCCCGGTACCCATCGGTTGCCCGCGCACTGGACTACCTTGCCCGCTACGCGCCTGCCGGGCTTACCGGCACCGGGGCCTGCGTCTTTGCCGCCTTTGACGATCCCAGAGACGCCAGACAGGTTGCAAAAACAGCCGGTTCGTACGGTAGCGCATGGGTGGCCAAGGGCTGTAACGTCTCTCCTCTGCACGATGCTTTGGGTGGCTAAAACGCCCCCGTATCCGCTAAAACGCAACTGGGGTATCGCCAAGTGGTAAGGCACCGGTTTTTGGTATCGGCATGCGCAGGTTCGAATCCTGCTACCCCAGCCAGTTCAGCGGCGAGCGGCGTCAGGCGCTTTAGCAAGCACTCCCGAGATTTCCAACACTGCAAAGGTGGCCGCGCGTGTCAAAATTGATGGTTTTCGCCGGGAACGCCAATCCCGAACTCGCCCACAAGATTGCCGAAAGTCTGGACAGCCGGATGGGTAACGCCACGGTCGATCAGTTCAGCGACGGCGAGATCGCAGTCGAGATCAACGAGAACGTGCGCGGCAAGGATGTATTTATCCTGCAGTCCACCTGTGCACCCACCAACGACAACCTGATGGAAATGGTCCTGATGGTTGACGCCCTGCGGCGCGCCTCGGCGGCGCGGATTACCGCCGTCATCCCCTACTACGGCTACGCTCGCCAGGACCGCCGCGTGCGCTCTTCGCGCGTGCCGATTTCCGCCAAGGTGGTGGCCGACATGCTGGTCAAGGCCGGCGTGGATCGGGTGATGACCATGGACCTGCACGCCGACCAGATCCAGGGCTTTTTCGACGTGCCGGTGGACAACGTCTACGGCTCGCCGATCCTGCTTGACGATATCGAGCGGCAAAACTACAGCAACCTGGTTGTGGTCTCCCCCGACGTCGGCGGCGTGGTGCGCGCCCGGGCCATCGCCAAAGCGCTCAACGTGGATCTTGCGATCATCGACAAGCGCCGCCCCCAGGCCAACCAGGCGCAGATCATGCACATCATCGGCGAGATCGAAGGCCGCACCTGCGTGGTGGTCGACGACATGATCGACACCGCCGGCACGCTGTGCAAGGCCGGCGAGGCGCTGATGGAGCGCGGCGCCAAGAGCGTGGTGGCCTATGCGACCCACGCCATTCTGTCCGGCCCGGCGGTGGACAACATCACAGGCTCAGTGCTCGACGAAGTCGTGGTGGCCGACACCATTCCGCTATCCGAGCATGCGCGTCGCAGCGGGCGTATCCGCCAGCTCAGCGTCGCCGGGCTGATCGCCGAGGCGATCCGCCGGGTCAGCAACGAAGAATCCGTCAGCGCAATGTTTCACTGATTGCCTGACATCGCAGCGGCGCGGCCCAAGCCCCGCCGCTTGATGGAAACGCCGCCGCCTGGTCGCGGGGACGGCGTTTTCCAACGTTAACCAAGAGGCACATTTCAATGTCCGATTTTATCCTTAACGCCAGCGTTCGTTCCGACCTGGGGAAAGGTGCGAGCCGCCGCCTGCGTCGTGCAAACGAACAAGTTCCCGCCGTGGTGTACGGCGGCGAAAAGGCGCCGCAGTCCATTGCCGTGGAAAAGACCGCTTTCTACAAGGCGATCGAAGACGAGGCCTTTTTCTCCTCGATTATCCGCCTGAACATTGCCGGCACCGAAGAGCAGGTCGTGGTGCGTGATCTGCAGCGCCACCCGTTCAAGCCGCTTTTGACCCACGCCGACTTCATGCGCGTGGACGCCAAGCAGGAAATCACCATCAACATTCCGCTGCGCGTCGTCGGCGAAGAGCAGTGTGTAGGGATCAAAGACCAGGACGGCGAGCTGCACACCCTGGCCGTGGAAGTCGCGGTATACTGCCTGCCGAAAGACCTGCCTGACTACCTGCAGATCGACATTACCAACGTCGAAGTCGGCACCACGCTGCACCTTTCCGACATCCAGATGCCCGAAGGCGTACGTTCCGTCGACCTCGCCCACGGCGAAGACTACAACAGCGCCATTCTGACCATTGCCAAGATGAAAGATCGCGGCGGTGACGACGAAGACGGCGCCGAAGAAGGCGAAGGCGATAGCGCCGAATAAGCCTTGTGCCCGGGGCCGTGCCCGCCACGGCCCGCAAAATGTTATGATCAAGCGCCTCGGCGCTTGATTTTTTTTGGGCATCTGCAGGTTTGATCTGTTGTTTTGGAGAAAAAGATGAGTCAGGTACTGGCGCTTATCGGCCTTGGCAATCCCGGCCCGAAATACGCCGCCACGCGACACAACGCCGGCGCCTGGCTGGTGGATGCCGTGGCCCGGGACGCGCACGCCACGCTGCGCCCGGAAAAAAAGTTTCTCGGGCTGTATGCCAAGGCGCGCCTGGGCGACACCGACCTTCACCTGCTCAATCCGACCACCTTCATGAACCGAAGCGGCGGTGCGGTGGCCGCACTGTGCCAGTTTTTCAAACTGACCCCTGACGAGCTGCTGATTGCCCACGACGAGCTTGACCTGCCCGCCGGCCAGGCACGCTATAAAACCGGCGGCGGTCACGGCGGCCACAACGGCCTGCGCGATACCATCAGCGCGCTGGGTAACCAAAAACAGTTCCACCGCCTGCGGATCGGCATCGGCCATCCCGGTACGGCCAGCCAAGTGGTCAACTACGTGCTCAACCCGCCGGCAAAAGCCGAGCAGGCCGCCATTGACGCCGCGCTGGACGAATGCCTGGCCACTTTGCCGCTGGGACTCGCCGGCGACTGGCCCCGCGCCATGCAGCGCCTGCACAGCATCAAGTAACGCGCCCGGCGCGTCGCATCTCACACAAGCTTTCAGGAATCATCGTTATGGGTTTCAACTGCGGTATTGTCGGCCTGCCCAACGTCGGCAAGTCTACGCTGTTCAACGCGCTGACCAAATCCGGCATTGACGCCGAAAACTTTCCCTTTTGCACCATCGAGCCCAACGTCGGCATCGTACCCATGCCCGACCCCCGGCTGGACGCGCTTTCGGCCATCGTCAAGCCGCAAAAAGTGCTGCCCACCACCATGGAGTTCGTCGACATTGCCGGGCTGGTGGCCGGCGCCTCCCGGGGTGAGGGCTTGGGTAACAAGTTTCTTGCCAACATCCGCGAAACCCAGGCCATTGCCCACGTCGTGCGCTGTTTCGACAACGACAACGTCATTCACGTGTCCAACGAGGTTGACCCCCGCGCCGACATCGAAACCATCAACATCGAGCTGGCGCTGGCCGATCTGGACACCGTGGAAAAAGCCCAGCAGCGCCTGGCGCGCGCGGTCAAGGGCGGCGACAAGGACGCCGCGGCGACCAAGGCCGTGCTCGACCGCGTCCATCCCCACTTGGCCGAAGGCCAGCCGCTGCGCAGCGCCGGGCTCGACGATGACGAAAAAAACCAGGTCAAAAGCTTCGGCTTTTTAACGCTCAAGCCCACCATGTACATCGCCAACGTCAACGAAGACGGCTTTGACGACAACCCTTACCTGGACGTGGTCAACGCCATTGCCGCCGAAGAAGGCGCGGTTGTGGTGCCGGTGTGCAACCAGATCGAGGCGGAAATCGCCGAGCTCGACGACGAAGAGCGGGCCATGTTTCTGGCAGAAATGGGCATGGCCGAGCCCGGCCTCGACCGCGTAATCCGCGCCGGCTATGCGCTTTTGGGCCTGCAGACCTACTTCACCGCCGGGGTGAAGGAAGTCCGCGCCTGGACGGTGCGCGAAGGCGCCACCGCCCCGGAGGCCGCCGGCGTCATCCACAGCGATTTCCAGAAAGGCTTCATCCGTGCCGAAGTCGTGGCCTACGACGACTTTATCAGCCTGAACGGCGAGCAGGGCGCCAAGGACGCCGGCAAGTGGCGTCTGGAAGGCAAGGACTACATCGTCAAGGACGGCGATGTGATTCACTTTCGCTTTAACGTCTAACCCTCGGCGCACAGCGGCGCCGGACCGGGCGAAATCGCTTGACGCTATTGGCGACGACGGGTAGTATTCGCCTCCGTTGAATGGCTACGTAGCTCAGTTGGTTAGAGCACATCACTCATAATGATGGGGTCCCCTGTTCGAATCAGGGCGTAGCTACCAGCCCGATTAAAAACGAAAAAGCCCGCCTGCGCGCGGGCTTTTTTGCGTCTGCAGCGGCTGCCCGGCGTCAGCGCCCGCCCCCCAAGTCAGCGCGCTGGACAAACGCCGTCAGCGCCTGCACCAGGTAGGCGACATCCCGGCTGCCGGCGGTTTCGCGGATGGAGTGCATCGCCCACTGCGGCACGCCCACGTCCAGCGTCGGCACGCCGATGGCGGTGGCGGTAAGCGGCCCGATGGTACTGCCGCAGCCCATATCCGCCCGGGTGACAAACGCCTGCACCGGCACACCCGCCTCGCGGCAAATATCGCGAAACAGCGCCCCGGTGGCGCTGTTGGTGGCATAGCGCTGACTGGCGTTGATCTTGATTACCGGCCCCTGATTGATCGCCGGGCCGTGATTGTCGTCATGCTTATCCGCAAAATTGGGGTGCAGGGCGTGCGCGTTATCGCAGGAGATCATGCACGACGACTGGATCAGCTGCACCAGCGAGGCCTCAGAGCCCCCACCCACCTGCTCATTGAGACGGCGCAACACGTCTTCCAGAAACGGCCCCTGGGCGCCGCTGGCACTGGCGCTGCCGACTTCTTCGTGGTCGTTGGCCACCAGCAGCGCGCCCTGCTCGCCGTCGCACGCCAGCAGCGCCTCCACGCCCACAAAGCAGGACAGCAGATTATCCAGCCTTGCGCTTGCAATCAGTTCTTGCGCCACACCCACCTGCGCCGGCGGCTGCACGTCGTAAAACGACAGCTCGAAATCCACGATATCCACGTTTTCCAGGCCGTGCTCGCGGGCAAGCCAGGCGTGCAGCAGCGGCTCAAGCGCGGCGCTGTCGCTTTGCATCAGCACCGGCGCCATCTGCGTCTGGGGGTTGATGGCCCGGCCGTCGTTGGCCTCGCGGTCCAGATGAATCGCCAGGCTGGGAATGATTGCCACAGGCCGGTCAACGTTTAGCAGCACACTTTCCAGCCGGCCGTCGGCGTGGCGCACGTGCACCCGCCCGGCAAGGCCCAGGTCGCGGTCGAACCACGGCGCCAGCAGCGCGCCGCCGTAGACCTGCACGCCCAGCTGCAGCCAGCCGGCGGCGTATTGGGTGGCGTTGGGCTTTAAGTGAAGCCCGGGGCTATCGGTGTGGGCGCCGATCATGCGCAGCGAGGCAAGCGGCCCTGCCGGCAGCTGAAAGGCGATCATCGACGCGTCGTTACGCGTGACGTAGTAGCGCGCCCCCGGCGTCAGCGCCCAGTCGCGGGTTTCTTCCAGCCGCGTGAAGCCCGCGCTTTCCAGCCGTCTGGCCATGTTGCGGGTGGCGTGCCACGGCGTCGGCGAATCGCGCAGAAAATCGCACAGCCGGTTGACGGTCTCAGCGCTTTGGCCCTGGGTCATGAAAATCTCCCTGACAAGAATCGTGGTTTGAGTCTCAGCGGCGCAGGCGAGCTGCTACAATGCTTTTTCGGTTCACGCAACACCTCGGCCGCTTGCCGCGCAAGGGCACGAGTATACCTAACCCCGGGAGAGCTTGATTGATGAGCTGGTTTGCCACCCTTTCGCGCCTGGCCGCCCTCACCGCGGTGCTGGCCATAAGCAGTACGGCGATGGCCCTGGAGCCGACCGATAAACAGCGTCAAGCCGCCGAAGAAAGCGCGGACTCGCTGCGCTACGGGCATTACGCCGATGTCACCTTCGACGCGGCCTGGTCCCGCGATGCCTTTGACCGCTATCTGGACATTCTAGACGGCCAGCGCGCCTACCTGCTACAGCGCGATATCGAGCCGTTCGAATCACTGCGCACCGAGCTTGACCGGGTGCTCAACCGCGGCGAGCTGGACGAAGTCTTTGCCCTGCACCAGCGCGCCGGCGAAAAGCGCAAAGCGCGGCTGGAGTGGCTGCTGGACGAGCTCGACCAGGGGCTGGACTTCACCTTCGACGGCAGCCAGCGCCTGGTGGTCGACCGCGAAGACGCGCCGTTCGCCACCCGTGAAAGCGAGCTTGATACCCTCTGGCAAAAGCGGCTGACAAACGACGCTTTGAGCCTTGCACTGACCGGCCAGAAGCGCGAAGAGGTCGAGGATACCCTGCGCCAGCGCTACGAAGGCCAGCTCAAACGCCTGGAGCAAACCGAGCCGGAAGACGTGTTCGGGCTGTTCATGGCGGCAGTGACCGGCAGTATCGAGCCGCACACCGCCTACCTCTCGCCGCGCCAGGGTGAGTCGTTCGATATTCAGATGAGCCTGTCGCTTGAGGGCATCGGCGCGCTGCTGCAGACCGACGGCGAATACGTCAAGGTGGCAAGCCTGGTGCCCGGCGGCCCCGCCGAGCGCGCCGGCGTGCTCAAGCCTGCCGATCGCATCATTGCCGTGGGTCAGGAAGGCGAGGACGACATGACCAGCGTCATCGGCATGCGCCTGGACAACGTCGTCGACCTGATTCGCGGCCCCAAAGGCTCAGACGTTCGTCTTGAAGTCATTCCCGCCCAGGCGGTGGATACCACCCGCTCCCACGTGGTCACCATCACCCGGGACACGGTGGATCTGGAAGACCAGGCGGCCAGCAGCGAAGTGATCGAACTTGAGCGCAACGGCGACACCCACTCGCTTGGCGTAATCACCGTGCCCACTTTTTACGTCGACTTCGACGCCTGGCAGGCCGGCGAGGACGACTACCGCAGCACTACCCGCGACGTCGCCAAGGAAGTCGAAAAGCTCAAGCAGCAAGGCGTCGAAGGCATCGTGCTGGACCTGCGCAACAACGGCGGCGGCGCGCTGCAGGAAGCCAACTCGCTGATCGGGCTGTTCATCGACCGCGGCCCCACCGTGCAGGTGCGCGACGCCCAGAGCCGCATCCAGCTCTACGGCGACAGCGAAGCCGGCACCCTGTACGACGGCCCGCTGGGCGTGCTGGTCAATCGCCTGTCGGCCTCGGCCTCGGAAATCTTTGCCGGCGCCATTCAGGACTACGGCCGCGGCCTGGTGCTGGGCTCGGGCACCTTCGGCAAAGGCACCGTGCAGACTCTGGACGAGCTCAGCCACGGCGAGCTCAAGCTCACCCGGGCGAAGTTTTACCGCATTTCCGGCAAGAGCACGCAAAACCGCGGCGTCACCCCGGATATCACCTTCCCCAGCCTGATTGACCCCGAGCGCATCGGCGAAAGCAGTCTGGACAACGCCCTGAAATGGGACAGCGTGCGCGACGTGCAGTACCGCCGCTACGGCCAGCCGGAGCAGTACCTGCCCGAGTTGAAAGAGCGCCACGAAGCGCGCGCGGCAGACAATCCCAACTTTCGCTACCTTGAGCGCCAGTCCACGCTTGCACGCAAGCTGCGCGAGCAGCACACCAGCGTCAGCCTCAACCGCGAACAGCGCAAAAGGGAAATGGAAGCCCAGGAAGCCGAGCAGCTGTCGCTTGAAAACCAGCGCCGCCGGGCGCTTGGCATGGACGAGCTCGACGAATGGATCGACGCCCGTGAAGACGCCATTGCCAGCAGCGGCAACGACGAAAACGGCGCCAGCGGCGAGGACGACAACGAAAACATGCCCGCCGAACGCGCCCAGGTCATCGAAGCCGCCGAGATACTGCTGGACTACGCTGACTTAAACGCTACAACACGGCTGGTTCAGGGCTAAGCCAAAGCGCTGCGCACAGGTGCCCCGCCGCTCGGCGGGGCCTTTTGCGCCCGCTCGGCCGACACCGACAAGAAAAACCGTGCCAACACAGCGGGCAGACGCGAAAAAATCGCCGAATGCGCAGGCATTAGCGTGAAAGCGGTGATGCTACGGACGTAGGAAAGTGCGATCGTAAATCGTAAGAAGGTGCGGTGAAAAGAGGGTACTACCGGCTGGCTCCCCGAACAGGACTCGAACCTGTGACCCAATGATTAACAGTCATTTGCTCTACCAGCTGAGCTATCGGGGAATAACAGTGTGTGCGTACGGTGTGCTGGCTCCCCGAACAGGACTCGAACCTGTGACCCAATGATTAACAGTCATTTGCTCTACCAGCTGAGCTATCGGGGAATAACAGTGTGCGCGTACGATGTTTTGGCTCCCCGAACAGGACTCGAACCTGTGACCCAATGATTAACAGTCATTTGCTCTACCAGCTGAGCTATCGGGGATCGGCTAAAACACGCTGCGTAGTATACCCATAACGCGTGGCAGGTCAAGCATGGCTTTTGCCAGGCGCTGGCAGAGCCTTGGCTGCGTCCGTATAATGCGCGCAGGCAAAACGCGGCGGCGCCGCACCACCATTCACTCTCGTCTTTTGACGACGCCTTGTCGTTGACGACTCATAGACCACAGGTACCGATGGCGAAGAAGCTTTTTATCAAAACGCACGGCTGCCAAATGAACGAGTACGACTCGGCGCGCATGGCCGACATGCTCGGCGAATCGCATCAGCTTGAGCTCACCGACAGCGAGCAGGATGCCGACGTAATCCTGCTCAACACCTGCTCGATCCGGGAAAAGGCCCAGGAAAAAGTCTTTCACCAGCTGGGCCGCTGGAAAAAGCTCAAGGACGCCAACCCCGATCTGGTCATCGGCGTGGGCGGCTGCGTGGCCAGCCAGGAAGGCGAGGCCCTGCGCAAGCGCGCCCCCCAGGTGGACATGGTATTCGGCCCCCAGACCCTGCACCGGGTACCCGGCATGCTTGATCAGCACCGCGACAATCAGATCGCCGCGGTGGACGTCACCTTTCCCGAAATCGAAAAGTTCGATCACCTGCCCAAGCCCCACGCCGACGGCGCTACGGCCTTTGTTTCGGTAATGGAGGGCTGCTCCAAGTACTGCACGTTCTGCGTGGTGCCCTACACCCGCGGCGAAGAAGTGTCGCGCCCGTTTGACACCGTCATGGATGAAGTCATGCACCTGGCCGATCAGGGCGTGCGCGAAATCAACCTGCTGGGCCAAAACGTCAACGCCTACCGCGGCGAAGACGACCTGGGCGAGGAAATCGACCTGGCCGAGCTGATCGCAAGCGTCGCAGCCGTCGACGGCATCGACCGTATCCGCTTTACCACCTCGCACCCGGTGGAGTTCAGCGACAGCCTGATCGACGCCTACGCCGAGATCCCTGAGCTGGTCAGCCACCTGCATCTGCCGGTGCAGGCCGGGTCGGATGCGATTCTTGCCGCCATGAAACGCGGCCACACCGCCGAAGAATATATCGACAAAATGGAGCGCATCCGCGCCAACCGCCCGGACATCAGCTTCTCGTCGGACTTCATCATCGGCTTTCCCGGAGAGACCGAGCAGGACTTCCAGGCCACCATGGCGCTGATTGATCGCATCGGCTTTGATCATTCCTTCAGCTTTGTCTATTCCGCACGCCCGGGCACGCCGGCGGCCTCGCTGCCCGACGAAACCCCGGAGAGCGTCAAAAAGGAGCGGCTGGCGATTTTGCAGCAGCGCATTTTGCAGCAGGCCGGGCAAATCAGCCGGCGCATGGTGGGCACCACCCAGCGCATCCTGGTCACCGGGTTCTCGCCCAAGGACCCCGGCGAGCTGTCCGGGCGCACCGAGAACAACCGCGTGGTCAACTTCCGCGCGGAAAACCCCACCGAGCTCATCGGCTACTTCGTTGATGTCAACATCGCCGACGCTCTGCCCAACTCGCTGCGCGGCGAGCTGGCCTCGGCGGCGCGCTACTAAGCCCTCGCTGCCCGTCTGCCCCGCCCCGACACAATTGCCCCAACACCGTTTGGGGCAGTAAGCTTGGGGCCACATTTATCCATTGATAGGTTTTCTCTCTTGAGCCAGCCATCCTCCCAGGCGAACCGCATCATCACCCTGAGCCTGGAACCCAACGATCCCCAGCGGCTTGCCAGCCTTTGCGGCCAGCAGGATGAACACCTGAAACTGATCGAAAGCCGCCTGGATGTCACCCTGCGCAATCGCGGCAACGTTTTTCAGCTGGCCGGTGCGGCCAACCGCATCAAGGCGGCGGCCAACGTGCTTGAACATCTTTATCGGGAAACCGCCACCCGCGAGCTGGACGCCGACACGGTACACCTGTTTCTGCAGGAGTCCGGGCTTGAAGCGCTGGCCGAAGACGACGACAGCAATCCCGACGAAGAGGTCGTGATCCGCACCCCGCGCACCATGATCAAGCCCCGGGGCGCCAACCAGCAGCGCTACGTGGCAAGCGTGCGCGAACACGACATCAACTTCGGCATTGGTCCGGCGGGCACGGGCAAGACGTATCTGGCCGTGGCCGCGGCGGTAGAGGCGCTCAATCAGCAGGAAGTCCGGCGTATTCTGCTGGTGCGCCCGGCGGTGGAAGCCGGCGAAAAGCTCGGCTTTCTCCCCGGCGATCTGGCCCAGAAGATCGACCCCTACCTGCGCCCGCTGTACGACGCGCTCTACGAGATGATCGGCTTCGAGCAGGTCGCCAAGCTCATCGAGCGCCAGATCATCGAAATCGCCCCGCTGGCCTACATGCGCGGGCGCACGCTCAACAACGCCTACATCATCCTCGACGAGAGCCAGAACACCACGCCCGAGCAGATGAAAATGTTTCTGACCCGCATCGGCTTTGGCTCCACCGCGGTGATCACAGGCGATGTGACCCAGGTGGATTTGCCCAAGGGCCAGCGCTCGGGGCTGATTCAGGTGCTGGAAGTGCTCAAGGACACCCCCGGCATCGGCACCACGCATTTCGCCGCCAAGGACGTGGTGCGCCATCCGCTGGTGCAGCGCATCATCGAGGCCTACGACAGCTTTGAGTCGGCTCAGGAAGCCGAAGAGCGCCGCCTGCACGAACAGCGCAAACAGGAGCGCGAAGCCCGCCTGCGGGCCCGCGACGCCTCGCAATGAGCGGGCCACAGAGTACCAGCCGGGCCGGCGCCGTGGTGGATCGCCAGGTTGCCGTAAAAGCCGACGCCCTGCCCGACCAGCAGGCGCTTGAGCGCTGGGTGAGCGGCGTGCTGGCGCGCCATGCCGGGCGCGCCGGCAGCGAGCTGACCGTGCGCTTTGTGGAACAGGCAGAGAGCCGGGCGCTCAACCGTGACTACCGCGGCCGCGACAAGTCTACCAACGTGCTGTCGTTTCCCTTCGATGCCCCGCCCGGTATCCCCCTTGACCTGCTGGGCGATCTGGTGATCTGTCATGCCGTGGTGGCAAGCGAGGCCGATGCCCAGCGCAAGACGCTTGCCGACCACTATGCCCACATGGTGGTACATGGCACGCTGCATCTGCTGGGCTATGATCATGTTGACGACAAGGAGGCGGAAGACATGGAGCAGCTGGAGCGCGAGATACTGGCCGGGCTCGGCATTGCCGACCCCTACGCCTCCGGCGGCTGACGTCACGCCACACCATTGATGCGACACAACAAGAGACCCATTGCATGAGCGAAGATCGATCGACCGCGTCTTCTTCCAAAAACTGGATGGGCAAGCTCTTTGGCGCCTTTTCCGGGGACGGCGACGACCTGCATTCACGCGACGAGCTGATGGCGTTTCTGCGCGACGGTGCCGGGCGCCTCAAGCTCGACCAGGACGCCCTGACCATCATCGAAGGCGCGCTGCACATCAGCGACCAGCAGGTGCGTGAAATCCTCATTCCGCGCTCCCGGGTCGTCGCCATTACCCTGGACCAGCCGGTAGAGGGCTATCTGCCGCTGATCGAGGAAACCGGCCACTCGCGCTACCCGGTCATCGGCGAGAACCTCGACGACGTCAAAGGGCTTTTGCTGGCCAAGGACCTTTTGCCGCTGCTGTCCCGTTCCCAGCAGCAGCGCGACGCCTTCAAGCTTGACGACGTGCTGCGCCCGGCGATGTTCATTCCCGAATCCAAGCGGCTCAACAGCCTGCTCAAGGAGTTTCGCGACACCCACAACCACATGGCCGTGGTGGTGGACGAGTACGGCGGCACCGCCGGCATTATCACCATCGAGGACATTCTCGAGCAGATCGTCGGCGATATCGAAGACGAGCACGACACCGACGAAGACGATGATATCCGTCCGCTGGAAAACGGCCGCTTCGCGGTGCGCGCGCTGACGCCTATCGATGACTTCAACGCGCGCTTTCACACCCGCTTTGCCGACGACGAGTTCGACACCCTGGGCGGGCTGGTGATGCAGCAGTTCGGCCACCTGCCGCGGCGCGGCGAGCAGGCAAGCATCGGCGGCTTTTCCTTTACCGTGCTCAACGCTGACAACCGCCGCATTCGCCTGCTGGAAGTTGCCCCCGATCCGGAAGGCGATGCCGCGCTCAGCGACGCTTGATTTACCCTTACAGGAACCGCTCAATGAAGGGACGCCCCGTTCGCCGCAACGCAGCGGCAGTCTACGGCCAGCCCTTGGCCGCGCTCGTGGCCGGGATATTCACTACCCTGACCGCCTCTCCGTTTTTTCTCTGGTGGCTCGGCCCGGTGGCGGCCGGGCTGATGTATGCAGGCCTGTTCCGGCTGACCCCCGGTCAGGCCGCGCTCAAGGGCTGGGCCTACGGCGTGGGACTGTTTGCCAGCGGCACCTCCTGGGTGTACGTATCGATTCACGATTACGGCTACACCGGCATGGGGCTGGCGGTGTTTCTCACCGCGCTGTTCGTCGCCGTGCTGGCGCTGTTTTTTGCCGTCACGCTGTGGGTATATCGGCGCTTTTTTACCCCGCGGCTGGCGTTTTTATCGTTTGCCGGCGTCTGGGTGCTCGGCGAGGTGCTGCGCACCTATTTATTCACCGGCTTTCCCTGGCTGCTTTTGGGTTCAAGCCATGTAGACTCACCGCTGGCGGGCTTTGCGCCTATCGGCGGGGTTTATCTCTTGTCGCTGCTGGTCGCGCTGAGCGGCACCCTGCTGGCCGAGCTTTTGCTCTGCCGCCGGGTCTGGACGCTGGCACCGCTGGCGGCCATCTGGCTTTCCCCGCTGGCCCTGCCCAATCAGTGGACCACCCCGGCGAGCGACACGCCGACGCGGGTGGCGCTGTTGCAGGGCAATCTTTCTCAGCTGACCAAATGGACCGCCGAGGGCCAGCGCGCCGCCGCCAACACCTACGCCCGGCTGACCCGGAACGTGGCCGACGGCGTGGAGCTGATCATCTGGCCGGAAACCGCCCTGCCCATGGCCGAGCGCGACGCCCGCGCGGTGCTTTCCCGGGTGCAGGCCAACCTGGCGCCTGACACTGCTTTGATGACCGGCATCGTTCAGCGCAACGCCGCCGGGCAGTATTTCAACAGCGTCATCGGCGTCGGCAACGTCGAGGGCAGCTACCAAAAAGAACACCTGGTGCCGTTTGGCGAATATCTGCCGCTGGAAAGCGTGCTGCGCGGGGCCATCGCCTTTTTCGACCTGCCCATGTCCACCTTTGCTTCCGGGCAGAGCAAGCAGCCGCCCATGCAGGCCGCCGGCGTGGCGCTGGGCAACGCCATCTGCTATGAGATCATCTACCCTGAGCTGGTCGCCCGGCGCGCCCGCAACAGCGGCGCGCTGATTACCGTATCCAACGATACCTGGTTCGGCGGCTCCATCGGCCCCCACCAGCATTTGCAGATGGCCCGGCTGCGGGCGCTGGAAAACGGCCGCTACGTGCTGCGCGCCACCAGCAACGGCATTACCGCGATCATCAACCCGCAAGGTGAGATCAACGCCCGGGCCCCGCAGTTTGAAGCGGCAACGCTGACCGGTGAGTTTTACGCCATGAAAGGCATAACACCCTTTACCCGGCTGGGCAGCTGGCCGGCCTGGCTCGTGGCCGGCGCGCTGGCGCTGCCCGGCGTGATCCGCCGCCGCGCTACCCGCTGAACTCACCGTTCTGGCCGCGCTGGCGCAGCCAGTGGTCCATCAGCGCAAGCGCTACCATGGCCTCGGCAATGGGCGTGGCGCGAATGCCCACACAGGGATCGTGTCGGCCACGGGTCACAACCTCCACCGCCTCGCCGTGCACGTTAACCGAGCGCCCCGGCGTGGTAATGCTGGAAGTGGGCTTGAGCGCCAGGCGGGCGACAATCGGCTGGCCGCTGGAAATCCCCCCCAGCACGCCGCCGGCGTGGTTGGACAAAAAGCCGTCTTCCGGCGTCATCTCATCGCGGTGCTCGCTGCCGCGCTGGCAGACCGCCGCGAATCCCGCGCCGATTTCCACGCCCTTCACCGCGTTGATGCCCATCAGCGCGTGGGCGATATCCGCGTCCAGGCGGTCAAACACCGGCTCGCCCAGGCCCACCGGCACGCCTTCGGCCACCACCGTCACCTCAGCGCCCACGGAGTCCTGGTCCCGGCGCAGCTGGTCCATGAACGCTTCAAGTTCGGGCACGCGCTCGGCGTCGGGGCTGAAAAACGCGTTCTGCTCGACGGCGTCCCAGCTTTTGAACGCCATTTCGAACGGCCCCAGCCGGCTCATGTAGCCGCGCACGCTAACGCCGCGCGCCGCCAGGTACTTCTTGGCCACGGCCCCTGCCGCCACGCGCATGGCGGTTTCCCGAGCGCTTGAGCGCCCGCCGCCGCGGTAGTCCCGGCGGCCGTACTTGTGGTGGTAGGTGTAGTCGGCGTGGGCCGGGCGGAACTGATCCTTGATCCTGGAGTAGTCCTTGGAGCGCTGATCGGTGTTTTCGATCAAAAGCCCGATGGGCGTGCCGGTGGTCCTGCCTTCGAACACGCCGGAGAGAATCCGCACCCGGTCGGCCTCTTTACGCTGGGTGGTATGGCGCGAGCTGCCCGGCCGGCGGCGATCGAGATCGCGCTGCAGGTCTTCCTCGCACAGTTCAAGCCCCGGCGGGCAGCCGTCAATGGTCGCGCCGAGCGCCTCGCCGTGGCTTTCGCCGAAGGTGGTGACGGTAAACAGTTTGCCAAAGGTATTGCCTGACATGGGCGTTATTTCCTCACGCGAAAGACGCCGCACAGGCGTCGAGTTCAGCGGCGGGCAGCGCAAATACGCCGTGCCCGCCGCGCTCGAATTCCAGCCACACAAACGGCACATCAGGGAAGGCCGCTTCCAGGTGGCGATCAGAGTTGCCGACTTCCACGATCAGCCAGCCGTCGTCGGTCAGGTGCTCGCGCGCCTCGCGCAGCATCCGCCGAACGATATCCAGCCCGTCGCGGCCTGCCCCCAGCGCAAGCTCAGGCTCGTGGCGAAACTCTGCCGGCATGGTCAGAAGGTCCCGGGCGTCCACGTAGGGCGGATTGGCCACGATCAGCTCGAAGCGCTGGCCGCCAAGGCCGTCGAACACGTCGGACTCAAGGGCCCGTACCCGGTCGCCCACGTCGTGGCGGGTGATGTTTTCCCGGGCCACGGCAAGCGCGTCCCGGCTGATATCGGCAAGGGTCACCTCGGCGGTGGGCAGGTACAGCGCGGTGGCAATGCCGATACAGCCCGAACCGGTGCACAGGTCCAGCACCCGGGCCGGCGGCAGCTCGCTGAAAAAAGCGCCAAAGCCGTCTTCGATGAGCTCGGCGATGGGCGAGCGGGGAATGAGCACGCGCTCGTCGACGTTGAACGCAAACCCGGCAAAAAACGCCTCGCCCAGCAGGTACGGCAACGGCTCGCGCCGGGTGATGCGCTTGCGCGCCAGCGCCACAATGCGCGTGCGCTCCACGGGGAGCAGCCGGGCATCCAGCACCGCCGGGTCCACGTCCCAGGGCAGGTGCAGCGCACCGAGCGTGAGTGCCACGGCCTCGTCCCAGGCGCTTGCGGTGCCGTGGCCGTAGTGCAGCCCGGCCAGGTGAAATTCACTGGCCACCCAGCGCATGCAGTCGCGCAGGCGGGGCAGCTCGGCGGCAAGCGCGGCGTCGGGCTGGGCAAGCGTGGAAGCAAAACGGGGCGAGCGGCGGGCAACGGGTGACAAAGCGGTCACGAAAGCTCCTTGAAGGATAAGCGGGCGAACAAGGCACCGCGGCGCGGCGAAGGCCCATTGTACCTTTCGCGCCGGCCGGTTCACAGCGGCGCCAGTCACGCTATACTGTGCGCTTTACGGTTTCTTTTTGCTTTTGCACCTATCGACGACGAGCCCGCCATGAACCGCCGCCGCCACGCACCCGACGACGATCCTGCCGACGACTTCGGCGCCTTTCGCCAGGCGCTTGAGGCCGCCGGCGTGCGGCGCATCAGAACCAACAGAGCGGACACCGGCAAACCTCGGCCGGCCGTCGCCGACAAGGCGGCGCGGCGCAAGGCGGCGGTGGAAAGCCAGACGCTCAACACCACCGGGCGCACTTCGGACGGCCGGGTGGAAGCCGTGCGCCCGTCGGAATATCTGGAGTTTTCGGTGCCGGATCTGCCCTGGCGCACGCTAAGCCAGCTAAAGCGCGGCAAAACCGGCTGGCAGGCCGGGCTGGATCTGCACGGCTACACCCTGGAAGAGGCGCGCCTGGAGCTTGAGAGCTTTCTGCGCGACGCCGCCGGCCAGGGGCTGCGCTGCGTTATCGTGGTACACGGCAAGGCCTGGGGGGCCACGGCGGACTTCCCCGTGCTTAAAAGCCACACCAACGCCTGGCTGCGCGAGTGGCCGGGGGTGCTGGCGTTTTGCTCGGCGACGGACGTGGACGGCGGCACCGGTGCTGTGTATGTGCTGCTGCGCCGGGCCGCGCGCGGTTAGTCACCGGCCACCGGATGATCCCCGACCGGCGGGTCCTCGGCGCAGGGCAGCGTGCGATGCCCTTTACTGCCCAGGTGACGCTCAAGGGCCTGATCGCCCAGATACCGCCCCAGCCGGATCAGCTCGTCGGCACGGTGAAACTCGTAGGCGCTGCACACGGTCTTGGGCACATCAATCATCACATCCGGCGAATAGCCCGCTACCTTGTACTTGGCAAGCGCCGCCTGGGTAATATCAAACGACTGCAAAATCATGTCCAGCTTGCCCCATTCGTGCTTGCCGCGCTCTTCGGCGCCGGCCGGGTCGGCCTCGTCTTTGTCGCCTCCCGGGTTTCCCAGCCCTTGCCACAAACGCCGCGTGGCGCTGCGCACGTCTCGCATCCAGCGGCTGACCACCTCTGTGCCATCGCTTTCGGCGGCCACCCGCTTTGCAGGCGCGCTGCCGGGCAACAGCTCTTCCAGCATCACCGGCTGCGGAGTGTGCGCTGTAACGTTGACCGCCACGACGATATCGGCCTGGTGCGCGGCCAGCACCGGCATGATCGGCAGCGGATTGAGCAGCCCGCCGTCTACCAGCACCTGATCGCCCAGCGTCACCGGGGTGATCACCCCGGGCACGGCAATAGAGGCGCGAATGGCGCGCAAAAGCGAGCCGTGCTGAAACCAGACCTCGCGCTGGCGCACCATGTCGGTGGCAACCGTGGTCACCGGCATCGGCAAGTCTTCCAGCTGCACGTCGTGAATTAGGGCGTCAAGCTTTTCCATCACCTTGTTGGCACGCATGGCGCCCATGGGGCTCCAGGTAACGTCGACCAGGCGCAGCACGTCAAGGTAATCCAGCCGGCTTACCCAGTCACGGTACTCCGGCAGCTTGCCCGCGGCGTAGACGCCGCCCACCAGCGCGCCCATGGAGCAGCCGGCAATGGAGACAATCTCAAAGCCGCGCGCCTCCAGGGCGTCGATCACGCCGATGTGAGCGTAGCCGCGCGCCCCGCCGCTGCCCAGGACCAGCGCCACCTTACACGAACGGGCGGACGCTTGTTTGTTCATGGCTTTCTCCAAGTGCAAGGCTTAAGCGGCCGCCAGCCCGTTGATCACCGCCTCAACCACGCCGCTGATACGCCCGGGCTCCAGGTGCAAATGGTGCCCGCCGGGCACTACACAGCGCGTCAGGTGCGGCACCGCTGACCGGGCCCGGATGGCAAAGGCGCGCTCGCCGAGAATCCCCTGCTCGCCCTCGATCAGCTGCACCGGGCAGCGGATAGCGGCCAGCAGCGCAGGCACCTGCTCCGGGGTAAAGCGCACCGGAGACGGCTTGAGCAGCCGGCTGTCGGTGCGCAGGGTAATGCGTCCGTCGTCCAGGGTGCGGCTGTTACGCGCCACCAGCGGCTCTGCGGTGGCCGCATCGATAGGCGTCACACCGCCGGCCACCCGCGCGGCTACCGCACCGGCCAGATCAGCGTAGACGGGCATACGCGAAGGCCCCGCGCGGTGGGCCAGCAGCCCGCGGCGCAGCTGCGCCGCGGCGTTTTCCGCCGGCGTTGACAGCATCCCCAGCCCGTCGATCAGCACCAGCCGGCTGACGCGCTCGGGCAGCGCAGCGGCCACCAGGCAAGCCACCGCCGCGCCCATGGAATGGCCCAGCAGCACGGCATCGTTGGCGCCCAGCTCGTCCATTGCGTTGAGCACGTCATGGGCGTAGTCCCACAGGGCGTAGTCGTCGTTGGCGCCGGCGTTGCCGGCGGAGCGCCCGTGGCCGCGAAAATCCAGCGCCACGATGCGCACGTCCAGCCGCGCGGCCAGCACAGGCGCCAGCCGTGTAAAGCTTGCGGCGTTGTCCAGCCAGCCGTGCAGCGCCAGCCACAGCGGGGCATCATGGCGGCCCCAGCCAAGCGCAGCCAGCTGCCCCTGTGCCAGCGTAAGCGCGGTGACGCCCGACGCCTCAGCGGCTACCATATCGGCATCAATGTCTTGCATTGGTTTTTACCTTTTTCTATCGCCAAGGAGGCAACATGACACCGCACCGTTATACCACCGCACGCAATCGCATTTTTTTCATCGCCGTGATCGCCGCGGCTGTCGTCGGCGCCTGGCTGGTGCGCTAGCGCGCTACCGGTGCCCGGCCCAGCCGCGGACTCAGCCATTCGCCGGCTGCGGCCATGGCGACCAAAATCCCCAGCAACCACGGCCAGTGATCGGCAAACGTTACCTGGTAAAGGCCCAGCGCATCGATGAAAATCACCACGATGCCCAGAGGACTTACGTAGCGCACCATGAAAAGCCACAGCGCATACAGCGCCGGCGGCAGGGCCAGCTCCTTGCGAAAGAGCTCGCCGTCAAGCACAAAGCCGGCCAGCACCACCATGCCCAGCCCGCCCAGCGGCATCAGCAGGCGCGAGGTCAAGTAGTCCAGCCAGTCGAAGAAGTTCTTGCCCAAAAGCGTCCAGTCCGCACCGACGTTAAACGACAGCATCGCCAGGGTGCTGATCAGCCACAGCACGATACCCGCCCCCCAGGCCGCCTGGGGGCGCGAGAGCCCCTTGTTGTCGCACAGCCAGGAAAGCGTGGCCTCAATCATGGAAATCGACGAGGTCAGCGCGGCCATGGACAGCATGACAAAAAACAGCACGCCAAACAGCGTGCCAAACGGCATGGACTGAAACGCCAGCGGCAGGCTCATGAAAATCAGCCCCGGGCCTTCACCGGGGTCCATGCCGTTGGCAAAGATCGCCGGAAAAATCGCCAAGCCCGCCATCAGCGCCACCACGGTATCGGCAATGGCCACGCCGATGGCGGTGCGCCCGATGGAGGCGCTTTTCGGCAGGTAGCTGCCGTAGGTCAGAATCGCCCCGGAGGCCAGCGACAGAGTAAAAAACGCGTGCCCCAAAGCGGCCAGCATCCCCGCGCTCGACAGGCTGCCGGCGTCAAAGGCGAACAGAAAGCGCACCGCGTCGATAAAGCCGCCGGAAAACGCGCCGTAAACGATCAGCAGCAACAGCATCAGCACAAGCCCCGGCATCATCCAGCCAACGCTTTTCTCAATGCCTTTCTGCACGCCCTTGCCGACGATAAACATGGTGGCCACGGTCACCAGCGTGCTCCAGAAACCCAGGTTCAGCGGGTTTTGGTTGTTGGCGCTAAACACCGCCACCATGTCATCCACGCTTGTGCCGGCCAGGCCGCCGGTGAGCATCTTCCATACGTAGGCAAACGACCAGCCGGCCACCACCACGTAAAACGACAGCACCATAAAGCCGCAGAGCATGCCCATCCAGCCCACCAGCGACCACACAGAGCCGCGACCGGACTCGTTGACGACCCGACGAATGGCATCCACGGGGCTTCCGCGACCGCGACGGCCGAACGAAATTTCGGTCATCATCACCGGCACACCCACGGCAAAAATGCACGCCAGATACACCAGCACAAAAGCGCCGCCGCCGAACTCGCCGGTAATATAGGGAAACTTCCAGATATTTCCCAGCCCCACCGCCGAGCCGGTGGCCGCCAGTAAAAAGCCCCAGCGGCCCAGCCACTGCGCGCGTGGTTGTTGTGACGTCGTCATGGATACTCCGTTATTTGCGTGCGTTGTCCGGCCATGGCCTGTGCGCCGTAAGTGTAGGCGATTTTACCCGACCCGTAGCGCTGCGCCTATGGCCCGGCACGCGTTGCCCAAAACGGCGTGGCTGAACGCCTTGGGTTCTGCCCTTGTCGCCCCCACTCTATTGCCACTGGCAAAGGCAAGCGCCTGCCTTTTACAACCGTTCACTCCATAACGCTCCGCGCGCGCTTTCTTCGCGCCGGGGCGTTTGCCTTAAGGACGCACCATGAGTCAATCCCAAGCCCCCTGGAAACAGCCCATGCCCGCCGCGCAGTTTTCCCTGATGCGTGACATTCTCGCCGCGCCCAGCCCCGTGGGCCTGGAAGCGGCCATGACCTACGGCGTGCTCAAGCCGCACTTCGAGCGCTTTGCCCCCAAGGGCTGGCAGGTGCATCAGTTCAAGGGCAACGCCGGCATCGTGCTCGATACCCACCCCGGCCGTGACGACATGTTCAAGCTGATGCTCATCGGCCATGCCGACAAAATCCGCATGCAGGTGCGCTCTATCGGCGAAGACGGCAAGATCTGGATCAACACCGACTCCTTTCTGCCCACGGTGCTCATCGGCCACGAAGTCAAGCTGTTCAGCGAAGACCCGGAAAAACCCGGCGAGTACCGCTGCCTTGAGGGCGGCACGGTGGAAGCGCTGGGCGCCATCCACTTCTCTGACCCGGCCCAGCGCTCAGGCGAAAAGGGCATCAAAAAAGAGCAGATCTATCTTGACCTGCAGATTCACGGCGACAACAAAAAGCAGCAGGTGGAAAACCTCGGCGTGCGCCCGGGGGATTCGATTATTTTCGACCGCCCCATCCGCGAAGGCTTCAGCCCGGATACCTTCTACGGCGCCTACCTGGATAACGGCCTGGGCTGCTTTGCCACCGCTGAAGTCGCCCGGCTGATCGCCGAGGCCGGCGGCACCGACAGCGTGCGGGTGATGTTTGCCATCGCCAGCTACGAGGAAATCGGCCGCTTCGGCAGCCGCGTGCTGGCCGGCGAGCTCAAGCCCGACGCGCTGATCGGCGTAGACGTCAACCACGACTACGTGGCCGCCCCGGGCATCGGCGACAAGCGCATGCAGCCGCTGGAAATGGGCAAGGGCTTTACCATGTCGGTGGGCTCGATCGCCAGCGAACAGCTCAACCGCGTAATCGCCCAGGCCGCCAAAGCGAACGACATTCCGCTGCAGCGCGATATCGTCGGCGTGGATACCGGCACCGACGGCATGGCCGGCGTGCTGGCAAGCGTGGACTGCGCGGCCACGTCCATCGGCTTTCCCATCCGCAACATGCACACCATCTCGGAAACCGGCAACACCCGGGACGTGCTGGCGGCCATTCACGGGTTGACCCACGCCATTCAGGCGCTGGACAAAATGCCCGATCTGGACCGCGCATTTCTGGACAACCACCCACGGCTGGACAACGCCCGGCCGCTTGACCACCAGGGCTGCGAAGCGCCGCAAAGCGACGACGAATAAGCCCCGGCAAGGTGGCATCCTTCGCGCCGTTCGCGCGGCCAACACACACTCGCTGCCCTGCGTTCGCGCCGGCCCCAACGGGCCGGCCAGCGACGCTTGCCCCGGCAGCCGCAAATACTCCGGGAGACACTCATGGGAGAATATGAACAAGCGCACGAAAACGCTTCCGGTTCGGGCACTGCTGCACGTATCGGCCTGATTCTGGGGCCTTTGTGGCTGCTGATCGCATGGATTTTGCCGGCCCCGGCCGGCATGTCGGAGCCTGCCTGGTCGTGTCTGGGCATTGCGATGCTGATGGCGACCTGGTGGTCCACCGAAGCCATTCCGATTCCGGCTACTTCGCTGCTGCCCCTGGTGCTGGTGCCGGCGTTTGGCATTGACACCGTCAAGGCCACCTCGGCCAGCTACGCCAACCCCATTATCTTTTTGTTTCTGGGCGGCTTTCTGATCGGCATCGCCATGCAGCGCTGGGACCTGCACCGGCGCATTGCCCTGCTGGTATTGCGCCTTGTCGGCGCCCAGCCCCGGCGACAGATTGCCGGGTTCATGCTGGCGACGGGCTTTTTGAGCATGTGGGTGTCCAACACCGCCACCTCGATTATGATGCTGCCCATCGGCATGTCCGTGATTACGCTGCTCGATGACAGCGATCCCAAAGAGCTTGCGCGCTACGCCACCGCGCTGCTGCTGGCGATTGCCTACTCCGCCAGCATCGGCGGTATTGCCACTCTGATCGGCACGCCGCCCAACGCGCTGCTGGCGGGCTATCTGCTCAACGAGCAAAACATCGACATCGGCTTTGCCCAGTGGATGCTGGTCGGCGTTCCCGTCAGCCTTTCCATGATGGCGCTGGCCTGGCTGTGGCTTAGCCGCGGCGGCTTCAACATCAACACCGGCAAGGACAGCGGCGCCATGATCCGCCAGGAGCTTGAGCGCCTGGGCCGCATGAGCCGGGCAGAAAAGCGCGTGGGCTGCGTGTTTGTGCTGGCCGCGCTGGCCTGGATCTGCCGCCCGCTGCTTAACAGCGCCGGTCTCGACTGGCTTTCGGATACCGGCATTGCCATCGCCGCCGGCATTGCGCTGTTTCTGATTCCCAGCGGCCAGCACAGCGGCCAGCGCCTGCTCAGCTGGCCGGAGGCGGAAAAGCTGCCCTGGGGGGGTGCTGCTGCTCTTTGGCGGGGGGGCTGGCGCTGGCCGGGGCCATTACCCAGTCAGGGCTGGCCGACTGGATCGCCGAGCAGCTTGCCCTGCTCAGCGCAGTGCCGCTGATTGCGCTGATTGCCGCTGTGGTGCTGGTCATTATCTTTCTGACCGAGGTTACCTCCAACACCGCCACCGCCGCGGCCTTTCTGCCGCTGCTGGGTGCTCTGGCGGTATCCATCAACCACGAGATACTGCTGATCACGGTGCCGGCCGCCATTGCCGCCAGCTGCGCGTTCATGATGCCGGTGGCCACGCCGCCCAACGCCATCGTGTTCGCTACCGGGCATCTGAAAATCCAGTCCATGATTCGCGCCGGTTTCGCCCTCAACCTGGCGGGCAGCGCCGTTGTTACCCTGCTGGTGTATCTGCTGATTACGCTGCTCTGGTAGCGCTTTGCCCTGCGTCGCTGGCGCCATGAAACGCGCAAGCGATCAACAAAGCCTGACAAGCCCGGCCCGCACAGCAGCGCGCCCCCGGTGGCAACCACCGGGGGCGCGCTGTATCGCCTTCGCGTTCGGCTTAAAGCGTCATGTAGGGCGCGGCCTCATGTTCGCTGAAGGTATAGACGTGATACGGCTCGGTTTTGGCCCCCGGCATACCCGGCGTGCCGCTGGGCATACCGGCAAGCCCGATGCCCGCGGTATCCGGCGCGTCGTCGAAAAACGCATCCAGCGCAGCCATCGGCACATGGCCTTCTACCCAATACGCCCCCATTTTAATCGTATGGCAAGAGCCTCGGCCGTAGGGTATGCCGGCCTGTGTTTTCACATCTCCCATATCCCTGTCACTGATCACGGTAACGTCAACGCCGTGTTCTTCCAGATGGCGTGCATAGCCGTCGCAGCACAGGCACTGGGGATTTTTATAAAGCGTGGCGGTTGCCGGCAGCGCGGCCTGGGCGGCGGTAGCGCTCAGTGAGGTCAGTCCTGCCAGCAATAGCGGGGTGAATACGCGACGCATGGCGTTCTCCGTATAAGTTCATTGATCAGCCCGGCGCTTTACGCCACCTATCGCGGCCTGCCGGCGTCCGGCTGAGCTTACAACCTATGGGCAACCCGCAGGTCAAGGATCACGGGGCTGAAAATAATGCGCGCAAACATCGCCGCTCACACCCGTTTGAACGGCGCGATAGCGCGAAAAATACCGGTTTTGCTCATATCCCGGCGCAGGGTAAACGCCTCGATCGCCGCGACCGGATCGATATCCGCCAGCGCATCGAAATGCACCCGCTCCCAGCAATCGCGCGTTACCTTGACGCGGTAATGCGCCGCTGAAGTCGAAATGCCATACGCTCCTCTTTTGCCTACCTGTCTGCCGGCATGGGCGCACTGCGCGCCCGCTCGCGCTGATCCTTAAGCGCCACGACCAGCGACATGGCAATCACCAGCGCGATAATGCCAAAGCCGCCGGCCGCCGCTACCGGCCAGGAAACCCTCTCCAGCAGCGCAAACACCGCCGCGGTGATCACCGCAATGCCGATGGATGTGCCGATGCGCTGGCCGGTTTGCATGATGGCGCCGGAGCTGCCGGCGTAGGCCAGCGGCACCTCGGCAAGCGTCAGCGCCTGATTCGGGCTGACGACCGCGCCCTGGGCCGTCCCCACCAGCGCCAGCGAGGCCATCAGCCACCAAGGGCTGATGTAGCCGCCGGCGTGCAGCAAAATAACGACCATACACAGCAAAAGCCCGGTAATCGCACAGCACAGCCCGCCGATGACCACCTTGCGCCCGTAGCGGGACACCCGCTTGCCTGCCCAGTTGGCCGCAATAGCGGACATCAGCGCCGAGGGAATCCCCACCGCCCCGGCCTCAATGGCCGAACGGCCGATGCCTTGCTGCATGTAAAGCGCCACCAGCACCCAGATGCTGGTCATGCCCAGAAAATACAGCGTCATGATCAGCGAGCCGTTGGTAAAGCTGCGCGTAGCGAAGATATCCAGATTGACCATGGGGCTGCATCCCTGGCGCTCATAGTGGCGCTCCCAGCGCACCCAGATCACCGCCAGCGCGATGCCCGCCGGCAGCCATAGCCAGGTCAGCGGCGCGGTACGCGCCTCCATGAACGGAAACAGCACGGCAAACACCGCAAGCCCGAGCAAAAGCGAGCCCACCGGGTCCAGCAGCCGGGCGATATGCAGCAGGCGATGCGAAATACCAACGCGGCCCCGCGGGCCACGATCCAGCAGCGGCCGAGGAAACCAGGCAAACGCCAGGATCAGCGTCAGCACGCCGATGGGCACGTTGACCAGAAACGTCAGCCGCCAGCCGATGTCCGCGCCGCCAAGTTCGATCAAAAGCCCGCCAAGCAGCGGGCCGATCCCTACCGATACGCCTACCACGCTGCCAAAATAGCCAAACGCTCGGCCGCGTTCGCTACCGCGGAAATACTGCTGGATCATGCCCACGCCCTGAGGGTTCAAAAGCCCCGAGCCCACGCCCTGAACAAAGCGCGCGGTGTTCAGCGCCGTGGCGTTGGGCGCCAGGCCCGAGGCAATGGACGCCGCGGTAAAAAGGGCCACCCCGATAATGAAAATACCGCCACGGCCCATGATATCCCCGGCCCGACCGGCCGCTACCAGCACAACGCCAAACGTCAGCGCATAGCCTGAAAGCACCCACTGCAGGTCAGACTGCGACGCGCCCAGCCCTTTTTGCACCGCCGGCAGCGCCACGTTGACGATACTTACGCTGATCAGCGACATGGCGATGGCCGACAGCAGCACTATCAGTACCCGCCAACGCACCGGGTCCTGGGTGATATCAATATCTCTTGATGTCGTTTCAGACTGCGCTTGCACGAATCCACACTCCCCTGCTCGCTGAAAACCCTGCCGGCGCCCGAATAACACCAGGTCACACGCAGCGCCCGGGCGGCGGTATCCGCAGCGCTATGATAGATGCGCAGGCCCCTTTCAGCCAGAAGGCGTACCCGCTTGAGGCGCCACCACGCGGCGTGTGCACGATTTTTGAAGTGCCCGCCGGGACCGGCGCAGAAAAGCGAAAATCCGCGATGCCAGGTGCCAAAGCAGGTGGCCTTGCACAAGAAGGCCTTCAAGTAAACCGAGCTGGGTATGTGGCGTGCGATGCCCGGGCCCTATTGAAAGAAGCCCAAAAGGCCAGATGCTAAAAGGCCGATGCCAATGGGAAGCAGCGTGCGGATGGAAACAATACAGGCAAAGAAAAAGCCGCTGAAGTCAGCGGCTTAATCAAAAATCTGGCGGAGGAGGAGAGATTCGAACTCTCGAAGCCTTTCGACTTACTCACTTTCCAGGCGAGCTCCTTCGACCACTCGGACACTCCTCCGCAATCTGTTGTTCTACGCGCTGCAGGCGCTTGCCTTTATCCGCGAGAACGGCGCGTATAGTAATGACTCCCACAGGAAATGGCAAGGAGTTTTTACCGCTGGCCGCTAGAGCCGTCCGTTTGCTGCCGGCAACACCACATAGCGACCGCTGGCATCAAGGCAGCACGTATCACCGCTGAAGACCGTCTGGCGCAGGATGATGCGCCCTTTGCCGCCAGCGCGCAGCGATTGGGCAAGCGCGGCACCGGCGGCGGCATCAGCGGGAAAACAGGCCAGCCGGTAGTCCGCTGTAACCGGGGCCACAAAGCGCTGGCTGGCTTCGGCCACCACCACGCTGCGAGCCAGCCCCCGGCGGCGCAGCCATAGTGTAAGCCAGCACCAGCCGGCAAGCGTCGTCTGGGCAGCCAGCGCCCCGCCAAAGCCGGTGCCCTTGTCATTCAGGCCGGGGGCCAGCGCCAGCGACCAGTGCAGGCAATCGCCTTCCCGGCGCATATCCGTGATGCCCAGCTCGCCGGCAAGCGGGATGGCCTTTTGCAGCCAGTCCTGAAACGTTGCCATATCGTCGTCGCGGCCCGTTTCGGGCAGCGGGAGCGGCGGGTAAGCGATGCCCGGCGTGCGCTGTGGCTGTGGCTGTGGCATACGTTAGTCCCAGCGCTCAACAAAGTCGGCGGTATCATGCTCGGCCACCGGCTTGTGCCGGCCGCCGAGCGTACCCAGGTAGACAAAGCCGATCAGTTCATCGTTTTCGTCAAGCCCCAGGCCTTTGTGCACGACCGGATCGAAGGCGTATCGGCCGGTGCGCCACATGGCGCCAAACCCTTGAGCGTGGGCCGCCAGCAGAATACCGTGCCCGGCGCAGCCGGCGGAAAGCACCTGCTCAAGCCTGGGCACGCCGGGCACATCCGGCGTGACACGAGCCACCACGGCGATCACCATCGGTGCGCGCAGGGGTTTTTTACGCGCGGCGGCAAGCACGGTGTCGCTGGCGTCGGGGTCTGCCTGAAATTCAGCCTCGGCGTAGAGCTCGCCCAGGCGCTCGCGGCCTTCACCGGTGAATTCGATAAAGTGCCAGGGGCGCAGCTCTTTATGATCAGGGGCGCGCAGGGCCGCCTGATAGATCGCCTCAAGCGCCTCGCCTTTCGGGGCCGGCGCGCCCAGCTTGCCCATTGAGCTGCGTTTATGCAGAAGCGTCATTGCATCCATCAGTGCCTCCGTTCAAGCAGTAGAAGGCGCTACTCTAGCGCGGGGGTTACTGCCGCGCCAGCCGCAGCGGGCTCGGCGGGCGCAGGCCCGGCGTGGCGCGCCAGGGGCTGATATCCAGCCCGCCCCGGCGCACGTAGCGGGCCAGTACCAAAAGCTCCTCGGGGGCGGCTTTGGCCATCAGGTCGGTAAATATCCGCTCGACGCAGTGCTCGTGAAAGCCCTGGTGCTGACGAAAGCCTACCAGGTAGCGCAAAAGCCCTTCGCGGTCGAGTGCCGACCCGCGATAGCGCACCATCACGCTGCCCCAGTCGGGCTGGCCGGTCACCGGGCAGTTGGATTTCAACAGGTGCGAGTGCAGGGTTTCTTCGACGATCTCGTCGCTGCCCTCGGCCAGGCGCAGGTGCTCGGCGCTGGGCGTGTAGTCGTCAATGGCGATGTCCAGATCATCGATGCACTCGCCGGGCAGCCGGCGCGGGGTGAGCGCCGCGTCGTCCACGCCGAGCAGGTCAACGCCCACGCGCCCGCCCGCCGCGGCGGAAAGGTCGCGCTCAAGGGTAGCGGCCACCTCGGCGCTATCAGCGAAGCGCGTCTGGTTGAAGCCGTTGAGGTAGAGTTTGAACGACTTGGACTCGATCAGGCTGGGTGCGTCCGCCGGCAGGCGAAAGCGCCCGACCGCGATCACAGGCTTGCCCCGGGCGTTGAGCCAGGAAAGCTCGTAGCCGTGCCATTCGTCCTCGCCGACAAACGGCAGCGCAGCGCCTTCAGCCAGCCCCAGCGCGGCTCGGTTTTCTGCCCGGGGCAGAGGGAAAAGCAGCGAAGCATCGTAGCGGTCAGGATAGGCAGCGCTGCGCCCCAGCGGGGCATGTTCCAGGCTTGCAGGCGTCGCGTTCATGGCAATTTCCTTGTGTCTGTGCAAAAAGGCACGATCGGGCCTTAGCTGCGAATGCCGTAGCCGCGCTCCAGCATGATCAGCGCGATGGTATACAGTACGGTAATAAACGCAAACGAGGCCGTGAGCGCCCAGACGGCGGGAATGTCCGAGACGCCGAGAATGCCGTAGCGAAAGGCGTTGACCATATACAAAATCGGATTGAGCATTGATACGCTCTGCCAGAAATCCGGCAGCAGCGAGATGGAGTAAAACACCCCGCCCAGATACGTCAGCGGCGTCAGCACAAACGTCGGCACAATGGAAACGTCGTCAAACTTGTTGGCCAGCAGCGCGTTGATAAAACCGCCAATGGCAAACAGCGCCGAGGTCAGCATCACCACCAGCAGCGTCATCAGCGGATGCGCCACGGTCAGCTGGGTGAAAAACAGCGACACCACGGTGACAATCGCGCCCACGCCCAGCCCGCGCGCCATGCCGCCCAGCACAAAACCCGAGAGCACCACCCAGCTGGGCATGGGCGAGACCATCATCTCTTCCACGCTGCGCTGAAACTTGTTGGAGAAAAAGCTCGACGCCACGTTGGAATAGCTGTTGGTGATCACCGCCATCATGATCAGCCCGGGGACGATGAAATCCATATAGCTGAAATCATCCATGGTGCCGATGCGCGAGCCGATCAGGTTGCCAAAGATGATGAAATACATCGCCATGGTGATCGACGGCGGCAAAAGCGTCTGCGGCCAGATACGGGTAAAGCGCTTGATTTCCTTGACGACCAGCGTCCACAGCGCGACCAGGGTCTGGGTGGCGTTCATGCGCTTGCCTCCTTTTGCTCGCTCGGCGACGCGTTTTGGCCGGCATCGTCTGCGCGGTCGTTGACCATGGATACAAACATTTCTTCCAGCCGGTTGGCGCGGTTGCGCATGGACGTGACCTCGATGCCCTGCCGGCTCAGCGCCTCAAAGATGCTGTTGAGCCGCTGGCCGCGACGGATGACCACCGCCAGCTGGGCCGGCTCGCTTTGGTAGACCTCAAAGCCTTCGATATGCGGCACCGCATCCAGCGGGCGGGTCAAATCCAGCAGGAAGGTTTCCGCATTCAGCTCCGCCAGCAGCCGGCGCACGCTGGTGTTACGGATGATATCGCCGTGATTGATAATGGCGATGTTGCGGCACAGGCTTTCGGCTTCTTCCAGATAGTGGGTAGTGAGGATAATCGTTGTGCCCTCTTCCCGGTTGATCCGGCGCATGTACTCCCACATGCTGCGCCGAAGCTCGATGTCTACCCCGGCGGTGGGCTCGTCAAGAATCAACAGCTTGGGCCGGTGCATCAGCGCCCGGGCGATCATCAGCCGGCGTTTCATGCCGCCGGAGAGCATTCGCGCGCTGCCGTTACGCTTGTCCCACAGGCCCAGATCGCTTAAAAGCTGCTCGGCCCGGGGCAGCGCTTCGCGCTTGGGCATGCCGTAATAGCCCGCCTGGGCGATGACGATATCGATCACCCGCTCGAACTGGTTGAAGTTGAACTCCTGGGGCACCACGCCCAGCTGGTACTTGGCGCGGGCGAAGTCGCGGTCGATATCAATGCCGAACAGCGATACCTGCCCGGCGGTTTTCTGCACAAGCGAGCACACCACGCCGAGGGTGGTGGACTTGCCTGCCCCGTTAGGGCCCAGCAGAGCAAAGAAATCGCCCTGCTCCACGTCCAGATCAATACCTTTGAGTGCGTGAAAGCCGTTGCCGTACACCTTGGTCAGGCCACGGATCGACAATGCCGGTTCGGCCATGAAACTGTCCTGTCAGCAGGGGTGAGACACATGTGAAGCGTTTGCGTGAAGCGTTAGCCGCCTTTGACATTAGGGCATTTGCCAGCTTTTCAAGGCGCAGGGCTGCGAGCGGGCGGGCATCGGCGGCAAACAGACACGCCAAATGCGACCGTTAGCAAAGCTAATGTCGTGATCAAACAAGGCGTGAAACATCGATAGGTACGGCCGGATGCGGCCTTGACTGCGCCTGGAGCGGGAAAGGAGATTCGAACTCCCGACCCTCGCCTTGGCAAGGCGATGCTCTACCGCTGAGCTATTCCCGCAGCGCTTGGTGTGGCACGACGCTCAACGATAGCTGATACGACGTGTAGCGAGTGGCGTCCCATAGGGGGTTCGAACCCCTGTTACCGCCGTGAAAGGGCGGTGTCCTGGGCCACTAGACGAATGGGACACAGGTTGACCGGCTGACTGGAGCGGGAAAGGAGATTCGAACTCCCGACCCTCGCCTTGGCAAGGCGATGCTCTACCACTGAGCTATTCCCGCACGGTGCTGTCGTCAGACGGCTGCTCGCTGCCGGTTGGCGTCCCATAGGGGGTTCGAACCCCTGTTACCGCCGTGAAAGGGCGGTGTCCTGGACCACTAGACGAATGGGACGCTGTATAACAACCGAACTGGAGCGGGAAAGGAGATTCGAACTCCCGACCCTCGCCTTGGCAAGGCGATGCTCTACCACTGAGCTATTCCCGCAAACCGATACCTGACGTGACAAGTGGCGTCCCATAGGGGGTTCGAACCCCTGTTACCGCCGTGAAAGGGCGGTGTCCTGGACCACTAGACGAATGGGACGCGGTGCCGCCTCGTCGAGGTGGCGCGTATAGTACTCAGCGGGGTAAAACGTGTCAAGCGTTTATCTTTGCCACCCTCGGCGTTGGCGATACGGCGCGTTATCCTCAAAGGCAGGAATCCGGCAAAGACAGGAACAATTTGCCCGGAACACGCGTCGTACTCGTTCATCACCACAGGAGAATCCGATGGCCAAACTGGAAAAAACGCCCGCACAGTGGCGCGAGCAGCTTACCGCCGAGCAGTACCGGGTCACCCGAGAAAAAGGCACCGAGCGCCCTTTCACCAGCGACTGCGACGCACACAGCGGTCAGGGCCTGTACCACTGCGTATGCTGCGACGCACCGCTTTTTGAAAACGAGCACAAGTTCAATGCCGGCTGCGGCTGGCCCAGCTTCGACCGCCCGCTCGGCCGGCAAAGCGTGGAAGAACACTTCGATACCAGCCACGGCATGAGGCGTACCGAAGTCGTCTGCGCCCGGTGCGATGCCCACCTGGGGCATGTCTTTCCCGACGGCCCGCCGGACACTACCGGCCTGCGCTACTGCATCAACGGCGTAGCGCTGGACTATCGTCCCGACGAGTAGCGCGCCTTTGCAATATATCAGCCGCCGCAGACCAGCCAGCCCGGGCGCCTTCTGGTAAACTGAGCGCCCGTTTTTTATCGCGCCGCCGGGCGGCGCTGGAACCCCTCAGGAGAATGCCATGCTGGGCTGGTTTCCCGGTCATATGAACAAGGCGCGTCGCCAGATCAAAGAAGCGCTGCCCGAAATCGACGTGGTGATCGAGGTGCTCGATGCTAGGCTGCCCTACTCCAGCGCCAACCCCATGCTGGCCGAGCTTGCGCGGCACAAGCCGACGTTGAAAATTCTGTCCCGGGCGGATCTGGCCGACCCCGAGCGCACCGCCGAGTGGGTCGCCCATTTTGACGCCCAGCGCGACACCCGGGCGCTTGCCATCACCGTCACCAACCCCCGCGAACTCAAGCAGATACCCGCTGTTTGCCACACGCTTGCCGGGCACGTGCGCGCCGACCGCGACGTTCGGGTGATGGTCATGGGCATCCCCAACGTGGGAAAGTCCACCCTGATCAACGGCCTGGCCGGGCGCAAGATCGCCAGGACCGGTAACGAACCCGCGGTCACCAAGCGCCAGCAGAAAGTGCCCGTCGGCCAGCGCGTAGCGCTGATCGACACGCCCGGCGTGCTGTGGCCCAAGATCGAAAACCAGGCAAGCGCCTATCGCCTGGCCGCCAGCGGCGCCATCCGCGATACCGCCATCGACTATATCGACGTTGCCGTTGTCACCTGTGCCGAGCTGGCACGGCGCTACCCCCACGCCCTTTGCGCGCGTTACAAGCTGAAAACCCTGCCCGCCTACCCGGGCAGCGAGCGCGCAGCACAGGCAAGCGTGGACAGCGACGGCCCTGCGCGCCCGGACTTTCTCGCCGCGGCCGGCTTTGACGGGTACGCGATTCTCGATGCCATTGCCCGCAAACGTGGCGGTCTGCGCGCCGGCGGCGTGGCGGATATGCATCGCGGCGCCGAAGTGCTGCTCCACGAGCTGCGCGACGGCAAGCTGGGCCGGGTCACGCTGGAAACGCCGGCCGACATACCCGCACCCGAGACGTTCACCGGCGCCGACGATACCGCTGCCGACGCCTGACCTATTGCGCCCTGCCCCGACCCGACTTTGCCTACTTTTACTGGAAGCGCACCATGGACACTCCCAAGCCCTCCGAGCCGGCAACGCTCGACAAGTCCCACAAGCTGGATAACGTCTGCTACGACATCCGCGGGCCCGTGCTTGAGCACGCCAAACGGCTGGAAGACGAAGGCCACCGCATTCTCAAGCTCAACATCGGCAACCCCGCGCCGTTCGGCTTTGAGGCGCCGGAAGAAATCCTGCAGGACGTGCTGCACAACCTGCCCACCGCCCAGGGCTACTGCGATTCCAAAGGGCTTTACTCCGCGCGCAAGGCGATCATGCAGGAGTGCCAGCGCAAGCAGATTCCCGGCGTCGGCATTGAAGACATCTACATCGGCAACGGCGTATCCGAGCTGATCGTCATGGCGCTGCAGGCGCTTTTAAACGACGGCGACGAGCTGCTGATCCCGGCGCCGGACTACCCGCTATGGACGGCGGCCGCCAACCTTTCGGGCGGGCGCGCGGTGCACTATCTGTGCGACGAACAGGCCGACTGGGCGCCGGACATGGACGATATTCGCCGCAAGATTACCGCCCACACCCGGGCCATCGTACTGATCAATCCCAACAACCCCACCGGCGCGGTGTACCCGCCCGAGGTCATCCGCGAGCTGCTGGCCATCGCCCGCGCTCACGGTCTGGTGGTGTTTGCCGACGAAATCTACGACAAGATTCTCTACGACGAAGCCAGCCACACCGCCGCCGGTGCGCTTGCCGACGACGACCAGCTGGTCATCACCTTCAACGGCCTGTCCAAAAGCTACCGCTGCGCCGGCTTTCGCTCCGGCTGGATGACGCTGTCCGGCAGCGTGGCCAAGCAGCGCGCCCAGGGCTTTATTCAGGGGCTGACGATGCTGGCCTCCATGCGCCTGTGCGCCAACGTACCCGCCCAGCACGCCATTCAAACCGCGCTTGGCGGCTATCAGTCGATCAACGATCTGATTCTTCCCGGCGGCCGGCTGCGCGCCCAGCGCGACATTACCTACGAAAAGCTCAACGCCATTCCCGGGGTCAGCTGTGTGAAGCCCCGGGGCGCGCTTTACGCCTTCCCCCGGCTGGACCCTGCGGTATTCAACATCCAGGACGATCAGCGCCTGGTGCAGGACCTTTTGCTCCAGGAAAAAATCCTGCTGGTGCAGGGTACGGCGTTCAACTGGCCGGAGCCGGACCACGTGCGCATCGTCACCCTGCCCTGGGCTGACCAGCTGGGCGATGCGCTGGACCGCTTTGCCAACTTTCTGTCGCGCTACCGCCAGTAGCGCAAAAAACGTTGAAGCCCCGGGCTTGCAAAGCCGGCGATCGTGCCTATATCTAGCTGACCTGGCGCCCGCACACTCGGGCGTCCTGCTTTCCCTGTCATCCTGGCGTTACGGAGACCCACGACGATGATGCGAATTGTACTCTTCCTTGCCACCAACCTGGCGGTATTGCTGGTCGCCAGCCTGACGCTGCGCCTGCTCGGCGTAGAGAGCTATCTGACCAGCCAAGGGCTCAACTTCACCAGCCTGCTGATTTTCTGCTTTGTCTTCGGCATGGCCGGGTCCATGGTGTCGCTGTTCATTTCCAAGTGGATGGCCAAGCGCTCAACGGGCACGGTGATCATCGAATCCCCCTCCAATGCCACCGAGCAGTGGCTGGTGGATACCGTCGCCGAGCTTGCCCGGGAGGCAGGCATCAAAACGCCGGAGGTGGGGATTTTCCCCGCCCAGCAGTCCAACGCCTTTGCCACCGGCTGGAACAAAGACGATGCGCTGGTAGCGGTATCGGCAGGCCTGATGAACCGCATGCGCCGGGAGGAAATCCGCGCGGTGCTGGCCCACGAGATCGGCCATGTGGCCAACGGCGACATGGTCACACTGGCGCTGATTCAAGGCGTGGTGAACACCTTCGTGATGTTTTTTGCCCGGGTGGTGGCCCACCTGATCGACCAGTTCATGCGCGGTGACGATGAAGACGGCGAAGGCCTGGGCTTTTTCGGCTATTTCGCCGTGGTGATGGTAGCCGAGGTCGTGTTTGGCATCGCCGCTTCCACCATCGTGGCGTGGTTCTCGCGCTTTCGCGAATACCGCGCCGATGAGGCCGGTGCGCGCCTGGCCGGCAGCGGCGCGATGATCGCCGCGCTTGAGCGGCTAAAAGTCGAAACCCAAGCGCCCGACGAAATGCCCGACACCCTGCGCGCGCTGGCCATTACCCAGGGCCAGACGCGCTCGCTGATGGAAAAGCTGTTTGCCAGCCACCCGCCGCTGGATGACCGCATTCGGGCCCTTCAGGAAGCCTCCTACCGGCAGTAAACCACACCGCTGCATCTGGCTCAGGCGGCCGGCGACGCTTCAACGTTGCACCCGGCCGCCGCCAGCGGCCCGGCAAGTGCTCGGGCCTCGCCTGTCAGCCGTACCGTCAGCGTGGCCAGCTCCCGGCGCAGCGGGTAGTGCGCCCGGCAGGCGTCAAACCCGGCGGCCATCCCCGATTTGTTTGCCCGGCGGGCCAGCAGGTCGTGATCGCGGCGCGTATCGTATACCGCTCGCACACAAAGCCTCAGCGCATCTTCCACCGGCATAATCCGGCCAAGCGTCAGCTCGGCCAGCGCCGCCGGCGGGCAGATATCATCCAGCGTCAGCGTGCCGGCGACTTTTTGATGCGCCGCCAGCGCGCGATGAATCATCAAGCTGCCGCGCAGCTTGCCGTCCAGGCTATAGCCGGCAATATGCGGCGTGGCAAGCGCTGCCCGGGCATGCAGTGCGGCATCGATTCCCGGCTCATTTTCCCAGACATCCAGCAGTGCGGTGATATCGCCCGGCCCGTCCAGGCGCCGATACAGCGCGTCGCCGTCAATACAGTCGCCGCGACCGGCGTTGAGCACCCACGTTCCCGGCCTGAGCGCGGCAATGCGGCCGGCATCAAGCAGATGGCGAGTCGCATACGGGCCCTTGCGCACCAGCGGCGTGTGCAAACAGAGCACATCGCAGCGCGCAATCAGCGCCTCCAGGGAGACAAAGCCTGCACTGCCTTCACGAGCCGCGCGGGGCGGGTCGCATACCGCAACGTCTACTCCCAGCCCCTCAAGGCGCGCCTGCACCCGGCGGCCCACGCTGCCGGCGCCGACGATGCCAACGCAACGCTCAAGCAGCGGCCTGCCTTCGCGTTCGGCCTGGCCAAGCAGCGCGGCCAGCACGTAGTCCGCCACGGCCTCGGCGTTGCAGCCCGGCGCGCTGGCAAAGCCGATGCCCTGCGCGGTGAGGTAGTCACGGTCGATATGATCGGTACCGATGGTACAGGTCCCCACAAAACGCACCGGCGTATCCGCCAGCAGCGCCTCGTTTACCGGGGTGACCGAGCGCACGATCAGAACATCGGCGTTGTCCAGATGGGCACGGGTGATCTCGCGCCCGGGTATCCGGGTGATCCGGCCGAAGGCGCCAAAGCAGGCGTCAGCGGCGGGAATATTGGCATCCACAATCAGGTGCATGGCGTTTTTTATCTCGACCTTTACAATACGCAGGCAAACGGCCGCATCAGGCAGCGGCGCGCCGCAGGCGTGGTGAATACAGCATCCAACAGGCAGCGTAACGACAAGAGGGTAGCGCGTGATCGTACGGTGGGAAACCGAGCATGACTATGTGCTGATTCATATCCATCAGGATATGTTCAACGACTGGATTTTCAGCCGCGCCTGGGGGCAGATCGGCACCCAGTTCGGCGGGCTGGAACACCGCCTGGCAGACAGCCTGGAGCAGGCGCAGATGTGGCTGGATGACGACGCGACCATTCAGCGCTCCCGGGGCTTTAGAAAGGTGCTGGATGTCGCCGCCGAAACCCCCGAAGGCCGCCAGGCCATGCGTCAGCTTTCCCTGCTTGACGCTCTCTGAAAGCCCGGCCGCCCGCCTGCAACGCTTTTGGCGCGCACAGGTGCGCCGGCCGTCACCAAAGCGCAATCCAGAGTTTGCGTCTACCGTATAAGGTGTAAAGTGTAGGCATACCGGTTTGATGCAACGCTTTTAGCCCAACGTTCTGGAGGTCACTGCTCATGCAAGCTGCCGATGTAATGACGCCCGACGTCATCTCCGTTCACCCCGATGGGGATGTCAGCGAAATCGCTACGCTGCTGCTGACCCACGGCATCAGCGCTGTACCGGTCGTTGACGATAACAACGGCGTTGTCGGCGTTGTCAGCGAAGCCGACCTGATGCGCCGCATCAAAAGCGAGACCGCGCCCAGCCGCTCCTGGTGGCTGAACATGCTGGGCAGCAGCAATAGCGCCGCGGACTACGTCAAAAGCCACGGTCGTCGGGCAAAAGACGTCATGACCCCCAACCCGGTGACCATCACCGAGGATACGCCGCTGCATCGCATTGCCCGGCTTTTGGAAAAACACCACATCAAGCTGGTGCCGGTGGTCAAGCATGGCCGCATGACCGGCATTGTCAGCCGCTCTAACCTGCTGCGCGGCTTCTCGGCGCATCGCATTCAAGCCGGTGGCGGCAATGACCGTGAGATCCGCGACGCCATTCTTGAAGAAATCAAGAAAAGCGCCGGCATGATGGTCTATCGCCCGAACGTTATTGTAAGCGACGGCCACGTACAGCTCTGGGGGCTGGTCAAAAACCATACCCAAAAACAGGCGGTGAAAATCGCCGCCGAAAACGTGGCCGGCGTCAAAACAGTCGAAAACAACCTTGGCCTGACGCCCCAGGGCATGGGCGGCTAACGCCGCTGTTCACACTACCCCAGATAGCGCCGGCCGCCGCGCTGGTAGGCCGCCGTGGCCTTGGGCGCTTTGGGCGGCGAAAGCCAGGCGGCCAGGGCGGCCTCATCCAGCCAGCCGCGGCGGCGCAGCCACTCTCCCAACCTTTGAGGATCCAGGCCGCGGTCAAGCTCGTCGCCGTCACAATCGGCAAGCACCGGAATGCGCACGCCGTAGCGCTGGACAAGCGTATCGTCTTCGCTTATTTCGATGTGCTCAACCACCGCGTCATCGTTTACCAGCGCGTGCACCAGCCCTTCCAGCTGAGCGCAAAGATGACAGCCCAGGGTGGTGTAAAGCCGCAAATAAATCATGCGCCCTCCCCTTTATCGCCCGCCGAGGCGTGACGGATCACGAATACGTGATGCATGCCGGTGCTGCGCTGAAAGTCCGGATCGAAGGTTTGGGCCGAGATATCTTCCACCGCGTAGCGCTCGGCCACCTCACCGTCGAGCTTGAAGCGGCGCTGGTTGTTGGAAAACACCAGCGTGCCGCCGGGCGCCAGCCGCGCCATGGCAAGCTCGATCAGCCGAGCATGATCGCGCTGCACGTCGAGAGTTTCGCGCATCTTTTTGGAGTTGGAAAACGTCGGCGGGTCCATAAAGATCAGGTCAAACTCGGTGCTCGCGGTTTCCAGCCACTTGATGCAGTCCTCGCGCTGCGTGCGGTGGCGCGACGGGTCCAGCCCGTTCAGAGCAAAGTTGTCTTTCGCCCACTCAAGATAGGTGTTGGACATATCCACGCTGACGCTTTCGGTCGCACCGCCCAGGGCGGCCTGTACCGTAGCGCTGGCGGTATAGCAAAACAGGTTCAAAAAGCGCGTGCCGGCGGCCTGCTCGCCGAGCAGCCGGCGCACCGGCCGGTGGTCCAAAAACAGCCCGGTATCCAGATAGTCGCGCAGATTAACCCACAGCCGCGCCCGGCCTTCCGTCACTTCAAAGCGCTCGCCGCTGGCGCCGCGCTTTTCATACTGGGCCTTGCCCGCCTGACGCTCCCGGCGCTTGACGTGGATATGCTGGGGCGACACCTCAAGCACTTTTGGCAGCACCTCCAGCGCGTCGAACAGGCGCTTTTGCGCCTGGGCCGGGTTGACCGTGCGCGGCGGCGCATACTCCTGAACGTGGACGCGATCGCCGTAGATATCCACGGCCAAAGCGTATTCGGGCATGTCGGCATCGTAAATACGGTAGCAGCGCTCGCCGCTTTTCTTGAGCCACTTTTTCAGCCGTTTGCGGTTTTTCATCAGCCGATTGGCAAACATCTGGGCGTTTTCCGGCATCGGCGACGACGCATCCGGCTGGCCTTTAGCGTCGGGCTGCTGTGCCTGCACCGCGGGGCGCTCGTCTTCCCGGCCGATGTCCATCAGCAGCAGCTTGGCGTCCAGCGGGCCGTTTTTCAGCGCATACTGCTTGTGCGCGCGCATGCCCAAACGGTGGCCAAGATCCGGATTGCCGGTAAACAGCGCCAGCGTCCAGCCGGGAAAAAGCGCCTTGGCCTGCTCGCCGATGGTAGCGTAGAGGTTGACCAGCTCGGCCATCTCGCCCAGCCGCTCGCCGTAGGGCGGGTTGGTGATGACCAGGCCCGGGCCCTGTGCGTCCACGCTATCCCGGGTCAGCGCGGCCACGCCTTCACCCTTGAGCGTTAGCAGCGCGGGAATGCCCGCACGCATGGCGTTGGCCTTGGCCGCCGCCAGCGCCGCGGGGCTTTGATCAAAGCCGTAAAACGCGTTTTTACAGCGCTTGCGCCCGATCGAGGCGCGCGCACGGGCCTCGCGCACCAGTTCCTGCCAGGCGGCGGCGTCAAACTGGGCCCAGCCGTGAAAGCCAAAGCGCTTGCGATGAATGCCCGGCGCCTGGTCGGCAGCCATCAAGGCCGCCTCGATCAGCAGCGTGCCGGCGCCGCACAGCGGGTCGACCAGCGCCTCGCCGCGTTTTGCCCGCTCCGGCCACCCGGCGCGCACCAGCAGTGCGGCGGCAAGATTTTCCTTGAGCGGCGCGTGCCCCACGTCCCGGCGATAGCCGCGGCGGTGCAGGCTCTCGCCGGCCAGATCCACGCCCAGCGTTAGCGTCTGGCGGTGCAGATGGGCGTAGATAGAGACGTCCGGCGCCTTGTTATCCACCGTGGGGCGCGCCCGCCCCGCCCGGCTCAGCGCGTCGACAATGCCATCCTTGACCGTTTGCGCGCCGAACAGCGTATGGCGGATACGTTCGCTTTTGCCGTGAAAATCTACCGCCAGGGTCGCACCCTCGGCGATGTGGCGGGTCCAGTTCAGGCGCGAGGCGGCGTCGCGAATCTGCTCCGGGGTCGTCACGCTTATGTCCTGGGAAAGCCGCACGATCACGCGATTGGCAAGGCGCGACCACAGGCACAGGCGATAGGCATCCGCATGGGTAGCCGTTGCCCATACGCCGGCTACGGTCGTTTTCACCGGCGTGGCACCCAGACGGGTCATTTCATCGGCCAGCAGGGTTTCAATGCCCTTGGGGCAGGTCACCAGAAGTTCCAGCGCGTCGGCGGCCGGTGTCGGCGAGGGGGGCAGGGTTTGGCTCGGCTCGGTCATGGTTATCGGGCGCCTTCGGCGCGACATTCCTGATCAATAAAAAGAAAGCAAAAAAGATAAACGCCACATTGCGGCGTTAAATAACGCGCCAACGCTCGACAGGCGACGTATTGTGGGCTAAGCATAAGAGGTGTAGCTACATACAACGCATGCGTTATCCGCCGCGCCCGCAGTACGAGCACGGCATCAGGGTGACCGGCACCGCGCCCCGCATGAGAATGCCGGGCAACGCTGTCGGGTTGGTCCCCCCGCTCTTTGTTTGTCATCTTCGTCCGGCTTATCGGACGAAGCATCGAGTCAGCGTCTACGCCAGGCATCGACAACACGGCCAGGCATCGACAACACGATAGATGCCCTTCTGCCGGCTGGGCGCTGTTTTTCGTCAAGGCTATCAACCACGAGGTTAGCCCATGAAACGACAAAAGCGTGATCCCTTTCAGCGAGCCTATGTCCGCGGTTACAAGGCCGGCATCGGCGGGCGCTCTCGCGACGAGTGCCCAAGCGATAACGTCAACGTGCGTGAGTATTGGATGAGCGGCTGGCGCGAGGGTCGCGGTGATCAATGGGAAGGCATGACCGGCGTTGCCGGTATTCACCGCAGTCCCACCGCGACCGTCTGACGGTGCCCTTTGCCAGGCCCGCCTCAGGCGGGTCTGGCCGGCGCGGCCGCGGTCTTTTCGGCAAGCGCCCGGGCGCATTCGCCGACAAGCCGGGGGCCTTGAAAAATCAGCCCCGAATACAGCTGCACCAGATCGGCGCCGGCGGCGATTTTCTCCTGTGCGGCGCCGGCGCTGTCGATCCCGCCCACGCCGATGATGACGATATCGGGCAGGTGCTCTCGCAGCCGGCGAATCACGCGATTTGACGCCTCGAACAGCGGCTTTCCGGAAAGCCCGCCGGCCTCTCCGGCCTGGGGGTCATCCCTGACCGCTTCGCGAGAAACCGTTGTGTTGGTGGCGATCACACCGTCAAGCGCGTTGCGGGCGATACTGCCGGCCACCAGCGCTACTTCCTCGGCTGTCATGTCCGGTGCAATCTTGACCAGCAAAGGCACGCGCCGGCCGTTTTCCGCATCCAGCTCGCTTGTACGCGTGCGCAGCGGCGCCAGCAGCGCATCCAGCTGTTCGCCGAACTGCAGCGTGCGCAGCCCCGGCGTGTTGGGCGAGGAAATATTCACCGTCACATAGTCGGCATGCGGGTGTACCGCTTCCAGGCAGGTCAGGTAGTCCCGCAGCGCATCGTCTACCGGGGTTGCCAGGTTTTTGCCGATGTTGACCCCTACCACGCCGGAAAAGCGGCGTTTTTGCACCTGTTCAACCAGGTGCGCCACGCCGTTATTGTTAAACCCGAAGCGATTGATAATCGCTTGATGCCCGGCCAGACGAAACATCCGCGGCCTGGGATTGCCGGGCTGCCCCTTGGGCGTCACCGTTCCCACTTCGATAAAGCCAAAGCCCAGCGCACCCAGCGCATCCAGATGGTCGGCGTTTTTATCCAGCCCGGCCGCAAGCCCCACGCGGTTGGCAAAACGCAGCCCCAACAGCTCCACCGGGTCATCCACGCGCGTGCCAGCCGCCTGCGCCACCCCGCCGATGCGATGCAGCCAGTCCAGAGACGTAAGCGCAACGCTGTGCGCGGTTTCCGGGGCCAGGCGGAACAATAGCGGGCGAGCAAGGTGGTACATCGTCTCTCCAGGCGGTTGGCGGCGACGGCAAACGGTAGCGGCAAGCAATGCCGGCCAGTATAGCGCAAAGCCGGCGGGTATAAAAAAACGCAGCGCCAAAAAAAGCGCCCCGAGCGGCGCTTTTACGTCGCTCGGGGCGCCGGGCAGGCGGCTTTTCAGCAGCGCAGAGCCGCTTTATCTATCGCGATTTGTCTCGCTGCCGCTTTCGGCAAGGCCAACCAGCGCGCGTATCGCCACGGTAAACAGGGCAAACCCGGTCTGGTTGCCGCTGCGCACCTCGTTGATCAGGCGACACCAGCGGCTGTGCAGCTCAACGTTTTGCTCCAGCCACTGCGCGACCTTGTCTTCGGCGCTGCCGCTGCCGGCTTCCAGGGTCAGCACGCTGGTGGTCAGCGCCAGCTGCTGGCGGTCGATATCGTCGCGGAAGGTTTCCCGCGCCTGGGCCTGCCAGGCATCGCGGGCTTTCAGCCGGGTCACCTGCTGGATCATCCACGGCAGTTCCAGCCGGCTACCGATCTCGTAGAACACCTCGGCGACGCGCTGGGGCGCCTCGTCGGTCTGGCGCGCGGCCTGAATAATTCCCAGCCCGGCATAAAGGCTCGGTGCGGCGGCCACCTTGGCCGCCAGGGCGTCAGGCACGCCGGCCTCGGTAAGCTCGTCCCGACGCGCCTGCCAGGCGCTGAGCTCTTCACCGCTTAAAAGCTCGCCGATGCTGTCCTGCAGCGAGGCAAGACGCGGGCCGAAGTATTCGATGGTCTCGGCCACCGAAAGCCCGGTGTGCTGGCGCAAAAACCAGCGCGTGGCGCGGCGGATCATGCGCATCAGATCAAGCATCATGGCGTACTGAACGTGTCCGGGCACTTCGTTGTCCAGCGCTTCGATCGCATCCCACAGCGCGGGCAGGTTGAAGCTGTCCCGGGCGACGATGTAGGCGCGGGCAATTTCTGCACGGCCAAGCCCGGTCGAATCCATCAGCCGGCGCACAAACACGATGCCCATGCGATCCACCAGATCGTTGGCAACCTGAGTGGCGACGATCTCGCGCTTCAGGCGATGGTCGTACATCTCGTTGGTGTAGCCTTCAACCAGCGTCTGCGGGAACAGGCGCTCAAGATGCTGCTGGACATAGGGGTCATCGGGAACGTCGGAGTCGTTCAGATCGCCCTTGAGCGTGCTCTTGGCATAGGAAATCAGCACCGAAAGCTCCGGCAGCAGCATGCCCTGGGCATTGGCGGAGCGCTCTTTGAGCACGTCATCTGCCGGCAGATATTCAAGCTCGCGATCAATGATGCCGGCGTCTTCCAGCTCGCTGATAAAGCGGTGGTACGGGCCGATGCCCTGCTGGGAAATCCGCTCGGACAGATCCAGCGCCTGGGTCTGGCGATAGTTGTCCTTGATGACCAGATCGGCCACTTCATCGGTCATTTCGGCCAGCAGCTCGTTGCGCTGCTTGTCGGTCATGTCGCCACGCTTGACCACTTCATCAATGAGGATCTTGATGTTGACCTCGCGGTCCGAGCAGTTCACCCCGCCGGCGTTGTCGATGAAGTCGGCGTAAACGCGCACGCCCTTGGCCGCCGCCTCGGTCCGTCCCAGCTGGGTACAGCCCAGGTTGCCGCCTTCGCCGATAACCCGGCAGTTAAGCTCGGAACCGTTGACGCGCAGGGCGTCGTTGGCCTTGTCGCCTACCTCGGCGTGGGTTTCGCCAGAGCCTTTGACGTAGGTGCCGATCCCGCCGTTCCAGACCAAGTCCACCCGGGCGGTGAGCATGGCACGGATCAGCTCGTTGGGTGCCAGCCGGTCTTCGCTGATGCCGAACACCTTTTGCATCTGCTCGGTGATGGCAATGGACTTGGCGCTGCGGCTGAACACTCCGCCGCCTTCGGATATCAGCGCGGTGTCAAAGTCTTCCCAGCTGGAGCGCGGCATGTCGAACAGGCGCTTGCGCTCGACGTAGGTGGTTGCCGCATCCGGCGTTGGGTCAACGAAGATGTGCAGGTGGTTGAACGCGCCTACCAGCTCGATCCGGTCTGAAAGCAGCATGCCGTTGCCGAACACGTCGCCGCCCATGTCACCCACGCCTACGGCGGTAAAGGTGTCGCGCTGGGTGTTGACCCCAAGCCCGCGGAAGTGGCGCTTGACCGATTCCCAGGCGCCGCGTGCGGTAATCGCCATGCCCTTGTGGTCGTAGCCGTTGGCACCGCCGGAAGCAAACGCATCGCCCAGCCAGTGGCCGTACTCCAGCGAGATGTCGTTGGCGATGTTGGAAAAGGTTGCCGTTCCTTTGTCCGCCGCCACGACCATGTAGGTATCGGCGTCGTCGTGGCGAACCACGTCCCGCGGCGGCACCACGTCGTTGCCGTTGAGGTTATCGGTGACGTCAAGCAGCGCGCGAATAAAGGTCTGGTAGCAGGCGATCCCTTCGTTCTGGCGGGCTTCGCGGTCGGCATTGTCGGGCATCTGCTTGCAGACAAAACCGCCCTTGGCTCCCACGGGCACAATGACCGAGTTTTTCACCTGCTGCGTTTTCACCAGCCCCAGCACCTCGGTGCGAAAGTCCTCCAGCCGATCAGACCAGCGCAGCCCGCCGCGGGCTACCTTGCCGCCGCGCAGGTGCACCCCTTCCACCCGGGGCGAGCAGACAAAGATTTCATACATCGGCCGGGGCTTGGGCATGCCGGTCACCTGAGACGGCGCCAGCTTGTAGGCAATGTAGGCCTTGTGTTCGCCGTTATCGTCGCGCTGGTAGTAGTTGGTGCGCAGCGTGGCCTGGATCAGCTCTACGTAGCGGCGCAGCAGCTGGTCATCGTTGAGGCTTTCAACCTGCTCTAGCTGCTCGTTGATCCGCGCAAGGCAGGCATCCGCATCGCGGGATTGCAGCATGGGATCAAAGCGCAGCCGGAACAGCTCAACCAGCTCTCGGGTAATGCCGGCGTGGTTGTTAAGCGCGGTGGCAATGTAGCCCTGGGACATGCCAAAGCGGATCTGCTTGAGATAGCGGGCATAGCCGCGCAGCATGGCCACTTCACGCCAGTCAAGCCGGGCGTTGATGATCAGCCGGTTAAAGGGATCATTGTCGGCCTGGCCGGCCCAGATGCGCTTGAACGCCTCGGCGAAGTCGTCGCGCATGTCGCCCAGGCTGATCTCGTCGCCGCTGTGCTCCAGGTTGAAATCGTGAATCCAGTAGCGCTGGTCGGCGCCAGCGATTTCGTAAGGGCGCTCGCCGACCACGCGCAGCCCCAGGTGCTCCATCATCGGCAGCACATCGGACAGCGGAATCTGGGCGTTGCGCTGGTAGAGCTTGAGCTTGACCCCGCCGTTTTGCTCTTCCAGCGGGCGATAGTGCGACAGCGCCAGCGTGTCGCTGTGGTCCAGTTCCAGCAGATGCTGGATGTCATATACCGCCGTACGGGCGCTGAAGTCTTCGCGGTAGCTGGCAGAAAAGGCGCCGTCGAAACGCGCCATCAGCGCGTTGGCCCGTTCTTCGCCGAAGCCGTCAACCATGGCCGAGTGCAGCTCATCGCGCCAGCTGCGCGCCAGCTGGGCAACTTTGCGCTCAAGCCGGGCCAGGTCGAACGTACCGGGGCGCTCGCCGTTAAAGCGCAAGATCAGCTGAATGCGCGCCAGCACAGACTCGGAAAGGTAGGTATTGAAGTCGCCGAAGTGGGCGTCCATTTCCTCGCACAGCAGCTGCTGGATACTTTCCCGCAGCCGGGTGGAAAACACGTCCCGCGGCACGAAAATCAGGCAGGAATAGAACTTGCCGCTCAAGTCCTGTCGCACAAACAATCGCACCTGGCGGCGTTCGCGAATATTGAGAATGCCCTTGGCGGTTTCTGCCAGCGCCCGGGTGTCGGTATGAAAAAGGTCGTCGCGAGGGTACACCTCAAGCACCTGTAGCAGCTGCTTGGCGTTGTGGCCTTCATCGCCAAAGCCGACCAGGTCCATTACCGCTTTGAGCTTACGCCGCAGCAGCGGAATGTTGCGCGGCGACTCGTTGTACACGGTGGCGGTAAACAGCCCGAAAAAGCGCCGCTCGCCGATTACGTTGCCGTCGTCGTCGTAGCGGTCAACGGTGATGTAGTCAGGATAGGTCGGCCGATGCACGCGGGAGTGGTGCGCGCTTTTGGCAAACGACAAAAGATGCGGCACCAGCACGTAGCCGTGCTTGTCGTCCAAGCCTTCCGGCGCGCGGATGCGTTCGTCATAGCGCGGCTGGTTGAGGCGAAACACGCCAAGCAGGCTGTCGTCGTCGCGCGTAAGCACGCCGTTTTGCAGCGTATACTCGTCGTAGCCCAAAAAGGTGAAGTTGTCCTTGCGCAGCCACTCAAGAAAGGCAATGGCTTCTTCGTGATCGTCCGGGTCGACCTGGGGCGGGCAGGCCTTTTCCAGCTCCTGGATGGCATCGCCGATACGCGCGCAGATACCGTCGTAGTCGGCCACCGCCGTGCGCACGTCGCGCAGCGCCTCGTGCAGCTCCTGCTCGATGGCGTCCAGCGCTTCGGCGTCGCTGTGGCGATCCACTTCGATGACGATCAGCGACTCTCGCTCGTCCGGCGCGTTTTCACCGCGCACGGTAGCCACGCTTTGCAGCTCGCCGCCGGCGCTGCGCTGTGCGGCCAGTATCGCATTGTGGATGGTGTGGACGGTAAGCCCCCGGCGATTCAGGGCAATACGCACCGAGTCCACCAAAAACGGCATATCGCGGTGCAGCACGGCAACCAGGGTGTGCGTGGACTGCCAGCCATGCGCTTCAAAATCCGGATTAAACACCCGCACCTTGGGGCTTTCCGGGTCGTGGTGCTGCAAAAATTGCCAGATGGAAAGCGTGGCCCCGTAGAAGTCGTCCAGGCGTCGATCCATCAGATCTTCCACCGGTACCGTGGCGTAGAACTGCCGCGCAAAGGTGTCTATAGCGGCAGCCCGCCTGGGCTCCAGGCGAGCATCCAGGCGCTCTTTGAGCTGCTTCAGCAGATCCTGCCGGCTTTCTTCAATCGCAACGTAATGCATCCATCACCTCGACTGCCAGACCGCTATCCGGCCGTAAATGAAAGGGAGAGACGTTCGTCTCTCCTCCGAATAGCTTACGCCAGCGAGGCTTTTGACCCAAGCCTTTGCCCATTTGCTCATACTGCATGCCCGCTGCGCATGCCCCGGTGGGTGGCCGTATAGCCATCTCAAACGCTGTCGCGGCGCACCAGCAGCACGCCGCATTCGCAGTGGTGGGTAAACGGAAACTGATCAAACAGCGCCAGCCGTTCGATGCGGTGGGTGGGCGCAAGCCGGGCCAGGTTTTCCGCCAGGCTTTCCGGATTGCAGGAAATGTAAACAATGCGCTCATAGCCGCTGATTTGCGCACAGCTGGCTGCGTCCAGCCCCGCCCGCGGCGGGTCCACCAGCACGGTAGAAAACGCATAGTCGTCAAGCGCCATCTCGGCGACGCGGCGCCCGCCCTTTTCGCCTTTCAGCGCCTGGGCGAACTCTTCGGCGGACATCCGCGCGACGTGGACGTTATCCACGCCGTTGGCGGCCAGATTGATACGGGCGCTGGCCACCGAGGTGCGCGAAATCTCGGTGGCCAGCACTCGGCGGAAGTTGCCGGCCAGGGCCACGGTAAAGTTGCCGTTGCCGCAGTAAAGCTCCACCAGGTCGCCTTCGTGGCTGCCGGCGGTTACGTCCTGCGCCCAGGCGAGCATTTTTTCACACACCCGCGCGTTGGGCTGGGTGAAGCTGTTTTCCACCTGCTGGTAATCCAGCGCCCGGCCGTTAACGTAAAGCCGCTCCCAGACGTGGTCTCGGGTGAGCACTCGGCGCTGCTTGCGCGAGCGGCCGATGATCATGATCCCAAGAGCGCGCTCCAGCGCCCGGGCCTTTTTTTCCCAGGCGTCGTCCAGCGGGCGGTGGTATACAAGCGTCACCAGCGCCTCGCCGGAAAGCGTGGTCAGAAACTCGATCTGAAACAGTTTACGACGCAGCACATCGCTGCCCAGAAACGCCTTGCGCAGCTCCGGCATCAGCGCGTTGATGGCCTCGCTTGCCACCGGGTACTGGTCCAGACGCACCGTCGTTTTGTGCTTGTTGCCGGCCTCGTCGCGTGCCACCTCAAACATGGCGTAGTAGATATCGTCGCCTTCGTGCCAGAGGCGAAACTCGCAGCGCTGGCGGTAGTGGCTGGGCGGCGAATCGTAGACTTCCATCTCCGGGGTTGCAAAACCTTCAAAAAGGCGGCGGACGGTGTCGCATTTGGCCGCAAGCTGGGCGTGATAGCGCTGCGGCTCCACCTGAGGTATGGCCAAGGGCTTCTCCTGTTGTTCAACGACGGATAGCGTTAATAAGCGGCGACGTTGCCGCCGGCAAGAGGTAACGGCGCGGGAGGCTGAAAGCCGTAGACGGCAAGTGCGCGGGCCAGCGCGGGGCCCGGGGCCGTCGCCAGCGCCGGGGCCTGGCGGCCGGCGGCCAGCGGTGCTGCCAGCTGGCCTACGCGCCGGGCAACGGCATCGCCGGAATCCACCCAGGCAAGGGGCGCCGGCGCCAGCGCGGCAAGCCTGGGGGTCAAAAGCGGAAAATGGGTGCAGCCCAGCACCACGGTATCCAGCGGTTCCGGTGTCGCCTGCGCGCCGGCGGCCTGCCAGAGCGGCGTTAAAGCGGCATCCAGCCGTGCGGCATCGGGCTCGCCGCCGGCAAGCCAGTTTTCCGCCTCGGTGACCAGCGCATCGGCAGCGATGCAGCTGACCTTACAGTCGGCGGCAAAGCGCTCGATCAGCCGCCGGGTATAGGGCCGGCGCACCGTGGCCGAGGTGGCCAGCAGCCCCAGATGGCGCGTACGGCTGACCGCCGCTGCGGGCTTGATGGCAGGCACGGTGCCTACAACGGGAATATCCAGCGCGGCGCGCAAAGCCGCAAGCGCCAGGGTGCTGGCGGTATTGCACGCTACCACCAGCACGGCCGGGCGGCAAACGCCAACGGCGGCGGTACACACCGCTACAATGCGCTGCACCAGGGCGGCGTCCGGGCGCAGCCCGTAGGGCAGCCAGGCGTTATCGCAGGCGTAACACAGCGCCGCATCCGGGTAGTGGCGGCGCAGGGCCGCCGCAACCGACAGCCCGCCGACGCCGGAATCAAAAATCAGCACGGGGCCGGTCATGGCAGAAAAGCGACCTCCTCGGCGTAGCGGCTCGGGCACAGCCCGCTTTGAAAGACATGAAAAACGGGGCGGCTAGTCTAGCACGCCCCGCGGTCAGGATTCTCGCTTGTTCTATTGCCGCTGCCCTCTAGCCGAGGGGCGGTACGTCGGCCTGCTCAAGCTCTGCATAAAGCTCGGGATAGGCCTCTTTGAGATGCTCAATCTTTCTGTCGGCGTTGTTGGGCATCGTCTGCTTGAAAAAATCGGTGCCTTTGGCGTCAAAGCGGTTTTCCAGCAGCGGAAAGAGTTCTTCACGCTCTTGGCGCAGATATTCCCGGTGCGCTTCCAGATACTGCTTGAGATCTTCGGCAAAGCGATCCATGGGCAGAACGTGATCCATCAGCACCATGTCGATATCGTCGGAAAGCGCTTCCAGACGGGGCCTGAGCTTTTGGTAGTCGGCCAGCATCTGCTCGGCGACCTCTGCGTGTTCGGGGACGTATTGCTTGAGCTGCTCGACAAATCCCTGCTCAAGGGAAACCGCAAAATCTTCCATGTAGGAAAGAATGTAGTCCACGACTTCGCGCATCAGATGAAAGTTGGGACGCTCTCCCTGCCGGAGAACCCGATATTTCAAATCCAGCACGTGGAGCATGCGCGCCATGTTGGCGTGGTCCAGGCTCAGCTGTTTAATCATGTTGCCCCTCCTTTTTACCGTGCGTGTCACCAGACGTTACGCCTGCGCGGATGCGCTCGACCGGCCGGAAACACGCTGGCTTTTATGCACTTGACGCCTCGTGCGAAGCTGCGCTCGACTCTTTTCGCGCTGGCTGAAACAATCAGCCTAGCAAAAACAATCCTGCCTGACACAGTAGCCGGGCGCCAATGGGACTGCCATCGTATCAGCCAAGCGGCACCGGCCCTAATGACCGCCAACGGTACGGCGCTTTTAACGGAGTTTGCATGGATCTTTTTTCTTCCCCCGCCGGCCAAGCCCCGCTGGCCTACCGCATGCGCCCGCGCCGCCTTGCCGACTACATCGGCCAGCAGGCGCTGATAGGCGAAGGCAAGCCGCTCAAACAGATGGTGGATACCGCCACGGTGCGCTCCATGATCTTGTGGGGCCCGCCGGGCGTGGGCAAGACGACGTTAGCCGACATACTCGCCCAGGCATCGGGTGCGGCACTGGAATCGCTAAGCGCGGTAATGGCCGGCGTCAAGGACATCCGCACCGTAGTCGAGCGCGCCCGTGCGCTGGCGCCGACGCCGGTGGTTTTGTTTCTCGATGAAATTCACCGGCTCAACAAAAGCCAGCAGGATGCACTGCTGCCCCACGTGGAATCGGGGCTTTTGACCTTGATCGGTGCAACCACGGAGAACCCTTCGTTTGAGGTCAACTCAGCGCTTTTGTCCCGGGCGCGGGTCTATGTGCTCAAACCGCTCACCCATGAAGAGCTGATAGCGGTGCTGCGCCAGGCGCTGGAAGACCGGGAAAACGGCCTGGGCGACCGGCGCATTGCCATAGAAGACGGCGTGCTCGACGCCCTGGCACGGGCCAGCGCCGGAGACGCCCGCCGGGCGCTGGGACTTTTGGAAGTTGCCTGCGACTTCACCCGCCCCGATAACGGCGGCGAAACCCTGGCGCTTGACGCGCTGGATGACGTCATCGGCCATCAGGCAGGCGCCATGGATAAACAGGGCGACGGCTACTACGACCTGCTCTCGGCGATTCACAAGTCCATTCGCTCGTCCCGGCCGGACGCCGCGCTTTTGTATATTGCCCGCTTTATTCAAGGCGGCGGCGACCCGCTGGACGTGATCCGAAGGCTTACCGCCATTGCCTCGGAGGACGTAGGCAACGCCGACCCCCGGGCCCTGCCGCTGGCCATGGCCGCCTGGGACGCCTACCTGCGGCTGGGCGATCACGAAGGCCAGCGGGCCATGGCCCACGCCGCCATTCATCTGGCCGTAGCGCCCAAGAGCAACCGCATCGACCGCGCCTGGAAGGCAGCGCAGAAATACGCCCGGGAGCAGCCCCGGGTCGAGGTGCCGGCCTACCTGCGCAACGCCCCGACAAAGCTGATGGCGGAGCTTGGCCACGGCGAGGGCTACCGCTACGCCCACAGCGAGCCCGACGGCTACCCCGCCGGCAGCGCCCACAGCTGCTGGCCGGAAGCGCTGCCTGCGGCCCGTTTCTATGAGCCCAGCGAGCTGGGCCACGAAAAGCGTTTTGCCGCCATCATGGCCTGGCGCGCCGAGCGCGACGCCGAGGCCGACGGGCAAGGCTGAGGCGTTACGGCGCCTGCTCGCGAATCACGTCCACCCCGTCGGGGATATCAAAGCGGAACCGCGCCTCGTCAATCGGCGCGTTCTGGCTGATGCCGGAAAAGCGGATCGCGGTGCGCTGGCCGGTGCTGTCGGTCATCCACAGCTCGGTCAGGGTGTCGCCATCAAAGGTGATGCTGAGCTCTTCAAACAGCGTATCCGGCGACACGGGCATCAGGGTAAAAACGTCGTCGCCGTTGTCCTGTTCGTAAAACACATCAAAGCTTTCGGTAAGCGCGCCGGCGCGGCCGGACAGCAGCAGCGCAGGCGTGTAGGTCACCCGGTGATCCAAATTCTGCACCGTGACCTGCTCCAGGTCCGGGTCATACAGATACACCTCGTCGCCGTCGGAAACCACGGTCTGGCTATACGGGGCGTCGACCTCCCAGCGCAGCATCCCCGGGCGCGACAGCCACATTTCCCCTTCTGCCTGCTGCAAACGCTCGCCGCTGCTGTCGAGAATCTGCTGATCAAAGCGGGCTTCGTAGGTTTCCAGCGGATCAAGCCGCTCGGTCAGGCGTTCGGCGGCTTCGCTGGCCCACGCCTGAGAAGCGGCAATAAAGCCCAGCGCGCTGGCTGCCAGCGCAAATGAAAACGAGCGCGGTGTCTTGATATGGCGCATCTATGTCTCCCTTGGGCCCTTTCATTTCCCTGAGGCCCTGTCAACGCAAGACCGGCCACGTCACTGCCGGTCGACTATCGGTAAAGGCTGCCCCACTATGACGCAAAAAGCGCCGGCAGGTTTCCCTTACCGGCGCTTTTTCCCGATTTTTTCACCTTGCGGTCAATCTCTTACCGGCGGCGGCGCCAGCACTTCGCGAGCGCCGTTGCTGCCCATGGGGCTGACCACGCCGGCGCTTTCCATGGCGTCTACCAGGCGCGCCGCGCGGTTATAGCCGATCTTGAATTTGCGCTGCACCGAGGAAATCGAGGCTTTCTGCGTCTCGGTGACAAACTGCACCACTTCATCATAGAGCGCGTCCTGCTCGGCATCGTCGCCGTCGCCCCCTTCGGCTTCAAGGCCGGCCAGCGCATCGGCGGACACCCCGCCGGAGAGGATCTCTTCGATATAGTCCGGCTCGCCGCGGCGGCGCAGGTCTTCGACCACTCGGTGGACTTCATCATCGTCGACAAAGGCGCCGTGCACGCGGTTGGGCGGGCCGGACCCGGCAGGCAAATACAGCATGTCGCCGTGACCCAGCAGGCTTTCAGCGCCGCCCTGGTCAAGAATCGTGCGCGAGTCGATCCGCGAGGACACCTGAAACGCCATGCGCGAAGGAATGTTGGCCTTGATCAGCCCGGTAACCACGTCCACCGAGGGCCGCTGGGTGGCAAGAATCAGGTGAATACCGGCAGCCCGGGCCTTCTGCGCCAGCCGCGCAATGAGCTCTTCGACCTTTTTGCCCACGATCATGAACATATCGGCAAATTCGTCGATCACCACCACAATATAGGGCAGCTTTTCGAGCACCGGCGGGGTCTGGTGCATCTCCCAGGGCTGGGGCTCCCACAGCGGGTCGGCCACCTGGGCGCCGGCGCGCTCGGCCTCGTCCAGCCGGGCGTTGAACCCGGCAATGTTGCGCACGCCCATGGCCGCCATCAGCTTGTAGCGGCGCTCCATCTCGGCCACGCACCAGCGCAGGGCGTTGGCGGCTTCTTTCATGTCGGTCACCACCGGGGCGAGCAGATGCGGTATGCCGTCGTAGACCGAAAGCTCCAGCATTTTGGGGTCGACCATGATCATCTTGAGCTCGTCGGGCTTGGCCTTGAGCAGCATGGAAATCAGCATGGCGTTGACCCCCACGGACTTGCCCGAGCCGGTGGTGCCGGCCACCAGCAGGTGGGGCATCTTGCCCAGATTGGCGACCACCGGGCCGCCGCCGATGTCCTGGCCCAGCGCCATGGTCAGCGGCGACTCCTTGTCCTGATAGACGTCGGAATCGATCACCTCGCGCAGGCGGATCATCGCCCGGCGCGGGTTGGGAATCTCGATGCCCACGGTAGGCCGGCCGGGGATGACCTCGACCACGCGCACGCTCTTGACCATCAGCGAGCGCGCCAGATCCTTCGATAGATTGGTAATCTTGGACGCCTTGACCCCGGCCGCCGGGCGGATTTCAAAGCGCGTGATCACCGGTCCCGGCCAGGTATCGACCACATCGGCCTTGACGCCGTACTCGCGCAGGCGCACTTCCAAAAGTTCCGCCATGCTATCCAGCTCTTCACGAGAATAGTTGGGCTGGTGCGGCTCGGGCTGGGTCAGCAATCGGTAGCTCGGCAGTTCGCCTTCGGGTTCGGGCATGTCATCCAGCACCGGGCGCTGGCTTTGCAGATGCTCTACCGTCCACAGCGCCGGCGTTTCGCGCTCGGCCACCGGTGCCGGGTCCGGCCAGACCGCGCCGCGCGCTTGCGTCGCGGCGTATAGCGGCTCATCCACTTCGTCATCTTCTTCCCAGACGGGTTCGGGTACGACTTCAGGGCTGCGCCGAGCGGCAGCCGCCTGCGTTCGCTCCGGCTCCGGCTCCGGCTCGGGTTCAAGCTCAGGCTCAGGCTCAGGCTCAGGCTCAGGCTCAGGCTCAGGCTCGGGTTCCGGTTCCGGTTCCGGTTCCGGTTCCAACTCAGGTTCGAATTCGGGTTCCGGCTCTGGTTCCGGCACCGGTTCCAACTCGGGTTCAGGTTCTGGCTCTGGCTCAGGTTCTGGCTCCGGCATCGGTTCCAACTCGGGTTCAGGTTCTGGCTCTGGCTCAGACAGCGGTTCCGGCTCTGGGTCTGGCGCTGGTTCCGGCTCTGGCTCTGGCTCAGGTTCCGGCACCGGTTCTGGCTCTGGCGCTGGTTCCGGCACCGGTTCGGGTTCGGGTTCGCCATCCGTATCGGCCACCGGAGGCGTTTCCGGGGTCAACCCGCGGTCCGCCGCCCTGCCGCTGAAATACGCCGCGGCGTCCCAGGCGGGATCAACGGCCGCGTTCTGCTCCGCGGCCGGCGCGCTCGCCGCCAGACTCGGCTCGCGCCGGCTTGGCGGTTCCGGCGGCGGCTGTGCCGATGCGGGTGTATGGGTCTGTGCCCTTTCACGTGTCTTGTCGCGCCTTTTTTCGCCGGCACGCACCGCGCGGGCTTTCACCCAGCCGGCCAGCTCATACGCAAAGCGCCCGGCCTCGTCGGCGACGCGAAGCCAGGACATGCCGCTGAGCAGTGGAAAACCGCCGACCATCAGCGCCGCGGCGATCAGCCCCGTTCCCGCACTGCCGACCAGCGGGCCCAGCGCGCCGATAAGCCCTTCTCCGAGAATGCCGCCGGAGCCGTAGGGCAGCACGCTTTGCGGATGATAAAAGTGCAGCGCGCCCAGCATGGTGGTGCCCAGCATCAACAGCACAAGCCCGCCGGTGTGCACCGCCAGGGCGACAGGGTCCAGGGTGAAGCGCACCTGACGTGAACGCATCAGCCACCAGGCGGCAAAGCCACACACACCCGGCCACCACAGCGCGCTGGCGCCCAGCAGCGAATACAGCACGTCGGCAAGCCAAGCACCGAGCGTGCCCATCCAGTTGGCCACGTCGCTTTCCGGCCCGCGATACGACCATCCCGGGTCACCCGGCGCGTAGCTGAAAAGCGCCAGCAGCAAAAACACGCAAAGCGCCAGCAAGACAACGACGACGCCCTCGCGCGCAGCACCCTGCAGGCGCACGCCCATACGCCGCGCACCTTGCGTTGCCGCCTTGACGCGCCCCCGGGGCGCTTTGCCGGACGTGTTCGGCTGGCGCCTGTTTCCCGCATTATTGACTGTCAAGCGACCCCCTGTTGTATCCCTGAATCTTGGAATAAGCCTGTATCTGACCCAGGCCGATCAGGATTTCATGGCGTTCTCGAACGGCCTGCGACGTGGCATCATACCGGGCATCTTTCTGCCGTCACAGGGCTTGTTGTCCCCTTGCCTGTTACCGGAGCACGCCATGCTACCCTGGCTATCTTCGCCCACGCCTGTCTTTCCCTGCGCCAGTGCTGCCCTGGATGAACCCAACGGCCTGCTGGCCGCCGGCGGCGCGCTGACCCCGCCGTGGCTGGTCAGCGCTTACCGCCAGGGCATCTTTCCGTGGTTCGCCGACGGCGACCCGATCCTGTGGTGGAGCCCCGACCCGCGCACGGTGCTTTTTCCCGAGGCGTTCAAGCAGCGCCGCAGCCTGACCAAAAGGCTGCGCCACGGCGGCTTTACAGTCACGCTGGACGGCGATTTTGCCGGGGTAATGCGCGCTTGCGCGGCGCCCCGGGGCGAAGAGACCGGCAGCTGGATCACCGCCGAGATGCACGCCGCCTACTGCCGGCTGCATCGGCTCGGCATTGCCCACAGCCTGGAAGTGCATCAGGGCGATACCCTGGTCGGGGGACTTTACGGCGTGGCTATGGGGGCGGTGTTTTTCGGCGAGTCGATGTTTTCCCGCGTGCCTGACGGCTCCAAGGTGGCACTGGCCTACTTGAGCGCCGCCATGCGCGCCCACGGCGGCAGGCTCATCGACTGCCAGATGCATACGCCGCACCTGGAAAGCCTTGGTGCGATAACCGTGGCTCGGTCGACGTTTCTCGCCTACCTTGACGCCTGGCTGCCCGAGATTCACCCCGACCCGTGCGCCCGCCCGGCGGCTGCGCCGCGCATGCCCCGGCCCGCATGGCTCGACGCTCTGGCGGCTCCCAATCGCCGCCGGCTGGTCATTTAGCCGAAATTCACCGCAGACTTTTGCCTTGACGCAAGGCTTGCGGCACAATATAGCGCGTTTTCTCTGCCCGGGGCCGTCTCCGGGCAGGCGCTCTCCCTTTGCCGGGAGAGCTGTTCTCATTCATTGACTCAGTGAGGATCGGCCTATATGGCACGTGAAGATCATATTGAAATGGAAGGCGTGATCGTTGATACCCTTCCCAACACCATGTTCCGCGTTGAGCTGGAAAACGGCCACGTGGTAACGGCCCATATTTCCGGCAAGATGCGCAAAAACTACATCCGCATCCTGACCGGTGACAAAGTCAAGGTTGAGCTGACACCGTACGACCTCTCCAAAGGCCGCATCGTCTACCGCTCGCGCTAGCGCCGGCCGCGCCATGCGCTTTCGGGCAGGCCGACCCGACACTGCCCGCTATCTCCTGCCCTTCGCATAACGCCAGCCCCGGATACGCAAGCGCCCCGTCATCGACAGGGCGCCTGATGGCCGTGTAACGCACGCAGCCGAGCGCCCGCTCAGGGCGCATCCGCCATTTCCGCCTCCGTTGACAGTTTCAGCTCGTCGTTTTCCAGGCGGACATAGACCGTGCCGCCGTGATCGGCCAGCTCGCCGAAAAGAATCTGCTCGGCCAGCGGCTTTTTGAGCTTTTCCTGGATCAGCCGTGCCATGGGGCGGGCGCCCATGTCCGGGTCGTAGCCCTGCTCGGCCAGCCAGTCCCGGGCGCTGTCGTCCACTTCCAGCTGTACGCGTTTCTCATCGAGCTGCGCCTGAAGCTCGATGAGGAATTTGTCCACCACGTTGCGCACCACCTCGGTAGGCAGCGAGCTGAACTGGATGATGCCGTCCAGCCGGTTGCGAAACTCCGGCGAAAACGTCTTGTTGAGCACCTCCATGGCGTCGGTGGAGTGATCCTGGGTCTGAAAGCCGATGGAGCGCCGCGCGGCCAGTTCGGCGCCGGCGTTGGAGGTCATGATCAAAATGACGTGGCGGAAATCGGCTTCTCGGCCGTTGTTGTCGGTGAGCCGGCCGCTGTCCATCACCTGAAGCAGCAGGTTGAACACTTCCGGATGCGCCTTTTCCATTTCGTCCAAAAGCAGCACGCAGTGGGGCTGTTTGGTAATGGCTTCGGTCAACAGTCCGCCCTGCTCGTAGCCTACGTAGCCGGGAGGCGCGCCGATCAGCCGGGAGACGGTATGGCGCTCCATGTATTCAGACATGTCAAAGCGCACAAGCTCGATGCCCATGATGTGCGACAGCTGGCGCGCCACCTCGGTTTTGCCCACCCCGGTGGGGCCGGAAAACAAAAAGCTGCCCACGGGCTTGTCCGGGGACGTAAGCCCCGCCCGGGAAAGCTTGATGGCCGCCGCCAGGCTGTCGATGGCCTTGTCTTGGCCAAACACCAGCATTTTGAGATCGCGATCGAGATTTTCCAGCAGCTTGCGATCCGAGCTCGACACGCTCTTGGGCGGAATGCGCGCGATGGACGCCACCACCGCTTCCACTTGGTCGACGTCGATGGTGTCAATGCGCATTTCCGGCGGCAGCAGCCGCTGATGGGCGCCGGCCTCGTCGATCACGTCGATGGCCTTGTCGGGCAGGTAGCGGTCGTTGATGTAGCGATCCGCCAGGCGCGCGGCGCTTTCCACGGCGGCATCGGTGTATTTCAGATCGTGATGCGCCTCAAAGCGCGAGCGCAGCCCCTTGAGAATCTTGATGGTGTCGTCCACCGACGGCGCCAGCACGTCGACTTTCTGGAAGCGCCGGGCAAGCGCGCGGTCTTTCTCGAAGATGCCGCGAAATTCCTGAAAGGTCGTGGAGCCAATACAGCGCAGCTCGCCGGAAGACAGCAGCGGCTTGAGCAGGTTGGAGGCGTCCATGACGCCGCCCGAGGCCGCGCCGGCGCCGATCACGGTATGGATTTCGTCGATGAACAAAATCGCGTTGGGCTGTTTTTTCAGCTCGGCCAGCAAAGCCTTGAGGCGCTTTTCAAAGTCGCCGCGATATTTGGTGCCGGCCAGCAGCGCCCCCATGTCCAGCGCGTAAACCACCGCATCGGCGATCACGTCAGGAACGTCTTCTTCCACCACCCGCCGGGCCAGGCCTTCGGCCACCGCCGTCTTGCCCACGCCGGCTTCACCCACCAGCAGCGGGTTGTTCTTGCGCCGGCGGGCGAGAATCTGCACCACCCGTTCAAGCTCGTGATCGCGGCCGATCAGCGGATCAATCTTGCCCAGCCGGGCCTGCTCGTTGAGGTTGGTGGCGTAGCCGGTGAGCGGGTGCGAGGCGCTGTCGCCGGTGCCCTCTTCGGCGTCTTCGGCTTGCTGGTGGGAAGGTGAGGACGAGTCACCGTGGCCTGCGGCCTTGGAAATGCCGTGGGCGATGTAGTTGACCGCGTCCACTCGCGCCACGCTTTGCTGTTTGAGAAAGTAGACCGCCTGGCTTTCCTGCTCAGAGAAAATGGCAACCAGCACGTTGGCACCGGTCACTTCGTTTTTACCCGACGACTGCACGTGAAACACGGCGCGCTGCAGCACGCGCTGAAAGCCCAGCGTCGGCTGGGTTTCGCGCTCGCCCTGCCCTTCGGGAATCAGCGGCGTGGTCGAATGGATAAAGTCCTGCAGGTCGGAACGCAGCTTGTCCAGGTCAGCACCGCATGCCTTGAGCACATCCACGGCGGCGGCGTTGTCTAAAAGCGCCAACAGCAGGTGTTCGACGGTCATGAACTCGTGGCGCTTGGAACGTGCCACGGTAAAGGCCGTATTCAGGGTCAGTTCAAGTTCTTTGCTCAGCATGGCAGTCCCCTTTTCGCTACTTCCGCCCGGGGCATATCGCCACCTGGGGCTGGCATCGGATCCGTTTCATCCGCCGGCACTCTCAACATCGGGTACAAACCCCTCACTTGCAAGCCTTCCGGCGAGGTTTTTGTCAACGCTTGCCGCGCACCGCTACTCGTCGGCTGCCTGGATATCGCTCATCAACGGGTGCTCGCACTCCCTGGCATAGTCGTTGACCTGACGGCTCTTGGTTTCGGCCACGTCGCGGGTAAAAAGGCCGCAGCTGGCCTTGCCCCGATGATGCACCGTCAGCATGATTTCAATGGCGGCTTCGCTATCCAGGTAAAAAAAGTGCTGGAGCACCTCGATGACGAAATCCATCGGCGTGTAGTCGTCGTTGTGCAGCACAACCTGATACATGGGCGGCCGGGCAAGCGCAGGGTCGGCCGGCGCCACCGAGACGGCATCGTCGCCTTCCGGCGAGGCCGGCCGGGTCATGCCCGTCTGCGGCGGGCGGTTCACACAAAAGGTCAGCATAGGCAAAAAAATCGCATCGTTCACGCCGAACGGGACAGCTGCAGGTGCGCACCGCTTGGACGCCCCGCCCGGCCAAGAGTTCAGAGCTCCGGCGAATGCCGGGCCCGCGAAGAAACGCCGCACAAAATAGCACAGCCGGGCACGCCGGCATAAAAAAGCCCCGCCCGCGCGAGGTGCGGACGAGGCTTGCAGCCGTGGCAATGCCGGTTTGCCGTGTAGCGGTTACATGTTGTCAGCGACCGCCTGGCCAAACTCAGAGCACTTGAGCAGCACGGCGTTGTCCATCTGGCGGTGGAAGTCGTAGGTGACTTCGCCTTTGGCGATGGCTTTTTCCATGCCCTTGATCACAAGCTCCGCGGCTTCCGTCCAGCCCATGTAGCGCAGCATCATCTCCGCGGAGAGGATCAGCGAGCCGGGGTTGACCTTGTCCTGGCCGGCATACTTGGGTGCTGTGCCGTGGGTGGCCTCAAACATCGCTACCGAGTCGGAAATGTTGGCCCCCGGGGCAATGCCGATGCCGCCCACTTCGGCTGCCAGCGCGTCGGAGATGTAGTCGCCGTTGAGGTTGAGCGTGGCGATCACGTCGTATTCCGCCGGGCGCAGCAGAATCTGCTGCAGCATCGCATCGGCAATCACGTCCTTGATGACGATATCCTTGCCGGTGTTGGGGTTTTTCATGGTCATCCACGGGCCGCCGTCCAGAAGCTCGGCGCCGAACTCTTCTGCGGCCAGCTCGTAGCCCCAGTTTTTGAACGACCCTTCGGTGAACTTCATGATGTTGCCCTTGTGCACCAGCGTCAGCGAATCGCGGTCGTTGTCGATGGTGTACTGGATGGCCTGGCGTACCAGCCGCTTGGTGCCCGCCTCGGACACCGGCTTGACGCCGATACCGCACTGCTCGGGGAAGCGAATGTTGGTCACACCCATTTCTTCGCGGAGAAATTTGATGACCTTGTCCGCCTCGGCCGAACCCGCCTGCCATTCAACGCCGGCGTAGATGTCTTCGGAGTTCTCGCGAAAAATCACCATGTCGATGTCGGCCGGCTTTTTCACCGGGCTGGGTACGCCTTTGAACCAGCGTACCGGGCGCTGACAGACATAGAGATCCAGCTTTTGACGCAGCGCGACGTTAAGCGAGCGAATGCCGCCGCTGACCGGCGTGGTCAAAGGCCCCTTGATCGAGACCACGTAGTCTTCAACGGCGCGCAGGGTTTCCTCGGGCAGCCAGGTATCGGCGTCGTAGACGTGGGTGGCTTTTTCGCCGGCGTAGACTTCCATCCAGTGAATCTTGCGCTCGCCGCCGTAGGCCTTGGCCACCGCCGCGTCAATGGCGATCTTCATCGCCGGGGTAACGTCGGTGCCGGTGCCGTCGCCCTCGATGAAGGGGATGATCGGCTCGTGGGGAACGTTAAGCGTCTTGTCGGCGTTGACCGTAATCTTGCTGCCCTTTTCCGGGACAACAATGTGCTGATAATCCGCGTGGTTAGCGCCCATGAAAAACTCCCTTGTGGGGGTCGACCCCCGGGCCGGGTTGGCCCGGAGCCGACAGATTGATTCAGTGCGTCACCCAGTGTAACACCGCCGCACACAGGCACAGTAGCCTTAAGCGCGCGCACTGATCTAAAGTCGAGTATGCTGTGGTTTTTCCTGCTTCCTTCTGACGTTGGAGCGCGACCGACGCCGCCATGAGCCAACTCTATCTGCTGCACAAGCCTTACCGCGTGCTCAGCCAGTTCCGGGACGACCGGGGCCGCGCGACGCTGGCCGACTATCTGCGCGCCAAGGGCGTCTACCCGGCCGGCCGACTGGACTACGACTCCGAAGGCCTTTTACTGCTCACCGACGACGGCGGGCTGATCCACCGCATCGCTCACCCGCGCCACAAGCAGCCCAAGACCTACTGGGCCCAGCTCGAAGGCGAGATCGACGACGAGGCGCTGGCCGCGCTGCGCCAGGGCATCACACTCAACGACGGCCCGACACGGCCGGCCCGAGCCCGGCGCATTGCCCCGCCTACCGTGGCCGAGCGCACCCCGCCGATAGACCCCAGGCGCCACCCGCGCACCGGCTGGATCGAGCTTGAGATCAGCGAAGGCCGCAACCGCCAGGTACGCCGCATGACCGCCCACGTGGGCTTTCCCACCCTGCGTTTGATCCGCGCAGCCGTTGGCCCCTGGCAGCTGGGTGATCTGGCCCCGGGCGAGTGGCGCCGTGAGACCTTGCACATGCCGCGCACGACGCGGGGGAAAAGCCGCCGGAGAGCCGCACGATGACACCTGACCGCCAGCGCCCCCATATCCGCTCAACCGTGGCCTGCGTGATGCAGCGCGGCGAGCGCTTTTTGATGGTAGAAGAGGATCGCGGCGGGCCCGTGACGCTTTACAACCAGCCTGCCGGGCATATCGAACCCGGCGAAGGGCCCATGGCTGCGACGCGGCGCGAGGTACGAGAAGAAACCGCCTGGGACATCACGCTCGACGGCTACCTGGGGCTTTACGTGTTTGAGCTCAACGGGCTGACGTTTCACAGCCACGGCTTTATCGCCTCGCCGGTACGCTTTCTGGATACGCCGCTGGACCCCGACATCCACGCCACGCACTGGCTAACGCTTGACGAGATTCGTGCGCTGGACGCTGCCGGGCGCATGCGCAGCCCCCAGGTACTGCCGCGCATCGAGGCAGCGCTGGCCGGGCGGCGCTTCCCCCTGGCGATGCTGCACGAGAACTGATCGCCCGCTCGAAGCACCGCCGGCCCATCGTGTATACTCAGGCCCTATCTCTGGCTATTTCAATTGAGGATGCCCATGCCATCCACCCAAGGCAAAGTGATCGTCGGCATGTCCGGCGGCGTCGACTCTTCCGTTTCCGCCCTTTTGCTGCTTGAGCAGGGCTACGCGGTTGAAGGCCTGTTCATGAAGAACTGGGACGAAGACGACGGCACCGAATACTGCACCGCCAAGCAAGACCTGGCGGACGCCGAGGCGGTGTGCGCAAAGCTCGGCATTGTGCTGCACACGGCCAACTTTGCCGCCGAATACTGGGACAACGTCTTCGAGCACTTTCTCGCCGAGTATCAGGCCGGGCGCACGCCCAACCCGGACATCCTGTGCAACCGCGAAATCAAGTTCAAGGTCTTTCTCGACTATGCCGAGATGCTGGGCGCCGACAAGATCGCCACCGGGCACTATGTTCGCCAAAGGCAGGGCCGTTTGCTCAAGGGGCTGGATGCCAACAAGGATCAAAGCTACTTTCTCCACGCCGTGCCCGAGGCCGCCATTGCCCGCACGCTGTTCCCCGTAGGCGAGCTGGAAAAGCCCGAAGTGCGAAGGCTGGCCGAGGAACACGGCCTTGCCACGGCGCGCAAGAAAGACTCCACCGGCATCTGCTTTATCGGCGAGCGGCGCTTCAGCGATTTTTTAAAGCAGTACCTGCCCGCCCAGCCCGGCACCATCGAAACCCCGAACGGCGACGTGATCGGCACGCATCAGGGGCTGATGTACTACACCCTGGGCCAGCGCCAGGGCCTGGGCATCGGCGGGCTTTCCGACTACTCCGAAGACCCGTGGTACGTGGCGCAAAAAGACCTTTCCCGCAACGTGCTCGTCGCCGTGCAGGGCAAGCACCACCCGCTTTTGTATAGCGACTCGGCGGCCACCGAACCCATGGAGTGGATCGCCGGCCACCCGCCGGCGGCTGAAGGCCGTTTTCGCGCCAAGACGCGCTATCGCCAAAACGACCAGCCCTGCACGCTTGTAACCCGCACCGACGGCGGCGTTGACGTGCGCTTTGACGACCCTCAGCGCGCGGTCACGCCGGGGCAGTCGCTGGTCATCTACGACGGCGATATCTGCCTGGGCGGCGGTGTCATTCGCGATACGTGGAACGCCAAGGAGGCTGCGGCATGAGTCACGCCACCCCCATTCACCGCGCCCCGGACGACCCGGCCACGCGCCAGGCACTGGCCCTGGCCGGCGTGTTTCAGGCCGCAAGCGTGGTTGACGAGCTGGCGCGCAACGGCCACGCCGACCCGCGCGCCTGGGAGACGCTGATCAACGCCACCGTGGATACCAACCCGGAAAGCTTCGAGGCGATTTACGGCGGCCATCCCAACAACCTGCGCCAAGGGCTTGAAGTGCTGGAAGCGCTGGTGGGCCGCAAACAGGCCAGCCCGGTCATCATGCGCTACGGCTTTTCGCTGATTTTGCTGATGAGCAAGCTGCGCAACAACCGCGACATGCTCGATCAGCTGGGCGAATCCCTGGGCCGCGTGCAGCGCCAGGCCGAACACTTCGGCGCCACCCACGAAAACGTGGTGTCCAACCTCGGCGAGACCTATCAGCAAACGCTTTCCACCTTCAAGCATCGCATCGTGGTGCAGGGTGATCCCACCATGCTGCAAAGCCCGATGATGCCCGAGCGCGTGCGCGCCACGCTGCTGGCCGGCGTGCGCTTTGCCCTGCTGTGGCACCAGCAGGGAGGGCGCCGCTGGAAGCTGATGTTTCAACGCGGTGCGCTGCGCCGCGCGCTGGATGATTTACGCTAGCCCGCGAGCTTTGCGCCCGCGCCCGTGACGACTGACCGATTTGGAAAACACCCATGCAACTCTCCGCCCTGACCGCCCTTTCCCCCGTTGACGGCCGCTACGGCGCCAAAACCGCCGCGCTGCGCGAACACTTCAGCGAGTTCGGCCTGATTCGCGCCCGCGTTATTGTCGAGGTGCGCTGGCTCCAGCGCCTGGCGGGCCACGGGCAGATTGTCGAAGTGCCGCCGCTTTCCGCTGGCGCCGCGGCCTTTCTCGACGGCCTGATCCGGGATTTCAGCGAGGCCGACGCCCAGCGCATCAAAGACATCGAGCGCACCACCAACCACGACGTGAAAGCCGTGGAATATTTCCTCAAAGAGCGCATTGCCGGCCATGCTGAGCTCAATGCGGTCAGCGAGTTCATTCACTTCGCCTGCACCTCGGAAGACATCAACAACCTCGCCTACGGCGTGATGCTACGCGACGGCTTGAACGCCCTGCTGCCCACGCTGCACGAACTCGTCGAGGCCGTCGCCCGGCTGGCCGACGAGCACGCCGCCCAGCCAATGCTCTCGCGCACCCACGGCCAGACCGCAAGCCCCACAACGCTTGGCAAGGAAATGGCCAACGTCGCCTACCGCCTGAAACGCCAGCTGGTCGCCGTCGAACGGGTCAACGTACAGGGCAAGATCAACGGCGCGGTGGGCAACTACAACGCCCATCTGATTACCTACCCGGAAGTCGACTGGCAGGCCAATGCGCGCACCTTCGTGGAAGGGCTGGGGCTTGTGTTCAACCCCTACACCACCCAGATCGAGCCACACGACTACATCGCCGAGCTGTTCGATGCGCTGGCGCGTTTCAACACCGTGCTGCTCGATTTTAATCGCGACGTCTGGGGCTATATTTCGCTTGGCTACTTCAAGCAGAAAACCGTCGAGGGCGAAATCGGCTCGTCCACCATGCCGCACAAGGTCAACCCCATCGACTTTGAAAACTCCGAAGGCAATCTGGGGCTTTCCAACGCGGTGCTGGGGCATCTGGCGGCGAAGCTGCCGATTTCCCGCTGGCAGCGTGATCTCACCGACTCCACCGTGCTCAGAAACCTGGGCGTGGGCCTGGGCTACGCGGTGATCGCCTATCAGGCAGCGCTGAAAGGCCTCGCCAAACTGGAGGCCAACCCCGAACGGCTGAACGGCGATCTGGCCGCCAGCTGGGAAGTGCTGGCCGAACCGATCCAGACCGTGATGCGCCGCTACGGCATCGACAAGCCCTACGAGAAACTCAAGGAACTCACCCGGGGCAAGCGCATCGACCAGGCCGGCTTTGCCGCCTTCATCGACGCGCTGGCACTGCCCGAAGACGTTAAAGGCGAACTCAAAGCCCTGACCCCGGCCCGCTATATCGGCAACGCCAAAGCCCAGGCCCGCGATCTCACGCAGCAGCTACGCACGCTATAACGCTGTCAACCGGCTACCTCCAAGGATACCGCCATGAGCCACCACGATACGCCGCTGACCCTGCTGGGAGACCTGACCCCGGCGGAGTTTATGGCCGAATACTGGCAGCAAAAGCCGCTTTTGATTCGCGGCGCCATGCCCGACTTTTTATCCCCTATTGACGCCGACGAGCTGGCCGGCCTTGCCTGCGAAGACGGCGTGGAAGCGCGCCTGGTCGAAGAGCACGGCTCAGACGGCCCCTGGCAGGTGTCCCACGGGCCCTTTGACGAGGCCACGTTTGCGCGTTTGCCCGAGCGCGACTGGACGCTGCTGGTACAGGCCGTGGACCATTATGTGCCCGCCATGGCGGATCTGCTGGACGCGTTCGATTTTCTGCCCCGCTGGCGGCTCGACGACATCATGGTCAGCTACGCGCCCCCCGGCGGCAGCGTCGGCCCCCACGTGGATCAGTACGACGTGTTTCTGCTTCAGGCCGCCGGCCACCGCCGCTGGCAGCTGGGCGGCAAAACGCCGGACGACGCCCCGATCCTTGAAGGCGTGGATCTCAGGATTTTGCAAACCTTCGAGGTCGAGGCAGACTCCGACTGGGTGCTCGAGCCCGGTGACATGCTCTATCTGCCGCCGGGCTGGGCCCACCACGGCATCAGCGAAAGCGATGAGTGCATGACCGTTTCCGTCGGCTTTCGCGCCCCTTCCGCCGACGAAGCCGTGACCTCCTATGCCGACTACCGAGGCGAGCAGCTGCCGGCGTCGCTGCGCTACAGCGATGCCGCAATGGCCCCAGCCGAGAACCCCGGTGAAATTGACGACGCCGCCCTTGAGCGCATACGCCAGCTCATCCTTGACACCCTGGATACCCCACAGCAGATCAGCCAATGGTTCGGCCGGGCCATGACCCAGCCCAAATACGTCGATCAGCTGGTCCCCTTCGACCCGCCGCTGGACGAGGCGACCCTTGTCGAAAAACTCGAACAGACGCCGCTGCACCCGGCCCCGGGCGCGCGCTTTGCCTGGCGTCGCGACGGCGATGCCACCACGCTGTTTGCCGACGGCGAAGGGTACCCCTGCACGCCGGAGCTTGCCGTCAGGCTGTGCGACAGCCGGCGACTGCACGCCGACGTACTCAGCGACTTTCCCGGTGCTGCACCGCTGCTGACCCGTCTGGTCAACGCCGGCAGCCTCAACTTCCCGCTGGACGACGACGCCTAGCCCTGCGCGGTATCGCACTTTTTGCCAGGCGCCGGGCGCCTGGCCTTTCCCCTCCTTCAAGACCCCCGCATGAAGCTGCACTACAGCGACGGCGATACAAACCGTCCCGTGTCGTCACGCTACAACCCCGCCTGCCCCTAAGCGCCAATTGTCTGTGGATCGCGGCTGACAGATAGTGACGGCAAGGCTTCAGCGGCGCCGCGCCGTCGAATGCCGCTGGCGATGCCACGCCAACCTATCCACACCGGAGGAAACCGCTCATGACAGGACTGCTCGAAGACATCAAAGCGCTCAAGCAGCTGCGCGACGCCCAGGGTGACAAGTGGGACAACATCAACGCCGAGCACGCAGCGCGTCTGCGGCGGCAAAATCGCTTTCAGACCGGACTGGACATCGCCCGCTACACCGCCGCCATCATGCGTAACGACATGGCCGCCTACGACGCCGACAGCGCGCGCTACACCCAGTCGCTGGGCTGCTGGCACGGGTTTATCGGCCAGCAAAAGATGATCTCCATCAAAAAACACTTTGGCGACACCCAAGGCCGCTACCTGTACCTTTCCGGCTGGATGGTCGCCGCACTGCGCAGCGAGTTCGGCCCCCTGCCCGATCAGTCCATGCACGAAAAAACCTCGGTCGCCGACCTGATCGAAGAGCTCTACACCTTTCTGCGCCAGGCCGACGCCTGGGAGCTCAACCACCTGTTTCGCGACCTTGACGACGCCCAGCAGGCAGGCGACGACGCCCGGGCCGAGTCGCTGATTCGCCAGATCGATGCGCATCAAACCCACGTCGTGCCCATTATCGCCGACATTGACGCCGGCTTTGGCAACGCCGAGGCCACCTACCTGCTGGCGAAAAAATTCATCGAGGCCGGTGCCTGCTGCATTCAGCTGGAAAACCAGGTCTCCGACGAAAAGCAGTGTGGCCACCAGGATGGCAAGGTCACCGTGCCCCATGCGGACTTCATCGCCAAAATCAACGCCGTGCGCTACGCCTTTATCGAGCTTGGCGTCGATGACGGCGTGATTGTTGCGCGCACCGACTCCCTGGGTGCCGGCCTTACGCAAAAAATCGCCGTCACCGACGAGCCCGGCGACCTGGGCGATCAATACAACAGCTTTCTCGACGGCGACGAAATCGAAAGCGCCGCAGAAATCGCCAACGGCGACGTTGTGATCAAGCAAAACGGCAAGCTGGTCAAGCCCAAGCGTCTGGCCTCCGGCCTTTACCAGTTCAAGCCCGGCACCGGCGAAGACCGCGTGGTGCTCGACTGCATCACCAGCCTGCAAAACGGCGCCGATCTGCTGTGGATCGAAACCGAAAAGCCCCACGTCGGCCAGATTGCCGGCATGGTCAACCGCATTCGCGAAGTCTGCCCGGATGCCAAGCTGGTCTACAACAACTCACCGTCGTTTAACTGGACGCTGAATTTCCGCCAGCAGGTATTCGACGCCTGGCAGGAAGAAGGCAAGGATGTCTCTGCCTACGATCGCGCCGATCTCATGAGCGAGCGCTACGACGACACCCCGCTTGGCCAGCTGGCCGACCAGTGGACCGCCAACTTCCAGCGCGATGCCGCCCGTGAAGCCGGCGTGTTCCACCACCTGATCACGCTGCCGACCTACCACACCGCCGCGCTTTCCACCGACAACCTGGCCCGCGGCTACTTCGGTGAAGACGGCATGCTGGCCTACGTCGCCGGCGTCCAGCGCGAGGAAATCCGTCAGGGCATCGCCACGGTCAAACACCAGGACATGGCCGGCTCCAACATCGGCGACGACCACAAGGAGTTCTTCCACGGCGACGCCGCGCTCAAGGCCGGCGGCAAGGACAACACCATGAATCAGTTCGGCTGATGGTCATCCGGCAGAGCGCGCCACGGGCGTATCGCCAGGCAAGCTAAACAACACAAGGGAGGCCAGCGCCTCCCTTTTTTGTGCCTGTCGGTTTTGCGCCCGCCGGACCGAGGCGACGACTTCGCGGCCATGCGCAGCCATGCACGCAAAAGCGTTTTCAGAGGGGGCGGAAATCATCAGGGTGTTAATGAACAGCGTTTCAGCCTATGCTGCACGGCGTAAAACCGCCTTGAGCGGCGGGACTTATCCTATTACGCTGTACGTAACATACTGATTGGAGGATGTACCATGAAGCGACTACTGCCCGTAGCTGCCGTCAGCCTGCTAACGCTTGCCGGCTGCGTCAACACCTCTCCCTACTCGGGGGATGTGTACAGCGGCAACCAGGCCAAGGCCAGCCAAAACGTCACCTACGGCACCGTCGTGGCGGTGCGCCCGGTACAGATCCAGGCCGATAGCCGCACCGGTGGGCTGCTCGGCGGCGGCACCGGCGCGCTGATTGGCGGCGTTCTGGGCAGCCAGATCGGCGGCGGCAGCGGCAAGAAAATTGCCACCGCCGCCGGCGCGATCGGCGGGGCCGTAGCAGGTACCGCAGCGGAAGACCGCGCCAACCGCATCAACGCCGTTGAGCTGGAAATTCGTACCGAGTCCGGCAACGACATCGTGGTCGTGCAAAAGGCCGATCGTCAGTTTCAGCCCGGGCAGAAGGTTCGCCTGATTGGCTCAGGCTCCAACGTCAGCGTTGCACCGTACTAATCTCGCCGTACTAATCTCGCCGTACTAACCTCACACCGTACCAATCTCGCCGCCTGCACCGTGCAGGCGACGATCAAGCATAAAAAAACACCGGCTTTGATAAGCCGGTGTTTTTACGATCAGACGTTTGCCCGGCGCCTTACGCAGCTTTTTTACCGGCAACGCCTACCGCCTTGGCAACCACCAGCGCGACAATACCCAGCAAAATCACCACCAGCAAAACGTCGACCGGGCGCACCAGAGCCGTTGCCCCCAGAATCGCGCTGGCCGCCACCCAGACAAACCGGTTTTTGCCGTGGCTTTGCAGCATCGCAGGCAGCATCTTGTCGATGCCCTGACTGACCCCCTTGTTCCAGCGCTTGTTGGCAAAATAGACGATCAGCGCAAAGGCAACGACCCAGATGACAAAAATTGTCATAGAAAGACTCCAGAAGGCAGCAGTTCGGACGTCAAAAGCAAACGTCATAATAAAGAAGTGGCGTTAGGGTAGCTTTGCTCTGTAAACGGCGCAATAGCGACAGGGGGTTGCGGCAAGGAAAATCCCCGCGACCCCTGACATTGGGCCCGTTTCCACGTTACCATTTGCCGACACGACTCCAATGCACTCACCGAAAGGTTCTTTCATGCAAATTGCGCAAAACTCGGTCGTCGCGTTTCACTATACCCTGACCAACGATGCTGGTGACGTGCTTGACAGCTCCGAAGGTCGCGAACCTTTAACGTATTTGCACGGTACCGGTAACATCATCCCGGGCCTGGAAAAGCAGCTGGAAGGCGCCTCTGCCGGCGAAAAGCTCAACGTCAGCGTAACGCCGGAAGAAGGCTACGGTGAGGTTCAGGAACAGCTGATGCAGGAAGTACCGCGCGACGCTTTCCAGGGCGTAGAAAGCGTTGAGCCGGGCATGCAGTTCCAGGCGCAAACCGAAGGCGGCCCGCTGATGGTCACCGTCAAAAAGGTGGAAGGCGACACCGTAGTGGTTGACGGCAACCACCCGCTGGCCGGTCAAAACCTGACGTTTGACGTGGAAATTGCCAGCGTCCGTGAAGCCAGCGCTGAAGAAATCGAGCACGGCCACGTGCACGGCGAAGGCGAAGGCAACGCCGAGCACTAAACGCGCTTTTGTCTACCGGACATCGCAAGTCAAGCGGCCCCAGCGGGGCCGCTTTTTTTATCGCCGGTTATCGCCGGTTATCGCTGGCGTCGCTCGACGACGCGTAGCCAGGCCGCAATGGCGAACGTCACCGCAAACAGCACCCACGAACCCAGCGTTACCCCGGCCCAGCCGTTCCACAGCCAAAACGGCTCCAGCCAAAAGCCGCCAAGGCTGGCTCCGGTGTAATAAAACACCAGATAAAGCGCCGAGGCGCTGCCTCTTGCATGCCCTGCGTTGCGCCCAACCCAGGCAGACGCCAGCGAATGCGTCAGGAAAAAACCGAAAGCGTTGACGACAAGCCCCAGAATAATCAGCGCCAGCGAATCGGCCCGGGTCACGGCGGTGCCCACACACAAGATGGCAACGCCGGCTATCATGCAGCTTGCCGGCGTAAAGCGTCCGGCTAGCCGGCCGGACAGCATGGACGCCGCAGTACCGCTGAGATAGGTCAAAAACAGCAGCCCCAGGCTGCTCGCTGCCAGGCCGTACGGCGCCTGCGAAAGCCGGAAGGTGATGTAGCTGTACTGGTTGATAAACACCATGAAATTGATACCGCCCAGCACATAGGCACCCACCAACACCGGCGTTTGCAGGTGCTGATAAAGGCTGACGACGGCGGTGCGCAGGTGGAACGGCCGCGGCACAAAGGTCTGGCTGCGCGGCAGTAGTCGCCAGAACACGGCACTGCCTGCCAAGGTCATGCAGCCCACGGCTATAAAAGCCGCCGACGCACCGCCCAGATCCGCCGCCGCGCCGCCCACGACGCGCCCGCTGATACCGCCCAGCGAGTTCGCGGCAATATAAAGCCCCACAGCACCGGCCAGAGCCGGCTTATCAAACGTATCCGCCATCCAGGCAATGGCCACCGCCGGCAGGCCGCCGAGCACAAAGCCTTGCAGCAGGCGCAACCCCAGCAAAGCAGAAAAGCTGGGCGCAAACGCCAGCATTATAGACCCGATACCCGCCAGCAGCAGGCTGTAGCGCATGATCCCTTCGCGCCCGACAGCGTCTGACAGCGGCCCGAACACCAGCAGCGCCGCCGCTAACGAAAGCGTTGCCGCCGACATCACAAAACTGACCGCAAGCGTGGAGACGTCGTAGGTTCGGTGCAGCTCGGGCAGCAGCGGCTGAGGCACATAGAGGTTGATAAAGACGAGAAAGGAGCCCAAACACAGCGCGAGCGTGGCCCGCCACCAGGCCGGCGTATAAAGGCGGATCATAAAAAGCGACTCACCCCGAGGGCCCAGGCGTTACAGCACACGGCTTAACCGAGCCATTTGCGGACGCTCCAGCGTGCGGCGCGACTGCCAGTAGTAGCGCTGCCAATACGTGTTATCCAGCGCCGAAATGGTAACGCCCTGCGAGACCGAGGCATGGAGAAAATAGCCGTCACCCACGTAGATGCCCACATGGCGACTGCCCGGCGGACGGAAAAACACCAGATCGCCGGCGCGCAGGTGGCGACGCTTGATCGCATGCCCCTTGTTCACCAGCCCGCGGGTGGTGCGCGGCAGAGACACGGCAAACGTATCCTGATAGACGTTTTGCACCAGGGCCGAACAGTCTATTCCCCGCTGCGTGGTGCCGCCCAGCCGATACGGCGTGCCTGACCAGCGCTTGTGCTGCTTTAACAGCGCCCGACGTATGACCAGCGGCGGCGGGTTTCGCAGACGCGACAGCTGAGTGACGGGATTGTCCACCGGCGACATCAGCGCTTCGTCGTCGCCGGGCACGCCCGGCAGCGACGAGGCAAAATCGTCTCCCGGCGGCTCGCCACCGGCTCCGCCGCTGCTCGCACATCCGGCCAGTATCACAGCCAGCGCCAGCGCACAGGCATAGCGAACCACTCCAGAGAAATAGCATGACACCACAGCCATGGCAGTCCTTACTTCAGCAAAATAAAAGGCCCGGCAGCCGCAGCCGGCGATAGCCCGCTTCTGGCAGGCCAGCCCTCCCCGGCTCAATGCAGCGTTTGCCGATCACCCGGCAGCGTATCAATATGCAGCGGTGCAAAATGGCGCGGCCGGCTGCCGGGAAAATCCAGGCTGGCCCAGACGCCCGCCAGCACCGGTGCGCCGCAGCACCAGGCCACCAGCGCATGGCGCAGCCCGGCGAGAAAACTTTCGCGCTCGTCAGTCTCGCCCATGAAAAAGGAAAAACCGGCGTAAAGGCCGTCGGCGTACTCCTGCCAGCCGCCGTAATGGTTTTCAGCCAGCACGTAGGCACGCTCCAGCACCTCCGTCAGCCCGCGGGCATCCAGCCAGCCAAGCTCGCGACCGGCAATGGCTAAATCCACGGTCTGGGCGATATCCCAGGCGGCCATATCACGCTCGTTGCAGCCGTCTTCGTTATCGCGCACGCGCTTTAGACGCAGCACGTGATGGCGCTCTTCCAGCGGGCTGGCGCCGGTTTGTGAAATCGCGATCTCTTCTTCCAGGCGCTCGCGGTTCAGCGTATAGGGCGCGTAGTTGATCTGATAGTCCTGGCGGTCGCCGGCCTCCAGCATGTAATCGATAAACCCGCGCAGCTCATCGGCGCTATGCAGCTGGTAGTGCTCTTCCATCCAGGCGACCAGCGCCTCGCGTTCGCGACGGCTTTCCGGGCTCGGCTGGCGCCATGTGGTGCTGTTCAGCGGCCCTACCAGCGCCATGGCGGTAAAATGACGCAGCGACGGGCGCGGGTGAGGCTCGCACCACGCGCCGGGCTGCCAGTCTACCCAGTGGAACACGCTGCCCGGATCGTGCAGATGCCAAGCGATATCGTGGCACAGCCCGGCCTGGTCGGGTTCGGGCAGGCAGCGCTCCCAGGCCAGCCAGGCTTCCAGCAGACGCGTGGGTGTGGTGTAAAAATGACACAGGCAGCTTTTCAGCGACTGCGCCATGGTCAAAAGCGCCGCCTCGTCGAAGCGCCGGGTATCCAGAGCGGTATGCAGATAAAACGCGAACTTTTCCGCCATATGCACGGTAGCGGCGTAGCGGCTGGCCTGGCCCAGCCGGCCGCGCTCCGCCAAGGCCTCACGCGATGGCCGGCCAAACGGCGTACGCGACGGCGGGTAAACGCCGTGAGCGGCGTCCGCTGCCATCTGGTTGAGATGGTGCGCCTCGGCCGGCAGCCAATAGCGCCCCAGTGCCTCGGCGCCCTCGTCGGCGTAAAGCTCCAGGGCATCCTTGAGATAGCGCTCGGCGTCCGCGCGGTGCTGTTCCGGCAGCGGTAGCCGCGGCTCGCGCTGGCGCAGCATAAGCGCCGGGTCGCGCACGCCGGCAAGCGCCTGCAGCCAGTGGCCAAGCGTGGCGCGGTAATCGCGCATGGCCGCGCGCGAGGCGGCAAGGCCTGGCGGCGTCAGCAGTGCCGCCAGGGCGTGCTGCCACGGCTGCTCCGGGGCGTTCAGCGCCGCCGGCGGCGGCAGCGTATGCGCCGCACCCCGGCAGTCCGTGCCGCTGAACAGGCCAAGACCGCGCAGATAGGCACAGAGCACCTGTTGCCAGTCGTCATAGCGCCGGTGCAAAAGATCAGCGGCGTGACCGGCAAAGTGCGCCACCTCAGCCTCGCTGAGAAAACCACAGCCGCCGCCGGCCCAGGCCAGCTCTGCCAGACGCAGCCAGTCCCACGCCGCCCACTCCAGCGGCTCGCCTGCGGCGACCCATTCGCACAGCAGCGCGGCGTAAGGGGCGCTGTGGTTTGACGTTTGTTGCTGCCATTCCCTGCGTTTGGCCACGTTCATGGCCTTGAGCGCGGCGGCATCCACATCCCAGCGCTGGCGCTCACCCTGGGCGGCCAGCCACAGCATGGCCTCTATCAGCGCCTCGCGGGCGTTAATCTGCCAGGTTTGAGCAAGCCACAGCTCGGCGGCAGGCCAGCGGCCATAGGCGTCAGGGCAGGCAATACCCAGGCTCGAAAGATTCTTGTGTGCCTCAGCGGGCAGCGCGCAAGGCGCAGCATCTGCCGTGCACAGTGTTAGCTGTTGGCCCCACCAGGCATGTAACGCGTCGAGCAAAAGATTCCCCTATAGCACCACGGGCCCGCCAAAGCGGCCGGCACACAACGGCGCTTAGTGTAACGGGACGCGCAAGAGAACGGAAAGCGTGATCACACATGAGGCGCAAAACGCCAGCCCGCGGTCACCGCACTTTGCTCACGACCCACAGCAGCACGGCCGAGCCCGCCACGGCGGTCACCAGCGAGCCAACAAATCCCCCGGCCTCCAGCCCGACCAGGCCAAACAGAAAGCCGCCGATAATGGCGCCGACCACCCCGACACCAATATTGCCGACAATACCAAAACCGCCGCCGCGCATCAGATTGCCTGCAATCCAGCCGGCCAGACCGCCGATGATCAACCACGCTAACAGTCCCATGGGCCTCTCCTTTTATCGTTATCAACAAGAGAATTATCGTTATCAACAAGATCACGGCAACGCGAAAGGTGCACCGCGTATCTTGCTTGTCTTACCATAGCAGACGACTTAAGGTGCCTTGCATACACGCCACCGATCAATGCCCCGCATCGCCACACAGGGCTCATGCACGCTATTTTCGCGATGGCTTTTTTCTGTGCGGCGCGCGGGACTCACTTCACGACGATCACCAGGACGCTCCATGATCCCCGACTCGCTTCAGCAGCGGCTTGAAACAACCGATGGCCAGCAAACTCTCACCTGGCAAGGGCGCGAGCTGGTGCTGTTCAACCAGGACTGGGGACAGCTGGCCGTGGCGCTTACCGGCGCCCAGGTGGTGCACTTTCAACCCACAGGCGACACCGCCCCCTGGCTGTGGTTGACGCCCACACCTGCGCCGCCGCCGGCCCCCTTGCGCGGCGGTATACCGCTTTGCTGGCCGTGGTTCGGCGACGAGCGCTACGCTGATGAGCACCCCGACCGACCGGGGCCTTTCCACGGCACGGCGCGGCTGGCCCCCTGGCGGCTGGACGGCGTTGACGAGCACGAAGAAGGCATCGAGGTGCACCTGTCGCCGGAGCAGCGCCTGCACGGCCGGCTCAATGCCCGGGCGGTCATTCAAGCCAACGCCCGGCGCCTGCACGTGGAGCTGATCAGCGAAAACGTCGGCGACGCCCCGGTCAAGACCAGCGCTGCCCTGCACACCTATGTGGCGGTGAGCGATGCCTTTGCCTGCCGGCTGGAAGGCCTTGCCGGTGCCCGCTATCTGGACAAGCATCGCGGCTTTGCCGAAGGCGAACAGCAGGGGGTTCTGGCGCTGGGTGGCGCCGTGGACCGCATCTATCACAGCAACGCCGCCGTTGACGTGGACGACGGCCGGCGCCTTCTGCGCGTGGCCAAAGAGCAAAGCGACTCCACCGTCGTCTGGCACCCCGGTCAAACGCCGCTGGATGACACCCCCGCCGCCGCGGCGCGCGGTTTTGTCTGCGTTGAAGCGGCCAATACCCGGCTGGACCCGGTATGGCTGGTGCCCGGCGCCCAACACCTGCTGGGCACAACCCTCACACGCCCAACAACGGAGGACTCGGCATGAACCTTTCGCTGTGGATCGATGCGTTCTCCATGGTCTTCAACATTATCGGCATGGTACTGGGCGTCGGCGGGCTGCTGCTCGCCCAGCGCTCTCACCGCCGCTGGCCGGGCTATGCGATTACTGCGCTCGGATTTATCGTGGCAACGCTGCCGTTCTGGTATCAGCTGCTTAACACCGTAACAGGGGCGGAATAGCGGCGTGGCTGCCGTACACGAAACCCTCGGCCGAGAGCTTGGCAACCTGCTGGAGCGCGGCCGCGATCGCCAGCTGCGTCTGGCCGTCACTGGCCTTTCCCAGGCGGGCAAAACGGCGTTTTTGACCTCGCTGGTCAACCAGCTGCGCCACGCCGGCGTGGAAGCTCGCCTGGATCTGCTGCCTGCCGCCCGCGACGGTCGCCTGCTGGGTGCCCAGCGCCTGAACCAGCCGGACCTGGGCGTGCCGCGCTTTCCCTACGATCCCGCCATGCAGGCGCTGAACGCCACCCCGCCGCGCTGGCCTGCCCCTACCCGCGGCATCAGCGAGCTGCGCCTGGAGCTGCGCTATCGTCCGTCGCGCAGCGGCTGGCTGCGCAGTACCACCTCGCATCTGACGCTGGACCTTTTCGACTACCCCGGCGAATGGCTGCTGGACCTGCCGCTGCTGGACCAAGACTACTACCAGTGGTGCCAGACCCGGCCCTACGCCCAGGGTGAACAGCGCCGCGAGCTGTTTGCTGAATGGCTCACTGCCGCCGAGGCGCTTGACCCGGCGGCAGAGGCCGACGAGGCCGTGCTTGCCGAACTCGCCGAGGCCTACGCCAAAGGCCTTAGACGCGCCAAGCAGCGCGGCTTTTCGCACCTGCAGCCCGGCCGCTTTTTGCTTCCCGGCGAACTCGACGGCGCCCCGGTGCTGCAGTTTTTCCCCCTGCCGCACCTGGAGCAGTCCCGAGAAGCGCTGAACGCCCTGCCCGATTCCAGCGTTTACGCCACGCTTGCCGCACGCTTTCGCTACTACCAGAAACAAGTGGTGCAGCCGTTTTATCGCGATCACTTTCGCCGCTTTGACCGCCAGATCATACTGGTGGACGTGCTCGGCGCACTGAATGCCGGGCCAGAGCGCTTTGAAGATCTGTCGCGCGCCCTTGGCGAGCTGATGCAAAGCTTTCGCTACGGCAAGCGCAGCCTGCTTAACCGGCTATTCACCCCGCGCATCGACCGGCTCGCCGTGGCCGCCACCAAGGCCGACCACGTCACCCCCGAACAGCACGACAACCTTGTGACCCTGCTCAACACCCTGCTGCAGGAGCCGCTCAAGGATCTGCGCTTTGCCGACGTGCCGGTCAAGGCGCTCTCGCTTGCCGCCATCCGCGCCACCCAGACGCGCACCGTCAGCCAGGGCAGAACCCAGCTGCCGGCGCTGCGCGGCACCACGCTTGAGGGCGAAGAGGTGCTGGTCTACCCCGGCGACGTGCCCGCCGCGCTGCCGGACGCCGCCTTCTGGCAGCGTCAGGGCTTTGACTTTCCGCATTTTCGCCCTATGCCAAAGACGGCCGAGGCGCTGCCGCACATTCGCATGGACGCCGCCATCGACTGGCTGATCGGAGACAAACTGACATGAGCTCGCCCAGGCCACGCCGGCACTTTGCCCTTGGCGGTGACAGCGTCGCCAAGCCGCAAACCCAGCGCCACGATACGCTGCGCGGCGCCTACCGCTTCGACGACACCGCCGAGGAAAAGCCGACACCCCACGATACCGCCAGCCGCGATGCCCTGCCTGAAGAAAGTCTCGGCGCGCCGCGCAAGCGCCGCTGGGGGCTTTTGCTCACGCTTTCCGGCGCCACCGCACTGGGGACCGCCGAGCTGGTTACCGGCCTGCCCGACGCCGTTAGCGGCGCCCGCTGGCTGGACGCCGCCTGGCAGCTTTTCGGCCTGGCGCTGGTCGGGCTGGGCGCCGCTGCCATGCTTGGCGAGCTGACCCGCCTTGGGCGCCTCAAGCGCCACGCCAAACTGCGCAGCGCCCTGGCCGCTCTACCCCAGCGCTCGCCACGCCAGGCCAGCGAGCTGGCCGGCCGGCTGCAAAGCCAGCTCAACCTCGCCGATGACGACCCGCACTGGGCGGCGTTTCATGCCGCCCGCGAGCCCCACCACAGCGGTACCGAAACGCTCGCGCTGCTTGACCATCACCTGATTGCCCCGCGGGACCGCGAGGCGCGCAGGCTGATCTCGCGCATGTGCGGGGAAACCGCCGTCATGGTCGCCGTCAGCCCCTTGACGCTGGTGGACATGGCGCTGGTCGCGTGGCGCAACCTGGCCATGATCGATCGCATCTGCCGGCTGTACGGGCTGGAGCTGGGCTATGCCAGCCGCCTGCGCCTGTTCAAGACGGTGCTTGCCAACATGGCCTTTGCCGGCGCCAGCGAGCTTGCCAGCGAGGCCGGCATGGACATGCTCTCGCTGGACATGACCGGCCGGCTTTCCGCCCGCGCCGGGCAAGGGCTCTCGGTGGGGCTGCTGAGCGCTCGTCTGGGGCTGCGCGCCATGCGCCTGTGCCGCCCGCTGGCGTTTGCCCCGGGCCAGCAGCCAAGAATTGGCGATTTACGCCGGGAGCTTTGGCATCAGCTGCGCCGGCTGGACGCCTCGCCTCAGCCGGGCGAGAAAACGCCCCCGCCTTGAGCTGGACTACCGTCGTGATTGGCGCCACCGCTTCGAATCCGTATAGTGGCAGCCTATTCTTGCCAACCGATTGAGCCTAATGTTGCAGAACAACTCCTCGCTTGCTCAGCTCAAGCAACAGCTTCGTGATACCACGCCCCGCGCCGAAGGTCTGGTCAAGGGCACCGACCGCGGCTTTGGTTTCCTCGAAACCGACGACGGCGATTCCTACTTTATTCCGCCCCCTGCAATGAAGCAGGTCATTCACGGCGACCGCGTGGAAGCGGTGATTCACGAAAACGGCGACAAGGCCTCCGTCGAACCGGAAACGCTCATCGAGCAGGGCCTTGAGCGCTTTGTTGCCCGGGTGCAAAAGCGCGAAGGCCGCCTGGCCGTGGTGCCCGATCACCCGTCAATCCGCAATGTGATCAAAGCGCGCATCAAGCGCGGTCTGGACGAAAACAGCATTGCCGACGGCGACTGGGTGGTCGCCCGGCTGGTGCGTCATCCGCTGAAAAAAGACGACCGCAGCTTCTTCGCCCAGATCGACGAGCTGGTCGCCAAGCGCGACAATCCGGCCGTGCCGTGGCGCGTGACCCTGGCCCGCCATGCGCTGGAGCAGGAATGCCCCGATGCCGGCAGTGAGTGGCCGCTGCACGACGAAGGCCTGACGCGCGAAGACCTCAATGCCACGCCGCTTTTCACCATCGACAGCGCCTCCACCAAGGACATGGACGACGCCTTGCACGTGGTTGCCCGCGACGACGGCGGCTGGCGCATGACCGTCGCCATCGCCGACCCCACCGCCTACGTGGGCGAGGAACACGCCGCCGACAAGGAAGCCCGGGTACGCGCGTTTACCGTCTATCTGCCGGGGCAGAACGTCACCATGCTGCCCGAGCAGCTGGCCGACGATCTGTGTTCGCTGTGGGAAGGCAAAAAGCGCCCGGTGCTGGCCTGTACGCTCGATATCAACGCCGACGGCAGCCTGGGCGACTACCGCTTCTTCGCCGCCGAGGCGACCTCGCATGCCCGCCTGTCCTACGACAACGTCTCCGACTGGCTCGAAGGCAAAGGCGACTGGGCGCCGGCCGACGCGATTGCCCCGCAGCTTACCGCCCTGCGCGAGCTGACCGAGGCGCGCACGCGCTGGCGCGAAGAGCACGCGCTGGTATTCAGCGGAAGCCCCGACTATGAGTTCGAGCTGGACGCTGCCGGCAACGTGCTGGGCATTCACATCGAAGAGCGGCGCATCGCCAACCGCATGATCGAAGAATCGATGATTGCCGCCAACGCCTGCTGCGCGGACTATCTTGCCACCCACGTGGGCCACGGCATCTTCAACGTGCACCGCGCCTTTGAGCCGGAAAAGGCCGAAGACGCCCAGGCGTTTCTCGCAGAGCAGGACATCAACGTCGACACCGATGCTCTGCTTGAGCTTCCGCGCTACAAAGAACTCAAGCGCGAGCTCGAAGGTCGCGAAGACGCGTGGCTCGACGTGCGCCTGCGCCGCTTTCAAGGCTTTACTCGCATGTCCGCGCTGCCCGGCCCGCACTTTGGCCTGGGGCTTGCCGCCTACGCCACCTGGACCTCGCCGATTCGTAAATACGGCGACATGGTCAATCACCGCCTGATCAAGCACGTGCTCAAAGGCGAGCAGGCGCCGGCCGAAGCCAGCGAAGCGCTCACCGACCAGCTTACCGAGCGCCGCCGGCTCAACCGCATGGCCGAGCGCGACGTCAAGGATTGGCTCTATGTGCGCTACCTGACCCCGGACGCCGAAGCTCAGACGACTTTTGATGCCGAGATTATCGCCATCAACCGCGGCGGCATGCGCGTGCGCCTGGTCGACAACGGCGCCACCGCTTTTGTCCCCGCGCCGCTGATGCACAGCGACCGGCGCAAGGTCGTCATCGACGACAAGGAAGGCCGCATCCAGATCGAAGACGTCGAACGCTACAAACTCGGCGACAGCGTGCGCGTGGATCTGGTCGAAGCCCGGGAAGACACCCGCTCGCTGGTAGCCCGCCCGGCGGAATAAGCGGCCGCTCGGCCGACGCCGGCTTTTCGCTCACACAGCAAAACCGCCCGGACCTTGAAAAGGCCCGGGCGGTTTTTTATACGGCGAACGAAAGTGCTGTGCTTACCAGCCGGTCACGGCTTTCAGCGCATCGCCGATGCCTGCCAGCGAACGCACCGTCTTGACCCCGGCGTCTTCCAGCGCGGCGAATTTTTCATCCGCGGTGCCCTTGCCGCCGGCGATGATCGCCCCGGCGTGGCCCATGCGCTTGCCGGGAGGGGCCGTCACGCCGGCAATGTAGGAAACCACCGGCTTGGAGACGTTATCCTTGATGTAGGCCGCCGCTTCTTCTTCTGCCGTACCGCCAATCTCACCGATCATGACGATCGCTTCAGTTTTGGGGTCGTTTTCAAACAGCTTGAGCATATCGATGAAGCTGGAGCCCGGAATCGGGTCACCGCCGATGCCTACACAGGTGGACTGGCCAAAGCCGTGGTCGGTGGTCTGCTTGACCGCTTCATAGGTCAGCGTACCCGAACGCGAAATAATGCCCACACGGCCCGGCTGGTGAATATGGCCGGGCATGATGCCGATCTTGGACTCGTCAGGCGTGATCACGCCCGGGCAGTTCGGACCGATCAGGGTCACGCCCAGCTCGTCGCACTTCACCTTGGCCTGCAGCATATCGAGGGTAGGAATACCTTCGGTAATGCACACGATCAGCTTGATGCCGCCGTTGGCCGCTTCAATGATCGAGTCTTTGCAAAACGGCGCCGGCACGTAGATCACGCTGGCATCCGCGCCGGTTTGCGCAACGGCTTCCTTTACCGTATTGAATACCGGCAGCCCCAGATGCTCTTGGCCGCCCTTGCCCGGGGTTACGCCGCCGACCATCTGCGTGCCGTAGGCAATGGCCTGTTCGGAGTGGAAGGTGCCCTGGCCGCCGGTGAAGCCCTGGCAGATGACCTTGGTATGCTTGTCGATGAGGATACTCATTACTTGCCCTCCGCCGCGTTGACGACCTGCTGTGCCGCATCGGTCAGGCTGGTCGCGGCGATGATGTTAAGACCGCTTGACGCCAGCTTTTCCGTACCCAGCTCGGCGTTGTTACCTTCCAGGCGCACGACCACCGGTACGTTGACGCCTACTTGCTCAACGGCGCCGATGATGCCTTCGGCAATCATGTCGCAGCGCACGATGCCGCCAAAGATGTTGACCAGCACCGCCTTGACGTTGTCATCCGAGAGAATGATCTTGAACGCCTCGGCTACGCGCTCCTTGGTGGCACCGCCGCCCACGTCGAGGAAGTTGGCCGGCTTGCCGCCGCTGAGGTTGACGATGTCCATGGTGCCCATGGCCAGACCGGCGCCGTTGACCATGCAGCCGATGTTGCCGTCGAGCGCGACGTAGTTCAGCTCCCACTTCGCGGCGTCGGCTTCGCGCTCGTCTTCCTGGGACGGATCACGCATGGCCTGCAGGTCCGGATGGCGGTACAACGCGTTGCCGTCCAGATTGACCTTGGCGTCCAGGCACAGCAGATCGCCTTCGCCGGTAATCACCAGCGGGTTGATCTCCAGAAGTGCCAGGTCCTTGTCGTGGAACAGCTTGGAAAGCCCCAGAAAAATCTTGGTGAACTGCTTGATCTGGGCGCCTTCCAACCCTAGTGCAAACGCCAGCTCGCGTGCCTGGTAGGGCTGAGCACCGACCAGCGGATCGATTTCCGCTTTGATGATTTTTTCCGGCGTTTCCTCGGCGACCTGTTCGATTTCCACGCCGCCCTCGGTGGACGCCATGAACACGACCCGGCGCGTTGTGCGGTCAACCACCGCCCCCAGATACAGCTCTGAGGCGATATCGGTGGCGTTTTCTACCAGGATTTTGGAAACCGGCTGGCCCTTGGCGTCGGTCTGATAGGTCACCAGGTTTTGCCCAAGCCACTGCTCGGCAAAGGCTTTCGCCTCTTCCGGAGTCTTGACCAGTTTGACGCCACCCGCCTTGCCACGACCACCGGCGTGCACCTGGGCTTTGGCCACCCACTGCTCGCCGCCGATCTTTTTGCAAGCGTCTGCCGCGTCTTCCGGGGTGTCGACGGCAAAGTTCTTGGACACCGGCAGGCCGTAGTCGGCAAACAGCTGTTTGCCTTGATACTCGTGAAGGTTCATCGCTTCATGCCATTGGTTGCATGTGATTCAAACGATGGGCGACGCTCGCCCCCCATCCCCGCGCTTTGACGATCGCGCTTGAGTGCATTGATGCTCAGTGCATTGATGCGCAGTAAGCGGTGCGTCATACAACGATGCATAGTACAGCGGTGCGTAGTACGACGATGCATAGTACGACGACGCATAGTACAAAGACGCCAAAGCAGCGCACCACCCGCAGGCGGTGCTGATTTTTCTGGGTTGGATTATTTACGTTTCTTGCGATTGGCCATGTGGATGGCATGGCCGTCAACGGCCAGAGCCGCTTCGTGGACCGCCTCGGACATGGTCGGATGGGCATAGCAGGTCAGCGCCAGATCTTCAGCGCTGGAGCCAAACTCCATAGCAATGACGCCCTGGGCAATCATTTCACCGGCGTGCTGGCCTACAATATGCAAGCCCAGAATACGATCGGTTTTGGCATCGGCAATGACCTTGGCGCTGCCTTCGGTGGCATTGTTCGCCATGGCGCGACCGCTGGCGGCAAACGGGAAAGCGCCCGTTTTAACCTCGATGCCCTGATCCTTGGCGTTTTGCTCGGTCATGCCTACCCAGGCCACTTCCGGCGCGGTATAGATAACGCTGGGAATGGCGTCGTAGTTCACCTCGGCTTTGTGCCCGGCGATGATGTCGGCCACCATGATGCCCTCTTCAGACGCCTTGTGCGCAAGCATCGGGCCGCGCACGCAGTCGCCGATGGCATAGACGCCCGGCACGCTGGTGCGGCACTGATCGTCCACGGTAATAAAGCCGCGCGGATCAAGCTCAACGTCAACGCCGTCTGCAATGACGCCTTTGGTGTAGGGTTTACGGCCTACGCACACGATCAGCTTGTCAAAGGTCATTTCCTGCTCGCCGTCGGCGTCTTCATACTTGACGACGACTTCCTCGCCCTTGACCTCTGAGCCGCTGACCTTGGCACCCAGCTTAATGTCCATGCCCTGCTTTTTAAGCTGCTTTTGGGTTTCCTTGGCGATGCTGGCGTCGACCATGGGCAGAAAGTCATTCATGGCTTCAAGCACGGTCACGTCAGCGCCCAGGCGATTCCACACGCTGCCAAGCTCCAGGCCGATAACGCCGGCCCCGATCACGCCCAGACGCTTGGGCGTTTCTTCAAACTCCAGCGCGCCGGTGGAATCAACGATCAGCCCTTCGGTCAGCGGCGTTGGCGGAATTTCTACCGGCACGGAACCTGCCGCCACCACAATGCTGTCGGCTTCGTAGGTCGCCGTCTTGCCGTCAAAGTCGGTGACTTCCACCTGCTTGTTACCGATGACCTTGCCGGTGCCGTTAAGGGCGGTCACGCCGTTGGCCTTGAACAGCCCCGAGATGCCGCCGGTCAAGTTTTTGACGATCTTGTCCTTGCGCGCCATCATTTTCTTGACGTCCATGGACACATCGCCACCGACGATGCCCAGCTCGTCAAAATCATCGCGGGCTTCCACGAACTTGTGCGAGGCTTCCAGCAGCGCCTTGGACGGAATACAGCCCACGTTCAGACAGGTGCCGCCGTGTGCGACCTTGCCCTGCTTGTCTTGCCACTTTTCTACGCAGGCGGCTTTCAGCCCCAGCTGCGCTGCGCGAATAGCGGCGACGTAGCCGCCGGGGCCGGCACCAATAACGATCACATCAAACTTGTCAGCCATTTCGGCTCCTTTGTCCGGGCTGCCTCGCCCCGCACCCGGGGCGATGACAATCGTAAATGAAGTTTCTTGGCGCGTCAGTATCCTATCTGCTTGCTCTCAGATGCAGGCTTATACGTTGAGCAGCAGGCGCGCGGGATCTTCCAGCAGCTCCTTGATCGCCACCAGAAACTGCACGGCGTCTTTTCCGTCGATCATACGGTGGTCATAGGATATCGCAAGATACATCATCGGCCGTATCTCGACCTTGCCGTCTACTGCCATGGGCCGCTCCTGGATCTTGTGCATGCCCAGGATAGCCGTCTGCGGCGGGTTGAGAATCGGCGTGGATAGCAGCGAGCCGAAAATGCCGCCGTTGGTAATGGTAAAGGTGCCGCCCTGCATTTCATCGATGCCCAGCTTACCGTCGCGGGCGCGCTTGCCAAAATCGCCGATGGTTTTTTCCACGTCGGCCATCTGCATCTGGTCGGTATTACGCAGCACCGGCACTACCAGGCCGCGGTCGGTCGACACGGCAACGCTGATATCCTGATAGCCGTGGTAGACGATCTCTTTGCCGTCGATGGAGGCGTTGACGTCGGGGAAACGCTTGAGCGCCTCGGAAGCTGCCTTGACGAAAAAGCTCATGAAACCGAGCTTGACGTCGTGGGCCTTCTGGAACCTTTCCTTGTACTCGGCGCGCAGCGCCATGATCGCGCTCATGTCCACCTCGTTGTAGGTGGTCAGCATGGCCGCGGTCTGCTGGGCCTCGACCAGACGCTTGGCGACGGTCTGGCGCAGCCGGCTCATGGGCACGCGCTTTTCCGGACGCTGGCCTTCCACCGGGGCCGGCGCTGCCTGGGCTGCGGCGTCTGGCTTGTTCGCCTTCGATGCCGCTTGGCCCTTGGCTTTCTGCTCGCCGCCGGATGCCTTCTTGGCGCTACCGTCGTTCAGCGCTTTTTGCACGTCTTCTTTAAGAATGCGTCCGCCCTTGCCGGTTCCCTTGATGCGCGAGGCGTCAAGATCGTTCTCGGCGACCATCTTGCGCGCTGCCGGCGCCAGGATCTTGCCGTCGAGCTCTTCGTTGGCGCTGCCCTCACTTTCAGCATCGTCGCTGGCCGCTGCCTGCGGCTGGGCATCGCCGCCGTCTGCGCTGCCGGCTCCTTCGGTAAATACAGCCAGCAGCTCTTCGGATTCGACCTGGCTGTCGGCCTCGGCCTTGATCTCGGTAAGCGCGCCGTCGGCCGGAGCAACCACTTCGAGCACGACCTTGTCGGTTTCGATCTCGGCCAGCACTTCATCGCGCTTGACCGCTTCGCCGACCTTTTTCTTCCAGCCGGCTACCGTGCCTTCCTGTACCGACTCAGGAAAAGAGGGCGCCTTGATATCATGCTGCTGGCCGCCGTCGGTCTTTTGCGTATCCGCTTTCTGCTCTGCGCTCGGCGTATCGGCACCTGCATCGTTGGACGATGCCTTGTCGCCTTGCTTGCTGCTACCGCCCTGGGACGCAGTTTCGTCAAGATTACCCAGCACCTGCTCGGACTCGACGGTGTCCCCTTCATCGGCGAGAACATCGCCTAGCGTGCCTGCCTGCGGCGCGACCACTTCCAGTACGACCTTGTCGGTTTCAATTTCCACGACAAGTTCGTCGCGCTCAACGCGATCACCGGGCTTTTTATGCCAGGTAGCCACCGTGCCTTCCGCTACGGACTCTGGAAAATTCGGCGCTTTGATCTCGATAGCCATATCGTTCCCCTAATGTGTTCGCTAAACCGGTAGATTCATCAACCGGACGGGCGCTTACAGGTTGAAGGCGTCTTCCACCAGTTGGCGCTGCTGTTCGGCATGCACGGACATATACCCCGCTGCCGGCGCGGCAGATGCGGCACGGCCGGCAAATTTGAGCCTGCCGCCAAGCCCTTCACGCAGCCTTTCGGCAACGGCGCGCATATGATGCTGACTGGGGTACCAGGCCCCTTGGTTCAGCGGCTCTTCCTGGCACCAGACGATATCTTCAACGTGCTGATAAACCTGCAGCACGTCCAGCAAGGCGTCTTGGGCAAAGGGGTAAAGCTGCTCTATGCGAATAATGGCCGTGTCGTAGCGCTCGTTTTCCTCACGCCAGCTGACCAGATCGTAATAGACCTTGCCGGCACACAGCACCACGCGGGTTACCTCTTCGGCCACCAAGTCTGCCTGGTCAGGAATCACCATGTGGAACTTGCCGTACGCCAAATCTTCCAGGCTTGAGGTGGCCGCTTTGTGGCGCAGCAGCGACTTGGGCGACATCACCACCAGCGGCTTGCGCAGCGGGCGTATCACCTGACGACGCAGCAGGTGGAAAATCTGTGCCGGCGTTGTCGGCACGCAGACCTGCATATTGTTCTCTGCACACAGCTGCAAGAACCGTTCAAGACGCGCCGAGGAGTGCTCCGGCCCCTGGCCTTCATAGCCGTGAGGCAGCAGCATGGTCAGCCCGCACAGCCGCCCCCACTTGGTTTCACCGGAGGAAATAAACTGGTCCACCATGACCTGGGCGCCGTTGACGAAATCGCCAAACTGCGCCTCCCAGATCACCAGATCGTTGGGCGCGGTGGTTGCGTAGCCATACTCAAAGGCCAACACGGCCTCTTCGGATAGAAATGAGTCATGGATGGTAAAGCGCGGCTGGCCGTCGCTGATATTTTGCAGCGGCACATAGGTGCTGCCGTCTTTCTGGTTGTGCACCACGGCGTGGCGGTGAGAGAACGTGCCGCGCCCGGTGTCCTGGCCGGTAATCCGTATCGGATGGCCCTGATCCAGCAGCGTGGCGTAGGCCAGAGTTTCACCGAATCCCCAGTTGACGGCCTGCTTGCCGGCCTGCATCTTGCGCCGCTCGGCATAGATTTTTTCTACCTGGCGCTGCACCCCGACGCCTTCGGGAATATCGCACATGCGCTTGGCCAGCTGCTGCAGGCGCTGCATGTCAAAGGAGGTATCGGCGTAGCCGGTCCATTCATGGCCGATGTAGGGCTGCCAGTTGACGAAAAGCGCTTCGTTGGGTTTTTGCACCAGGGCATTTGCCACATGATTGCCCGCCATCAGGTCGTCGCGGTACTTTTCCACCATCGAAGCGGCTTCGTCTTCGCCGATAACACCCTGCTTCACCAGCCTTTCGACATACAAAGCGCGTGCCGAGGGATGGTCTTTGATCTTGGTATACATCATCGGCTGCGTGCCGGAGGGTTCGTCAGCCTCGTTATGGCCGCGACGGCGGTAGCAAACCAGATCAATGACTACGTCTTTCTTGAACTGGTGGCGGTAGTCAAGCGCTACCTGGGTGGCATGGATGACCGCATCGGGATCGTCACCGTTCACATGGAAAATCGGCGCCTGCACCATCTTGGCGATGTCGGTGCAGTACTCCGTGGAGCGCGCATCCTCCGGATGTGAGGTGGTAAACCCGATCTGGTTGTTGATCACGATATGCACGGTGCCGCCGGTGCGGTACGCGCGGGTCTGGGACATCTGGAATGTTTCCATCACCACGCCCTGCCCGGCCAGGGATGCGTCCCCATGGACGTTGATCGGCACGACCTTTTCACCGCTGGGGTCCTGGCGACGATCCTGGCGGGCACGCACCGAGCCTTCCACTACCGGGGCGACGATTTCCAGATGCGAGGGGTTAAACGAAAGCGCCAGATGGACTTCGCCACCCGGTGACATGACGTTGGAACTAAAGCCCTGGTGATACTTGACGTCGCCCGAGCCGCGTTCAATGACTTTTTTGCCGTCAAACTCGTCGATCAAGTCGGCCGGGTTCTTGCCCAGAATATTGATCAGCAGGTTCAGGCGACCGCGGTGGGCCATTCCGATGACAATTTCCTTGGCACCGTAGCCCCCTGCGCGCTGAATGAGCTCGTCCACCATGGGAATAAAGGCTTCGCCGCCCTCAAGGCCAAAGCGCTTGGTCCCGGGGTATTTCGAAGCCAGGTAGTTTTCCAGCCCTTCTGCGGCGGTCAACCGTTCAAGCACGTGCCGGCGCGCTTCATTGCGAAACGTCGGTGCGCTGCGTACCGATTCAAAACGCTGCTGGAGCCAGCGCTTTTCTTCGGTATCGACGATGTGCATGAATTCGCAGCCGATGGAGCGGCAGTAGGTGCGCTCCAGCGCGTCGACGATATCCCGAAGCGGCGCCTTATCAAGGCCCAAAAAAAACGAACCGGTCTGAAACTCGGTATCCATGTCAGCTTTGGACAGCTGATGGAATGACAGGTCAAGATCGGGAACAGGGGCAGGATCGCGCAGGCCCAGCGGATCAATATTGGCTTTCTGGTGTCCGCGGAAACGGTACGCATTAATTAGCTGCAGTACCTTGACCTGCTTTTTGCTCACACCGTCATCTGCCGGGACAGCGCCAGAGCGCTGCGCCTGACCCAGCTTGTAAAACTGCTCGCGCACCGGTGAGAGCGGCACGTCCTGGACGGCGTCACCGTCAAGCTCCGATAGCTCGTCAAAATAGCGACGCCATTCCTCGGGAATAGCGTCGGGATCGTCGAGGTACTGCTCAAATAGCGCTTCCACATAGTGAGCGTTACCGCCGCTCACGTGGGACGAGCGCCACATCAACTCCATTATGCCTTGTTGCATTTCTCGGTCACCCTGCACTGATGGGGTGGTATCGCTGCGCCGGGCGCGGCGACATCGCGATGGCGTAAAACGGTGCGACGTGGCGTCGCACCGTTTGATGAACCATGATAACAAGCCATGCGCTACGGTTTAAGTAGTCGTTTGCAACTTAGCGTGCTAAGTCACGTAACTCAAGTCGCATACGCCACGGCGCTGCACGCCTCAGTCACCGGCAGCACAAGGCTGACGACCAACCCCGGGCTAGGTGGCCTCGGCGATCAGCATTTCACGGATTTTGCCGATGGCACGCGTGGGATTGAGCCCTTTGGGACAAAACGCCACGCAGTTCATGATGCCGCGGCAGCGAAATACCGAGAACGGATCCTGCAGATCGGTCAGCCGCTCGCGGGTCGCCGTATCTCGAGAGTCGGCGAGAAAGCGGTAGGACTGCAAAAGCCCTGACGGGCCGACAAACTTGTCCGGGTTCCACCAGAAAGACGGGCAGGCCGTAGAGCAGCAGGCGCACAGAATGCACTCGTAGAGACCGTCAAGCTTTTCACGGTCTTCCGGCGACTGCAGCCGCTCGATAGCCGGCACCGGCTCGTCGTTTTGCAGGTAGGGCTGGATGCGCTCGTACTGCTTATAAAAGATCGCCATGTCCACGACCAGATCGCGGATCACCGGCAATCCCGGCAGCGGACGCAAGGTGAGCTTGTCGTTTTTTACCACTTCGGAAAGCGGCGTGATGCAGCCCAAACCGTTTTTGCCGTTCATGTTCATACCGTCAGAGCCGCACACCCCTTCCCGGCAGCTACGACGAAAAGCAAGCGTGGCATCCTGCTCTTTCATCATGTGCAAAACGTCCAGCACCATGACATCGCGGCCTTTGGTGTCGACCTGAAACTCCTGCATGTACGGCGCAGCGTCGGTCTCAGGGTTGTAGCGGTATATCGATACCTGGAGATGTGACATCGTGACTCCCTCTCGTCTGCGGCGTATCAGTAGGTACGAATCTTCGGTTCGAACGTATCGACGGTCTTGGGCTTGAAATTGACGTCACGCTTGCCGAGGCTTTTCGTTTTGGGGCAGTAGATCGAATGCTTGAGCCAGTTGACGTCATCACGGTCCGGGTGGTCGTAGCGCGAATGAGCCCCCCGGCTTTCCTTGCGCTCAAGGGCGGATATCGCCGTGGCTTCGGCCACTTCCATCAGGTTATCCAGCTCCAGCGCCTCGACCCGCGCGGTGTTGAAGGCGTTGGACTTGTCCGGCAGGTAGGCGTTGTCGATACGCTCGCGCAGGGCTTCCAGGCGCTTGACCCCTTCCTGCATTTTTTGCTCTTCGCGGAACACGCCGAAATCGTTTTGCATGATCTCTTGCAGCTCGCGCTTGAGCTCCGGAATCGATTCGCCGTTTTCCGCAGAACCGTTCCAGCGATCCAGACGCTTCATGGCCGCCTGAACGTCGGACTCGTTGGCATCGAGGTATTCGACGCCTTCGTTGAGCGCACTTTCGATGAACTTGCCCGCTGAACGGCCAAAAACGACCAGATCCAGCAGCGAGTTGCCGCCCAGACGGTTAGCCCCATGCACGGATACGCAGGCAACTTCGCCGCAGGCAAACAGGCCGTTAATCACCTGATCATTGCCGTTGTCGTCTTGCTTAATCGCCTGGCCGTGGATATTGGTAGGAATGCCGCCCATCATGTAGTGGCACGTCGGCACAACCGGAATGGGCTCGTGGACCGGGTCAACGTGGGCAAAGGTCTTGGAAAGTTCGCAGATACCCGGCAGACGCTTGTTGAGCACTTCTTCGCCCAGGTGATCAAGCTTGAGGAAGACGTGATCGCCGTCATCGCCGGCGCCGCGGCCGTCAAGCATCTCCATGACCATGGAGCGGGCAACAACGTCACGGCTGGCGAGGTCTTTGGCGTTGGGCGCGTAGCGCTCCATAAAGCGCTCGCCGTCTTTGTTGATCAGATAGCCGCCTTCGCCGCGACAGCCTTCCGTGACCAGGGTTCCGGCGCCGTGAATGCCGGTGGGGTGGAACTGCCACATTTCCATGTCCTGCATGGGGAAACCTGCCCGCAGCGCCATGCCGATGCCGTCGCCGGTGTTGATCAGCGCATTGGTGGTCGAGGCGTAGATACGTCCGGCACCGCCGGTGGCAAGCACCGTCGCCTTGGACTTGACGTGCACCACTTCACCGGTTTCGATGCACATGGCAATACAGCCCACCACGTCACCGTTTTCGTTTTTTACCAGATCAACCGCGTACCATTCGTTGAGAAAGGTCGTGTTGTTTTTGATGTTGTTCTGATAAAGCGTGTGCAGCAGCGCGTGCCCGGTACGGTCAGCCGCGGCACAGGTGCGCGCTGCCTGACCGCCTTCGCCGAAGTTTTTCGACTGGCCGCCGAAGGGGCGCTGATAAATACGGCCGTTATCAAAGCGTGAGAACGGCAACCCCATGTGCTCAAGTTCGAATACGGCCTTGGGGCCTTCAGAGCACAGATACTCCGCCGCGTCCTGGTCGGCGATGTAGTCGCTGCCCTTGACGGTGTCATACATGTGCCACCGCCAGTCGTCTTCCGGGTCGGCAGCGCCGATCGCGCAGGTGATGCCGCCCTGGGCCGAAACCGTGTGCGAACGCGTGGGAAACACCTTGGACAGCACCGCCGTTTGCTTGCCGGATTTGGCAAGCTCCAGCGCCGCTCGCAAACCGGAGCCGCCGCCACCGATGATAATGGCGTCAAATGTCAGGCTACGCAGGTTAGACATGAATCAGGCTCCCCACAGAAGTTGAATGCCCCATACCAGGTAGACAAAGATGGCCAGAATGATAAGCATCTGGACACCTACGCGCTGATAGGTAGCGTTGAGATAATCGGTGGTCACAGTCCATAGACCTACCCAGGCGTGGGCGGCCAGAGAGACAAAGGCCAGCAGCGAAAAGATGCGCATCCAGGTCTGCTCGAACAGACCGCTCCAGGTGTAATAGTCCAGCTCAGGATGCAGCAGCAGATAAGCCACCATAAACACCGTATACACGGCAAGAATAACAGCGGATACGCGCTGCATGAGCCAGTCAGAGACGCCGTTACGGCCAAAACTGGTGATACTGGTTACCATACCCATACTCCTGCCAGAATGATCAGAACGACGCTGACAATTACGGTAGCCTGCGCCTTCTGGATGCCGCCTTCATGCGTGACGCCGATGTCGGCATCCATGAACATATGCTTGATGCCGGCCACGAAGTGAAACGCCAAAACCGACAATAGTCCCCAAGCAATCAGCTTGGCCAAGATATTGTGGGCCAGCGCGCTGCTCGCCGCGTCGAAGCCGGCAGGCGAAGACAGCGAGACACTAAGCGCCCAAAAGGCGAAGATCAGGCCCACAAACATAATGATACCGGTAATGCGATGCACGATCGACGTCAGCGCCGGCAAAGGAAAGTGGAACGTTGTAAGATCGAGGTTTACGGGTCGTTTGCTATTCACGGCTCTATACACACTCTCTTGGCCCGCTCGGCGGCGGTCAGGCATTTGCCCGGGCGGGCAGTGGTTGCTGGTAGGGCTCGGCCGTTGCCAAGTCGGACACACCGCCTTTTCGCCAGCAGCGTGGTATGCAAATTATATAAATCCGACACCTGACTGACAAACCAAACCCGGCGTTACTCGACCATCGTGCAAGAAATTTGCCACGCGGTCGTCGCTGCTACACCGTGCTGCGTGATCTGCTTGCACCACGCGTTACATGGGCAGGCGATGCGCTAACGGCACAGGCCCAATCATAGACAAAAACTGTTCGATATTACAGCTTGCGTATAGCCATTCTACTTTTTTCACGTACTGTTTGGCCTGATCGCTAATTGACAATCCTTGGGGCCCTTTTATAGTGGAGCGGCCTTTTCGCCGGCGCGGCAAGCAACAGCAACACCGTACGTCCCACCCGAATTCGAAAGGAGGCCTGCATGGCTGACAGGAAAGCAACACTGACCGTAGACGGTATGGATCAGGCGATTGAGCTACCGGTTTACTCCGGCGCGCTGGGGCCCGACGTCATCGACGTTCGCAGCCTGGGCGCCAACGGGCTATTTACCTATGATCCAGGCTTCATGGCAACGTCTTCCTGCAAGTCGGCCATCACCTACATCGACGGTGGACAGGGCGTGCTGCTTCACCGTGGCTACCCGATAGACCAGCTGGCGAAGCATTCCAACTTCGTCGAGCTGTGCTACACCCTGCTGTTTGGCAACCTGCCCGACGACGAGCAGTACGCTGCCTTTCAGGCACGCATCCGTAACCACACCATGGTTCACGATCAGATCAACAACTTCTTCAAGGGATTCCGCCGCGATGCGCATCCCATGTCGATTCTGTGCAGCGTGACCGGCGGACTGGCCGCTTTCTATCACGACCACATGAACATCGCCGAGGAAGAAGACCGCGTCATCAGCGCCGTACGCCTGATTGCCAAGATGCCAACCATCGCTGCCATGGCGTACAAGTATAACATCGGCCAGCCGTTCAATACGCCGTGCAACGAGCTGAGCTACGCCGAAAACTTCCTTTACATGATGTTTGCCACGCCCAGCGAGACCTACCGGGTCAATCCGGTATACGCCAAGGCGATGGACCGCATCTTCATGCTGCACGCTGACCACGAGCAGAACGCCTCGACGTCCACCGTGCGCATGGCCGGCTCGACCGGCGCCAACCCCTTTGCCTGCATCAGTGCCGGCATCGCTGCACTCTGGGGCCCGGCTCACGGCGGCGCCAATGAAGCCGTGCTGAAAATGCTTGATGAGATCGGCGACGACTCTGAAGAAAACATCCAGCGCTTCATCGACAAGGCCAAGGACAAAAACGACCCGTTCAAGCTCATGGGCTTTGGCCACCGCGTTTACCGCAACTTCGATCCCCGCGCTCGCGTCATGAAGGAAACCGCCGACGAAGTGCTCGCCGAGCTTGGCCACGCCAACGATCCCCAGCTCAAGATCGCCAAGCGGCTGGAGCAGATCGCGCTGGAAGACGAATACTTTATCGAGCGCAAGCTCTACCCCAACGTCGATTTTTACTCAGGCATTGTGCTCAAGGCCATGGGCATCCCGACCAACATGTTCACCGTGATCTTTGCGGTATCGCGTACGATCGGCTGGATTTCCCACTGGCACGAAATGCTCAGCGACAGCTACAAGATCAGCCGGCCACGCCAGCTCTACATCGGCAACGACCAGCGCGACTATCCGCAAAACTAAATCGCGGCGGTTCCCGCGCGGCATCCACTGCCGCTGCCGGTTGCGTATCAGGCCACCTTCGGGTGGCCTTTTTTATGGCCAGCGCCTTGGCATATCGGTCTTGCCAAAACATCTGAAAACGCCCGAATAGGCCTTGACTTTTCCTCACGACGGCGCTGAACAGGGTTTTCCACACTAACTGTGGATAACCCTGTTTACAACCGTTAGAAAACGTCCCGCAGTCGGCATTAAGAGCGGCTCTGCCTCAAATTGATCACTTTTTAACCTGCAGCAAGTCGTTGTTTTATAACAAAATAAAGATAGCAATCTTTTTCTTCGGGCAATAACAGGCAGTTGTGCACAGCAGCCGAGAGCGGAACAGACGAAGTGGACAAGTCAAGGGGAAAACGCCGCAAAAATCCTTGTTTTTGATGCGCGACAAGGTATCACGAATCAGGCAAGCACCAGCATACCGCCCCGCCGGCACGGCGCCATGGGAAAGCTGCCATAGGGCGTCGTCAGGTCCATACCGTCAGGTACGCAAAAGCCGGCCGGAAGCCCAGGCGGAAAAAATAAAGGAAAGCAAAGCAGCGGCAGTCAAGACAGAAGTGGCGTCCCATAGGGGGTTCGAACCCCTGTTACCGCCGTGAAAGGGCGGTGTCCTGGACCACTAGACGAATGGGACGCAGTCGTGCCGAATATGGCAGGAAGCAAGGTGCTTCGGGGAAGAAAATGGTGGAGCCTAGCGGGATCGAACCGCTGACCTCGACACTGCCAGTGTCGCGCTCTCCCAGCTGAGCTAAGGCCCCACATGTCTCGAAGACGAAGCGTATAATACGTATGCTTTTTGGCCACGTCAACAAAAAAGCGCCGCTATTTTTGCGGCGCCTGCTGCTCTATGCCTCTATAAAGAGACCTCCATAAAAGGCCCGGCCTGATGCTCTGTCAGCCAAGGTCGCGGTACGCCTTTTCCAGACGCTTGGCCTGCTTTTTCGACACGCCGCCCAGCACACTGATGGCGTGACGCAGCCGCGCGCGGGTCATGTCGGAGCCCAGAATCGCCATGGCGTCCATAACCGAAGTGCTCGCACTAGAGCCTGTGATCGCAATAAACACCGGTGCCAGAAATTCTTTCATTTTGAGGTCGAAATGGCCGGCCAGATATTTCACCTCTTCAAGCAGCGCTTCCTTGTGCCAGGCGGGCAGTGTTTCCAAACGCCACACCAGAAACTGCAGCAGCTTGACCAGCGTCTCGCGCTCAAGCTTGACGCCGTCGAACGCAGCTTCAGTGATCGCCGGCAGGCCGGAGAAGAAATGCCCGGCCAAGGGCGCTACCTGAGACAGCGTCTCTACGCGCGGACGCACCTGGGGCAAAATCTGCTTGACGTAGGCCTCGTTGAACGCCCAGTCGCGCAGCGCCTGCAAAAAGGCGTCGTCGTCCAGATCCTCGCGAATATATACGCCGTTAAGCCAGGTCAGCTTCTCCCGATCAAACACCGGCCCGCCAAGCGACACCCGGTAAATGTCGAAGACTTCGATCATTTCTGCCAGCGTAAACTTTTCCCGTTCGTCAGGCATCGACCAGCCCATGCGGCCCAGATAGTTGGTGACCGCCTGAGGCAAAAAGCCCATGCGACGGTAATAGTTGATCGACGTTGGGTTTTTGCGCTTGGAGAGCTTGGACTTGTCCGGGTTGCGCAAAAGCGGCATGTGGCACAGCACCGGCATATCCCAGCCCAGATATTCGTACAGTAGCTGGTGCTTGGGCGCTGAATTGATCCACTCTTCGCCGCGCAGCACGTGGGTAATAGCCATCAAATGATCATCAACCACGTTGGCCAGATGATAGGTGGGCATGCCGTCGGATTTCAGCAGAATCTGAGCGTCGACCTGTGCCCAGTCCACCTCGATACGCCCGCGCAGCATATCGTCAACCACGCATACGCCCTCCTTGGGCACCTGCATACGTACCACAAAGGGCCAGCCCTCGTCGGCGCGGCGCTGCTGCTCGTCAGCATCAAGCGCCAGATCATCGGGCTTAAGCGCCAGGTGCATGCCGGCGGCCTTGCGCGCCTCGCGCAGCTCATTGAGCTCCTCCGCGGTGCGATAGCACTTGAAAGCGTGCCCGGCATCCAGCAGCTGCTGGGTATATTCGGCGTAGATATCGCCGCGCTCGCTCTGCCGATAAGGACCGTACGCCCCGCCGACATCAGGGCCTTCGTCCCACTCGATACCCAGCCAGCGCAGCGAATCGAGAATCATCTGCTCGGACTCCGCGGTTGAACGCACACGGTCGGTATCTTCGATGCGCAAGATGAACTCACCGCCGTGCTGGCGCGCAAAACACAGGTTAAACAGCGCCACATAGGCGGTGCCAACGTGGGGGTCGCCCGTGGGCGACGGCGCAATACGGGTACGTACGGTCATGGTGAAATCCTTAGTGTCACAAAGGGGTGAGCGTCGTAGACAAAAACGTGGCGCCATTATACGCACCGCGGCCGCAACCAACAGTGGCGCAGTTCGCAGCCGAGCATAAAAGGATAACGCCTCGTCAGCGGGTATGGGCTTTATCAGGATGCGCGTTAGGGCACAATCGCCTACCATGTCGTTGCTACACACGACCGTCAGGCTCATCAACAGGACGACGTATGGAACCTCTAGGCGCTCGCATCAAGCAATTAAGGCTTACGGCCAGGCTCAGCAAGGCCGCTCTTGCCCGTCGCGTGGGTGTCTCCGACGTGACAGTTTCCTACTGGGAGTCCGGGGCCATTCGACAAATCGGTCACGCACGCCTGGTGGCCCTGGCCGAGGCTCTGAGCTGCCCGCTGTCGATGCTGCTTGAAGGGAAAAACGGCGCGTCGCTCGCAGTGCTGACCCATACCGGCCCGCTGCCCTGGGAGCAGCACTGGGTAACCCCCACGCATACAGACGGCATACCGTTGGATGTACCCTGGAGCGGGCCGGCTTTTATGGCAACCCCGGCTGCCGATACTTGTTTCGCGCCGCTGGCTCAGAAAGATTTGGCGCTGTTCGGCCCGGCCGCCGCCTTTCGGCATGCCGGCCACTATCTGGTGCGCCGGGATGACCGCGTTGACCTGGCGCATTACCGCCAGCCGCCGCCAACGCACACGCCGCTCTGTGCGGTGCTGCTGGCACACTGGCAGCGCGCCTACTCTTGGGAATAGCGCACACCGATTTCACGCTGGCTACGCTTGGGCATGCTCCCAATCGAGAAGTCTCGCGTATAGGTAATGATACGCCCCAGCCCGTGGGGCGCATCGCGCACCAGCTCGCCTTCCAGCCACTCGCCGTCATCGCCGATGCGACGACGCACCGTCAGCGGCTGCACGCTGGCCTCTGACAGCTGCACTCGCACGCTGTAGCTACCGTCCGGTACGCCGCTGCCAAACCCCAGCGGACCGGCCTGAAACTGCCTGCTGCGAACCTGCGCGCGTTCCTGCCAGCGAGCCCCGCTGGCCTCTCGCTCAATAACCACCACCAGCTGTGCCTCGTCGGGCAGGTTTGTATGCCCGGCCACCATCAGCCGACGATCCGGGCGCATGGTCACCTCCGCGCGCAGCGTAGCCGTCAGCGGCTGCACGTCCTGCGGCGGCGGCGCAGGCTCTGCCTGTACCACCGACTCGTCGGCCGTGGGCGAAGTATCGGGCGCTGCGTCCTCGCTGCCACCACAGGCCGACAGTACCGCGGTCAGCAACAGTACCGTGGTCAGCATCCGTAAAGGCCAGATGCGTATACGCCGCATGAGCATGGCTGCCTCCGTTTACGCGTCCCCGCGCTGTTCAGGTGTCTTATATGACGTTTCAACTGACTGCCGCCAGCTGCGAAACGCATCAAACCAGTGACGCGGCTGCTTTCGGGGCTCGATCACCGCCTCGGGCAGCGGTGCCAAGGGCGTAGGCTGCCAGCTGCCGGCGTCAAGCGTTGCCGCCAGGCGCGTATAGTCCAACACGGCCTGCTCTGTGCCGGGGGTTTTTTCCAGCGCACCGATGAACGCGTCCATGCCTGCCTTTTGCTCCTCCAGCGGATAAGACTGCACATAAAGACGCTTGCCGTCGCGGCCAATCTTGACCGGCATATCAATGATATTGACCCGCTCGCCTACCCCCACGCGCGTAAAGAGCGACTGCACCGTCTCGGGGCGCAGGCGAATACAGCCGTGGCTCACACGCATGCCCACGCCGTCCGGGCGGTTGGTGCCGTGGATCAAGTAGCCGGGCAAATCCAGCAGGATCGCCCGCGTGCCCAGCGGATTATCCGGTCCCGGTGGCACCACCGAGGGCAGCGAATCGCCTTTTTCGGCCGCCTCCTGGCGGATGGAATCAGGAGGATACCAGGCCGGATCTTTCAGCTTCATGGTTGTTTTGGTGACGCCCAGCGGCGTGGTGTAGCCCTCGCGGCCGATGCCGATGGGATAGGTCTCGACAATCGGTGTCTCGCTCTGAGCGGCGTCAGGAAAATAGTACAGCCGCAGCTCCGCCAGATTGATGACCAGCCCTTCCCGGCGGACAGGAGGCAGTATATAGCGCGCGGGGATCGTCACCTGGCTACCCGGCTTGGGCACCCAAAGGCTGGTATCCGGATTTGCCCGGCGAATTTCTTCGTAGCCCACTTGGTGCTCAGCGGCGATATCGAGCAGCGTCTCGTCTTTTTTTACCGTGACGCGATACGCCTCGCCCACCATATTGCCGTTTTCCGGCAGGGCATAATGGCCTTTCGGCAGCGCCTCTTCAGGCTGCGCCTTGGCCATGGCCGCCGCGGACACGGTAAAAAGTACCGCGCCCAGCGCAAGCACGCGGAAACGCCAAGCGGCGCTGAAAAAACAATGAGAACGCATGATCAATATCGTCTTGCCGTGGTTGTAAAACCTGCCAGCGCTGCAGGTCAGCGCCGCCAGATGCTGTTCAGAACGTTTCATGGCATCAGTGTATCAGTGCTGCACACCCCGCGCGCGCCCGCAGATCACCGGCTTTGCCCGTCCGCCGCGGCGCGACGCAGCGCACGGCGCAGCGTCGCCCGGGACAGCTGGCCCAAGTGGCTGTCTACCAGCGCACCGTCGGCACTATAGAACAGCGTGGTCGGCAGTGCGGCCGAGCCGGCTATTTCGCCGACGGCGCCGCTGCGATCCAGCAGGACATTATCCAGCGCCAGCGCCTGATGGTCGAGAAAATCGCGCACCGTAGGCGCCGCCTCGCCCTGGTTGGCAAACACGAACAGCACATCCGTACGCTGCTGCTGGGCACGTTCCAGCATCGGCATTTCCTTGCGACACGGCGGGCACCAGGTGGCCCAGAGATTCACCACCATCGGCTTGCCTCCGGATTGGCGCTGCAGTTCAGGCAAACGAATTGAAGTGCCGTCCAGCGCTTCCAGCCGCGCTTTGGGCGGCCGGCTGGCCTGGTTTTCCATCAGACGCATGGCGCCGCCGGTCAGCCCCCAGGCAAGCAGCCCGGCAAACGCGGCCATGAACAGCGGCCGGCGCAGCGCGCGACGCCGCCAGCCCAGATACATGCCCCAAATCCCTATGGCCAACACCCCGGCCACAGGATCAAACCCGCCGTCACGAACGTCAACCCACGCCAGCGGATCAAGCCCATAGCTGTCGAAATAACGCCCGACAAACACCAGCCGCGCGGCCACCACGCCCACCAGCGCCAGATTGATAATCGTATCGCTGATGGCAACGTCCCGTCGCCCGGCGGAAACTTTCCCGGCGATCAGCGCCACCAGAAAGGCCAGCACAATCAGTGCCTGCCCCACGGAAACGGCCAGCGGCCCCAGCGTCAGCGATAACATTTATCCCCCTCTCAACGGCGATATAACCAGAATACAAGGCCGGTCATGCTAGCCACCCCAAATTAAGCGTGGGTTACCCGGAAAAAGACCTCGCCTAAAAACGACAGCGCCGGCCCAGGAGCACTATGGCTTTGTGCCGTTGACGCTTTATTGCGTAGAATAGCCGCCCGCCCCTTTTTGACGCCCTTTCGCGCACGCCTAGATACATGCTCATGCCCATGACCACCGAGTACCCCGCCAATGCCGCCCGCCGCTTTTCTGTGGCGCCGATGATGGACTGGACGACCCGGGACTACCGCGCCCTGGCGCGTACGCTGACCCGCCGCGCGCTTTTGTACACCGAGATGGTCACCACCGGGGCGATTTTGTACGGCGCGCCCCGGGAGCGCTTTCTGGGCTACGACGCTGTGGAGCACCCGCTGGCGCTGCAGCTGGGCGGAAGCGACGCCGGCGAGCTTGCCGAGTGCGCGGCGATTGCCGAGGCCTGGGGCTACGACGAGGTCAATTTAAACGTCGGCTGCCCAAGCGACCGGGTGCAAAACAACCTGATCGGCGCCTGCCTGATGGCCTACCCCGAAAAAGTGGCCGCCGCGGTAAAAGCCATGCAAGCAGCGGTGTCCATTCCGGTAACGGTGAAATGTCGCATCGGCGTTGACGACCAGGACGAGGAGGAAGACCTGGAGCGGTTTATCACCACCGTAGCCGATGCCGGCGGCGAAATATTCACGGTTCATGCGCGCAAGGCCTGGCTTGCGGGGCTCTCGCCCAAGCAAAACCGCGACGTGCCGCCGCTCAACTACGCCCGAGTGCACCGCCTTAAGCTGCGCCATCCGACGCTGCATATCGGCCTCAACGGCGGGCTGAAAACCCTCGACGCCTGCGCCGGCGAGCTGGAGCGCGTCGATAGCGTCATGGTCGGCCGCGAAGCCTACCAGAATCCCTGGCTTCTGGCCGACGTGGATCGGCGGCTGTACGGGGCCGCCAACCCGGCGACCACTCGCATGGACGCGGCGCGGGCGTTTCGCTCCTATATCGCCAGGCGGCTGGACGAAGGCGCAAAGCTCAACCACGTCACACGCCATACGCTGGGACTTTTTCAGGGCTGCCCCGGCGGGCGCCAGTTCCGCCGGCATTTGTCGGAAAACGCCCACCGCGAAGGCGCCGGCCTGAGCGTTTACGACGACGCGCTGGGGCAGATCAAAACAAAGCGAGTTAAAACGCCGGCGGCGGTGTAAACGTCGACTGAAACGTTTCTATGGCGGTTTCCGCCTCCTCAATGGCATCAAAGCGGGCAATGTGAAACAGCGCCTCGCCTTCGTTGACCAGCGGCAAGCGGCTTGTGCCGATCACAATACCGTCGGCAACCGCTCTCACCTCCCCTTCGTCATTGCCGAAGGGATCCGCCACCCGGCCCAGCAGATCACCTCGGGCCACGCGCGCGCCAAGACGCACGCGCGGGCGCAGAATGCCGTCAATGGGCGCACGAGCCCAGCCCGAACCGTTGGCGATTTCGGCCGGTGCAGGGCGACGACGGCGATGTTCTCCGGTCAGCATGCCCAGCCGGCGCATAACGCGCAGAACACCGCTAACCCCCGGGCCAATGGCCCACTCGTCAAAGCGCAGCGCCTCCCCGGCTTCATAGGTCAACACCGGGATATGTCGGTGCTGGGCGTAGTGGCGCAGGCTACCGTCGCGCAGCTCAGCATTGAGCACCACCGGCGCGCCAAAGGCATCGGCCATGCGTTCGGTGTCACTGCCCGGCGTCAGCCGCGCACGGATCTGCGGAAAATTGGTGCGATGCAGCGCCCCGGTGTGCAAATCAATGATGTGGGTGGCGTGATCGACGATCTGCTGGCGAAACAGCGCAGCAATACGCCCGCCGAGCGAGCCCGCTTCGCTGCCGGGAAAGCAGCGGTTAAGGTCGCGCCGGTCGGGCAGGTAGCGCGTTTGCTGTAAAAAGCCGAAAACGTTGACCACCGGCACGGCAATCAGCGTACCGCGCAAAGCGGCAATGGATTTCACGTGCAGCAGCCGGCGGACGATTTCCACGCCGTTGATTTCATCGCCGTGAATCCCCCCGCACACCAGCAGCACCGGGCCGCTTCTGCGCCCGTGTACCACCTCCACCGGAATATGCAGCGGCGTATGGGTATAAAGCCGTGCCACCGGCACGTCGATTTGCCGGCGCGTGCCGGGTGCGACGCTTTCCTGACCCAGATGAAAAGGCGCACGCGCCGGCGAAGAGGGGCTTGTCATGGTTGGCGCCATCCATACACTTTTGAATGTAAAACAGCCGGCAATCGGGTAAACTACGGCGGCTGTCTTTATTGCTCAGGTTGCTTACTCATGGCCCGAAAAACCAAAGCCGAAGCGGCCGCCACGCGGGAAGCGCTGCTGGATGCGGCCGAAGACATGTTCATGGCGCACGGCGTTGCCCGCACTTCGCTTGACCAGATTGCCCGTCACGCAGGCATGACCCGGGGGGCCGTATACTGGCACTTCAAGAACAAGGCCGACCTGTTCCATGCCATGCTCCAGCGCGTGCGGCTGCCGTTTGAAGAACTCGTAGACAAGCTCGATGATACAACCGTCGACCAGCAGCCGCTGGAAGCGGTGCGGCTGGCCTGCCTGAGCGGCTTTATCCATCTGGAACAGCCCCGCTACCGGCGCGTACACGCCATTTTGCTGCACCACTGCGAGACCTTTGGCGATATTGACCCGCTCACCATGCAAAACGAGATGGCCGCAGAAACCTGCGGTGCGCTGAGCAAGTACTTTCATATGGCCGAGACGCTCAACCAGCTGCGGCCGTGCCTGGCTGCGGACATTGCCGCCCAGCTGATGCAGGCCATGCTGGCCGGGCTGTTTCACGACTGGCTGCGCAACCACGAACGCTACTCCATCTATCGTGAAGGCGCGCGCCTGGTCGAAACACAGCTTGCGCTCATGCAGCACGCCCCTGCCCCGCCGGCCACCGGCTAGCACACAGCGTGCTAGCGCGCCTTGCGCCTAAGCAGCAGGCGCTTGGCATGAACCCGCGCGCTGCAGTAGGCACTTTGGGACACGCTGCGATAGGCGTTTTCCCCGGGGAGAAACTTCACCAGCACGCGATGCTCGCCTGCATTTGCGGCCGCATCACTTTGCGGCTTGCCGTGCAGGCGCACCTCACAGCCCGGGTCACTGAGCAAAACGGCGCCGGCCCAGCCATCGGCATCCGGCTCATCGATGACTTTTACAACCTCTCCCAGCAGCGTACGACGCTGACCGTGGAACCAGCGATGAACCCTGTGGCACAGGCGCGCGGCCAGCGGTGATACCAGCGCAAAGGCGCCCCACAGCACGGCGATGCCCACGGGTATGCGAAAAAGTCCCAGCGACAGCCGGCTAAGCAGCAAAAATTCCACGGCCAGCGTCACCAGTCCGGCCAGCAGAATCAGCACGCTAAGCGCAAAAGTGGCCGGCACCCCGCCAAATCCCAGCGATACCAGCGTGCTGGCAGTATGTTCGTATCCCAGGCTGTCGCGCTCAAACAGCTCAAGCGGTGCCAACCGCACAGCGACGAGCAGCCAATAAAGCCCCAATACCACCACCAGCAAGGTGAACAGCACCATCGGAAAGCTGATAAACAGTGCGCTACCCCCTTCCATTCCTTACCCCCTCTTTCCATCGCTTGGCGGATCCCCATCGCCTGGCCGCTTTCTCAGCACTCGGCTGTCCCTGCCGCGACAGGCCCCGTCAGCATAGGCCGCGAATCGGCGATACACCTTAGCCTGCTTTATTCCACTCATACCATAAAAAGCACCGGCCATATAGCCGGTGCTCTTTCTTGCTGCAACACCCGGTCCGTTTACGCCGGGTAGCCCTTCAGCCGTTACGCTGACGCATTGCCGTTTTGTTCCGCGTGGTCGTGCGACTGGGCGCCGCGTTTGCGGTGCATCCAGTCGGCCACTCTGGCAATCATGGCGTAAAAGGTCGGTACAAAGCAGCTTGACACAATGGCAACCGTTGCCATGCCCACCGACACCGTAGTGCCGATATGGTGGCTGCTGGTATCACTTGCCCCGGTCGCCAGCGCCAGCGGCAGCGTACCCAGAATAAACGCGAAGGACGTCATGACGATGGGGCGAAAACGCAGCTCAGCGGCGATGATCGCGGCTTCGCGAATGGATTTGCCCAGCTCCTTGCGCTGCAGCTCGGCGAATTCCACGATCAAGATCGCGTTTTTCGCCGCCAGGCCAACCACCACCAGCATGCCGATTTCCACGTACACGCTGCTGTCCAGCCCGCGCAGGGCAATGCCGCCGATGCCGCCAAACAGGGCAAAGGGCGTCGCGGTCAGCACCGCCAGCGGCAGCGACCAGCTCTCGTACTGGGCCGCCAGGATCAAAAACACCATGAGCATGCCAAAGACGATGGCAAGAGCCGCCGCGCTGCCCTGGGTCGATTCCTGATAGGCCGTACCGGTCCAGCCCATGCCCCAGCCGTCGCCCAGCGTTTCCTGAACGATCTGTTCCATGGTGTCGATGGCCTGCGTGGAGCTGTAGCCCTCTGCCGGCTGGCCCTGGAACTGCGCGCCCAGGTACACGCCAAAGCGTGACACCACTGACGGTTTGACCTGACGCTTCAGCGTTACAAACTCGGCCAGCGGAATACGCTCACCGTTGCCGCCGCGCACGTAGACGTTGTTGATATCGTCCGGTGTCTTGCGAAACTCGTCTTCGTTTTGCAGATACACCTGGAAGTTACGGTTCTGGTAGCTGAAATAGTTGACAAACCCATTGCCGAACGTATTCGACAGCGTGGAGTGCAGCGCCGGCAGCGATACCCCGTAGCTCAGCGCTTTTTGCTGGTCGATCTCGGCGCGATAGCCCGGCACGTTAACGCTAAAGGTAGTAAAGACCTGGCTTAGCCCCGGATGCTGGTTGGCCGCCTGCATCACCTTCATTGAAGCTTCATAAAGCTCCTTGGACGACGCACCGCCAAACGATTGGAGATAGCCGGTAAAGCCCCCGGTCGTCGACAGCCCGATAATCGGCGGCACGTTAAACGCCCTGGCCGTGCCGCCTTCTACCTCGGCGCCCAGCTGCATGATTTTGCCGACCAGCTGCTCTGCCGTCAGGTCACGCTCGGCCCAGTCCACCATGTTGATAAACATGATGCCGCGTGCGGTGTTGACCGCGCTTGAGAGCATGTCGTAGCCGGCTACCGCCGAGGAATATTCCACGCCGGGAATCGCCTCGATACGCTCGGAAAGCCGTGACATATAGTCCCGGGTGCGCGCCAGCGACGCCGAATCCGGCAGCGAGACGCTGGCCAGCACGATGCCCTGGTCGGTCTCCGGCACCAGCGAGGCGGGCGTGCTTTCATACAGCCACCAGGTAGCACCGCCGACGAGCACCGTCAGCAGCAGCGCCAGCCCCCAAAAGCGCACCAGTACCTTGACCACTGCCATGTACACCGCGGTAATGCCGGCAAAGAGCCGATCAAAAAGCCGCAGCGGCGTGTGCAGCGCGCGATTTAGCTTGGACTCTTCACCGTCTGATTTGCGCTTGATGAAAATCGCCGACAGCGCCGGGGTAAACGTCAGCGCCATCAGCGCCGAGAACATCACCGAAATGGCCACGGTCAACGCGAACTGCTGATAGATCTGCCCGGTAAAGCCGCCAAGGAAAGCCACCGGCACAAACACCGCCGCCATGATCAGCGAAGTGGCAATGATGGGCCCGCCGACTTCCTGCATCGCGCGCACGGTGGCCTGACGCACGGTCAGGTCCTCCTCGCCAAGCACCCGCTCGACGTTTTCCACCACGAGTATGGCGTCGTCCACCACGATGCCGATCGAGAGCACCAGCGCAAACAGCGTCAGCAGGTTGATGGAAAAGCCGAAAATATAAAAACCGGCAAAGGTCGCAAGCACCGAAACCGGCACCACCGACATGGCGATCACCGTAAAGCGCCAGTTCTGCAGGAAAATAAACAGAATCACGCCAACGATGAGGAAGGCTTCGATAAAGGTGTGCACCACGGTTTCCACCGAGGCATCGATAAACAGCGTTGTATCGTAGGGCACCACGTAGTCAAGCCCTTCGGGGAAGCGCTTTTTGAGCTCCTCCATGGTGCTTTTGACCGCCCCTGAGGTTTCCAGGGCGTTGGCACCGGGCTGCTGGTTGATGATAATCGGCGCCATCGTGCCGCCGTTAAGGCGCGCCTCGACGCCGTAAAACGACGCTCCCAGCTCAATACGCGCCACATCGTCAAGGGTCAGCGATGAGCCGTCAGGGTTGGTGCGCAGGGCGATGTTGCGAAAATCATCTACATTGTTCAGTCGCCCGCCGGCGGTAATGGTGTAGGTGAACGCCCGCGGCTCGCTCTGCGGCGTGGCCGCCAGGCTGCCCGCCGGCACCTCGGTATTCTGGGCGCGAATGGCCGAGGCGACTTCCGCCGGCGTCAGATCATACTGCGCCAGCTTGTTGGGGTTCATCCATACGCGCATGGCGAACTCGCCGCCGCCCAGCACTTCGGCCTCGCCCACGCCGGGCACCTGGCGAAGCTCGTCGAGGATATTCAGCGTTGCGTAGTTTTGCAGATAGACCCGGTCGTAGTCGCCCTGGGGGGAAATCAGCGAGACCAGCATCAGAATCGAGCTTGAGCGCAGCTCTACGGTAACGCCCTGATCCTGCACCGCTTCAGGCAGCTGCGACAGCGCCCCCTGCACGCGGTTGTTGACGTTGATGGTGTTGATATCACCGTCGGTGCCGATGTCAAAGGCGATCGACAGGCTCATTGAGCCGTTGTCCGCACTGGTCGAGGTCATGTAGAGCATGTCCTCGACGCCGTTGATCGACTCGGCCAGCGGCGCGGCGACGGTTTGCGCTACCGTTTCGGCGTCGGCGCCGGGAAACTGCGCGCTGACCGATACCGTGGGCGGCACAATGCTTGGGTACTGCTCGATCGGCAGCACCCGCATGCTCATTATGCCGACAACGGTGAGAATAATGGCGATGACCGTGGCAAAAATCGGCCGCTTGATGAAAAAGTTGGAAAAATTCATTACGACGCGTCCTCGCCACCCGACGCGGCCTCTGACGATGTGCCATCGGTGCTGGCACCGTTACCCTGTGCCTGCTGGCCCTGGGCCTGCTGCTGCGCTTTTGACGCTTGCATCAGCGCCGCTGCATCGCCGTCAAACGGCTGGGGCTTGATCGGCGTACCCGGCGTGATGCCGGCCGGATCGCCGACGATCACGCGATCACCGGCCTCCACGCCGCCGTTTAACACCTGCCAGGGGCCGGCCAGCTCGCCCAGCTCAACGGTGCGCGCCCGAGCGGCGTTATCGTCGTCGAGCACGAAGACCTGCGGGCCCATCAGGCCCTGGGTCAGGGCAATTTCCGGCACCGCCAGTACGTCAAAGCGCTTTAGCCCTTCCAGGTATACGCGCACGTACTGGCCGGGCAGCACCCGGGCGTCAGGGTTGGCAAAGTTGGCGTTGGCCTGCACGGTGCTGGTGGCCTCGTCGACGGTAGCGCCGAGAAAGTCCAGCTTGCCGGTCAGCGCACTGGCGCTGCCGGGCAGTTCAAGGCGCGCACCGATATCTTCAATCACCATGCCGTCTTGTAGCTGGCGGCGCAGCTCAAAGGCGTCGCGCTGGGGCAGCTGAAAGCGCACCTCCAGCGGATCAAGCGGGGTGATGGTGGCAAGTTCAGTACCCGGGTTGACCAGGTTGCCAACGTTGATCCGGCTCAGGCTGATCATGCCGGATACCGGTGCCTGAACGTCTGCGTAGTCCAAATCGATCTGCGCGCTTTCCAGCGCCGCGGACGCCTGGGCTACGCTTGCCTGGGCAACGCGCCGGTCGGCCAGGGCCTGATCGTACTGCTGGCGGCTTACCGAATTCTGGCTGAGCAGGCGTTCAAAGCGCTCGGCGTCGCGCTGGGCGCGTGCAAGCGTGGCCCGGGCGCTTTGCAGGTCTGCCTCGCGCTGGTTGACCGCTGCCTGATAGCGGTCCGGCTCGATCTGGTACAGCGTTGCGCCTTTTTCTACCATTTCGCCGGGCTCAAAGAGCTTGTCTTCCAGCGTGCCGCTGACCCGGGCCACCAGCGTAACGGCATCGTCACTGCGCAGAAGCGACGGATAGGATTTATCCAGCGCGATGTCTTGACGCTCAAGCGTTGTGACTTCCACCGGCCGGGGTTGCTGCTGGCTGCCCTGCTGCTGGCCATTTTCCGACGGCTCTTCACTACCGCAGGCGGCCAGCAATACGCTGGCCGCCACGGCGAGTGCCGTACGGCCCACGCTACTCAACGATGTTTTCATGATGTCCTTGTATCCGTTAACGCCCTGACAGAATGGGCGAAGCCTACAACCATACATGGTTGAATGTAAATACACGTGCCGCCGGGGTTGCCCGGTGGCACGTGGATCGCTCAGGGCGTGCGCGTAGGCCGCTTGCCGATGCGGGTGACGCTATCCGCGTTCTCTTCGGGCAGCGTGAAGCTGACGCTGTCTTTGCCCAGCCAGCCGTTCACCTCGTTCAGCGCATCGACGTCGAGCACGCCGGAGCGCTGGCGCAGGGTCAGCAGGTTGATCACGTAGTCATAGCGGGCGCTGGCGTAGTCCGCCATGGCGTTATACAGATTCTGCTCGGCGTTGAGCACGTCCACAATGTTGCGCGTGCCCACTTCATAGCCGGCCCGCGTAGCGTCCAGCGCACTTTGGTTGGACACAATGGCCTGGCGGCGCGCCTCTACCGTGGAGACGTTATTGCTCACCTGGGTATAGCGCGAACGCACCTGCTGGACGGCTTCGCGGCGCTGGTCTTCAAAGTCATACTGCGTGGATTCCAGCCGGTAGGTGTTCTGGCGGATTCTGGCCGTGGTGGTGCCGCCGGTGTAAAGCGGCAGGCTAAACTGCACACCGACCCGGCCTTCGGCGCTGTGCCCTTCCACGCCGTCGGCGTCGTTATCGTCGTAGTTATAGTTGGCAAAAGCGTTGACCGTCGGCAAGCGGTTGGCACGGGCAATGGCTACGTCGCTTTGGCTGACTTCAACGCCGGCCTGGCTGGCCAGTACTCGGGGATTTTTTTCCACGGCCAGCTCAACCCAGTGCTGGCGGTCGGCCGGAGTCGGCGCCTGAATGGGCACGTCGTCCTGCAGCGCTTCAATGCTTGCGTAGCGCTTGCCGGTCAAACGCTCCAGGGCTTCAAAACGCACCTGCAGATCGCTTTGCGCGGCGATACGCTCGGCCCGGGACTGGTCAAAGCGGGCCTGGGCCTCTTCAACTTCGGTAATGGCGATCAGGCCAACGTCAAACTGCTCCTGGGCCTGCTCCAGCTGGCGGCCGATGGCGCGCTCCTGGGCGCGGCGGGCTTCCAGGATTTCGTAGGCGCGCAGGATCTCAAAATAGGCCGAGGCCACGTTAATCAGCACTTCCTGCTCGGTGGCGGCCAGCTGGTAAAGCTGCTGATTGACTTGACGCTCGGCTCTTTCCACCTCGCGGCTGTTGATGGCATCAAACAGCGCCTGGGTGGCTTCCAGGCTAAGGCTTACGCTGTTGATGCTGTCGTCTACGGCGGCCCCGGTGCCGGCCGTTCCGGGCCGGCGCCGGCTCTGCTCTTGACGCTCGAACTGCTCGCTATGGGCAGCGTTGCCCTGGGCGCTGAGCTGCGGCAGCAGATTGCCCTGCTCGGCGTCCCGAGCGGCTCGGGTACTCCGGGTGGTGGCCTGGGCGGCCCCTAACGCTGCGTTATTGTCCAGCGCGTCCTGGGCAATGGTCAGCAGATCCGCCGACAGGGCAGGCGTTGCCCAGGCCGCCGCCACTAACGAAGGCAACAGCGCGCGACGCACCGAAACCAGAACAGAAGAGAGGGGCTGTCGCAGCATGGCGTCTTCCTCGTTACATGATGGTTACAGATCGGCTTTGAGCCGGAATTTACATACATTATCGCATGTTAGCATGGCAAGCACAGCGCTTTTACGCAGCGATACCCGGCCCCGCCGCTAGCCGGCGCACTCCAGACGGGAAAGCGCACGGCGTACGCCGCCGAGATACCCGGCACCGAACAGCAGCAGGTGATTGAGCAGCGGATAAAGCTGAAACAGCGCTTCCCGCCGCGGCCAGTCGTCCGGCGCACTGCCTTGCCAGTACGCTTCGAAAAAGGCCGGGCCGGGCGCACCGAACAGCGTCAGCATGGCAATATCCACTTCCGGGTAGTGGGCGTATACCGCCGGGTCAATCACGCCAGGGCCACAAGGCGTATACAGCACGTTGCCCGCCCACAGGTCACCGTGTATCAGCCGGGGAGCCGCCGGTGCCAGCCAGTCTTCCAGCGCGTTTGCCTGGCGGCGCAGGCGATCCGCTGTTGCCTGGTCCAGCAGGCCCTGCCGGGTGCATGCGTCCACCAACGGCAGCAGGCGCCGGTCACGCTGAAAAGCGCGGCCGTCCGGCAGCGAAGCGTTGGGCTGAGGCGTTTGCCCGCAGGCGTTGTCGCGATGCCAGCCGTGCTGCTGCCGAGGCGTCTGATGCAGACGCCGCAGGCCCGTGCCCAGCGCAGCAGCGTCACCGCTGGCGGCGGTTTCCAGCGCCTCGGTCAACAGCCAGCCGTGTCCGCAGCCCAGCACCTCGGGCACCACCAGCCCGCTTTGCGCCCGGGCCAGCGCAGCCAGGCCCTCGGCTTCACCTTCCAGCCGCTCGGGCGCATCGCGCTTGGCGATAACGTCGCCTTCCGCGGTCGTCAGCCGGTACACGGCGTTGCTGTCCGCGGCGCTGATCAGGCGAATGGATGCTTCATCGGCGGCAAGTCCCTGCTCTTCCAGCAGGGCGCGCAGTCCGCTTTCCATGGTGCTCTCCTTGTGCTCGACGCCGAAATCGCAAGTGGCCCGCGGTATTTTTATCCGCGGCCGGGCGTGACAGGCGTCGCTTTTCTCCCCGCTTTTTTGGCAAGATAGTCGTCATTGCTCAACCATGCCGGGAGGCGATATGTACAAGCTGGCGTTTTATGTGCCCGTCGACGCGGCAGAAAGCGTCAAGGAAGCGGTGTTTGAAACCGGCGCGGGGCGTTTGGGCCACTACGAGGCGTGCTGCTTTCAAACCCGGGGCACCGGGCAGTTTCGCCCGCTGGCCGGCGCCGAGCCGCACATCGGCCGCGTTGATGCGCTAACCCACGTCGAGGAGCTCAAAATAGAGCTGGTGTGCGCCGACGACGCTATCCACGCCGCCGTCGCGGCACTCAGGCTTGCCCACCCGTACGAAGAGCCGGCCTTTGATGTCTGGCAGCTGGCGGATATATAAAGCCGGCGAGCGGTGTTGTCTCGCTTCACAGACAGCAGCGTACGCCCTGATTCAACGTTATTGCTTCGGCTTTGCCGCTACGATTCGGCCGGGGCGGAAGACGCTTCACCAAGCGTGTTAATCCCTTGGGTACCGCGCTCCTCGGTTGCCTCGGTGAGGTCAATGGTAATCTCTACCCGCCGATTTTTCGCCCGGCCGGCGGCCGTGTCGTTGGACGCACGCGGGCGCGTGGAGGCAAACCCCTGAACGACCAGGCGCTGTCGCGACAGCGCCCGGTTTTTCTGCAAGATATTGGCCACCGAGGCGGCGCGCAGGGCAGAAAGATCCCAGTTGCTGTGAAAGCGCTCGGTATTGATGGGCACGTCGTCAGTATGCCCGCCAATCGCGATATTGCCCGGCAGCCCGGCAAACACTTCGGCCATGTCTTCCAGCAGCGTGGCAAACGAGCCGGTCACTCGGTCTGAGCCCGACATGAACGTTCCCCTCTCTTCGATGCGGATCACGACCCGAAAGCCGTCTACCTCAACCTGGGTGACATCGCTGTTGCCCGAGGCCTCCAGCAGCGATTTGATCTGCTGCGCCAGCTCTTGCGTTTGTTCCCGGTGATGGGTTTCCAGCATCTGACGCATGGCTTCAAGCTGCGGCCGCTCCTCCATGGTGCGCTGGCGAATTTCATCCAGCAAGGTGCGATCAGGCACCGCCGGGGAAAACTTGTCCAGCGCGGCACTGGTACCCTTGGGAATCTGCATGGCTTCAATGTCACGCTGCACGCCGAAGGCCTGGGACAGCTCGCCGGCAATGCGACGGAATTTCTCCGCGTCAATTTCGGAAAACGACAGCAGCAGCACGAAAAAGCACAGCAGCAGCGACATCAGGTCCGCATAGGTAATCATCCACTGCGGAATGTCCATCGACGGCTTTTTGCTCATGGCTAGCCCCGCCCTCCGGTGGGGTTGGCAGCGGCTTCGGCGTCCTCGTCACGGGCGCGGCTTTCCGGGGGCAAATAAAGCGCCAGCATCTGCTCGAGCACGTGCGGGTTTTTGTCGCCCTTGATCGCCAACACCGCATCGATCCACAGCTGCTGCATCTTGGCTTCCTGGTTCATGCGCAGCCACAGCTTGTCGGCAATGGGACTGGCAATCATGTTGGCGATCATCGCCCCGTAGAGCGTGGTTAACAGTGCCACTGCCATGGCCGGGCCGATCTTTGACGGATCGTCCATGTTGGCCAGCATCTGCACCAGCCCTACCAGCGTGCCGATCATGCCCATGGCCGGCGCCACCTCGGCAAACGCGGAAAACACCCGCCCGCCGGCTTCGTTGCGCTCCAGGGTCAAAAGGCGTTCCTTGGCCATCATCTCCTTTATCATCTCAGCGCTGAAGCCGTCCGCCAGCATCTGCAGCCCTTTGGCCAGATACGGCGAGTTGACCTCTTGGCTTTCCAGCACCAAAAGCCCCTGTTTACGCGAGAGCTTTGACAGCTCGATAAGCTCATCGATGCTCTCCTGGGTGCTCGGCAGCTGAAACTTGAACGCCCGAGCCGCCGCCTTGAAGGCAAACTTGAACTGGGTAATGCTGAATTTGGCCAGCACCACAAACAGCGTGCCGCCCACCACCAGCAAAAGCCCTGTAGGGTTGAGAAACACTTCGGGCGAGGTGCCCATAATAACCGAGGCGCTGACCAGCACGGCCGCCCCCAGCAGTCCTATTAGCGTTGCGAGATCCACAGTCTCTCCTGAATAGTCGCGTTCAACGGCCGTCGCCGGAACGCAGATGGGTCATAACCGCATGAGCCAATGCGTGAAACACTAGCACGGCAGCACCCGGGGATTGTACTGCGGGCCGCAATCGCCTGGCGCAAAAAAGCCCTGAGGCGATCAGGGCTTTACGTGTAGCCGGCTCGTCAGCCGGCACCGCGTCACACTCAGGCGTTATTCAGCGTGGCGTTCATGGTGATGTTGGCGTTGAACAGCTTGGAAATCGGGCAGCCCGCTTTGGCGCCTTCAGCCGCCTTCTGGAAGGCCGCATCGTCAGCGCCGGGCACGGTGGCCGTCACATCCAGGTGAACCGCCGGAATCTCAAAGCCGTCGTCGCTTTCCTGGATAGTGACCGTGGCTCGGGTGTCAACGGCGTCCGGCGTGTAGCCAGCTTCGCCCAGCACCAACGACAGCGCCATGGAGAAACAGCTGGCGTGGGCGGCCCCCACCAGCTCTTCGGGGTTGGTGCCCTTTTCATCGGCGAAACGCTGGCCGAAGTTGTACGGGCGCGCGTCGAGCACGCCGCTTTCACTTGAAACCGTGCCCTTGCCGTCTTTCAGTCCACCTTCCCAGTGTGCGCTTGCGTGACGATCCATAGCGATACTCCTCAGCGTTAGTCGTCGATTGACGTCCGCCTTCTCGCGCCCAGGTCAGCGCTGCGAGAAAACGGCGTCCGGCGTTTTCATCCTGCAGCGAAGGTCGGGCTTTATCAAGGCGGCGCAAACGCCTGGCGATGTTTTTGCGGCTTTTTCGCGCGTATGTTATGCCTTTCGTACCGCGATCACACGATGCCCGACGTAATGGTTCCCCTGTTGTAATACTGCAGGCTGTGATACCGCTCGTTGTGATCGATACAGAGCCGCTGCAAGGAGACCATAATGCACGATACATCCTACACCCTGCCGCGTGTCTGGCAGTGGGAAACCGATAACGGCGGCAAGTTTGCCGGCACCAACCGTCCTACTGCCGGGGCGACCCACGACAAGGCGCTGCCCGTGGGCGAACACCGCTTTCAACTGTATTCGCTGGCCACGCCCAACGGCGTCAAGGCCAGCATCATGTTCGAAGAGCTCTTGGCCCTGGGCCACGACGCCGAGTACGACGCCTGGCGGATCGATATCGGCGAGGGCGAACAGTTCAGCAGCGGCTTTATCGAGGCCAACCCCAACGCCAAGATTCCGGCCCTGTTCGATTACGGCCAGGCCCAGCCCCAGCGGGTGTTTGAGTCCGGCACGATTCTTTTATATCTGGCCGAGCAGTTCGACGCCCTGCTGCCCCGGGCTGTAGCGCCGCGCACGGAAACGCTCAGCTGGCTATTCTGGCAGATGGGCAGCGCACCCTTTGTAGGCGGCGGCTTTGGCCACTTTTACGCCTACGCCCCGGAGGCGATGAAATACCCCATCGACCGCTACACCATGGAAACCAAGCGCCTTTTGGACGTGCTCAACCGGCGGCTGGCCGAAACTCGCTACCTCAACGGCGACGCCTACAGCATTGCCGATATTGCCAGCTGGGCATGGTTTGGCCAGCTGGCCCTGGGCCGCGTTTACGACGCCGCGGAATTTCTCCAGACCCATGACTATCAGCACGTCATGCGCTGGGCCCGGGATATCGCCGAGCGCGACGCCGTCAAGCGCGGCTGCATGGTGAACCGCGCCTTCGGCGAGCCCCACGAACAGCTGCTTGAGCGCCACAGCGCCAGCGACTTTGAACACAAAACCCAGGACAAGATCGGCTGATCTTGCCGCCGACAGCGCCTGGCCTTGGCTAGAGCGCTGTCCTCAGCGTCAGCGCAGCAAAGCGATCGGGATCTTGCTGCCCGTGAAATTCCCGGCTGCGCTGAACGGCGGCAAAACGCATCTGCCATGCGTCCCAGCCAACAGCAAATCCGGCTGTCACGTCGCCGACCCATTCGCGCCGGTCAACGGAGTGGCTGCTGGAAAACGTGTTGCCGTCAAGCAGCAGGTTGTGGGCCACGTAATAGCCTTCCACCCCGGCAAACGCATACCAGTTAACGCCGCTTTCGTTGAGAAAGCCGGCGCTGCTAGACGGGCTGGGCGCCAGGCTGGGAATGCTGCGCGCGGCATCGCCAAAGCGCACGCTATAGCCGATGCCGGCATGGGTGCGCAAATTGCCCAGCGCCGCGGTGACCAGCGGGCCGGACGCCAGCTGCTTGCCGGCAAAAGGCGCCTTTTGCCACCACTGGCGGCGCAGGCCCAGATTCACAATGGCCTCGTCGTCGAGCTGATGCTCCCAGCCCTGGGGGCGATCACTGCCGACCAGGCGATGCACTTCCTGCTGAATGCTGTCGGCAAGCGACGACGGCCCAACCACCCCTACATCCAAATGCAGGTCTGTGGCGGTATGGCCGTACGCTGTCGCCTGGCTATCAAACAGCGACACGCCGCCCAGCATCAGCCCGGCATAGGGGCGATCACGCTCGATCAGCGCGGATGTCTCGATATCGTTGGGCGTGTAAATGCGGTGCGCCAGCCGATATTCGGCCCGCTGAGTGCGCTGCACCAGTTCGTCAGGCAAGGCCCGTCCAACCCGCTGGGTCCAGTGCTCGGGGGCTGGTGTAAAATCGTAGCGCAGCGTGACGCCGCTGGTATAGTGGCCGTCATCGGTGCTGACCGTGCCGTCGTTGGCAATCGTTAGGCTAAAGGCATCGCTCGCCCGGGCCGCAGTCGGCAGACCGGCCATGGCCAGCCCCGCCGCTACCAGCGTCAACGCCTGCCTGACGCTACACATTTGCTTCATACCCTGCTCCTTGAAAAATAAAACGTCGTAGTAAATCATGATTGGATGCAAAAGTCCTTAGCCGGCTCAGCGCCTTGCCGGGCCCTTTTCGCGCCGGTGTGGCCGTTCTGCGCGCTCACACATGGCACGGCTTTTGCGTCTTCATACCCCGTCAGCGTATTCTTGACGTCATCCGTTTTCGCCTTAAGACGTTTGACGTAAGGAAAGTGCCATGCTTTCAGGATTGGACCATCTGGTGGTAACCGTCACCGACATGACCCGCGCTGTGGATTTCTACTCCCGCGTGCTGGGGCTTGACGTACGCTATCGCGACGCCCAGCGCGTTGATCTGATGCTTGGCGACACCGCGCTGCGCCTGCACCAGACCGATACCGATATCGCGCCCACCTCGGCCACGCCTACGCCGGGCAGTCTGGATCTGTGCCTGCGCTGCCAGCTGCCGCTGGAGGCGTTTCGCCAGCACCTTGACGCCTTGAGCATTGATGTCGAACTGGGCCCGGTCGATCGCCAGGGCGCCAACGGCCCTATCCAGTCGCTTTATCTGCGCGATCCCGACGGCAATCTGCTGGAAATTGCCCGCCCGGTACGGCAGGCAGAAAAAACCTAGGCGCCCCGGGCCGATGCACCGCGCCGCGCACCGGGGTAATATGGCCGGCACAGGCCGGGCGAGACGCCAGGACACGACCAGCAACGCCGGCACGCAGACGATCAAGACACGACGAGGTAGGCACATGGATGAAGATACCCGGCAACCGGTGTATCGCGAAGACGCGGGGGCACGGCAAGCGCCTCGCTCGCCGGACACCACCCTGGCAACGGTGGTATATGCGCTGTATCTGGCAAGCTTTGTCGTCGGCTTTACCTCCATTATCGCCGTGATCATCGCCTATCTCCATCGCGGTGACGGCCCGGACTGGCTGGATGCGCACTATCGCTATCAGATCCGCACCTTCTGGATAGGGCTGCTGTACGCGCTGGTTGCCACTCTTCTGACGCTGGTCTTGATCGGCTTTCCGCTGCTGCTGGCACTTGCAGTATGGCTGATCGTGCGCTGCGTAAAGGGCTTTAAGGGCCTGCAGGAAAAGCGCGCACCGCACAACGTACATAGCTGGCTGTTGTAATACCATGCCTTATCCCTCTTTTCCGCCACGCCGTACCCGCGCCGGCGCCGTTGCCTGGCTGTGGCAGCGGCTGGCCGGCTGGCCGCTCGCTCGCCTGTGGCGCCTGGCACGCCTGGCCGGTGCGCTGGTCTACCGCTTCAGCCGGCGCGAACGCGAGGTAACCCGGCGCAATCTGGCCGTCGTCTACCCCGCGCTTGCTGCCCGGGAGCGCCGCGCGCTGACCCGGCGCAGCCTGCGCCACTCCGCCGCCACCATGCTGGAGCTGGGGCACGCCTGGATGGCACCGCCAGCGCGCGTAGCCGCCGGCATCATCGCCGTGCACGGCCGCGAAAAGCTCGACGACGCTCGACGTGACGGCCGCGGCGTGATCGTGCTCGCCCCGCATTTCGGCAACTGGGAGGTGCTCAACTTCTGGCTGTCGAGCCACTTCCCGTTCACCGCCATGTATGAGCCGCCCAAAATGACCGCGCTGGACCCGATCATCCGCCACGGCCGGCAGCGCCAGGGCGCCGCGCTTGTGCCCACCAACGCCCGCGGGGTAGCCGCACTGCTCAAAGCGCTCAAACGCCACGAAGCCGTGGGCATTCTGCCCGACCAGGAACCCGGCTGGGGCAGCGGCGTGTTTGCGCCGTTTTTCCACCGCGATGCCTACACCGCTACGCTGCTGCCCAGGCTGGTCGCCCGCACTCAGGCGCGCGTGGTGACCGGCGTGGCCCGGCGCGTACCCGGCAAGGGGTTTGCCATCCATTTTCTTGACGCCGACGTACGCGTCTACAGCACCGACGACGTCACCTCCGCCACCGGCGTCAACGCCTGCGTGGAAGCCGCCATCCGCCTTGACCCGGCGCAGTATCAATGGGAATACAAGCGCTACCGCAAAGTCATCGAAGAGCAGCAGGGACGCGCCGACTACCGTGATTTCCAGCTGTATTGACGCCATAGCGCAGCCGACGCGCTGCCGTCTATTTGAGACCTTCTGCATGTGAGACCGCCCGCATGACCAACCTCGATACCCCATACGTGAACACGCGTACGCCGCAAATCGTCTACGCCCTGTTTCTCGGCGGCATCGTGACGGCCAACGTGACGCTGCTGATCGGCGTAATCATCGCCTACGTCTACCGCAAGGGCGCCGCCCCCTGGCTTCAGGCCCACTATCGCTACCTGATCCGCACGTTCTGGATCGGCACGCTGTATTTCTGTGCCGTCTTCGCCTTGAGCGTCTTTGCACTGGGTGCCATCCTGTGGCCGCTTTTGGCGGTATGGCTGGTCGTGCGCTGCATCACCGGGTTTATCGCCGTGCGCCGGGGCCTGCCGCCGGCACGCCCGGGCAGCTGGCTCTGGTAAGCTGGGCGCGCCGCCCCGGGCCGCTGCCCGGCACAGATGAATAGACAGGGAGACTGCAACACATGGGGTATCAGTTCAGCGATTTGACCCGCGCCTGCCCGCGTAACTGGCGCGCCTACATCGAGCATGATTTCGTCCGCCAGCTGGGTGCGGGCACGCTGGAAGACGGCGCTTTTCGCCACTATTTAAAGCAGGACTATCTGTTTTTGATTCATTTCGGCCGCGCCTATGCGCTGGCCGCATACAAAAGCCCCACCCTTGCCGATTTGCGCCAGGCGCTGGAGGGCATGAAGGCGATCATCGATATCGAACTGGGTCTGCATATCGACTACTGCCGCCAGTGGGGCGTCAGCGAGCAGGAACTGGCCGCGCTGCCCGAAGCCCGCGCCACCCTGGCCTACACCCGCTACGTGCTGGATACCGGCAGCCGCGGTGATCTGCTCGACCTGCACGTAGCGCTTTCGCCCTGCCTGGTCGGCTACGGTGAGATCGCCAACTGGCTCAACGCCCAGCCTTTCACCCGGCGCGGGGCCGACAACCCCTTTGACGCCTGGATCGCCATGTACGAAAGCGACGAGTTCCAGCAGGCCATGCAGGCCGAGGTTGCCTGGCTCAACGAACGCCTGAGCGAAGTATCCCCGGCGCGCTTTGCCGAGCTTACCACCATCTTCAACGACGCCACGCGTCTGGAAATCGATTTCTGGCAGATGGGGCTTGATCGCGCCGAATAGCCCGCCGTCTGCTACCTAACATCAACCAGTGAGACTCCCATGCCTGCTTCGATCAACTTGCTTCAAGCCGCGCGCCAGGCGCTGGCGCTGCTGGACGTGACCCGCCTTGCGGCGGCGGATAGCGACGCCGATATCGAGTCGCTGTGCCAGCAGGCCAAAACGCCTTTCGGCCACCCGGCCGCGGTGTGCGTGTATCCTCAGTTTGTGGTGGCCGCGCGGCGCGTGCTGACCGCCCACAAGCTCAACGGCGAGGTCAAGATCGCCGCGGTCGCCAACTTTCCCCACGGCAACGACGACATCATGGCCGCGGCGCGACAAACCCGCGAAGCGGTGGCCTCAGGCGCAGACGAAGTCGACGTGGTGCTGCCCTGGCGCGCCCTGCTCGACGGCGACGAAGAGACCTGCCTGGAGTTTGTCGAAATGTGCCAGGCAGCGTGCGGCGGCCAGGCGCTTTTGAAAGTCATCCTTGAAACCGGCGAGCTCAAAGACCCGGCGCTGATCAAGCGCGCCTGCGAGCTTGCCATTGAAGGCGGCGCCGACTTTCTCAAGACCGCCACCGGCACAGCCGGCGTGGGCGCCACGCCCGAGGCCGCAACCGTTATGCTCAACGCCATCAAGAACAGCGGGCAGGACGTGGGCTTCAAGGCCGCCGGGGGCATCCATACCGCCGAAGACGCCGCCGTCTACCTCACGCTGGCAAGCGACATCATGGGGCCGGCATGGATGACCCCGCGCCATTTCCGCCTGGGCGCCACGACGCTGCTGCCTCATCTGGTATCCACGCTGGCAGGCGCTTCCGACATCGCCTGACGGCATCTACGCCCCGGTCTCTCTTTTCCCGGGGCGGCATTGCTCGTATTCTTGCATTATCCCTTATCCAGCGCGCCGTTCGCCGGCGCGCAGCCACTCAGGAGAGCATCATGGCCGGCCTGCTGCCCAACATCGACCCGGAAGGACTGCTGGAATATTCCGTGGTCTATACCGACCGCGCGCTGAATCACATGTCGCAACGTTTTCAAGGCGTCATGCGCGACATTTCCGCCACGCTGAAAGACGTCTACTGCGCCCACGCCACAGCGATTGTGCCGGGTAGCGGCACGTTCGGCATGGAAGCCGTCGCCCGCCAGTTCGCTACCGATCAGTCCGTTTTGGTGATCCGCAACGGCTGGTTCAGCTACCGCTGGACCCAGATCATCGAGCAGGGCCGGCTGACCGAGCAGCACACCGTACTCAAGGCCCGCCGTCAGGTTCCCGGCGACGAGCGCTCGCCGTTTCTGCCCGTACCCGCTGACGAAGCCGCCGCACGCATCCGCGCGGAAAAACCCGCCGTGGTCTTTGTGCCTCAGGTGGAAACCTCCGCCGGCATGCAGCTGCCCGACGACTACCTGCGCACGGTGGCCAAGGCCACCCGCGAAGTCGGCGGCCTGTTCGTGCTCGACGCCATTGCCGCCGGCACCCTCTGGGTCGACATGGCCGATCTGGGCATCGACGTGGTGGTCACCGCGCCGCAGAAAGGCTGGAGCGGCTCGCCCTGCTGTGCCATGGTGATGCTCTCCGAGCGCGCCGAAAAGCGCCTGGCCGAGACCCGGAGCACAAGCTTTGCCTGCGATCTCGCCCGGTGGCACGGCATCATGCAGGCGTACGAAAACGGCGGCCACGCCTACCACGCGACCCTGCCCACCGATGCGCTGCAGACCCTGCGCGATATCATGTTCGAGACTCGCGACTACGGCTTTGCCCGCGTCAAGCAAGAACAGCAGGTGGTCGGCGAGGCGGTTCGCGCCATGCTCAAGCGCCACGGCTTTATCAGCGTGGCCGCCGACGGTTTCGATGCGCCGGGCGTGGTGGTGTGCTATACCGAAGACCCGGGCCTGCCGGCCAAGCTCGCCGAGCAGGGCGTACAGGTCGCCGGCGGCGTGGCACTGGCCTGCGACGAAGGCGAACATTTCCAGACCTTCCGCATTGGCCTGTTCGGGCTGGACAAACTGCACCACCCCGAGCGCAGCGTACGCCATCTGGAACGCGCGCTGGACGCCCTCAAGGAATAGCTCCCCGGCTTTGACCGACCCGCTCAGGCATCGTCACTGTCAGCCACCTTTTCCACATCGACGATGCCTGACCGGCTGACCACGACCTTCCAGCGCGCCAGACGCGCGCGGCCGTGGTTTTCCGTTTGCCGCACCACCAGATTGAACAGATGACGGCGCTCCACCCGCTCGCGCACGGCCTGGCCGTTTTTAAGCCGATATATGTGATGGGCGCTGCGGCTCATCAGCTGGGTCAGCAGCGACATGTCCAGCGTCAGGGTTTCCCGGGTATGGCGGTAGCCGCTTAAAAAGCGCGTCGGCGACATCCGCGAGCGGGAACGGTAGTGCAGCACCATTTCTTCACGCTGAGTCACCTTGCGCCGGCGCATATCGCGCACGTCGCTATCCAGCGCGGCATAGCGCTTGTAATCAAACCATTCCAGCTGGCGCCCGACCGGCTCGTTGCGCGTAGCGTCGCGATACTCCCGCCGCCACTTGGGCCGCCCCTTGCGCAGCCAGTGCCACAGCGTATTGCGCAAGTCGTCTTTGAACACCTCGCGCATGGCATACAGCACCGCCATTGCCAGGATGAATAAAACGGTAATATCACCCAGCTGATCGCGCACCTGCAGCACGCCAAACGATACAAACGCCATGGCGACCGCCGTTGCCAGCGCCTTGACCGCCTTTTGCTCGCCGCTGCCAAGCTCTCGGGTGCGCTGCCTTAGCGTAATCGGATGCTCGATCAGCCGGCGCAGCAGGCGCATCTTGTTCGACATCCGCGTCGCGTCCTGCCTTACCCGCTCGGCGTTATACTGCTGGGCCCGGCGGTAGTCGCTTTCACTTTCGCAGATGGCAATCAGCTCGCGCTTCAGCGACGTAAGCGCCGCGCGGCGCGGCATGTGGGCGACCAGCGCTAAAAGCTGCTGTTCGGTAAACCACGACACGTAATTATCGATATTGGCAAAGTATTTATACAGCCGCTCGTCTTTGGGGCGGTTACGCCGCAGCCGCTTGAGAATACCGTCGCTTAGCGCCTGCATTTCACGCAGCGACTGGGCAAACGCCTCTGTGCTGGGCGCTTTGGTCGGCGCGTCTTCCTCGGCCGTCGACGCCTGCTTAAGCTTGCGCGCGCTGTCCAGCAGCGTGCGCGTGGTGCGCTCCAGCGCCTCTACGTACTGGTAGGCATAAAGGCTAAGGCTCAAACGGTAGGAGGCGCTGTCCAGGCGGTTACGACTGGCAAGCCGGCTATGCACCAGCGGCAGATGGTGCTCGTCGCTGTAATAGGTGCGCGCGGTATGAATGGCGCTGTGATAAAACACTTCCTCGGCGATCAGCCGCGTACTAAGCCCCAGCTCGCCGGGCACAAACAGATACACGTCAAGCGTGTGGGACGTTTCTTCTTTCAGATACCGCGACAAACGCAGTTGAAAGCTGTCTTTACGCTCTACGTGAACCACTTGGGCCTCTCTTGTGGGTTAGCGGGCTTGTCGGTTATCGGCGGGCCATCCGCCGCTCGGCAGACTTGCCATCCGCCGCCGGTCACGCCACCATTGCCGACTATTCGCGTCTTGCCTACTGTTTTATCTACTGCCTTGCCTACGGTCTTGACTACGGTTTTGGCCAATGATCGCCGGGAGCCAGGGAATGCCGATTGCCCGCTTTTCAACCTTTGAGCTGGTGCTGCTACAAAGCCACCAACAAGCGGATACGGCAACGCTTTTGCTGCTGGCCTGGGTGCTTGATCACTGCACCACGCTCACCCCGCATCAGCGCTATTGGCGGCTGGCGCGAAAGGCTGAAGGGCTTGCCCACGGGCATGATCTGGCCCCGCTTTTGCGCATTGCCGGCCAGCGCGACACCCACGCCGTACAGCTCGCCGCCGAGGTGCTGCACCGCCAATGTAGCGCCGAGCAGGGGCACGGCATCATTCAAAAGGCCATCGCACTGGCCGTGGAAAACGGCCGCCTGTCGCCTGCCAACCACTACATTCTTCGCTTTCTGGCCGACCTGCTTGGCATCCCGCCGGCCATGCTGGAAACGCTTTTCCAGGCGCTCACCGGCAGCGCCCTGCCACCCCCGGACGACCCCAGCCGCGAGGCCTACTGGCGCGCGCGCAACACCGCCTACTACCGGCGCCAGGCCGAGCGAGACGCCGAACAGGCCCGCGCGCAGCAGCAGCGCGAGCAGGAGCAGGAGCAGGAACAGGCCCGCCAGCATCAGCAAAAAGAGCGCGAACGGCGCGAACGGCACGGCCGCGCGTCCGCCGCGGCGCCGGATCGCACCCTGCAAGCACTGGCGATTCTCGGACTGGACCCGGGGGCCAGCCGGCGCGATATTCGCCGTGCCTATCGGCGCATGGCCCAGCTGCATCATCCCGACCGTTTTTTTGCCGAAAGCGAGCAGGCCACAGCCCGGGCGTCGCAGCGTTTTCAGCGCATCAAAAAGGCCTATGATTACCTTATGCAGCGCACGCCTGCCTGACACGGCGCCTGACCGCGTTGCCGCACGCTGCCTGGCGCCATCAACACCGACACGGAGCCCGCCCATGCGAGATTTGTATCAGCGCCTGTCCCTGCCGCCGGACGCCACCGACACCCAGATTCGCCAGGCGCTGGAGGCCTGCTCCAACCGGGCCCTGCAAAAAGACGCCAGCGCCGTACTGACGGTGGCTGAACATCGCCAGGAGTATGACGCGCTGCACGCCACGCTCGCCGATATCGGCCGGCTGCGCGCACGCCTGGGCCTTTGCCACGGCGCCCACTGGCAGGGAAGTATCGCCCATGATTTTGCCCGCTCACCGGGCGAGGCCGTTGACCAGCACCAAGCACTGCGCCGGCGGGTACGCCAGGCCGCCGTGCGCTACAGCCGCTGGCAACGCCTGGGCGGCCCCTGGCTAGCTGCCGTCGCCCTCATCGCCGCTGCCTGCGTGGGTTTCGCCGGCGGGCTCGCCCTGTGTCTGCGGCTGGGTGCGATATAGCGCCTGTTCGCGGGCCTTCTCCTGCCTTGTGGGCTTGGGCGCGGGGCGAGGCGGCGTGGGCCGGTGGGTCTGCTCCGGCGCCTGCTCACTGGCACCGGCCGGCGCTTCGCTGGACACGGTATCGTCCAGCGCTGTCACTTCGTCGCGGCTTGAGCTTTCGTCATCCCAGCGCTCGGAGCTGGCTTCCATGCTCAAGCTGATGCGCGGCACGCCCAGATCCACCTGCTGGGCTTCCATACGCTGTTTCAGCAGCAGATTGAACGCCCGGGCCACGTCCCACTGCATTTCCGGCGCGGTACGAAAGCGCATGCGCAGAATCGGGCAGCCGTCTTCAAAGGCGTGAATGCCCTGCATTTCCAGCGGCGCCCAGATGTAGTGGCGCATCATGGGGTTGTTACGCAGCTCTTGGGCGGTTTCCTGCATCAGCGTGATGGCGTCGTCGATGCGCATGGTGTATGGAATGCGAATCTTCATCAGCGCAATGCCGAACTGGCGCGACATGTTGTGAATGGAGTCAAAACGGCTAAAGGTGATGATATGCACAATGCCGTCCAGGTCGCGCAGGCGCACGGTGCGCAGCGTCAAGCCTTCAACGGTGCCCATGTGGCCGTTGATCTCGACGAAATCACCTACCGCCAATGAGTCCTCGATCAGGATAAAAATCCCGGTAATCAAGTCCTGCACCAGAGTCTGGGCGCCAAAACCGATGGCCAGACCGATCACACCGGCACCGGCCAGCAGCGGCGTTACGTTAACGCCCAGATTGGCCAGCCCGGCGATGCCGGCAATGACCAGGATGGTGACAAAAATCACGTTGCGGATCATAGGCGTGATGGTCTGGGCCCGGGCCTGGTTGACCCGCCGGCCCTGGGAGCGCGCCGAGGACACCAGCGCCCGCTGAATGGCGGTGTCGGCAAAGATCCACACCAGCCAGGCAATCAGCACCGTAGCCCCCAGGCTTACCAGGGCCTGGCCGATACGCGCGCCGGCCACGCCGTCCCGGGCAATGCCGAACAGCGAGCTGCCCCACACCTGCATGAACAGCTCAGCAAACACCATCCAGGCACAGATGTGTGCCAGCACAAAGCCCACCCGCGCCAGACGGCGGCGATATTCCCGGTAGCGCGGCGGACGCCGGCGCTTTTGGCGCCGCTCGCCGTGACGGCGCAAAAGCCCGGTCACCACCAGCGTCAGCACCAGCAGGCTCGCCGAGATAATCGAGCGCGCAAGCGCTGTACCCACATCCCCCACGCTGATGAAAATCGCCAGCAGCGAGCCGCCCACCAGCAGCAGCGCCGGAATATGCCAAAGCCCGCCCAGCGCCCGGCTCAGCTCAATGGCGGTACCTGCGTCCCGGCGCTGACGATAGCGGCGATTACAGATCAAATGACGAATCGGGCGCTTGAATTTGATAATAAAGCGCGCCGCCACCAGCGCTGCCAGCATGTTGGCCAGCACCGAGACCAGGCTGGAAAAGTCCTCGCCCAGCATGCCGACCAGTCGGCTGGAAATCAGCGCATCACCCAGCGCGATCAGCGCGCCGATCACAAACAGCCCGCGCAGCGCACGCTCCTGGAGCAGACGCACGGCGGTAAAGCGGTGGCCGCTGCTGAAAAAGGCAATCACGGTTTCAAACACCACCGACAGCGCCCGGCCGCACACGCAGACATACGCCAGCACCAGCACCACGGTACGCCCCGGGCTTGGCGACATGATCTGGCCCAGGCTGAACACCACGGCGAAAGCCAGCGTCCAGGGCAGCATGCGGCGAAAGAAGTGGATCGCCATCAGCCTGCCGGGCGGGTTTCGCGGCAGATCATGGGGCCAGCCCCGGCGCGTGGCGAGCAATCGCCCCGCGGCAATCATCACCACCAGCAGCACCGCCCAGAACGTGCCCAGTACCGCACCGTCAACGACGGCGCGAATCGTGCCGTCACGTCCGGGCCGGTTGAGCAGCTCGCGCAGCTCGTTTCCCCCTTCGCGCAGCTGCTCTTCCCACTGTTCAATGGGTGAGCCGCCTTCCTGGGCCTGCTCGTTAATGTCGGTGAGGGTATCGGCAAGCGCCCCCAGCAGCCCCTGGCGGCCGCCGCTTTGCTCCACCGAGGCATCGGCGGCGGTTTTGAGATCGCGCAGGGACTTGAGCAGCTGCTCGCGCTGCTGGCTGTCTTCCAGCGTGGCAATGATGTCATCGAGCGACTTTTGCAGCGATGCGCTATCGGGCTTTTGCTCCTGAGAGGCCTGCGGGTTAAGCCCGGGAATCGACACGCCCTGGGCCTGAGCCGGCGAGGCCAACATCAAAGTCGCGGTAAGAAGCGCCAGAATCAGTGCGCTAAACGTAAGAAAGTGCTGTCGCACGTGGCTCTCCTGAACGTGTGGGTCCTGCCCGATATGATAGTCTAGCCGCTCGTTGATCAATTCCACAGGACGCGAGATGACGCTGCAAGCGCCCCCCACCCCCCGCAATCCCCAGGGCCAGATGCGCCGTGTCGGCGTGGAAATCGAGTTTGCCGGCCTGCCGCCCCGGGATACCGCACTGATTGTACGCGAGCTTTTCGGCGGTGAGCTTAACGCGGAGAGCCCCCACCGGCTACAGGTAAGCAACACCTGCTGGGGCGAGTTTGTCATCGAGCTGGACACCCAGTATGCCCACCCTGACCAGAAAGTGCTCGATGACGGCGCCGCACTGGACGGCGAATGGGCGCGCCACCAGCATCAGCTGCGCGCCGAATTTCACGCCAAGGCCCGAGAGCTGATCGGCGATATGGTCACAGGGCTTGTGCCGACCGAGATCATCTGCCCGCCGGTGCCCTGGAACGAGCTGGAGCGCCTGGACCGTCTGTTTGACGCCCTGCGCGAACACGGCGCCAAGGGCACCGATGCCAGCCTGCTGTACGGTTTTGGCCTGCACCTCAACCCGGAAATCGCCTCGCCAAAAGCCGACGACATCCGCGCCATGCTCCAGGCCTATATGCTGCTGGCCCCCTGGCTGCGCGACGAAATCAAGGTCGACATCACCCGCGAGGTGCTGCCCCACGCCAACCCCTTCCCCAAGGACTACGCACTGAAGGTGCTTGCCGCCGACTACCGGCCTGACATGACCGAGCTTATCGACGACTACCTGCACGATAACCCCACGCGCAACCGCGAGCTGGATATGCTGCCGCTTTTTGCCCACCTCTGCCCCGAGCATCCCCACGCGCTGCTGCACAGCGGGCTTACCAAGCCCCGGCCCACGTTTCACTATCGGCTGCCCAACGCGCAGCTCTCCGAGCCCGAGTGGGGGGCGGTCACCGAGTGGAACCGCTGGGTGGAAGTGGAAAAACTCGCCGCCGACCGCCAGGCCCTGACACAGCGCAGTGCCGCGTACGTTGCCGACCACGGCCGTCCGTTTTATCGCCGCTGGCTTGACGCGCTGCTGCGCCCCTGGCGCTCGCGCTGATCGATACGCGACTTCTTTATTCGCCACCCACCAGGAAAACCCAAGCCGTATGTCACGTCCTCTTATCGGCATCACCACCTCCGACCGTAAAAGCCGCCTGGCCTGGTGGTTTGACTGGTTCGCCGTCTGGCGTCACGGCGGCCGCCCGCTGCGCCTGTCGCCGAACCGCCCCCGCCCCGAAAGCCTGGACGGGCTGATCATCGGCGGCGGCGATGATATCCAGGCCAACCTCTACGACGCCGAGCTCCAGCTTGACGTGCGCGTGGACCCGCTGCGCGATGAGCTGGAGCTGGCGCTGCTGGAGCACTTCATCCCCCGGAACACGCCGGTGCTGGGCATCTGCCGGGGCGCTCAGCTGATCAACGTCCACCTCGGCGGCACCCTGGACCCGGACATCTATACCACCCACGAAGGGCTCAAGCGCCGGCGCACGGTGCTGCCGCGCAAGACCGTAGACATTACCGAAAACAGCCGCCTGCACCGGCTTCTCGGCGTGCGCTGGTGCCGCGTCAACAGCCTGCACCACCAGGCGGTCAACCGCGCAGGCAGGGGCGTGGATATCGTCGCCCGGGACCGCAACGGGCTGGTGCAGGGCATCGAGTCCCGGGAACACGACTTTCTTATGGGCGTGCAGTGGCATCCGGAATGGCTGATTTTCAACCGCCCACAGCAGCGTTTGATTCGCGCGCTGGTCAGCGCCGCCCGGGCCCATCGCGGCGGCTAGCCAGGCGGTCTGCCTGCCGCGTGGGCTCGGGCAGCTTGGTGCGGTACAGGCAGCGCTTGACCCACTCAAGCGCCGCTGCCTGGCTGATCCGGTGGCCGGGCGAGACGTACAGCGGCTTGACCCGGGTGCGCGAGCGCAGCACCGTGCCGATCCGCTCGCCCTTGTCTTCAAGCCACACGCTGTCACCGCGCGTCTCACCCACCTCCGCGTGGCGGCCGCAAAGCCGCGACTTGGCCACCCCGACGGTGGGCACGTCCAGCCACAGCCCCAGGTGCGAGGCCACGCCCAGCCGGCGCGGGTGAGCCAGCCCCTGGCCGTCCACCATCACCAGCTCAGGGGTGGTTTCCAGCCGGGCACAGGCCCCCAGCGCCGCCGGCGTCTCGCGAAACGATAAAAGCCCGGGGATGTAGGGCATGCGCGTAGGCTCGCGGTAAACCACCTGCTCGATCACCTCGAACGGCGGCCCCGCTTCGCGCCATTTCAGCACCACCGCCGCGGCTCGGGTGGTAGCGCCGCTGTCTTCAAAGCCGATATCCACCCCGGCAATATGGCGCACCGGCGCTATGCGGTCTGACCGCTCCACGCGCGGCGCCAGGCGCTTTTGCAGCGCTACGGCCTCGCCCGGCGTCAGATGCCAGTCGTGCAGGGGCTGCGGGGGCAGCAAAGGCATAAGGACCTCCTGATAGCGAAACACCCCCGTGCCGTAGGCACGAGGGTGTCAGCGTTTCGCTCAGCGCCGTGGCTCAGGCATGTTCGCGACGGCGAACCGGAGCCTCACCGTCCCGGCGGCGGCGCGGGGCGCGTTCTGCACCGCCCCGGTCTTCGCTGATTTCCAGCGGGCGCCCGGAGACTTTTGCCCGGGCCATCTTGGCCAGCAGCGATGCCGGCAGGCCCTTGGGCAGCTCGACCACGGAAAAGGCGTTGCGGATATCGATACGCCCGATGCGCGCCCCTTCGATGCCGCCTTCGTTGGCCAGCGCACCGACCAGCTGGCCGGGCTTGACGCCGTCCTTGTGACCCACGGAGACGCGGTAGCGGGTCATGCCTTCGCTGGGGCCGCGATCCCGGCGCGGGCCGCTCGCGTTACGGCCTTCGCGCGGGGCGCGCTCTTTACGCGGCGCCTGCAGCCGGCCGATCGGCGCTTCGTCGGCGCGGGCCATCTGGGCAAAAGCGCAGGCCAGCTCGACGGGATCATGGCCTTCCTCGACCAGGCGCTCGACCAGCGCTCGCTGCTCGTCGGCGCCCTGGGTCAGCGATGCCACCACGCGCTCATGGAAGACGTTGTCCCGATGGGCACGGATCGCCGCTTCGTCGGGCAGCGCCATGTCGGTCATTTTCTGGCCGGTGGCCTGCTCCATCCAGCCAACCTTGCGGCCTTCGCGGAAGCCGGCAAAGGTGATCGCGATGCCGCTGCGCCCGGCCCGGCCGGTACGCCCGATGCGGTGGGTGTAGGCTTCGCTGTCCTGGGGCAGATCGTAGTTGATCACGTGGGTGATGCGCGGCACGTCCAGGCCGCGGGCGGCCACGTCGGTGGCGATCAGCACGTCGACCTTGCTGCGCTTGAGCCGCGTAATGGTGCGCTCGCGCAGGCTCTGGTCGAGATCGCCCGACAGGCCGGCGGCGTTGACGCCGCGGGCGGTCAGCTGCTCGACAAGGGTGGTGCAGGCCGCACGGGTGCGCACAAAGACGATGGCGGCATCCACCGGCTCGACTTCCAGAATCCGCGACAGCGCTTCCAGCTTGGCGCCGCCGTCCACGCGGACCACGCGCTGCTCGATGTTGTCCGCTGTGGTAGTGCGCGACTCGATGGTGACCTTGACCGGCTCCACCAGATAGCGGTTGACGATACGCTCGATTTCGGTCGGCAGCGTCGCCGAGAAAAACACCCGCTGGGCGTTTTGGGGCGTGTCGGCCACCACGCGCTTGACGTCGTCGATAAAGCCCATGCGCAGCATTTCGTCGGCTTCGTCCAGCACCAGCGCGGACAGACCGTCAAGCTTTAGGCTGCCGCGATCCAGATGATCAATCACCCGGCCCGGCGTGCCCACCACAACCTGGGCACCGCGGCGCAGCGCGGAAAGCTGCTCGCGGTATTCCTGACCGCCGCACAGGGTCGCCACTTCCAGCCCCTTGATGTTCTGGCCGTACTTGCCAAACGATACGGCCACCTGCTGAGCCAGCTCGCGCGTGGGGGCCAGCACCAGCACCTGGGGCTCGCGCCGATCCATTTCCAGCCGAGACAGCAGCGGCAGTGCAAAGGCGGCCGTTTTGCCCGTGCCGGTCTGAGCCTGGCCCAGCATATCGCGGCCTTCCAGCAGCGCGGGAATGGTTTTTGCCTGAATCGGCGATGGCTCTTTATAGCCCTGGCTTTCTACTGCGGACAAAACGGCGGGCAATAGGGCAAGATCGCCAAAACTCGGCGAAGCGACAGAAGTCGAGGTCATTAATCACACCTTGGTAGGCCGGCCATGCCGGCAAAAATCATCAAAAGCGTCTCTGACTCCGGGCCTGAACGATGCCGGCCAAGCCGGGCATTGCCGCCGCATCGGGCGTTAGCAGGTAACAGGAGCCGGTTTCACGCGGTCCGCTTCAGCAACGGCTGACAGCTCAACAACGGCTGAAAACAAGGAGTCTGAGACGCCGGTCGCACCTGGCATAGGGTCGGCGCGTGTATACGGCGCCGGCCACTGTGGCGACCTTCTGCGCTCGCCTTACCGCTGAGGGCCAAGGCCAAGCGCGCCATCTTCACATCAGTCAGCATCCGCAACGGCCGATGCTGCTCATACGCTCGGCGGTCAATGCCGGCGCTACGTCGTGATGGAGGGGTCAACACATGCGAGGAGCGCGCACTCTATCACCTCTGCCGGTGCCACGCCAGCTTTTTACCGACGCGCCTGCAATAGCGCTGCCGCTTTCATCGTTTTTATCTATTTGCGACTTTGCAGTCTTGCGCTGGCCGTCTAGCGTGTAAGGAGCGAGCGAAGCGCTGCTGCCCTACCGGCAGCACCGCCGGAGCCGAACTCACCAACAAGGAATCACGCCATGCGCCAACATATTCTGATGACCTCACTTGGCCTTTGCGTGCTCAGCATTTCTTTGGGCACACAGGCACAAAGCACCCGGCCGAACGCAAACGCCGACCCCCAGGGCATCTATTCCGCCGACAGCATCATGGAGGCTGATGTCTATATCGTGAACGGCTCGGATAAGCCGATCGGCGAAGTCGAGGATATTCTGCTCGACGAGCAGATGAAGGTATCCGGCCTGGTGGTGGAAAGCGGCGACATTCTCGGGCTTGGCGGCCGCGAGCTGGTCGTGGCCACGCCCTATTTTTCCCTGCAGACCTACGCCGACAAAGAAGACGACGACGTCAACCGTACCGAACACCGGGTCATGATCAACGCCACCTCCGAAGAAATGGAGCAGTTCCCGGCCTATAGCCGCGACTGGTGGCAACAGGCCAAGGCCAACGCCAAGAGCGCTTGGCAAACGACCCAGCAAGGCGCCGAAAGCGCCTGGCAAACCACCCAGAAAAGCGCCAGGGAGATTTGGCAAAAAACCCGGCAGGCCACCTCTGACATGACCGAGGACAGCGCCAACTAGCGCGCCCTGCCGGACGATCGGCGCGGCCGGCGCCTTGATGAACCGGGCTGGGCGCGCCGCTATTCGCGCAGGTGCTCAGGCGGCGTTTCTTCCAGACGTGCGACCGCCTGGCGCAGCGCCTGCGCCATGGCCCGGGTGGCCGGGCCGGCGCGATCGCGATCAGTGAAGTAAAGCTGCATGGGCACGTGGCGCACGCCGCCGGCGGTTAACGGCAGCGCTTTCAGCGAGCCTTCACAGAGTGCCGCGGCGATTCGGGTTTCCGGCAGCCAGGCAAATCCCAGCCCGCGCCGGACCATATCCAGCGAGGTGCTCAGGTGCCCTACCGTCCAGCGCCCTTCCGCCTTTAGCCAGCCGGCGCTGGTGGCCTGTTTCAACGCGGAATCGCGCACCACCAGCTGGCGGTAGTGTGCCAGATCGCGCAAATCCAGCCGGCGCCCGAGCCGGTGCAGCGCATGCCCCGGGTGGGCCACGGCAATAAAGCGCACGCTGCCCAGCGGCTCGCCCAGCACATCCCGGGCTTGCAGCCCCGTTACCACCAGATCGGCCCGGCTTTCCTCCAGCATCTCAATGCCGCCGTTGAGCACGCTTTCATAAAGCTGCACGCGCACCTGCGGATAGCAGCAGGCAAACGTTTCCAGCGCGCTTGCCTGTGCCGCTTCGGGAAAAATCTGGTCGATCGACACGACCACCTCGGCCTCCAGGCCCGACGAGAGCCGCTGAGCCACGTCCTCAAGGGCCGTGGCGTGCTCGATCAGCTGGCGTGCCCGGCGCAGCAGCAGCTTACCGGCGTCGGTCAGACAAACCTGGCGCCCCACCGGCTCAAGCACCTTGACGCCAAGCTGCTCCTCTAGCTTGTGCACCGCATGGTTCAGCGTAGAAGGGCTTTTGTGAACGGCCTGGGCTGCCCGGGCAAAGCCGCCATGATCGACCACGGCAACCAGCATCTGCCACTGGGCAAGAGTGACGCGCGACATGACATTTCCTCAAAAAACACGGCGCTGACGAGACGGCCGCACCGCGGCGGCCGCTGCGCAGTCTGCCCGTAACGCGCCGGGCATGCCAACAAAACGGTGGCTCATCTCATGCGTAGCCGTTTTGACGATAACGCAAAATCGCCGGGCAGCAGAATGTCCAATTTTCCCCCTCAATGAAGCAGGTAGCTTAATATTATTGTATTAAATATCGCCTCTGTGTACGAACGTACAGTCTAGGCACCCCACCGCGCATGCGTTAAAGTTCCCGAGTTTACTGCTTTATATACTTTTTCTGACATTATCTGGCGGCCTTTTCCCCATGTTGCGAATCCTTCATTCGCTGCCCCGCACACACAAATTTTTACTGTTACCGGTGGCGACCATGGTCACCGTGCTGGGCGGGCACAAGTTACTCACGACCTATCATCAATACAGCCAGCCGGCTATGCCGGCCGACAGCGTGCTGGTCCCGCTGGCTGACGATAGCGCACCCGGCCTGCCGGCGCTGGCCGACGCCGACGCTCAGCGTGAAAAAACGCCCATTGCCACGGCCATCGGCGAGGCCTCCCGCCTGCTGGATGCCGGCCAGGGCGCTTTCTCGCTGCGCGGCCTGCCCCTGGACAAGCTCAAGGCAACGGAAGTCATCGACCTGGACGTGGTACAGACGGCATCGGCCGACGCGGTCGAAACGCCCCGTGCAACGCCCACCGAACGCCTCGCCCCGGCAGACACGGCAGCGCTTGACGAAGGCGCGCAGCACATGGCGGTGGTGATCGGCACGCTGGCCGGCAACATGACGGTCAGCGAGCCAGAAGCCACTCCGGTGGCCGATGCCACGTCCTATGAAGACTACGGCATCGACCGCTTCGACGAGGTGTCCTTTCTGCCGCTGGAGCTTGAAGCGCAAAAGCCCTACGTGCCCCGGTGGCAAACCCATATCGTCAACGCCGGCGAGACCTTTGCCGTGATGGCCCAGAACAAGCTGGGCCTGGGCTACAGCGAAGTGCTTACGCTGTTGGACAAGCTGCCCGACGCCGAGATGCTCACCCGCTGGCGCGCCGGACAGCGCTTTGACTACCGGGTCGATGAAAACGGCAGGCTGTTGACGCTTAAAATGATGAAAAACACGCGCAGCGGCGTGCTTGTCACCCGTCAGCAGGAAGATCTTGAAGTTACGGCCATCGAGCGCGAAGGCAAGCCCGTTCAGCGCCTGTACGCCGGCAGCGTCAGCGGCAGCTTTGCGCGCTCCGCCCAGGCCACGGGGCTGGATAGCGGTGCCGTCACCGAGCTTACGCGTCTATTGGAAAAAAAGTTCGACTTCCGCCGAGATAGCCGCCGGGGCGACGCGTTTCAGGTGCTGGTCGAATCCGACATGATCGACGATGAACCCCTGGACTCCCGCGTGCTGGCGGTGAAATACCAGGGCCAGCGCATGGACCTGACGCTGGTGCGCAACGCCGATAACAACCGCTTTTACACGCCGGACGGCCATAGCCTTGACCCGGCCTTTGCCCGCTACCCGTTCGAGGGCAGCTACCGGCTGAGCTCCAACTTCAACCCCAACCGCCATCATCCCGTCACCGGCCGCACCAGCCCGCATAACGGCACCGACTTCGCCATGCCCATCGGCACACCGGTGACCGCGCCCGCCGGCGGGCGCGTGGAGCGCGTGGTCAAGCACTACGCCGCCGGGCGCTATATCGTCATTCGCCACGACAACGGCTATCGCACCCGCTATCTGCATCTTTCCAAGCCGCTGGTGAAAAAGGGCCAGCGGGTGGAAATGGGCGAGCGCATCGCGCTGTCCGGCAATACCGGGCGCAGCACCGGCCCGCACCTGCACTATGAAGTCCACGTCAACAACGCGCCGGTTAATGCGATGAAGGTCAAGCTGCCGGAAAATACGCGCCTGCACGGCGATTCGCTGGTCGCTTTTCAGCAGCAGGCAAGGCCCATGATTGCCGCGCTGGAAAGCGGCGATACCGGTACCGTAAGCGTGGCCGCCTACCGTCCCGAGGCAAACGCGCAGAACGACAACTAGCACCGCTTCCGGGCGTTACAGCGCGCCCAGCAGGGCGGCATCGCGGCGATACACGTCCGGACGAAACACCACCTCGCCGCGGGCGCTGGGCCAGGCCGTCAGATACACCAGCGCCAGCGGCACTCGCCTTGGCAGATAAACGTTGCGGTCGCTTTTGCCGCGGCGCAGCAGCATATCCAGCCGATAGTCGCTGCCGGTGTCGTCGAGCAGCATTCGCACCAGCTCGCGCACGCCTTCTACCCGCACGCAGCCGGAGCTCAGCGCTCGCCGGTCGCGGTTGAAAAGCCCCCGGGACGGAGTATCGTGCAGATAAATCAGCTGATCGTTGGGAAAGCGCACCACTACGCGCCCCAGCGGATTACCCGGCCCGGCGGCCTGGCGCAGCATGACGTTGCCCGGCGACTGCCAGTCGATGCTCTGCGGATCCAGCCGGGTGCCGTCCGGACTTAATACCCGCATGTTACGCCGGGCCAGATAGCCCGGATCACGCCGGATATTGGGCAGCGCGTCTTCGCGCCAGATGGTGGGCGGCACCGTCCAGGTGGGGTTGACGGTCAGGTGGGTAATCACCGAGTGCAGCACCGGCGTTTCGCGCCCGGCGCGGCCGACGATCACCTTCGACGACCAGCGCTCGCCGCTCGGGCGGGTATAGTGCATGCGGTAGCCGGCGATATCCACCCACACGCCGGGCTTGCGTGCCGTTACCGGCGGCATCCACCGGGCGCGCTCCAGATTGACGCGCAGCGTTGCCACCCGCGGGCCGACCGCGGCGTTGAGCGCCCGGCGCGTTTTGTGGCCCACCACGCCGTCCTCGTCCAGCAGATGGCGGCGCTGGAAGGCTTTGACCGCCGCCTCCAGGCCGGCATCAAAACGCTGCGGATCAGGCGCGCGGGCCGCCACCCGGGCGTAGGTGCCGGGGTCGCCGAACAGCGCTTCGGATATCCCCCAGTAGGCCAGTCTGCGGCGTAGAATCGCCACCTCCTCGCCGGTATCATCCGGTCGCAGCGCGGCGCCATCGACGGGCAGCAGCGGCGTGTTCGTTTGCCGAGCCCGGCGGGCCAGGGCGCGATACTTCGCCAGCGCCCGGCGCAGCTGCCCGTAGGCGGCGGTGTCCGGCCGGGCCAGCGCCAGCGCCCTGGCCACGTCGGCATCTCGCACGGCGTCCACCACCCGGCTCATGGCGTACGTGCGCGCCGGCCGCGGCGTCTCCCAGCCGGCCACCTGCTCGCCGGGGTCAAGCCTGCCCCGCTGCAAATCGTCCAGAGCGCCAAGCAGGGTTTGGGTAGCGCGCACGTCAAAGGCGGCCCGGGCCTGTGCGCTTGCCCTCCGGCTGCGCGCAAACGCCTCCCTCAAAGAGTCCGGCCCGTCCCAGTAGTCGGCGGGGTCGAGGCCGTCGCGCGGCAGCGTTTGCAGCGCCGCGGCCAGCGACTCCACCTGTTCAAGCCGCAACCAGGCCGGCTGCTGCTGCGTACGCTGATAAAAGGCCGCCACAGGATCGCCCGCCCGGCCTGTCACTCTGGCGATTTCTTCTGTCACGGCCCCGGCCGGCGGCGTTTGGGCCGTCGCGGGGGCAGCCGCCAGCGCGACGCTGAGCGCGAAAGCCGCCAGCCCTATCGCCTTTCCCGGCGCTGCTTTTCCCGGTGCTGCGCCGCTTTTTCTCCGCCGCGTCTTATCCATTGCCTTCCCCTTGCGTTACGATACGTCCTGGACTTGCCATAAGCCAAAGCACGGCGGCCCGGCCGTTCATTTCTCATACATCTTCAAGGATGATGACATGGCGTTTCGACTCAAAGCCTCGGCGCTGCTGCTGAGCGTGTCCCTTTTCAGCGTTACGTTACCACTGCCGGCGGCGGATTTCTTCGCGCAGCTGGCCACCGCGCCGGCGCTCGGCACGCCCTCTCTTCACCGCCGGCTTGGCCAGCTGGCACCGGGCGCCAGCCCCCAGGCGCTGCGCATGGCCGCCGAGGCGCTTGCCTGCGCCGACCCGAACGCCCGGCGCCTGGCGCTGATTGATTTTTCCCGGCCGTCTACCAAGCCGCGCCTGTGGGTGTTTGATCTGGAACACCACCGGCTTTTGTTCAAAGAGCTTGTATCCCACGGCCAGGGCTCCGGAGATGCCCGGGCGACGGCGTTTTCCAACGTGCCCGACAGCCACCAGTCGAGCCTGGGGCTGTTTCGCACCATGAACAGCTACTACGGGCGCAACGGCTATTCGCTGCGCCTGGACGGCCTGGAACCCGACGTTAACGACCACGCCTTCGAGCGCGCCATCGTCATTCACGGCGCGGACTACGTCAGCGAAGCCTTTATCGACAAGACCGGCCGGCTGGGCCGCAGCCACGGCTGCCCCGCGGTGCGCACCGCGGTCACCTACCCGCTGATCGACAGCATCAAAGACGAGCAGTACGTGTTTGCCTACTATCCCGACGAGGAATGGCTGGCAAGCTCGGCCGAGCGCCGCTGCGACGCGGCCGCCGGGCAACAGCTGGCTCAGCGCTAGCGCAGCCGGCCCTATCACCTTGTCTGCTTTTCATGCCTCTCGTCATCGTCCCGCCGGTGCAGCACCGCTGAGCGGATTTTTCGGCGTCTTTCGCTACAGCCGGCGAGCGCTTGCGCTGGTGTGGCAAACCTCCCGGCCGATGATGCTGGGCCTTGCCCTGTGCACGCTGGTAGCCGGGGTATTGCCCGCGGTGGCCGCCTGGGTGGGCCAGCTGATCGTTGACGGCGTGGTGGCCGCCATGGAGGTTCAGAAAACGACGAGCGCCCCGCCGCTTGCTCAAAGCCTTGCGCCGGTGCTGTGGCTGGTGGCGCTGGAAGGCGCAGTGATCGGCCTGATCGCCATGGCCCAGCGCGGGCTGGACGCGCAAAAATCGCTTTTGCGCGCGCGGCTGGGCCACCGGGTCAACGTGATGATTCTGCAAAAGGCCGGCACGCTGTCCCTTGCCCAGTTCGAGGACTCCGAGCTTTACGACAAGCTCACCCGGGCCCGGCGCGAGGCCTCCACCCGGCCGCTGGGGCTGGTCAACAAGACGTTTTCGCTTTTGCAAAACGCCATTTCGCTGGGCAGCTTCGGCGTGCTGCTGGTGCAGTTTTCGCCCTGGGCGCTGCTGATTCTGGTGGCGGGCGCGCTGCCGGTGTTTGTCTCCGAGGCGAAGTTTTCCGGCGAGGCGTTTCGGCTGTTTCGCTGGCGCTCGCCCCAGTCGCGGATGCAGATGTATCTGGAAACCGTGCTCGCCCGGGAAGACAGCATCAAAGAGGTCAAGCTGTTCGGCCTTGAAGGGCTGTTTCTTCAGCGCTACCGGGCCATATTCAACCGCCTGTTCACTGAAGAGCGCCGCCTGACCCTGCGCCGCGAAGGCTGGGGCTTTGCGCTGGGGCTTCTGGGCACGCTGACGTTCTACGCCGCCTACGGCTGGGTGGTGGTGGAAACCGTAGCCGGGGCGCTTACCCTTGGCCAGATGACCATGTACCTGATGGTGTTCAAACAGGGCCAGAGCGCGCTTTCGGCAAGCCTCACCGCCATCAGCGGCATGTACGAGGACAACCTGTACCTTTCCAACCTCTACGAATACCTGGAGCAGCCGGTAGAGGAAGAAGCCGGCACCGCCACCCGGGGCCAGACGCCCGGCGACGGCCTGCGCTTTGAAAACGTCAGCTTCGCCTACCCCGGCGGCAAGGAAGTGCTCCACGGGATTTCGCTGCACCTGACGCCGGGCCAGAGCCTGGCGCTGGTGGGGGAAAACGGCTCGGGCAAGACCACGCTGATCAAGCTTTTGACGCGGCTTTATTCCCCCACCGCCGGGCGCATTGTGCTCGACGGCACGGACCTGCGCGACTGGGACGCGGTGGCCCTGCGCGAACGCGTGGGGGTGATCTTTCAGGACTTCGTGCGCTACCAGCTGCCGGTGGGCGAGAATCTCGGCGTCGGCGACACCCACGCCTTTGACGATGAGGCCCGCTGGAAGCACGCCGCAAGGCACGGCATGGCCGACGACTTTATCCGCGACATGCCCGAGGGCTATCACACCCAGCTGGGGCGCTGGTTCAAAAACGGCCAGGAGCTTTCCGGCGGCCAGTGGCAGAAAATCGCCCTGTCCCGGGCCTACATGCGCGAAAACGCCGATATTCTGGTGCTCGACGAGCCTACCGCGGCCATGGACCCCGCCGCCGAGGCCGAGGTGTTTTCCCGCTTTCGCCAGCACAGCCGGGACAAGATGACGATTCTGATCTCGCATCGCTTCTCAACGGTGCGAAGCGCCGAGCAGATACTGGTGGTGGACGCCGGGCGGATTATCGAGCGCGGCACCCACGCCGAGCTTTTGGCGCAAAACGGCCGCTACGCCGCGCTGTTCCGCCTGCAGGCCCGGGGCTATCAGTAGCGGGAAGCGGCGCCCGCCCGGCTTTATTTCTCACCCGCTTTGTTTTACCACCGGGCCTGTCCCACTTTTTTTTCAGGGAGCCACTATGATCGACCTGCGCAGCGATACCGTCACCCGCCCTTCTCCGGCCATGCTTGAGGCCATGTGCGCCGCCCCGGTCGGCGACGACGTGTGGGGCGACGACCCCACCGTCAACGCGTTTCAAAAGGCCGTGGCCGACATCACCGGCAAGCAAGCCGCGCTTTTATTTCCCAGCGGCACCCAAAGCAACCTGATCGCGCTAATGGCCCACTGCGGGCGCGGCGACGAGTATATCGTCGGCCAGCAGGCCCACACCTATGGCTATGAAGGCGGCGGTGCTGCTGTGCTGGGCAGCATTCAGCCCCAGCCGGTGGAAAATGCCGCCGACGGCACTTTGCCGCTGGACAAGATCCGCGCGGCGATCAAGGACGACGACGTCCACTTTGCCCGCACCCGGCTTTTGGCACTGGAAAACACCATCGCCGGCAAGGTCATCCCCCACGACTACACTCAGGCGGCCACGGCACTGGCCCGCGAACACGGCCTGGCCACCCACCTGGACGGGGCACGGCTGTTCAACGCCTCCGTGGCCACGGATACGCCGCTGGCGGCACTCTGCGAGCCGTTTGACAGCGTTTCGCTGTGCTTTTCCAAAGGACTCGGCGCCCCCGTGGGCTCGGTACTTGTCGGCTCCACCGAGCTGATCGAGCGCGCTCGGCGGTGGCGCAAGGTAGCCGGCGGCGGCATGCGCCAGTCCGGCATTATCGCCGCGGCCTGCTGGTATGCGCTGGAGCATCATCTCTCGGGGCTTGCCGAAGATCACCGCCGGGCCAAAGCGCTGGCCCAAGGCATGGAAAAGCTGCCCGGCGTGCGCGTCACCTCGCAGGCCACCAACATGGTGTTCGCCGACTTTGCCCCGCACGCCGCGCCGCTGGCCGGCTGGCTTGGCGAACACAGCATCTTTATCGACCTGCTGGGCAGCGCACGGCTGGTCACCCACCGCGACATCAGCGACGCTGATATCGATCAGGTGCTCGCCGTAATGCAGGCCTACTTCACGCAGCACGGGTAAGACCGCCACGGGCTGGCGTCACACGCTACCCGACGACAGCCAAAGCGTGCTACGCTTTGTGCCCAACCCGGGAGGAACGCCAATGGCTACCCGCTCTTTCCCTGCTACGCTGGCGGCCGGCGCACTGGCCGGCGCTTTTTTGAGTATTGCCGTAAGCACCGCGGCGCTGGCCGATGCCGCGCCTGTAACGCAAAAAGGCAAGGCCTCCTACTACAGCGACCGTTTTCAAGGTGCGCTCACCGCCAGCGGCACACCTTTCGACCAGCAGGCGCTGACCGCCGCCCACCTGACGCTGCCCATGGGCACCAAGGTCAAGGTCACCCGTCCGGATACCGGAAAGAGCGTCAAGGTGGTGATCAACGACCGCGGCCCCTACGTGCGCGGGCGCATTATTGACCTGTCCAAGCGCGCGGCGCGCAAGCTGGAATTTATCGAGCGCGGCGTGACCAAAGTCAAGGTAACGGTGCTCGACTAGCGCGACGCGGCCGGTTGCTGATGATACCGGCGATGCAGCGACTCCATGGTCTCGGCAAACTCCGGCACCGGGCCGTCGACCTCAAGGCCGGGCACGATTTCCTGGATGGGCAGGGCCTTGACCGGCGGCGGCGCCACTTCCATCGCGCTTAGCCACTGGCCGAGCTGCTTTGACGAGCTGACGTAGACAATGCGCCCAAGCCCTACCCAGCCGTGGGCGGCGGCGCACATGGGGCAGTGCTCGCCGGAGGTATACACGGTGGCGGCGGCACGCTCTGCCGGCGTCAGGTTTTCCACCGCCCAGTAGGCCAGGGCGATTTCCGGGTGGCGGGTGCTGTCGCCGCTGGCAATGCGGTTACGCTCTTCTTGGAGCACCTTGCCCTGGGCGCTGACCAGCAGACTGCCAAACGGCTCGTCGCCGGCTTGCAGCGCCTCTTTGGCCAGTTCGACGCTGCGCGTCAGATAGGGCATTTCGTTTTCTGCGATCATCACGGCCTCCCGATGGTTGAACGGTGTTTGCCTCTCTACGCCCCGCCGACGCTATCAGCTTTTTGCCCCGCAGGCAGCCCCGACCGACTGCTCGCTGAGCCTGCCGCCTTCGCTGCGGCTAATAATCGAGGTGCCCACCAAATCTCCGGTGACGTTGAGCGCGGTGCAGCCCATGCCCACCAGCGCATCAATGGCGGTGAGCAGTGCCACCGTCTCGATGGGCAGCCCCACCTGAGCAAACACCGTGGCGATCATGATAATCCCTGCGCCGGGCACCCCGGCAGTGCCCACCGAGACCAGCGTACCGATCAGCACGATCTGCACCATGCTCATGAAATCCAGCGGCGCACCGATAACGTTGGCGGCAAACACCGCCGAGATGGCAATGCGAATCGCCGCGCCGTCCATGTTCAGCGTCGCCCCCAGCGGCAGGCTGAAGCCGTAAATGGGCTTGGGAATGCCCAGCCGGCTGGCCGCGTTGACCGTCAGCGGCAGCGTCCCGGAGCTGCTCTGGGTGGCAAAGGCCGTGGCCATGGGCGTGCGCGCCTCGCGAAAAAACGCGCCGATACGCACGCCGAACAGGCGCATGGCGCCGCAGTACAGCGCCAGCTGAATCGCCAGCGCCAGATACAGCACCAGCACCATATCGCCCAGCGACAAAAGCGTACCCATTCCCTGGCGGCTCACGGTATCGGCAACAATGGCAAAAACGCCGATGGGCACATAGTGCAGCACCCCCGCCATCACCTTCAGCGTCATTTCATTGAGCGCTTCAAGCACCTCGAAAAGCCGCTCGCCGACGCCGGACTGCCGCTCGCTGCCGGACTCGCGCAGCTTAAGCAGCGCGATGCCGAACACCAGCGCGGTAAAAATGATGCCCAGCATGTTGAGCTCGGTGAAGGCCTCAAGAATATTGCCGGGCACGATCCCCAGCAGCACGTCGATCAGCCCCGGATTTTCCGGCACCGAAAAGCTCGCACTGTCGTCAAGCGTCATGCCGCTGCCGGGGCTGAACAGCGAAGCCACGAAAAGCCCGACCACGATCGCAAACGCCGTGCTTGCCAGGTAGTAAACGAACACCTTGCGCCCCACCCGGCCGACGCTGCCTTCACGCGACTGGTTCACGCCCACCATCAGGGTAAACAGCACGATAGGCACGATCAGGAAAGTCAAAAGCCGCAGCAGCAGATCCCCCAGCGGCGCCAGCCAGCCGACCGTTTCCTGGCTGCCCAGCAGGCCAACGGCCACGCCGGCCACCAGCGCAATCGTGACCCGCGCGATCAGCGAGGTATCGGCGTATTTTTTCCATATCCAATGCATATCAACCACCGTGGGTAAGCGAATCAAGGGCTAGATGCGGGCGACACAGTATAATACAACCGCTTTATTACCAAGCAGGCTAATTAGAAATTTTAGTATTCCCAACATGAATAAAAGGCGGTTCAGCACGGCCGGCAAGCGCATGAGCGTGGCGGCATACTGCCCCGGCGAACGGCTTGCCACCTTAACCAAAAGCCGCGGCTTCTCCCATAAAAAACCCGCCTTGCGGCGGGTTTTGCTGACTGACTTCAAGCGGCTTTCAGCGCAGCAAGCGCTTACTCCCACTCAATGGTCGCGGGGGGCTTGGAGGAGACGTCATAGGTGACGCGGGAGACGCCTTCCATCTCGTTGATAATGCGGTTGGATACGGTTTCCAAAAGCTCGTAGGGCAGGTGCGCCCAGCGGGCGGTCATGAAGTCGACGGTTTCCACCGCGCGCAGGGCGATGACCCACTCGTAGCGGCGGCCGTCGCCGACCACGCCCACGGACTTCACCGGCAGAAAGACGGCAAAGGCCTGGCTGGTTTTGTCGTACCAGCCGGAACGGCGCAGCTCTTCGATGAAGATGGCGTCCGCTTCGCGCAGGATATCGGCGTATTCCTTTTTCACTTCGCCAAGAATGCGCACGCCCAGGCCCGGCCCCGGGAAGGGGTGGCGGTAGACCATGTCCGCCGGCAGGCCGAGCTCAACGCCGAGCCGGCGCACTTCGTCCTTGAACAGCTCGCGCAGGGGCTCGACCAGCTTGAGCTTCATGGTGTCGGGCAGCCCGCCAACGTTGTGGTGGGACTTGATGACGTGGGCCTTGCCGGTCTTGGCGGCGGCGGATTCGATCACGTCCGGGTAGATGGTGCCCTGGGCGAGAAAGTCCACGCCGTCAATTTTGGCGGCCTCTTCGTCAAACACTTCGATAAAGGTGTTGCCGATACGCTTGCGCTTGATTTCCGGATCCGCCTGGCCGGCCAGCTTGTCAAGAAAGCGCTGCTCGGCGTCTACCCGAATCACGTTGACGCCCATGTGGCTGGCGAAGGTTTCCATCACCTGCTCGCCTTCGTTTTTGCGCAAAAGGCCGTTGTCGACGAATACACAGGTGAGCTGATCGCCGATGGCGCGGTGCAGCAACGCCGCGACCACGGAGGAATCCACGCCGCCGGAAAGGCCCAGCAGCACGTGGCGGTCGCCCACCTGCTCACGGACACGGCTGACCTGATCTTCAATGATCTGCGCCGGTGTCCAGTTGGTTTCTGCCCGGCAAATGCCGACCACAAAGTGTTCGAGAATCCGCTGGCCCTGCAGCGTGTGGGTCACTTCGGGGTGGAACTGCACGCCAAAAAACTGCTTGTCTTCCCGGCTCATGGCGGCAACGGGGCAGCTTGGCGTGGATGCGGTCACGGTAAAGCCCGGCGGCACTTCGGCCACCTTGTCGCCGTGGCTCATCCACACTTCCAGGGTGCGCTTGCCGGAGTCGGTATCGAGCCGGTCGGCGATGTCTGCAAACAGCGCCGTTTCAGCGTCAATGCCCACCTCGGCAAAGCCGAACTCGCGCTTGTTGGCGCCTTCCACCTTGCCGCCCAGCTGCTCGGCCATGGTCTGCATGCCGTAGCAGATGCCGAATACCGGCAGCCCCAGCGTAAAGACGCACTCCGGCGCCCGGGGCGAGCCCAGCTCGGCCACGGATTCCGGCCCGCCGGCAAGAATGATGCCGTTGGGGTTGTAGGCACGGATTTCTTCTTCGCTCATGTCAAAAGCGCGCACTTCCGAGTAGACGCCCAGCTCGCGCACGCGCCGTGCGATCAGCTGGGTATACTGGGAGCCGAAATCAAGAATCAGGATTTTATGGGCGTGGATATCAGTCATCGCGAAGTCTCTTGAAAAGCAAACGGCGGGATTGCCCCGCCGCCGTAGAACGCGCTTGCCGTACTAGCCGGCGCGGTAGTTGGGGGCTTCCTTGGTGATCTGCACGTCGTGGACGTGGGACTCGTTGAAGCCGGCGCCGGTAATCTTGACAAACTCCGGCTGAGTGCGCATTTGCTGAATATCGCGACAGCCGGTGTAGCCCATGGAGGCACGCAGCCCGCCCATCATCTGGTGGACGATCGCCCCCATCATGCCTTTATACGGCACGCGGCCTTCAATGCCTTCGGGCACGAGCTTTTCGGCGCTGGCGGCCGGGTCCTGGAAGTAGCGGTCGGCGCTGCCCTGGTTCTGGGCCATCGCCCCCATGGAGCCCATGCCGCGGTACGCCTTGTAGGTACGGCCCTGGTAGAGCTCGACTTCGCCGGGCGCTTCTTCGGTGCCGGCCAAAAGCCCGCCGACCATCACCGTGCTGGCACCGGCGGCCACGGCCTTGGCGAGATCCCCGGAGAAGCGCACGCCGCCGTCGGCGATCAGCGGAATATCGTAGGGCTCAAGGGCGGCGGCGACGTTGGAGACCGCGGTAATCTGCGGCACGCCCACGCCGGCGACTACCCGGGTGGTGCAGATAGAGCCGGGGCCGATGCCCACTTTGACGCCGTCGGCGCCGGCGTCGGCCAGCGCCCGGGCGGCATCACCGGTGGCGATGTTGCCGCCGATCACCTGAATCTGCGGAAAGGTCTGCTTGACCCAGCGCACCCGCTCGATCACGCCCCGGGAGTGGCCGTGGGCCGTATCCACGATAATCGCATCCACACCGGCCTCGGCCAGCGCGGCGATGCGGTCCGGCGTTTCCGGGCCGGTGCCCACAGCGGCGCCGGCCAGCAGGCGGCCGTCGCTATCCTTGGCGGCTCTGGGATAGGTGCGGGCCTTTTCGATGTCCTGAAACGTTACCAGCCCGCGCAGGCGAAAATCGGCGTCGACCACCAGCATTTTCTCAACGCGGTGCTCCTGCATCTTGGCCTTGATCACGTCAAGGGTGGTGCCTTCAGGCACGGTGACCAGCCGCTCGCGCGGGGTCATGATGTCGGCCACGCTGTCGCCGTGGTTGGGCTGAAAACGCATGTCGCGCTCGGTCACCAGCCCCACCAGCGTTTCACCCTCGATGACCGGAAAGCCGGAAAAGCCGTTTTCCCGGGCCATGGCCAGCAGCTCGGCCTGCTTGGCCTTGGGGTTGACCGTTACCGGATCGTTGACGATGACGCTTTCGTGCTTTTTGACCTTGCGCACTTCCGCCGCCTGCTGGGCCACGGTCATGTTCTTGTGAATGATGCCGATGCCGCCTTCCTGGGCCATGGCGATCGCCAGCCGTCCTTCGGTGACGGTGTCCATCGCCGCTGATACCAGCGGGATATTAAGGGCGAGATCGCGGGTCAGGCGGGTCCTGAGGCTGACGTCGTTGGGCAACACGTCGGAGAAACCGGGAACAAGGAGAACGTCGTCAAACGTCAGCGCTTCTTGGGCCATACGTAGCATAGCGGCAACACCCAGGTTGAGAGGGAAGATGGGGCATGAAAAGATAATCGCGTATTGTAGCGCTCTGTCCGGCTTTTCAGCAATGTCAATCCGCACTATCCGCCTCGCCCAGCCGGCCTTCGCCCGACGCTGAGGCCTGGCGCTAGGGCCTTGATCCTGCGGGATTTTTCCTGACCGGACAGGCAACTTTTACGCACCGAACCGCCGGCGCAGCCGCCCTCAGGAACCCATGCCGCCCAACCGTTCCACGCCGCTTTCCGTTTGCCAGCTCAACCAGCAGGCGCGCCGCTCGCTGGAGCGCGACCTGGGCGAAGTCTGGGTTGAAGGCGAGCTTTCCAACGTTACAAGCCCGGCCTCCGGGCACCGTTATTTCACCCTCAAGGATGACAGCGCCCAGGTGCGCTGCGCGCTGTTTCGTGCCCGGGCACGCTTTGTGGCAGCACCGCTCAAAGACGGCCAGCAGGTCAAGGTGCGCGCCCGGGTATCGCTGTTTGAGCCCCGGGGCGACTACCAGCTGATCGTGGAAGCGGTGCAGGCCGCCGGGGTCGGCGAGCTGCTGGCGACCTTCGAGCGGCAGAAAAAAGCGCTCGACGCCGAGGGCGTGTTCGCCAACGCGCGGGCGCTGCCCCATCCGCCCCGACGGCTGCTGGTCATAACGTCGGCCACCGGGGCGGCGGTGCACGACGTGCTGGCGGTACTGGAAAAACGCTGGCCGCTGGTGGAGGTGACGGTTGTTGCCGTGCCGGTGCAGGGCGACAAAGCCGCACCGGCGATGATCGCCGCGCTGGCGCTGCTGAACCGCCAGACGCGCCTGGACGCACAGCGCGACGCCGTGCTGCTCACCCGGGGCGGCGGCAGCCTGGAAGATCTCTGGGCGTTTAACAGCGAACATCTGGCCCGGGCCATCCATCACTCGCGGCTGCCGGTGATGTCTGCCGTGGGCCACGAGGCGGATACCACCCTTGCCGACTTCGCCGCCGACTGCCGAGCGCCCACGCCCTCGGCCGGCGCCGAGCAGCTGGTGCCCGAGCGCGCCGCGCTGAAGGCGGACATCGCCGCTTGGCAGCGCCGGCTCGGCCAGGCGATCACGGCGCGGCTGGAACGCGACAGCCAGCGGCTGGACGCCCTGCGCGCCCGGCTGCGCCACCCACGCGAAAGGCTCAGCCACCACCGCCGGCAGCTGGATACGCTGAACGCCCGGCTCCGGCGCGCCATGCGCCAGCAGTGGCAAACCCACCAAGCGCGCCTCAGCGGCGCTGCCCGCGAGCTCAACGCCGTCAGCCCGCTGGCGGTGCTGGAGCGCGGCTACGCCCTTCCCCGAGATGCCCGGCGCCAGATCATTCGCCGCGCGGCAGATACCACGCCGGGCCAGCGGCTGACGCTTCGGCTAAGCGAGGGCTCGCTGAGCGTCGAGGTCAAAAGGCGCTATAAACAATAAAGCCAGGCCGCGGCCTTGCCGGCATCGCCGCGGCTAGTCCAGCACCTTGAACAGCACCTTTGAGCGCCGCGCATGGTTATAGGCATCGCGCTTGAGCGGCGGCAGTTCGTCAAGACTGGCCGGGCAAAAGCCGCGCTCGGCAAACCAGTGAACGGTGTGCGTGGTGAGCACAAAAAGCGCACCGACGCCGCGCGTTCGCGCACGCTGCTCCAGCGCCTCAACCAGCCGTTCGCCCCGGGCGCCGCCGCGGTAGTCACGGTGCACCGCTACGCAGGCAATCTCGGCCACTTCGGTCCTGTCAAACAGCTGCAGCGCCCCGCAGCCGATCACCATGCCGTCGCGTTCGATGACCAGATAGTCGTCGATTTCATGCTCCAGGCGCTCCCGGGAGCGGGCCACCAGCATCCCGCGCGCCTCCAGCGGTTCGAGCAGCTCCAAAAGCCCGGCGACGTCGGCAAGCGTGGCCGGGCGCAGCTGCTCATAGCGCTGCCGGGTGATCATGGTGCCTACGCCGTCGCGGGTAAACAGCTCGCCGAGCAGCGCATCGTGATTGCGCCAAGACAAAAGGTGGGTGCGCGCCACGCCCTCCCGAGCGGCCGCGCAGGCCGCCTGCAGATGGCGAGCAAGCTCGCCGTCCGGCGCGGCTCGCTCAAGGTGCGGCGCGGCGTCATGGGGAGGCAGCTGGCGCAGCAGCGTGCCCTGCTCGTCACGCAAGCCGTCGGATTCGCCCAGCAAAATCAGCTTGTCGGCTTCCAGCGCCACGGCGGCGTGGCGGGCCACCTCGGCGGCGTCCAGGTCGAACACCTCGCCGGTGCTGGAAAAGCCCAGCGGCGGCAGCAGCACCAGCGAGCCGTGATCCAGCAGCCCGTCTATGGCCGCTGCGCGCACCCGGCGCACCTCGCCGCTGTGGTCAAAGTCAACGCCCTCGCGCACGCCAAGCGGCTTGGCCGTCACCAGGTTGCCCGATACCACGCTCAGCTCAACGCCGTGCAGCGGGGTGCTGGGCAGCCCCAGCGACAGCCGTGCCTCCAGCCACAGCCGCTGCTGCGCTGCTACCTGCTCGACCCGGCGCATCACGGCGGCATCGGCAACCCAGCGGCCGTTTGCGCGTTCGGGCACAATATTATCCGCCGCCAGGGCGGCTTCTACCTGGGGGCGAACGCCGAATACCACCGTCAGGCGCACGCCAAGCGTGTGCAAAAGCGCCAGATCCTGAATCAGCGGCTCGCCGCGTTCCGCGCCCAAAGCCTCCCCTTCCACCAGGACAACAAAGGTCCGGCCACGGTGCGCGTTGATGTACGGCGAGGCGTGACGAAACCAGTCAACAAAGGGAAAGTGGGTATCCACGGGTGACTCTCCGGTGGCGGTGATACAAAAGACAAAGGCCCAATGAGAAGACAGGAAAACCCGACGCAAGGGGCGAACGGCCAAGCGGCGCCCGCAGGCGCCGCTTGGCTAACACTTATACCCGCGCCGGATTACGCGCCGAACATGCCCTTGAGCATAAAGAAAAACAAAATCGCCAGGCCGGCACCGGCAGGCAGCGTAATCAGCCAGGACATGGCAATGGTGCCGATCACCCGCAGGTTGAGCGCCGTCATTCCGCGGGCAAGCCCTACCCCGAGCACCGCGCCGACCAGCGTCTGCGTGGTCGAGATCGGCAGCCCCGTGCCCGAGGCCAGCACCACGGTGGCAGCGGCCGCCAGGGTCGCGGCAAAGCCGCGGCTGGGCGTAAGCTCGGTGATGCCGGTGCCCACGGTGGCAATCACCCGGTGGCCGTAGGTGACCAGCCCGACCACGATGCCGCCGCCGCCCAGCACCAGCACCCACCAGGGCACCAGCGCAGCGCCGTTGATGTCGCCGCCGCTTTGCACCACGCTGATGACCGCGGCCAGCGGACCTACAGCGTTGGCCACGTCGTTGGAGCCGTGGGCAAAGGCCATGGCACAGGCGGTAAACAGCATCAGCACGCCGAACACCCGCTCGACGTTGGCGTAGCCAAACTGATCTTCGTGGGTGTTGACGTACTTGACGCGACGCTCAAGCACAATGCCAAGGCCGGTAATCACCGCCCCCACCACGGTCGAAAGCCCCAGGCTTTGCACAAAGCTGATGTCCAGGCCGACGTGCTTGAGCCCTTTGGTCATGGTCACCATGGAAATGATGAATCCGACCAGAAACATATAAAGCGGCACGTAGCGCTTGGCCGCTGCCAGCGGATCGCGGGCATCAAAAATCAGCAGATGCACCGACTTGAACAGCACAAATCCGACGGTGCCGGCAAGCATCGGGGAAACGACCCAGCTGGCCGCAATCGAGCTGACAGCGCCCCAGTCCACCGTGGAAGCCCCCAGGCCGGCCACGGCAAAGCCGACGATGGCGCCGACAATCGAGTGTGTCGTAGAGACCGGCCAGCCCCTGAGCGAAGCCAGCAGCAGCCAGGTCCCCGCCGCCAGCAGCGCGGCGAGCATGCCATACACCAGCAGGTGCGGGTCGTCGCGCAACAGTTCAGGGTCAATGATGCCTTTACGGATTGTATTGGTGACTTCGCCGCCGGCAAGCCAGGCACCGAGAAACTCAAACACCACCGCGATGATAATCGCCTGCTTGATGGTGACCGCCCGGGAACCCACTGAGGTTCCCATGGCATTGGCCACATCGTTGGCCCCAACCCCCCAGGCCATAAAAAAGCCGAACGCACAGGCCAACAAAATAAAGACGTCGCCGTGCTGAGCAATAACCTGCATGCTGCCCCCTTTTAGCGTGCGGTAAGAACCTGCAGACGACTGCCCACCCGCTCGGCGCGGTCAGAAAGCTCGCCGATACCGTCGATGATCTTGTACATAAAGATCACGTCTACCGGCGGCAGCTGTTCTTCCAGCTCGAACAGCTGACGGCGGATCGCCACCTGCTGGCTGTCGGTCTGGTGTTCCAGCACATGAAGCTCGCGGATCATGTTTTGCATAACGTCGGCGACGTTGCGGCCAAAGGCTGAATCCAGCAGCTCCTGGAGCTCTTCCAGCGCCTGGCGCGCCTGAACCACACACTTGACGCTGGTGCGAATATAGTCGCGCATGGGGCCGGCCAGCGGCTGGGGCACCTGCATCTTGCGCCCGACCATGATCCCGGTAATGTCGCGCACCTTGTTGGCGATCTTGTCCTGAACGCTGATCAGATCCAGCAGATCCGAGCGCGATACCGGCAAAAACATGGTGTTGGGCAGGTTCAGCCGCAGTTCGGTCTTGAGCTCGTCGGCCTCATGCTCCAGGCGGGTGACGTTTTCACGCAGCTGAGCCGCGCTGTCCCAGTCGCCATCCAGCGTGGCCTCAAAAAACGGCAGCAGCTGGTCGGCGCATTCGTTCGCCTTGACGATGTGGGCCAGCAGCGGCTGGAATGGCGAACGGCCAAACATGGCGGAGAAAGGATTCGAAGTAACCATAAAGTTTTCAAGCCTGTTGTNTCGTCAAACTTTCCGCCGATTGTCGCCTATCCAACCGCCTTATAAAGAGAGCGCATGTGCCATGTCCGATTCCGCCCCTTCTTTTGCCGACGTAGCACCTCAGGAAATCGAGCTCAAGCTCGCCTTGACCCCTGAAGCGGCCGACACGCTGCCTTGCCATCCTTTGCTGGCCGCACACGCACCGGCCGTCCAAACCCTTGCCAACACCTACTACGACACCCCTGAAGGCACGCTGGCCGCCGCGCGCATTGCGCTGCGGCTGCGCCGAATGGACGGCGTTATTCTGCAAACATTGAAAACCGCCGGCCACGGCGGCGGCGGGCTTTCCACCCGCAGCGAGTGGGAATGGCGCGTCGCCGACGACGCGCTGGACCTGGCCGGGCTGGCCGCGCTGGCCCCGGTACAGGCGCTGGGCGATGCAGCGCTGTCACGCCTTGCCCCGCAGCTGCGCACCGACTTTACTCGCCGGCGCTATGAAATACGTTACCGCCGCAGCGTAATCGAAGTGGCGCTGGACAACGGCGACATCATCGCCGGAAAGCGCCGCGCGCCCATCCGCGAGCTGGAGCTGGAGCTCAAGGCGGGCAGCCCGGATGCGCTCTGGGCGCTGGCCGACACGCTTGCCGAAAGCGCAGCGCTGCGCCCGTCAGACAGCAGCAAAGCAGCCCGGGGGAACGCGCTGGGAAAGGCCCGCTGGCCGCTGCCCGAGGCGCACACCCCCGCTGAACACTTTCACCGTGCCTTGCTGGCCCTGGACGCCTGGCACGACAGCGGCCGTACCACTTTTCTCAACGCCGCACGACACGCCCTGGCTGCGCTGGCCGCCGCCTCTGAGCGGCTGCCCCAGCAGCAGCAGCCAGCCCTTACACTGTGCAACGGGCTGGGAAAAGACGGCCAGCCCGACGTGGCGTTCGGCCGGGCCGCGCTCATACTTGCCCGAGGATTCGCCCGGGGCGCGCCGCTTAGCTAGACTCTCGTTGACCCGAGCTTTTTACGTCGCCGCCTGTTGGCCCGACCGCGCTGAACCGGGCGCGGGTTGACGGTGGGCTGTGCGTTCGCCGCGACGCTGCCAGGCCACTAGAGGAAAGCCCCATGAGCTTGAAACCCGCCGCAGAAGGGCTGCGCACGCACCTTTTCCACATCATTTTTGAGTCCAACACGCCTGCCGCGAAAAGCTTCGACATTGCGCTTATCGTCGCTATTCTGGCCGGCACAGCGGCCATCATGCTGGATAGCGTCCCGGCGTATCACCAGCGTTTCGCCGCGCTGTTTGGCTATGTGGAATGGACGCTGACGGTGGTGTTCACGCTGGAGCTGGCCGCGCGCATCTACTGCCTTGAGCGCCCATCGCTGTATCTCAAAAGCTTCTACGGCCTTGTGGATATCGTCGCAATTCTACCTGCATGGCTGGTGCTGATAATTCCCGGCTCTCAGGGGCTGGTGATTGTGCGCCTTCTGCGGGTGCTGCGAATTTTCCGCATTCTGCGGCTGATGGAGTTTGTCGGCGAGGCGCAGCTGCTGATGGACGCTATACGCCGCAGCATTCGCCAGATCCTTTTGTTTTTTGTCAGCATTTTGATGGTGGTGACGCTGTTTGCCGCGCTGATGTATACCATCGAGCCGGCCGAGGCCGGCTTTTCCAGCATCCCGCGTTCGGTCTACTGGGCGATTGTCAGCATGACCACGGTAGGCTACGGCGATATCGTCCCGGTCACCGCCCTGGGCCAGGCCATTACCGTGCTGCTGATGCTGCTGGGCTATTCGATCATCGCCGTGCCTACCGGCGTGTTTTCCGCCCAGGTCATTCGCTCCATCCGCGCCGACCGTTACTCCGATGAAGCCTGCCCCGGCTGCGGCCACGACCGCCACGAAAAAGGCGCCTATTACTGCCTTTTGTGCGGCACCTGGCTGGACGAATACAGCGAGGACCCGCGCCAGGCGGAAGAAGTCGAGGACGACGCGCCGTCGCCGAAAGGCTGACAAGGCGCGCCGGCGGCGCGAAAACGCCGATGTGTGCGCTTAGTACGCGTGCGCTTAGTACGCGCGCACTTAGTACTCGCGAAACGGCGTCACGTCGCCGCGCCCTTCCCGCACGATGATCGGCGGCAGCTCGCGCAGATCAATCACGCTGGTGGGTTCCAGATGGCAGGCGCCGCCGTCGATGACCAGATCCAGGTGCGCGCCAAAGCGTTCACGTATCTCCTCGGCATCGGTCATCGGCAGATCGTCGTCCACGGGGATCAGCGTCACGCTCATCAGCGGCTGGCCCAGTGCCTCAAGCAGCGCATGGGTAATGTCGTGGTCGGGGACGCGCACGCCGATAGAGCGGCGCTTGGGATGAAGCAAAAGGCGCGGCACTTCGTTGGTTGCCGTCAGGATGTAGGTATAGGGCCCCGGCGTGTGCGCCTTGAGCAGGCGAAACTCGGCGTTGTCCAGCTTGGCGTAGGTGCCGATCTCGGAAAGATCCGAGCATACCAGGGTAAAGTTGTGCTTTTGATCCAGCGAGCGTAGCCACTTGATTTTTTCAATGGCTTTCTTTTCGCCCATCTGGCAGCCCAGGGCATAGCCCGAATCGGTGGGATAGGCGATCACCCCGCCCTGGCGGACAATCTCCACGGCCTGATCTATCAAACGTTTCTGAGGGGTTTCCGGATGGATCTGGAAAAACTGCGTCATCGTCGTCTCTCCTTGCTGTGCTAAAAACTTGTGCTGAGAACTCGTGCTGAAAATCTGGGGCAAAAACAAGCGCTTTGCACCGCCATGCTAAACCAGACGCAGGCGCGGATGCTGCCATATCGGCGGTGCCGCCGTGCGCGGCACAGCGCTCATGCTGCCCGGCGCGGCGTGGCCGCCGGGAAAGTGAAAGTCGCTGCCCATGGAAGCATAAAGCCCAAGCGTTGCCAGCTGGCCGGCCAGATCTCGGGTGGTGTCCGGGTTTTGCTGGCCGCTGACCAGCTCCACCGCCTGGCCGCCGGCCTCGACAAAGCGGTCGATCAGCTGGCCGCGCTTGCGCCGGGTCAACCCGTAGCGCAGCGGGTGTGCCAGCACCGCCACGCCGCCGTCTGCCACCACCCAGCCCACGGCCTCGCCGAGCTCCGGCCACTGGGCCTTGACGTCGCCTTTCTTGCCGCTGCCCAGGTAGCGCTTGAACGCCTCGGGAAAATCCTTCACCAGACCGTCTGCCACCAGCGCTCGGGCAAAATCCGGCCGCCCCAGCGGGCGCTCGCTGCCCGCCTGGGCGCGCGCCTTGGCCAGGGCATCGGTCAAGCCGGCTTTTTCCAGCCGCTGTGCAATAACGCCGGCGCGTTCAATGCGCGCCCGGCGCTGATGCACAAGCCCCTCGGCAAGCGCTCCCCGGGCGCCGTCGGGCATCAGGGCAACCAGGTGAATGCCGATGCCCTGCCAGCGAGTGGAAAGCTCGCAGCCCGGCAGCAGGCCAATGCCCGCCCGGCGCGCCGCCGCCTGCGCCTCGGCCACGCCGTCCATGGTGTCGTGGTCGGTGAGCGCTATGTGGCGAAGGCCGCGTTCAGCGCACAGCGCCACCAGCTGGGTAGGCGACAGCGCCCCGTCAGAGGCGGTGGAGTGCATGTGAAAATCCAGCGGATAGCGGCGATCGGCGTCGAGGCTGTCGGGCAGCGGGTCGGCGACCGTGGCAGAAACTGCGGCAGCCGTGGTAGAAGTTACGATAGGCATAGGCATGACGCCGGGTAGGAAGTTTGTCAGAATTGAGCGCGGCAGACCGCTTGTCAGCAGCCCCGCCCTGGCGGCGCGTGCCGCGCTGCGCCATGCCTTTATAGTGCGGGCCACGGCCACAACGGTCAATGACACCTCGCCCGCCCCTGTCTTCAAGGAGTCCCCCTATGCTTTACGCCATTATCAGCGACGACGTCGAACACAGCCTGGAGCGCCGCCTGACCGCCCGGCCGGATCATCTGGCACGGCTTGAGGCGCTGCGCGACGCAGGCCGGCTGGTGCTGGCAGGCCCTCATCCGGCCGTTGATACCGACAACCCGGGCGAAGCCGGCTTCAGCGGCAGCCTGGTCGTCGCCGAGTTCGAAAGCCTCGACGCCGCCCGGGCCTGGGCCGATGCCGACCCCTACGTGATCGCCGGCGTTTACGCCCGCGTCACGGTCAAGCCGTTCAAAAAAGTACTGCCCTGAGCGGCGAGCAGACGCACGCTTTTTCACCCCCTTCGACCACGGCGGATGCTTTCGTGACCCACGCAAACGGCGAATCGCGCTTTTCTCCCTTGCCCGCGCTCGAAGCGCTGCCGGCCCCGACGCTGGGCTGGGAAAACGGCGCGCCGCACTCTCACGCCTTTGACGACGTGTATTTTTCCCGCCAGGATGGGCGCGCAGAAACCGAGCACGTGTTTATCCACGCCAACCGCCTACCCGAGCGCTTTGCCGCCTGGCGCGAGCCGCGCCCCTTTGTCATCGGCGAAACCGGCTTTGGCACCGGGCTGAACATGCTCTGCGCCTGGGCGTGCTTTGCCCACCACGCCCCGCCCGAGGCCCGGCTGCACCTGGTTTCCACGGAAAAATACCCGCTGAACGGCGAAAGCCTGGCCCGGGCGCTGAGCGCCTGGCCGGATCTCGCCGCTGAAGCCGAGTCGCTCTGCCGTCAGTGGCCGGAAGCGGTGAGCGGCGTCCATCGGCTGCAGCTCGGCGACCGGGTTATTCTCGACCTGCACTTCGGCGACGCCTGCGAACGCCTGGCGCTGCTGGACGGCAGGGTCGATGCCTGGTTTCTTGACGGCTTTGCCCCGGCGCAAAACCCCGAGATGTGGCACCCGGCGCTGTTTGCCGCCATGGCCGCACGCTCGCGCCCGAACGCCACCTTTGCCACCTTTACCTGCGCGGGCGTGGTCAAGCGCGGCCTGGCGGCGGCAGGCTTTCACTGGCAGAAAGTGCCGGGCTTCGGGCGCAAGCGCGAGATGCTCGCCGGCCACATCGACGCCCCGCCCGATGATACCCGGCGCCAGGCTACGCCCTGGTTTACCCCGCCGGCCGCCGGGCCGGCAAAAAGCGCCATCGTCATCGGCGCGGGAATCGCCGGGGCCTGCGTCGCCGAGGCCCTCGCTCGGCGCGGCGTGGCCGTCACCGTGGTAGACAAAAACGCGCCGGCCGCCGGCGGCTCGGGCAACCGTCAGGGCGCGCTGTACGTCAAGCTCGCCGCCGACACCAACCTGCAAAGCCGCTTTTATCTGGCCGGGCTGATGTATAGCCGCCGCTTTATGGAAAACGTCGATCCCGGCGGCACGCTGTGGCAGCCAAGCGGCGTGCTGCAGCTGGCGCTGGGCGAAAAGGAAGCCGCACGCCAGCAACGCTTTGCGATGCATCACCCGCTGCCCGCGGCGCTGGTCGGCCAGCGCAAACAGAGCGATTTACGCGGCGAGGCCGGCCTGGATGTCGCCGGCGAACAGGGGCTTTTGTACCCGCAGGCCGGCTGGGTGCGCCCGGCTGCGCTGTGCAAGCGTCTGCTGGAACATCCCACTATCACGCTCATTCAAGGCGAGGCCGAACGTCTGGAGCGCTTGGAAAACAGCGAAAACGGCTGGCAGGTGATACTCGCCGACGGCCGAACGCTTGCCGCCGATCAGCTGGTCATTGCCAGCGCGCACCGGGCCAATCGCTTTGCCCAAACCCGCGAGCTGGCGCTGCAGCCGGTGCGCGGCCAAATCAGCGAAATTCCGCTGCCTGCAGGCGTAGCGGGCCCCGAACGCGTAGTATGTGCCGGCGGCTACGCCCCGCCGGCGCTGAACGGCGTGCTCACCGTCGGCGCAAGCTTTGTGCCCCGCGACACGGATACCGCACTGCGCGAGGCCGACCACGCCCACAACCTCACCGAGCTGGAAAAGATGCTGCCCGCGCTGTATCGCCGGCTTAAGGCGGCCGGCGCCGAGCTTGACCCCGCGCAAATGCAGGGCCGAGCCGGCGTTCGCGCGGCCAGCCCGGACAAAACCCCCTACGCCGGCCCGGTGCCGGACGCCGCCGCCTGGGCGGCGGACTACGCGGCGCTTAACAAGGACGCTACCCGCACGTTCGACACGCCCGGCCGGCACCACCCGGGGCTTTGGATCAGCGCCGCCCACGGCTCGCGCGGGCTTTCAAGCGCGCCGCTGTGCGCCGAGGTGATCGCCTCGCGCCTGTGCGACGAGCCGTTGCCGGTGGAGGGGCCGCTGGCGGACCACCTGCACCCCGGCCGGCGGCTGATCCGCGCGCTAATACGCGGCGAAGAAAGCGGTTAGCAGCCGTAAAAGGCTAGATATCGCCTTCTTCTTCGTCGTCGGCGATATCCCGGCCAAACGTGCGCCACTGCTCAAGCGTCATCACCTCAGTCATCTCCAGCTCAAGGTCGTGGGCGATCAATAGCTCGCCGCGTTCCAGCTGCTGTTTAACTTCGTTTACCCAGCCGGCCATGCCCGCGCCGGTGGTGTCGGTGGTGTCATAGCCCTGCCGCGTCACAAACGCCTCCAGCAGCGCGGTCAGCGTATCCGCCGGCAGCATCCGCGCCGGCACTTCGATAAAGCGGCTCATGCAGCCCTCCGTGATCGTGATTCGCTCAGCGCGACGTGTCGTTTTCCCACGCTTGTAGCCGGGCGATAAACTCGGCTTCGTCGAGCACCTCAACGCCCAGCGTTTCGGCCTTTTCCAGCTTGCTGCCGGCGGCCTCGCCGGCCACCACGCAGGCGGTCTTTTTTGACACGCTGCCGGCCACCTTGGCCCCCAGCCCCTGCAGGCGGGCCTTGCCTTCGTCCCGGGTCATGCTTTCCAGCGTGCCGGTCAGCACCCAGCTCTGGCCTTTCAGGGGCGTGGGGCCGGCGGTAACTTCCTGCTCGTCCCAGTGCACGCCGGCGGCGCGCAGCGCCTGGATGGTCTCGCGGTTATGCGGCTGGCGGAAAAACGTGTGGACGTGAGCGGCCACGATAGGGCCGACGTCGTCCACGGCCTCAAGCGCTTCCTGATCGGCGTTCTCCAGCGCATTCAGGGTGCCGAAGTGCGCAGCCAGCCCGGCGGCGGTAGCTTCGCCCACCTCGCGGATGCCCAGCGCGTAGATAAAACGCGGCAGGGTGGTGGCCTTGGCCGCTTTTAGCGCGTCCAGCAGGTTCTGCGACGATTTTTCGCCCATACGCGGCAGCGTCTGCAGCTGCTCGGCGGTAAGCGCAAACAGCTCGGCCGGGGTTTGCACCCAGTCGTTGTCCACCAGCTGGGCAATCAGCTTTTCTCCCAGCCCGTCGATGTCCAGCGCCCGGCGGCTGGCAAAGTGCTTGAGCGCTTCCTTGCGCTGGGCCGGGCAGAAAAGCCCGCCGGAGCAGCGCGCCACCGCCTCGCCTGCGGGGCGCTCCACTTCGGCCTCGCACACCGGGCAGCGCTCGGGGAAGACAATCTGCTGCGCATCCGCCGGGCGCTTGTCGACGTCGACCCGCACCACCTGGGGAATCACGTCGCCGGCCCGGCGAATCGCCACGGTGTCGCCGATGCGCACGTCGAGCCGGGCAATTTCGTCGGCGTTGTGCAAGGTGGCGTTGGATACGGTAACGCCGGCCACGGTGACCGGAGAAAGGCGCGCTACCGGGGTAATCGCGCCGGTGCGCCCGACCTGAAACTCCACATCGTCAAGGCGGGTGGTTTCCTCCTGGGCGGGAAACTTGTAGGCCGTGGCCCAGCGCGGCGCCCGGGCCACAAAGCCCAGCTCGCGCTGCTGGCGCAGGTTGTCGACCTTGATCACCACGCCGTCGATGTCAAAGCCCAGCGTATCGCGGCGCTCGCCCAGCGCCTTGCAATAGTCCACCACGGCCTGGGGCCCGGTGAGCCGCTCAAGCTCGCGGCTGGTATGAAAGCCCAGCTCAGCCAGACGCGCCATCCGTTCGCTGTGGCTGGCCTCGCCCGAATCCGGCGTGATGCGCGCGGTTTGATAGGCGTGAAATTCCAGCGGCCGGGTATCGGTAACGCTTGGGTCGAGCTGGCGCAGGCTGCCGGCGGCGGCATTGCGCGGGTTGGCAAACACCTTGCCGCCCTCCTCACGCGCCTTGGCGTTGAGCCGCTCAAAACCCGCGTGGCGCATGATGACCTCGCCGCGCACTTCCAGCAGCGCCGGCACGCTATCGCCGCGCAGCGCCAGCGGCACCGAACGCAGCGTGCGCAAATTGGCCGTAATGTCTTCGCCGGTGCGCCCGTCGCCGCGGGTGGCCCCGCGCACCAGCTCGCCGCGCTCGTACACAAGCGAAACCGCCGCGCCGTCGAGTTTGGGCTCGGCGGTAAAGGTTACCTCGTCGGGCTCGCACTCCAGCCGCTCGGCCACGCGCTGGGCAAAGGCGAAGACTTCGTCGCGGTCAAAGGCGTTGGCAAGCGAGAGCATGGGCACGGCGTGCTCAATCTCGGCGAAGCCATCCGCCGGCGGCGCCCCTACCCGCTGGGTGGGCGAGTCCGGCGTCACCAGCGCGGGATATTCGGCTTCAAGCGTTTGCAGGCGGCGCAGCGTGCGGTCGTAGTCGGCGTCGGTCAGCGTCGGCTCATCGAGCACGTAATAGCGATAGTTGGCGTCGTCAAGCGCGGCACGCAGGGCTCGGGCCTGGTCATCCACGGCGGCGGGCAACGGCTGAGCAGACGGCGATGAGAAATCAGACTGGCGCATGGCGGCAAACTCTCGGGCGGATAAGCGAAGACAAGCGCCCCATGATAAAACACAACACCCGCCTGGCGGCGGGTGCGTAGCCGGGGCCTTGCGCGGCGGGCCTACTGCGCCTGCAGCTGGCGGTGCAGCCGATGTCGGCGCTCAAACTCGTGCACCCGCTGGCGGGCAAACTCGATGGTTTGTGCGGTCATCACGCTGCGATTTTCGTCTTTGAGCTCGCCGCCCATATGGCGCACCACGACCATGGCCGTCTCCACCATGGCCTCAAAGGCGGTCGTGCTGTCCTTGGCACCGGGCAGCGGCATGAGAAAAGTGATGCCGGGGCAGGTAAACGGCTCGCCGTCTTCCACGGGAAACGATCCCGGCTTCACCACGTTGACCATGGAAAACTGCAGCTCGCTGTCTTCGCTTTCGGTCTCGAAGCGGTGAAAAACGCCAAGACCGCGGCTATAGCGCAGCCCGCAGGCCATCAGCAGCTTCAGCAGGCGTACGCCGTCAAACCCTTCGGGCTCTCGGGACATCACGCTGATAACGACCACTTCGTCAGCGGCACTGAGCGTCTTGCGGGCATAGCCGCCGGGTATATCGTTGCGCAGGGCTTTTTCCAGCACCGGGTCCATCGGCGGATCGTCCGCAGGACGGGGGTCGATCGGGGCGTTGTCGGCGTGCGCGGCGTCGGCCTGGCGCGCCGGCTCCGCGGGCCGGGCGTGTTCGGCCTGGGCGTCGTGGCCGGCCTGGCGCTTGTGCGCCTCGCGCTCGGCCTGCTCTTTGGCTCGCACCTCGGCCCGGTGCGCCTTGTCCTGCCGGCGACGCTTTTTGGTTTCCTGCTTGGCGCGGCGACGCTCGACAAAGCGCTGTTTGACCGAACGGCTCATGCCTTCGATGTCCACCAGCCGATATGCTTCGTCGTCGTCATGCTCTCTATGGTCGTCATACTCTCGATGGTCGTCATATTCTCCATGGTCGCCATACTCTCCATGGTCGTTATGATCGCGGTCGTCATGATCGCCGACGGTATCGCGGCGCAGCTGACGACGCGACGCCGGGCGATGGCTGACCTGATGCGCTCGGGCGTCGTCCGCCTCAGCGCGTAGCGCCATGTCGGCTACGTTCTGCTGTGTACCATCCTGCGAGGCTTCATGCGCCGGCGCGGTTTCTTCCCGGGCCGAGTGCTGCGGCGCTGCCTCGGGCGGGCCTTCGGCGGCAGGCACGCGCAGCCCAGGCTCACTGTGCGGGCGGGCTTCACGGCGCGACGCAGAGGAAGACGAGTGGCGAAACCCAGCGAGCACGCGCGAAGGCCCGGGATGCTCGGGCTCTTGGCGCTCCAGCGGCGGTTTTTCGCTCAGACCGGTGTAATCCGCCGGCTTGGTCACGCGGGCACCGCCGTTGGGCAGCTCCCAGTCGACCTCGGCATCGCGCGAGGCTTGTTCGGCATCACGGCCGGCCGCACTGCTTTCGGCCTGATCCAGACGCGGAACGCGGCGCTGGCGTTGAAGCCGGCGAATGCCGTCAATGACGATGAGCGAAACCAGCGCCAGCCCCAAAATGATGAGCCACTCTCTTAGTTCCATGTTGCACTTTCCATGGGTCGTTTTCCGGTTTTCTAGCCGGCTGCTTTTATCGGCTATATAAGCCGATGGCAAAGCGTCGTTGTAATAATTGCCGTATGTAGCTACAGCACCTGACGTATCGTTGCGGCCGTTCTACCTGAAGCATAGCTTGATTGCCATAAGCAGCGCCAGTTCTTGCGATTTTTCACCTTTGCGTGCTTTTTTTCGCGGCTTTTAGCCCCGTTGTTCGCCGCTATCTTACAGGATGAGCCGACGCTATCCGACCTGGGGCCCCGGCTTTTGCGCCAAGGTCAGGCACTGGCAAGCGCTGCGGCCTCTTCGACGCCTACCGCGACCAGACGCGAGACGCCGGGCTCTTGCATTGTGACGCCCATGAGCCGCTCCGAGGCCTCCATGGCAATCTTGTTGTGGGTGATATAGATAAACTGCACGGTCTCTGACATTTCCTTGACCAGCTTGGCATAGCGGCCCACGTTGGCATCGTCCAGCGGCGCGTCTACCTCATCGAGCATACAAAACGGTGCAGGATTGAGCTGGAAAATGGCAAACACCAGCGACAGTGCGGTCAGCGCCTTTTCCCCGCCGGAAAGCAGATGGATGGTGGTGTTTTTCTTACCCGGCGGGCGCGCCATGATCGCAACGCCGGTGGCCAGCAGGTCGTCGTCGGTGAGCGTAAGCCAGGCCGTGCCGCCGCCGAACACCCGGGGAAACAGCGCCTGCAGCCCGGCGTTTACCTCGTCGAAGGTGGCCTTGAAGCGCACGCGGGTTTCCTGATCGATCCGCCGAATCGCTCGCTCCAGCGTCACAAGCGCCTCGGTCAACTCGTCGTGCTGGGCTTCAATATAGTCGCGCCGCTCGGCCTGCTGGTCGTATTCCTCGATGGCGGCCAGGTTGATCGCGCCCAGCCGGCGAATCTTGTCCGCGGTGGCCTCAAGCGTGGCCTGCCAGCGGGCCTCGTCGGCATCAGCAGGCAGGGTCTTTTCCAGCGCCTCGGCGCTGAGTTCAAGCTCGGCCAGCTGCGCCTCCTGGGCGGCGGCCTTGAGCGAAAGCGCCTGGGCGTCCATGCGCCGCTGCTGAAGCTGCTCGCGGTTTTGCTCCAGGCAGCGCTCGTGGTTCTGCCGGGCCTGCTCGTCGTGGCGCAGCGCTTCAACCAGCGTCTGGGCCTGATCTTTGATGTCGGTCAGCCGGCGCTCCTGCTGTTCGCGCTGGTGCAAAAGCCCTTCGAGCTCCTCGGCGGCCAGCTCGTCAGGCTCAAAAAGCGCTTCAAGGCTTTCTTCCAGCTCGGCGATACGCAGCGCCAGGCGCTCTTCGCCTTCGTCGCTGCGCGCGCGCTGGGCGTTCAGGCTGTCGCGCTCAACCGTCAGCCGCTCGCGCTCGATCGCCCGCTCCTGCTGACGGACCTTCAGTGGGGTCTGCTGCTGTTCAAGGCGTTGGCGCTGCTCGCGCTGCTGCTGGCTTTCGGCGCGGGCGTTTTCACGGCGTTCGCTGGCCTGCTCCAGGCGTGCCATGGCCTCGCTCCAGCGTTCGCGCTGCTCTTCAAGCGCAAGCGTCAGTTCGGCGTCGTCTTCGTCGAGCCGGGAAAGCTCTTCGTCAAGCTCGGCGGCACGGCTTTGCAAGTGTTCGATGCGCTGGGCGTGGCTGCGTTCGGCCAGGGCTGCCTGCTGCAAAACGGCGGCGTGCTCGCGCTCCCGGCGGGCATGGTCTTCCCCGGCGGCTTCCAGCGCTTTGAGGCGTTCGCGGCCGTCGTCGAGCGCGCACTGCGCCTGCTCCAGCGCCGCCGCTTGCTTTTCCTGCTGCGCGGCAAGCTCGGCGTAGCGCCGCCGGGTCACCAGCAGGGCATCCACGCCCTCGCCTGCGGCCTGCTGGCGCACAAACCCCGGCGCCTGCCACACGCCGTCCGGGCTGAGCACGCTTTCTACGCGGTCTAGCGTGGGCGCCAGCGCGCCGGCCTGGGCGGCACGCTCCACACAGTAAATACGCCCCAGCCAGTGGCCCAGCGCGCCCGCGCCGCGCACCTTTTCGGCCAGGGTTCCCGGCGCCGCCGGGGCGTCGGCGTTATCCAGCAGGCACCAGTCAGCGGCCAGCGCCTCGGGCAGCGCGGCCAGCGCCCGGGGGGCAACCATGCGTGCGCTGAGCCAGGGCGACAGCAGCCAGGAAACGGCGGCCTCCCAGCCCGGGGCCACCTCGATCACTTCGCCAAGCCGTGGGGCATCGGCCAGGCCGCGCTGTTCCAGGGCCGCTTCCAGCGCCGGGTCGTGGTCGGCAAGGGCGGCGTCCATCAGCGTTTTCAAGGAGGTCTGCTCGCCTTCCATGCGGCTGAGCGCGGCGCGGGCCTCGTCTCGGCGCCGACCCTGTGCGCTTTGTTCTTCCCGGGTGCGGGCCAGGGCTTCCCGGTCGTGTTCGCGCTGCGCAGCCAGGCGCTTCGCTTCGCGTTCGGCGTCTTCCAGCGTGGCCTGAAGCTCGGCGTGGCGGGCCTCAAGCTCGGCCAGGTCGTCCATGTCGCTGCGCTGGCCGCGGCGGCGGTCGCGCTCGGCGCGCAGGCGCTGGATGCGCTGCTCCAGATCGCGCAGCTGATCCTGACCGCGCTCGGCGTCACGGCTGGCCTCGCGCCAGCTTTCGTCGGCGGCGTTTCGGGCCTGCTCTGCCGCTTCCAGCGCCGGGGCGGCATCGCTCAGCTCGGCGTCGAGCTGCGCCAGCTGTTCTTCCAGCGCCTCCATATCCGGCAAGAGCGTTTCCAAACGCTCGTCGATGGCGGCCAGGCGCTCGCCGTCGCTTTCGCTGATCCGGCGCTGTTCGTCGCGCTCCCGGCGGGCCGCGTCGATGTCGGCGGCCAGCTGCGCCCGGCGGCTTTTACGGTGGCTCTGGTCCTGCTCGATGCGGGCAATGCGGGTGGTGGTGGCGTAAAACGCCTGCTGGTGGCGGTCGAGCACCTCACTTAGCTCATCGTGGTGCTCGCGCGTCTGCTCAAGGCGGGTTTCGCACTGGCGCACGCCGAAGAGGTCTTTCTCCACGGCGGTTTCCAGCTCGCGCACCCGGCTTTCCTGATGGCTCTGCTCGGCGCGCAGGGCCCGGCCACGCAGCAGCGCCAGTTCGCCTTTCAGGCGGTGCTCCTGCTGTTTGAGGGTCTGGTAGCGCTTGGCCGCCTCGGCCTGGCGCTTCAAGCGTTCGAGCTGTTTATCCAGCTCTTCGCGGATGTCGTCGAGGCGGTCGAGGTTTTCCTGGGTGCGGCGCATGCGGTTTTCGGTTTCCCGCCGGCGCTCTTTGTATTTGGCAATCCCTGCCGCTTCTTCAAGGGTCGCACGCAGATCGTCGGGACGCGCCTCGATCAGCCGAGAAATCATGCCCTGGCCGATGATGGCGTAGGAGCGCGGGCCAAGCCCGGTGCCCATGAACAGATCGGCAATGTCGCGGCGGCGGCATTTCTGGCCGTTGAAGAAGTAGGCCGACTGGCCGTCCCGGCTGACCTGGCGCTTGACTGCGATTTCAGCGTACTGGGCGTACATGCCGCCCATGGCGCCGTCGCGGTTGTCGAACTTGAGCTCGATGGAGGCCTGGCTTACGGGCTTGCGCCCGGTGGAGCCGTTGAAGATCACATCGGCCATGGATTCGCCGCGCAGGGTCTTGGCCGAGGATTCGCCCATGACCCAGCGCACCGCGTCGATGATGTTCGACTTGCCGCAGCCGTTGGGGCCGACAATGGCGGTCATGTTGCCGTCGAAGGGGACGCTGACCGGGTCTACAAAAGATTTAAACCCGGCCAGATGAATGGCCGTTAAACGCATGCCGGCAGGGCTTACTCGAAGACGCGGTTGACACGGACGTCAACGGCGTCGCTGCCTTCAAGCGCGCCTACGGCCACCTTGTCAACATCGCCAAACAGATCCCCCGGCTGCGGGGTGGCCTGGCCCGAGGGCGAGACGCGCACCACAAGCCGTACGCGATCGGTATCGGCCATGGAGGCCTGCGGCGACATGGCGTCGCGCTCACTTAGCGTCACCGTTTCAGGCAGCGCGGCCACGGTGGTGCGCTTGACCGCCAGCGGCGGCTTCTCACCTTCCAGGTCCCGGGCGGTAACAAACACGGTGGCATCGCCGGGGACTCGATCACGCAGCGCCTCGTCCAGGGCGACGCGTACTTTCACGCCCTGCCCCGGCTCGACGGCGTCCGGTTCGATGCCCAGGCGCTGCTGGGCGACCTTGATGCCCTGTTTAAGCGACTGCACGGTCTCCGGGTTTTGCAGGTTGGCAGCGGCCCGGCGCCAGCGGTCGATGGCCGCTTTGTAGTTACCGTTGTCGAAGGCGTGAACCCCCATCACGCTGAGCATGGTGGGCTCGCGCGGGTCTTTTTGGCGAATCTCGTCGACCAGCGCCTCCAGTTCGGCGGTGAGCTTGCGATCCGCCATGAAAAAGCGAATCTGCGCCAGCTGGGCCAGAAGCGACGGGTGCCGGCCTTCCAGCTCAATCAGGTTTTCCAGCGCGTTGGCGGCTTTTTGCGGCTGGCCGGTCTGGCGGTACAGCGGAAACAGCTCGCCCCAGACGCTGGGATTATCCGGCTGGCGCTGGGCCTGGGCTTCCATGCGTTCCAGATACATGGCAAGCGAGCCCTCGGGGTCGCTTTGCACCTCCTGCTGCACGGCGTACAGCGCCAGATCGCCTTCGGCGCCCTGGCGCTGATACCAGACCACGCTTGCCAGCACCACGGCCAGCATAAGGGCCGGCACGGCAAGACGCCCTGCTCGGGCTGCCTTCAGCGGGCGGTGCGACAGGCGCCGGGTGTCATCCAGCAGATTGCGCTCCAGCTCCAGGCGATCTTCGTCGTATTGCGTCTGGCTGACGTCGCCCCGCTCGCGGGCGGCCTCAAGAGAGGCCAGCCGGCGGTTAAAGATCGCCACGTTCTGCTCGGTGGCGGTATCGTTGGCGTCGTTATCAACCAGGGTATCGTGCAAACGGCGGGACTGGCGCAGCGGCAGCGCCAAAAAGCCGAGCGCCAGCAAAAGCAGTACGGCAAACCCAATCCACAGCAGCGTCATGAAGACCTCTTGCGCTTAGTCAGTTCATCCAGGCGGGCCTGCTCGTCTGCGCTCAGCGACGCCGCCGAGGCGTTGCGCCGGGTGCGGACAATCAGCGCCACCAGCAGCGCCCCGGCGAGCAGCAGCGCGACGGGGATGCCCCACAGCAGGTAGGTACGGTTTTCCAGCCGCGGATTGTACAAAATGTACTCGCCGAAGCGGTCAACCATGTGATTGACGATCTCGGTATCCGATTTGCCGTCCTGCAGCAGCGCGTATACGCGGTCGCGCATGTCGCCGGAAATGGGCGCGTCGGAATCGCCGATCGCCTGATTTTCACACAGCGGGCAGCGCATGGAGCCGGTGAGGTCGCGGTAGCGCTCCTGCATCACCGGATCGTCAAAGTCGCGCACTTCGATACCCACGGCCACCGCAGCGGCGGGCAGCGTCAGCAGCAAAGCAAACAGCAGCCAGCGAATCAGCGCCATTTTTTCACCTCCGGCACGATCACCTCGCGCACGTCTTCCGGGGCGATGTAGCCCGTGTGGTGGTAGCGGATTACCCCGTCGGCGTCGACCAGAAAGGTTTCCGGCGCGCCGTAGACGCCCAGATCAAAGCCCAGGTCCCCGTCGGGGTCGAAAATATTCAGCTCGAAGGGATTGCCGTACTCGGCAAGAAACTGCCTGCCCTTCTCGCGCGTATCTCGGTAGTCCACGCCCACCATGCGGATGCCGCGCTCGGCCAGGTCCAGCAGCTGGGGCATTTCCTGCTTGCACGCCGGGCACCACTCTCCCCAGACGTTCACCAGCGTGACTTCGCCTTTGAGCAGGCTTTCATCCACGGTGCGATTCGGATCTTCCAGGGTGGAGGCGCTGAACGCCGGGAAGTCCCGCTCAATCAGCGCGGAATCGCGGTACGACGGGTCCATGCCCAGCCGATAGTAGAAAAACGCCGCCAGCCCCAAAAAGGCGATAAGCGGCAAAAACAGCAGCAGTCGGCGCTTCATGCGGTGGCCTCCCGAGACGCGGTGGCAGGGGCAGCGCCGGCGCGCTCGGCGTGGCGATCCCGCGCCGGCACGCGGCGGTAGCGTTTGTCGATGACGGCGATTACGCCGCCGGCGGCCATGAGCAGCCCACCCAGCCACAGCCAGCGCACCAGCGGTTTGTACTGCAGGCGCACAGCCCAGCTGCCGTCACCCAGGTCTTCGCCCAGGGCAACGTAGAGATCGCGGGTAAAGCCGGCGCGCAGGGCCACCTGGGTCATGGGCATGCCGGTCGCCAGATACAGGCGTTTTTCCGGCCGCATCATGAAGTGGGTGCCGTTTTCACGCTCGACGCGCAGGGTCGCGGTATCGGCCAGATAGTTGGGCCCGCGGCGTTCGCGCAGGTTCTGCAGAGTAAAGGTGTAGCCGGCCATTTCGACCGAGTCGCCGGGCGCCATGCGCACGTTGCGCTCGATGTTGTCGTTGGACACCACGGCCACGCCGACCATGGTCACAGCAATGCCCAGATGCCCCAGCACCATGCCCCAGTGGGCCAGCGAAATTTTCTTGAAGCCGCGGCCAACGCTGCTGGAAGCGCGCACCCGGGCGACAATATCGCGCACCATGGGCAGCACAATCCACAGCGCCAGCATCATGCCCAGCATGACCTTGGCGTTCCACTCGGGCCCGTAGAACAGCGGAATCGTCGCCCCCAGCACCAGCGCGGCGACGCCGGAAAGCCACACCCGGGAGAGCAGCTCGCGACCCGGCATCTGCTTCCAGCGCGCGACGGGGCCAAGGCCCATGAACAGGCTCATGATCGCCGTCAGCGGCACAAACAGCGAATTGAAGTACGGCGGGCCCACGCTGATTTTGCCAAGCCCCAGGGCGTCAAGAATCAGCGGATACAGCGTGCCCAGCAGGATGGTCACGGTCATGATGACCAGCAGGATGTTGTTGACCAGCAGCAGCGAATCCCGGGACAGCCAGGTAAAGCCCACCTTATGGCTGACGCGCGGAGCGCGCAGGGCAAACACCAAAAGCGACAGCGTCACCGTAATGGCCAGCAGCACCAGGATAAACAAGCCCCGCGAGGGGTCGTTGGCGAAGGCGTGCACCGAGGTCAATACGCCAGAGCGCACCAGGAAGGTGCCCATCAGCGAAAGCGAGAAGGTGGCAATGGCCAAAAGCACCGTCCAGCTTTTGAACGAGCCGCGCTTTTCGGTCACCGCAAGCGAGTGGATCAGCGCGGTGCCGGCAAGCCAGGGCAGAAGCGATGCGTTTTCTACCGGGTCCCAGAACCACCAGCCGCCCCAGCCGAGCTCGTAGTAGGCCCACCAGCTGCCCAGCGCAATGCCCACGGTGAGAAACGCCCAGGCGGCGTTGGTCCAGGGGCGCGCCCAGCGGGTCCAGGCGGCGTCCAGCCGGCCGCCCAAAAGCGCGGCAATGGCAAAGGCAAACACCACCGAAAAGCCGACGTAGCCCATATAGAGCATCGGCGGGTGCACGACAAGGCCGAAGTCCTGGAGCAGCGGGTTAAGATCGGTGCCGTCTTCGGGCATGTTGGGCAGAAGACGTGCAAAAGGGTTGGAGGTCACCAGCACGAACAGCAAAAAGCCGGCGCCGATCAGCCCCAGAATGCCGGTCACTCGGGCCACCATGTCGCGCGGCAGCCTGCGCGACCACAGCGAGGCCAAAAGGCCCCAGGCCGACAGCATCAAACTCCACAGCAGTACCGAGCCTTCGTGGTTGCCCCACACCGCGCTGAGCTTGTAGTACCACGGCAGCAGCGAGTTGGAGTTGTTGGCCACGGTGGCCACGCTGAAGTCGTCGGCCATATAGCTGGCCGTCAGGCAGGCGTAGGCAATCGCCAGAAAAACAAACTGCCCGGCGGCCATTGGACGGTCAAAGGCCATCCACAGCGGCCGCCGGGTCGCCGCGCCGGCCAGCGGCACCACGGCCTGAATGATGGCCATCAACAGCGCAATAATCAGCGCAAAGTGGCCAATTTCGGGAATCATCTTGGTCAACATGGGGACTCCGATAAAGCGGCTGCAGCTGCGGGCACGGCTGCGAGTCGAAGGGCAAGCACAGCGGCGAAAGCGTTGGTCACTCCCATGCTATTCACCCGCGGCCGAATCGGCGGCCTTTTCGGCAAAATCCGACGGCTGATAGCCGGCGTCTTCCAGCGCGTCGGCTACCTCCGGCGGCATGTAGTTTTCATCGTGGCGGGCCAGCACCTGATCGGCGCGAAGGCGCCCGCCCTTTTGCAGCTCACCGACCACGACCACGCCCTGCCCTTCGCGAAACAGATCCGGCAGGATGCCGCTGTAGTACACGTCCAGATCGTCGACGTAGTCGGTCACGGTGAACTCAACGTTCAGGCTTTCCGGATCGCGCGCCACGCTGCCTTCCTTGACCATGCCGCCGGCGCGAATCTGGCGTTCGAACGGTGCTTTGCCCTGGGCGATTTCCACCGGGCTGAAAAACAGGTTGATATTGCTGCGCAGCGCATACAGCGTCAGCCCCACGGCCACCGCGGTCAGGCTAACCAGGCCGACAATGACATAAAGTTTCTGCTTGCGTTTAGGTGTCATGATGACCTCCCCCGGCAGCTGCGTTTCCCGCCACTGCTGCGTTGTCCTGATGCGTCTGCTCGCGCCGGTCGCGGCGCTTCAGGCCCTTGATGAGCTGGCGACGCTCAAGGCGTGCATGCCACACCGACGCCAGCAGAAGAAACAGCGTAACGCCCCAGGCCGACCACACATAAGGCGCATGGCCGCCCATGGCGATAAAGTCCGCAAACGATGTAAACGCCATCTAGCGTGCCTCCCGGAACATGTCTTTTACCCAGCGCTTGCGAAACTCCCGGCGCAGAATTTCGCTGCGCGTGCGCATCAGCGTCAAGGCGATAAAAAAGCTGTAAAACCCTACCACCATCACCAGCAGGGGCAGCCACATATCCACAGGCATTGCCGGCTTGGAGGTGACGCTGAAGGTGGCCGGCTGATGCAGGGTATACCACCAGTCCACCGAATATTTGATGACCGGGATGTTGATAACGCCGACCATGGCCAGCACCGAGGCGGCCCGGGCGCCGCCGTCACGGCTGGAAAACGCGCCGCGCAGGGCAATCACGCCAAGGTACAAAAACAGCAAAATCAGCATGGATGTCAGCCGGGCATCCCACATCCACCAGGTCCCCCAGGTAGGCACGCCCCACACCGCACCGGAAAAAAGCGCCACAAACGTCATGGCAGCCCCGAAAGGCGCCATCACCTTGGCCGCCATATCGGCAATCTTGATCTTCCAGACCATAAACACCAGCCCGGCGGCGGCCATGCTGATAAACACCGACTGGGCCAAAAACGCCGCCGGCACGTGGATATAGATAATGCGAAAACTGTTGCCCTGCTGATAGTCCGCCGGCGCAAAGGCCAGCCCCCATACGGTGCCGGCCATGATCAGCACCCCGGCTACGGCCCAGAACCAGGGCTGCAGTTTGGCGCTGATGGCGTAAAACCATTTAGGCGACCCGAGCTTGTGAATAAACGCCCACATAGTGGTTTTCCTCAACCGTTAAGACTGATGCGCAGCGCAGCGGCAATCGCCCAGGGCGAAAGCGCCAGCGACGCCGCCAGCAGCGCACCCAGTATAGCCAGATGGGCACCGGCACCATCGCCCATGATCGCGGCCTGTACGGCCCCGGCGCCAAAGATGAGCACGGGAATATAAAGCGGCAGTACCAGAAGCGAAAGCAGCACGCCGCCCCGGGAAAGCCCCACCGTCAGCGCCGCGCCAATGGCGCCAATCACGCTCAGGCTGGCACTGCCCAACGCCAGCGACAGCGCCAGCACGCCGTAGCTTCCCGCCGGCAGCGAAAGCATGATGCCCAAAAGCGGCGCCATCAGCGCAAGCGGCAGCCCGGTCAACAGCCAGTGCACCGCCACCTTGGCCAGCGCCAGCGCGGCCAGCGGCTGCGGGGCAAGCAGCAGCTGTTCCAGACTGCCGTCGTCAAAATCGCCGCGAAACAGGCTATCCAGCGACAGCAGCGCGGCAAGGAGCGATGCCACCCACAAAAGGCCCGGTGCGATGCGCTGCAAAAGATCCGGATCCGGCGAGATACCGATGGGAAACAGCGTAATCACCAGAGCAAAGAACACCAGCGGGTTGATCACCTCGCCGCGGCTGCGCAGCATCAGCACCAGATCGCGCTTGAGCGTCGCCCCAAGCGCAACCCCCACGCTGCCCCCGGCAGGCTGCCAGGCGTTTGCCGCCGTTTCTGTTTCGTTTGCCATGGCCTTGTCCATTGCTTGGCGCCTCGTTGCTTGCCGCGTTTTATACCGCACGGCCTTTATTGGCCCAGCGGCAGCCGCCGTAGCCGGGGGGATGCTGCCAGCTCGTGGTGGGTGGTCACAATCACACAGCCCCCGGCCCGGGCATGCTCGTCAAGTGCGGCCTCCAGCGCCGCCACGCCGTCGCGGTCAATGGCGGTAAACGGCTCATCGAGCACCCACAGCGCGCGCGGCGTCAGCGTCAGCCGTGCCAGCGCCACCCGGCGCTGCTGGCCGGCAGAAAGCTGCCCGGCGGGCACGTCCTCAAAGCCTTTCAGTCCCACGCGCGCCAGCGCCTCAAGGCGGTCTTCCTCGCCGCCACGCTCGCCGCCCAAAGCCTGGTACCAGGCCAGGTTTTCCAGCGCTGAAAGCCCTGCCTTGACCCCCGGCGAATGCCCCAGATACAGCAGGTTGGCCAGAAAGGCATCGCGCATCTCGCGCAAGGGGCGACCGTTCCAGAAAAGCGTTCCTTCATGGTCACTCAGCTGGCCGGCGAGAATCTTCAGCAGCGTCGTTTTGCCACAGCCGTTGGGCCCTTCCACCCGTACGATTTCACCGCTTTTGATATCCACGTCAAGATCGGTAAACAGCCAGCGATCGTCGCGTTCGCAGGCAAGCTTGCGGGCTTGAAGGCACAGGCTCAAGGGGACTCTCCAGGCAGATATTGGCGGACCGGACTTTACACGTAAAGCCCCGGGCTCGCCAGCCATAATGCGACGCACGGCCACACCGCTGGCGCCACCGCACGCTGAGCTGTGTAATGTAAAACCCGTGCACAGCGCGTACGCCGTTTGTGCGGCCACGGGCCCGGTGCAATTGCCAGCCGTTCACCGGCGATGTCATCATTCTGCGTTGCGTTCAACACAACGCCCATGCAACGGAGCCCCAATGCGCTACCTCATTCCCTGTCCGGCGACGGATGCCCCTCGGGTAACGGAGATCGACGTCGAAAAAAGCCGGTTTATTGCCTGGCTGTGCCGCACGCCCACGCCGACGGATGCCGAACGTCTGCTGGCCGCCGCCCAAAGCGCGCACCCCGGCGCCACCCACCACTGCACCGCCTTTATTGCCGGTGCGCCCGGCGAGCAGCAAGCCATCGGCTTTGCCGATGACGGTGAGCCCGGCGGCACCGCCGGACGGCCGATGTATCAGGTGCTCGACGGCAGCGGTCTGGGCGAGATCGGCTGCGTGGTCATTCGCTATTTCGGCGGCACCAAGCTGGGTACCGGCGGGCTTGCCCGCGCCTATGCCCAGGCGGTGAGTACCGCGCTGGAAGGCTTGCCGACCCGCGAGGTGGTCGAGCGCGATGCCTACACGCTGCGCCTTGGCTTTGCCCAGGAAGCCGAGGCCCGCGCCTGGTGCAGCGATAACGACATTCCCGTGACCGCCGCGGACTACGACGGCGAAGGCGTTTGCCTGACGCTTGGCTGGCCGCGTGATATTGCCGTTGATTCGACACCGCTGGAAAACCGCCTGAAAGCCAGCGTCACGCTGAGCGCCGCGTCCCGGGACGCCACTTCATGAGCCGCCCTACGCCATACGGCCGCATCGGCCTTGCTCCCATGGAAGGCGTCATCGACGCGGTCACCCGCGAGCTTCTCACCGCTCGCCCGGGCTTTGACTGGACGGTAACCGAGTTCGTTCGCGTGGTGGACGCTCGCCTGCCGCCCCGAGTGTTTTACAAACACTGCCCGGAGCTTGAAACCGGCGCCAACGCCACGCCTACCGGCGTGCCGGTGCACCTTCAGCTGCTCGGCTCTGATGCGGCAGCGCTGGCGGCCAACGCCCGGCAGGCACTGAAGCTTGGCGCTACCGGTATTGACCTGAACTTTGGCTGCCCGACCAAACTGGTCAATCGCCACGACGGCGGGGCCTCGCTGCTGCGCCGTCCGGAGCGGGTGTACCGGGCTGTGCGGGCCGTGTTTGATGCCGTCGGCGAGCGGATTCCCGTCACAGCCAAGATTCGTCTGGGGTTCGCCGACAGGCAATTGGCCGTAGCCTGCGGCCAGGCCGCCGAGCAAGGGGGTGCTTGCCGGCTGGTGGTACATGCCCGAACTCGCAACGAGGGCTATCGCCCGCCGGCCCACTGGGAGTGGATCGGCAAGATACGGCGCCACCTGGCCATACCGGTGGTCGCCAACGGCGATATCTGGACGCTGGAAAACTACTGGAAAGCGCGCACGCTATCCGGCTGCGATGACGTGATGCTCGGCCGCAGCGCGCTGGCCGACCCTTGGCTTGCCGGCCGTATACGCCACTGGCAGCGTACCGGCGAGCGCCTGGCCGACACCACCTGGCCGATGCGCGCCGAGGTGCTGCAGGCCTATGCCCGCCGCCAGCGCCAAACGCTGCCCGAGCGCATTGTTACCTCGCTGGTCAAACAGTGGCTTTCACAGATGCGCCAGCGAAGCGGCGAAGCCGACCTGCATTTCCACCGCGTTAAGCGCCTGACAACGCTGGACGAGCTGCTGGCTGCGCTATCAGCCAGCACGCCCCCGGCCGGCCAATAGCCCAGACGACGCGCCGGCCTTGAACAGCAAAAAACCCGCTTCTCGAAAGAAGCGGGTTTTTCATAAACTGGTGCGCCCGGGAGGATTCGAACCTCCGACCACCTGATTCGTAGTCAGGTACTCTATCCAGCTGAGCTACGGGCGCTTTTTCAGGCCTTGCCTGTATAAAGGTTGCCAAGGCGTGCGTCAGGTTTTGGCAAAACGCTGTCAGGTGCGCAAGCGATAGCGTCGATCCTGATACCTTGGTGGTGCGCCCGGGAGGATTCGAACCTCCGACCACCTGATTCGTAGTCAGGTACTCTATCCAGCTGAGCTACGGGCGCATACCGTTTTGCGTGTGCAGTCATGGCGGAGAGAGAGGGATTCGAACCCTCGATAGGGCTACAAACCCTATACTCCCTTAGCAGGGGAGCGCCTTCAGCCACTCGGCCACCTCTCCTTAACGGCACGGCGCGAATATTACCGATATCAGCCTACCCTGTCTACCCTTTCGTCGATTTTTTTCGCGCTTTGCCGAGCTGGCGGGCGTTATGACCCGGCGTATGCGGGCACGGGGCGGACCAGCCAACCTTTCAGCTTTCCTCGTTTCCTTCGCTATCAAGCTCACGCTGGATGCGCTGATAAATTTCTTCGCGATGGACAGCCACGTCTTTAGGCGCATTAACGCCGATACGCACCTGGTTGCCCTTAACACCGAGCACCGTCACGGTGATCTCGTCACCAATCATCAGGGTTTCACCAACGCGGCGCGTCAGGATTAGCATGGCTGATCTCCTTCTCAGACGTTGATTGCAGCATGCCACCGCCGTCGGCGATGGCCGGTTATGATGCGTCCTGGCATCGTGGTCGCTCACGGTGTCGGCGCGTAGCGCACTCTTCCCGTTGAGTCAGAGCGCGCCGCCAGAGGGTAACAGAGCCTCCCTCAGCGGCGTAGAAGCTTGTAACGATGGCATCGTTAGTCTTGTTCAATATCGGCCTGGTCTAATCCAAACGCCTTGTGCAGCGCCTTGACCGCAAGTTCCATGTGCTTTTCATCGATGACCACGGAAATCTTGATCTCGGAGGTGGAGACCATGCGGATATTGATGTTTTCCTCGGCCAGCACGCGAAACATCTTCGATGCCACCCCGGCGTGCGAGCGCATCCCTACGCCCACCAGCGACACCTTGGCGATGTTGTTATCGCCGCGCAGCTCGCCGCCGCCCAGATCGGGCAGAATGGTTTCTTCGATGAGCTTTCTGGTGGTCTTGTAATCGCCCTTGGCCACGGTAAACGTGAAATCCGTGTAGTCGCCGGCCGGCGCTACGTTTTGCACAATCATGTCGACTTCGATGTTGGCCGCAGCGATCGGATCCAGAATGCGCGATGCCACCCCGGGAATATCCGGCGTGTTCAAAAGCGTCAGCTTGGCTTCGTTTTTATTAAATGCGATACCGGAAATCAGCGGTTCTTCCATAGAGTCCTCGTCTTTGTCGGATTCTGCCACAATAAGCGTGCCGGGGCCGTCCTCGAAACTCGACAGCACCCGAAGGGGGACGTTGTATTTGCCGGCAAATTCAACCGCGCGAATCTGCAAAACCTTCGAGCCCAGGCTTGCAAGCTCCAGCATTTCTTCGACGGTGATGGTTTCCAGCCGGCTGGCCCTGGAGCATACCCGCGGGTCGGTGGTGTAAACGCCGTCAACGTCAGTGTAGATCTGGCATTCGTCGGCGCCCAGCGCCGCTGCCAGCGCCACGCCGGTGGTATCCGAGCCGCCGCGCCCGAGCGTGGTAATGTTGCCGTCTTCATCAACGCCCTGAAAGCCGGCGACCACGACGACTTTACCGGCATCGAGATCGGCTTTGACATCATCGGTTTCAATGCGCTGAATGCGCGCTCGGGTATAGGCGCTGTCGGTATGAATGCCGACCTGGGCACCGGTATGCGAAGTGGCGGGCACGCCTTGCTGCTGAAGCGCCATGGCTAAAAGCGAAATGGTCACCTGCTCGCCGGTGGACAGCAGCATGTCCATTTCCCGCGGGTCGGGATCGCCGTTGAGCGAGGACGCCATATCGGTCAGGCGGTTGGTTTCGCCGCTCATCGCCGAGACCACCACCACGACCTGGTGGCCCTGATCGCGAAAGCCTTTGACTTTTGCTGCGACGGCCTTGATGCGCTCAACCGAGCCCACTGAGGTGCCGCCGAACTTTTGTACGTATAGTGCCATAGAGAGTTGTTTTCCTTATACGCTCGGGAGTGAAAAGTACAGAAAGTACGGAACGAAAAAGACAGGCAGAGACAAACAGGGCCGGGGCAGCCCCGCCCCGGCCCTGTTTTTCAGCGTAGCGCGTTTTCCAGCCAGGCCGGCACGCTGTCAAGCGCCTGTGGCAGCGCTTCCGGCCGGCTGCCGCCGGCCTGGGCCATATCCGGCCGGCCACCGCCTTTGCCGCCCACCTGGGAGGCGACGTGGTTGACCAGCTCGCCGGCTTTGATCCGGCCGGTCAAATCCTTGGTGACCCCGGCAATCAGACTCACTTTCCCGGCGTTTTTGTCGGCTGCCCCCAGCACGATGACCCCGGAGCCCAGCTTGTTTTTCAGCTGGTCCAGCATGCCGCGCAAATCCTTGCCGGAGACGCCGTCAAGCTCGGTGGCCAGCAGCTTGACGCCGGCCACCTCGCAGACCCGGCCGAGCATGTCGCTGCCGGCGGCGCTGGCAAGCTTGGCGCGGGCCTGCTCCAGCTCTTTTTCCAGGGTGCGGTTGCGCTCCAGCAGCGCCTCGACCTTGGTCTCGACCTGCTCGGGCTTGGCTTTCAGCCGCTCGCCGAGGCGGTGTACGCAGGCCTCCTGTGCGTGGAAGTAGGCCAGCGCGGCTTTGCCGGTAATCGCCTCGATACGGCGCACGCCCGAGGCAATGCCGGCTTCGCTGACGATGTGAAAGCAGCCGATATCGCCGCTGCGCGCTACGTGAGTGCCGCCGCAAAGTTCGATGGAAAAATCATCAGCGCCGATGGTCAGCACGCGCACGCTGTCGGCATATTTGGCCTCAAAAAGCGCTGCCGCACCTTTGTCCTTGGCCTCGGCCAGGGTCATCTCTTCGACCAGGGTGGGCGCGTTGGCCAGCACCTGCTCGTTGACCCGCCGCTCGACCTCCGCCAGCTGCTCGGCCGTCATGGACTCAAAGTGGCTGAAGTCAAAGCGCAGCCGCTCGGCGGTCACCAGCGAGCCCTTTTGCTGGACGTGATCGCCCAGCACCAGCCGCAACGCCTTGTGCAACAGATGCGTCGCGGAGTGGTTGCGCACCGTCGCCTGGCGCAGGGTAGCGTCTACCTCGGGGTGCGCCTCGGCGCCGACGGTCAGGGTGCCTTCTACCATCACGCCCTGATGCAGGTGATGGCCGCCCTGCTTTTGCGTGTCGGTGACCTGGAAGTGCCCGCCGGCCACAAACAGATAGCCGGTATCGCCGGCCTGGCCGCCGGACTCGCCGTAAAACGGCGTGCTGTCAAGCACTACAATGCCTTTCTGACCGGCCTCCAGGGCGGCCAGGTCGTTGCCTTCGGCATCAACCAGCGCTACCACCCGAGCGTCGCCCGAGAGCTGCTCGTAGCCGGTAAAGCGCGTCTCGCCTTCGATATCCACCGCGGCGGTATAGTCGGCGCCGAACTGGCTGGCCGCCCGGGCGCGCTCGCGCTGGGCCTCAAGCTCGCGCTGAAAGCCCGCCTCGTCGGGCGCCACGCCGCGCTCGCGGCAGACATCCGCGGTCAGGTCAAACGGGAAGCCGTAGGTGTCGTAAAGCTTGAACACGGTTTCGCCGGGCAGTACATCGCCGGCAAGCTCGTCGAGGGCGGCGTTCAAAAGGCCCATGCCGTGCTCCAGCGTGCGGGCAAACTGCTGCTCTTCCTTGAGCAGGATGCGTTCGATCTGCTCGCGCGTTTCACGCAGCTCCGGGTAGGCGTCGCCCATCTCGGCGTCAAGCGCGGCCACCAGGGTATGGAAAAACGGCTCGGCAGCGCCCAGCTTGTGGCCGTGGCGCACCGCCCGGCGGATGATGCGGCGCAGCACGTAGCCGCGGCCCTCGTTGGACGGCATCACACCGTCGGCAATGAGAAACGCACAGGAGCGGATGTGGTCAGCGATCACGCACAGCGACGGCGCCTGAGTATCATCGTGGCCGGTCGCCTTGGCGGCTGCCTTGAGCAGGTTCTGGAACAGGTCGATTTCGTAGTTGGAGTGCACGCCCTGCATCACCGCGGCCACTCGCTCAAGCCCCATGCCGGTGTCAATGGACGGCTTGGGCAGCTCGTGCAGCGTGCCTTCAGCGTCGCGGTCGTACTGCATGAACACCAGATTCCAGATCTCAATGTAGCGGTCGCCGTCTTCCTCGGCGCTGCCGGGCGGCCCGCCCCAGACGCCTTCGCCGTGATCAAAAAAGATCTCGGAGCTGGGCCCGCAGGGGCCGGTGTCGCCCATCTGCCAGAAGTTGTCTTCGTCGAGCTTGGAAAAACGCTCAGGGTCCACGCCGATCTCGTCTTTCCAGATGCGCTCGGCCTCGTCGTCGCTTGTGTGCACGGTCACCCAGAGCTTTTCCGCCGGCAGCCCCAGAGTCTCGGTGAGAAACGTCCAGGCGTAGCGGATGGCGTCGCGCTTGAAATAGTCGCCGAAGCTGAAGTTGCCCAGCATTTCAAAAAAGGTGTGGTGGCGGGCGGTATAGCCGACGTTGTCCAGGTCGTTGTGCTTGCCGCCGGCGCGCACGCAGCGCTGGGCCGAGGTGGCGCGCACGTAGGGGCGCGGATCGCGACCCAGAAACACGTCCTTGAACGGCACCATGCCGGCGTTGGTAAACAAAAGCGTCGGGTCGTTACCCGGCACAAGCGGGCTGGTCGGCACAACGGTATGGCCGTTTTGCGCGAAAAAATCCAGAAAGGCCTGTCTGATGTCTGCGCTTTGCATAGGGTATCCGTAACGAGAAAGCGTGATGCCCCAGGGCGCTTGATACGCTACCCGCCGGGGTCGCAAAACGCCATTATAGCGAACTTGGGCGCCGACTAAAGCCGCCGTGCAACGCAAGCGCCGCATCCGACAGGTCCGGCAGGCGCGCTAAGGCGGCGTTAAAGGCAGGCCAGCGCATGGCGAATCTGGTCAAATTCAAAGCCCCGGGAGGCCAAAAAGCGCTCCCGGCGGGCGCGCTCTTTGGGGGAATCACCGGGGGTGGAGAAACGCCGGGCCAAGGTGTCCGCGGCCAGCGCAAACCAGTCAACGTTTTCTTGCGCCTCCACCTCGGCAATCGCTCGGCGCTGCACCTCGGATGCCACGCCGCGCTGAGAAAGCTCGCTTTTGATACGCCGCACGCCCTGGCCGCGCAGCACCCGGGCACGCACAAAGCTTTCGGCAAAGCGCGCATCGGACTGCAGCCCCTGCTCGGCCAGGGTATCCAGGCAGTCGGCAATGACGCCCGACTCGACACCCTTGCGCGCCAGGCGGTGCTCCAGTTCGGCCCGGGCATATTCGCGCCGGGCCAGAAAGTTCATCGCCATCTCCCGGGGAGACGGCGAACCATGCTGAAAGCCTGACGGAGCCACGCTTACAGCGGCTCTTCACCGCGCGGCGCGGTGGGCTCTTCGGCCGCTTTCTTGTCCTTTTTATCCTTGCCCGCGCCGGCCGGCTCTTCTTCCTTTTTGGGCTCGGGCTGCGCCAGCAGCTGGGCGCGGATCTGGGATTCGATCTCTTCCATGGTATCGGGGTTGTCTTCCAGGTATTGGGCGGCGTTGGCCTTGCCCTGACCGATTTTCTTGCCCTGGTAGCTGTACCAGGCGCCGGCCTTGTCGACCAGGCTGCACTGTACGCCAAGGTCGACCACTTCGCCGGCGTGGTAGATGCCCTTGCCGTAAAGAATCTGGAATTCGGCCTGGCGGAACGGCGGCGCGACCTTGTTTTTAACCACTTTCACCCGGGTTTCGTTGCCGGTCACCTCGTCGCCGGACTTCACCGAGCCGGTACGGCGAATGTCCAGGCGCACGCTGGAGTAGAACTTCAGCGCGTTGCCGCCGGTGGTGGTTTCCGGGCTGCCGAACATCACCCCGATCTTCATGCGGATCTGGTTGATGAACACCACCATGCAGTTGGCGTTTTTGATATTGCCGGTAATCTTGCGCAGCGCCTGAGACATCAGCCGCGCCTGCAGGCCAACGTGGGCATCGCCCATTTCGCCCTCGATCTCGGCGCGCGGGGTCAGGGCTGCCACGGAGTCGATGATGATCACATCAACGCCGCCGGAGCGTACCAGCATGTCGGTGATTTCCAGCGCCTGCTCGCCGGTATCCGGCTGGGAAACCAGCAAATCGTCAAGGTTGATGCCGAGCTTTTCGGCATAGCTTGGGTCAAGGGCGTGCTCGGCGTCGACAAAGGCGCAGACTTTGCCCTGCTTTTGCGCCTGGGCGATCACCGATAGCGTCAGCGTCGTCTTGCCCGACGACTCCGGGCCGAAAATCTCCACGACGCGACCGTAAGGCAGCCCGCCGATGCCCAGGGCAATATCCAGCCCCAGCGAACCGGTGGACACCGACGGCATGGCTACCCGGGGCGCATCGCCCAGACGCATAACGGTGCCTTTGCCGAACTGTCGATCGATCTGGCCAAGCGCGGCTTCCAGCGCCTTGCTGCGGTTTTGATCCTGAGCCATTCAGTACTTCCTCTCTATAGGCTGTATAATTAACCAGCATTATGCCAAAAAAATGCCGACAAACAAAGGCCGTCCCCGCGTTACGCTGCCTTGTTGTATCCGTCCAGCGCTTCTACCAGCCGGGCCATGGCCTGACGCACGGCTTGTTCGCGCACGGCCTGACGGTCGCCGGGAAAATGCAGACACTCCGCTCGCGGGTTTTGCTCGCTGCCCCAGGCAAGCCACACCGTGCCTACCGGCTTGTCGTCGCTGCCGCCGCCGGGGCCGGCCACGCCGCTCACCGCCACGCCGATATCGGCACCGCTTGCCCGGCAGGCACCGGCCACCATCGCCTTGACCACCGCTTCGCTGACCGCGCCGTGATCGTCCAGCGTAGCCTGGCTTACGCCGAGCATGCGAGTTTTGGCCGCGTTGGCGTAGGTAACAAAGCCGCTGGCAAAGTAGGCCGAGCTGCCCGCCGCCGAAGTAATGGTTTCGGCGATACCGCCGCCGGTACACGACTCAGCGGTGGTGACCTCAACGCCGTGCTCGCAGCAAAGCTTACCCAGCCGCTGGGCCAACAGCGATAGATCCAGGTTTTTCAGGCTCTCAACGCTTGGCGCCATGCGCCCTCCTTCATGTCGTGGGTGGGTTGGGCGTAGAATACCCGCATACGTTGACTCAACGAAACGTCTGTCACGCATTACGCCCGTTCATCCGCCTACGCCCGCCGGGCATGCAGGTGCCCCGGCGCCGCCAACGTCAGGATAGCCATGACCACCACGACCCCGGCGCACACGCCGATGATCGCGCAGTATCTCAACATCAAACGCGACCACCCCGACGTTTTGCTGTTTTACCGCATGGGGGATTTCTACGAGCTGTTTTTCGACGACGCCCGCCGTGCCGCCGCGCTGCTGGACATCACCCTGACCCAGCGCGGCAAGTCCGGCGGCCAGACCATTCCCATGGCGGGCATTCCCTACCATAGCGCCGAAGGCTATCTGGCACGACTGGTCGCGGCCGGCGAATCGGTGGCGATCTGCGAGCAGATCGGCGACCCGCATGCCAGCAAAGGCCCCATGGAGCGCCGCGTGGTGCGTATCGTCACGCCCGGCACGCTCCACGACGAAGCGCTGCTCGACGCCCGAAAGGATAACCTGCTGGCCGCCGTTGCCCCCGCGCGTGATGCCTGGGGGCTTGCCTGGCTGGAGCTTTCCAGCGGGCGCTTTTCGGTGCTGGAAGTGGAAAGCGAAGCGGAGATGCTCGCCGAGCTTACGCGGCTGTCCCCGGCGGAGCTGATTTTGCCCGAGAGCATGGCGCTGCCCGACGCGCTTGCCAACCATCGCGGCCTGCGCCGCCAGGGCGAGTGGCTGTTTGACGCCGAAAGCGCCACGCGCATTCTCTGCCGCCAGTTCGCGGTCAACGACCTGCGCGGCTTTGGCTGCGCGCATCTGCACGCCGCGCTGATCAGTGCCGGGGTGCTGATCGACTACGCCCGGGACACCCAGCGCTCGGCTCTGCCCCACGTCAACGCCATCGGCGTGGAAAGCCGCGATGACACCGTGGTCATCGACGCCGCCAGCCGGCGCAACCTGGAAATCGACCAGAACCTCGCCGGCGGGGCCGACAACACCCTGGCAAGCATTATGGATACCTGCACCACGGCCATGGGCTCAAGGCTGCTCAAGCGCTGGCTGAATCGTCCGCTGCGCCAGCGCGACGTGGTTAGCGCCCGCCAGGCCGGCGTGGCGCTGCTGGGCGCTGACGCCGCCTGGATGGCGCTGCGCGACACGCTCGCCGGGGTGGGTGACGTAGAGCGCATCCTCGCCCGGGTGGCGCTTTACAGCGCCCGCCCCCGGGATCTCGCCCGGCTGCGCGATGCGCTGGCCACGCTGCCGGATCTCGAACGCGACCTCAGCGCGGTGGAAAACGGCAGCGCGCTGGACGCGCTGCGCCCGCACATCACGCCCTACCCCGACATCGCCGATACCCTGGAACGGGCGATCATCGACAACCCGCCGGTGGTGCTGCGCGACGGCGGCGTCATCCGCGAAGGCTTTGACGCCGAGCTCGACGAGCAGCGCGGCATGGCTGAAAACGCCGGGGAATACCTGGTGCGGCTGGAAACCCGGGAGCGCGAGCGCACCGGCCTTGCCAACCTCAAGGTCGGCTACAACCGCGTACACGGCTACTACATCGAGCTGCCCCGGGCCCAGGCCCGGGAGGCGCCGGCGGACTATATTCGCCGCCAGACGCTGAAAAACGCCGAGCGCTTTATTATCCCCGAGCTCAAGGAGTTCGAGGACAAGGCGCTGTCGGCCAAATCCCGAGCGCTGGCCCGGGAAAAACACCTCTACGACGCGCTGCTGGAAACGCTCAACGCCGAGCTTGACACCCTGCAGGCCACTTCCCGAGCGCTGGCCGAGCTGGACGTGCTGTGCACCTTTGCCGAGCGCGCCGAGACGCTTGGCTGGATACGCCCCACCCTGACCGACAAAACCGGCCTTGCCATTCACGCCGGACGCCATCCGGTCGTCGAGCAGGTCAGCCGCGAGCCGTTTGTGCCCAACGACGTAGCGCTTAGCGCCGAGCGCCACATGCTGGTGATTACCGGGCCCAACATGGGCGGTAAATCCACCTACATGCGCCAGACAGCGCTGATTGCCCTGCTCGCCCACTGCGGCAGCTTCGTGCCCGCGGATAGCGCCGACATCGGCCCGCTGGACCGCATCTTTACCCGCATTGGCTCATCGGACGACCTGGCCGGCGGGCGCTCGACGTTTATGGTGGAAATGACCGAAACGGCCAACATTCTGCACAACGCCACCGCCCAGAGTCTGGTGCTGATGGATGAAATCGGCCGCGGCACCAGCACCTTCGACGGCCTGTCGCTTGCCTGGGCCAGCGCCGAGCACCTGGCGGACACCCGAGCGCTGACGCTGTTCGCCACCCACTACTTCGAGATGACCGCGCTGCCCGAACAGCGCAACGGCGTGGCCAACATCCACCTGACGGCCACCGAGCACGGCGAGGATATTGTGTTCATGCACCGCATCGAAGACGGGCCGGCAAGCCAGAGCTACGGGCTCCAGGTCGCACGGCTTGCCGGCGTGCCGGCGCCGGTGCTGCAACGAGCCCGAGAAAAGCTCGGCACCCTGGAGCCGCCGGACGATGCGTCAATGACCGCCCAGCCAAGCGTCGAAGCGCCGGCTTGCCGGCAAACCGATCTCTTTGCCCAGGCGTCACATCCGCTCATCAAGGCGCTGGAAACCCTCGACGTGGATGACATTTCGCCGCGCCGGGCGCTTGAGCTGTTATATGAATGGCAGGGCCGTCTGTAATATACTTCCGGGCCACCAACGTGCGGGCAAAGCACCCGGAACACGCTGCCCTATCGGCGCCCGGCGCCGACTTTTACCTGCTTCGCCGCGTTTGCCTTTTACAACGTGACTGATGACCAGCGGCCGAACCAACGCTTGGCCGCGCAAGAGGGATACCGCGATGACGTTTGTCGTGACAGAAAATTGCATCCAGTGCAAATACACCGACTGCGTGGAAGTCTGCCCTGTGGACTGTTTCTACGAAGGGCCCAACTTTCTGGTGATTCACCCGGATGAGTGCATTGACTGCGCGCTGTGTGAGCCAGAATGCCCGGCCGAGGCCATTTTTTCTGAAGATGAGCTACCCAAGGGGCAAGAGCAGTTTATCGAGATCAACGCTGAGCTGGCAGAAGAGTGGCCCAACATTGCCGAAAAGAAAGACCCGCTGCCCGACGCCGAGGCGTGGGACGGCAAGAGCGGCAAGATCGACAAGCTTGAGCGCTGAGGGCTTTGCCTGATCGCCGGCTGTGACCGGCGATCAGGCATAAAAAAAGCGGCCCGCAGGCCGCTCGCTTCCAGCATTCCTCTGGCGCTTCCTGTGCCAGACCCCGACGCTTCCCCGAAGGGTTTTCGTCGACGTTGTCCCTTGGCGCTTTCCCTGCCGGGGCCGACGGTTCCTGTCTCACCCGGCGCGCCTTGATCACACGTTACAGCGTGGTGCTGCACTGTGCGTATGCGTCGTCGCGCTTGCGCGCGGCGCTGGCATCCTGCCTGCGAGCTGTCTTTTCCAAGCGCTTTCTCTTCCAAGAAGCTTCTTTTTCAAAAGCCCGCTCTTCCAAGAACGTGCTTTTCCAAGCACATGCCGGCTTGTTCGCTCTCCGGCTCGCTTTTCCTGTGCACAGTATCTGCATATTACGCATACACTTCAAGACCGCCAGAAACACAAAGGGCGAGCCGTTTCGGCCCGCCCTTTACGCTGACGTTGTATAAACAAGCAGTTATCGGCTTTCGCAATCGCGGCTCGGCGCATTAAGCGCGATTATCGCCGCTCTGTGTAAGCAATATCTTACATAAAAAGAGACATCGCCGCCGCTTTTTCTGGCCGCCCGGCTCTACTGGCCTTTGATGGCCTTGCGCCCGGGATACACCGCGCCTTCCAGTTCAGACTCGATGACCAGCAGCCGATTATATTTGGCCACGCGATCCGAGCGGCACAGCGAACCGGTTTTGATCTGGCCGGCCGCGGTTGCCACCGCCAGATCGGCAATGGTGGTGTCTTCGGTCTCGCCGCTGCGGTGGGAAATGACCGCGGTAAAGCCGGCGTTCTGCGCCATTTTGATGGCGTCCAGCGTCTCGGACAGCGAACCGATCTGGTTGAACTTGATCAGAATCGAGTTGCCGATGTGCTCGTCGATGCCGCGCTTGAGAATCCGGGTGTTGGTCACAAACAGGTCATCCCCCACCAGTTGAACCCGCTCGCCCAGCCTGTCGGTCAGCGCTTTCCAGCCGTCCCAGTCGGACTCGTCCATGCCGTCCTCGATAGAGACGATCGGATAGTCCTCGCACAGACCGACCAGGTAGTCGGTAAAGCCGTCGGCGTCGTAGCGCTTGCCTTCGCCGGCCAGATGGTACTGGCCGTTGTCGTAGAACTCGCTGGAAGCGCAGTCCAGCGCCAGGGTAACGTCGTCCCCCAGCGTGTAGCCCGCCGCTTCCACGGCCTGCTTGATCACGGCAAGCGCCTCGGCGTTGGACGCAAGGTTCGGCGCAAAACCGCCCTCGTCGCCAACCGAGGTGGAAAGGCCGCGCTCGGCAAGCACCTTTTTCAGCGCGTGGAACACTTCGGCGCCGACGCGCAGCGCTTCGCTGAAGCTTTTGGCGCCCACCGGCTGAATCATGAACTCCTGGATATCCACGTTGTTATCGGCATGCTCGCCGCCGTTGAGGATATTCATCATGGGCACCGGCATGCTGTACACGCCCGGCGTGCCGTAAAGCTCGGCGATGTGGGCGTAAAGCGCCACGCCCCTGGCGCTGGCCGCGGCCTTGGCGGCGGCCAGCGACACCGCCAGAATGGCGTTGGCGCCCAGCGTGGCTTTGTTGTCAGTGCCGTCGAGCTCCAGCATGGTGCGATCCAGAACACGCTGGTCGCAGGCGTCCAGGCCGATAAGCGCCTCGCGAATCCTGCCGTTGACCGCGTCTACTGCCTTTTGCACGCCCTTGCCCAGGTAGCGGGCCTTGTCGCCGTCGCGCAGCTCAAGCGCTTCACGCGAGCCGGTAGAGGCCCCGCTCGGCGCACAGGCATCGCCGGTGGCACCGCCGGCCAGGTACACCGTGGCAAACACCGTGGGATTGCCCCGAGAATCCAGCACTTCCAACGCGCGAATATCAACAATCTTGCTCATCAAGGTGTCCTTTTTATCGTGACCGAAAAGGTCTTGTCTGTGGCGCACGGCAAACCCGAGCCGGCAGTGCGATTAGCCGGTGGTCAGCGGGGCAAACCCCTTGACCGCTTCGTCCAGCGTGGCGAGCTGGCGCAAAAACGGGGCCAGCTGCTCCAGCGGCAGCGCACAGGGGCCGTCGCAGCGGGCGCGGTCCGGGTCGGGGTGGGCTTCCAGAAAAAGCCCGGCAAGCCCGGTGGCTACGCCGGCCCGGGCCAGCTCAGCCACCTGGGCGCGGCGGCCGTCGGCGCCGTCTGCGCGCCCGCCGGGGCGCTGCAGGGCGTGGGTAACGTCGAAAAACACCGGGTAGCCGGTTCGTTTGAGCTCGCCGAAACCGAGCATATCCACCACCAGGTTGTTATAGCCGAAGCTTGTGCCGCGCTCGCACAGCATGAGCCGGTCATTGCCCGCCTCGCGGCACTTGGCAATGATGTGGCGCATCTCGTGCGGGGCGAGAAACTGCGGCTTTTTGATGTTGATCACAGCACCGGTTTGCGCCATGGCCACCACCAGATCGGTCTGACGGGCGAGAAACGCCGGCAGCTGGATGATATCCGCCACCTCGGCGGCGGGAGCGGCCTGCCAGGGCTCGTGCACGTCGGTGATCACCGGCACGCCGTAGCGCGCCTTGATGTCGGCGAGCATCTGCAGCCCTTTTTCCAGCCCCGGCCCGCGAAACGCGTGGATGGAGCTGCGGTTGGCCTTGTCGAAGCTGGCCTTGTAGACGTAGGGCATCGAAAGCGCCCGGGTAGCCTCGACAAAAGCGCAGGCCACCTCGTCGGCCAGCGCCGCAGACTCCAGCACGTTCATTCCGCCCAGCAGCATCAGCGGCAGCGAATTGGCAGCGCGCAGGCCGGCGACTTCAACACAGCGTTCGTCAACGTCGAGCAGCTGGCTCATGCAGGACTACTCCTGGTGCGCGGCTTTTGCCGAATGGGCGCGGGTGCGGGCGGTCTTGTGCTCGACCGCTGCGCTGATAAACCCGCTGAACAGCGGATGGCCGTCCCGGGGCGTTGAGGTGAACTCCGGGTGGAACTGACAGGCCACATACCAGGGATGTTCGGCAAGCTCGACGACTTCCACCAGCGTGCGGTCAACGCTGCGCCCGGAAACGATCAGCCCGGCTGCCTCCAGCCCTTCAACGAACTGGTCGTTGACCTCAAAGCGGTGGCGATGACGCTCGACGATTTCATCGGCGCCGTAGGCATCGCGCGCTCGGGTGCCCGGCTCCAGGCGGCAAATCTGGCCGCCCAGGCGCATGGTGCCGCCCAGATCCGAGGCGGCGTCGCGCAGCTCGATCTTGCCTTCGGCGTTGAGCCATTCGGTAATCAGCCCCACCACCGGGTGCTGGGTATCGTGGGTGAACTCGGTGGAGTTGGCGTCTTCCCAGCCGGCGACGTGACGGGCAAACTCGATCACCGCCACCTGCAGCCCCAGGCAGATGCCCAGATAAGGTACCTTGTTTTCCCGGGCAAACTGCGCGGCCATGATCTTGCCTTCCACGCCGCGTTCGCCAAAGCCGCCGGGGACCAAAATGGCATCCTTGCCCGCCAGCCGCTCGGTGCCGTGGCGCTCGATGTCCTCGGCGTCAACGTAGTCGATGTTGACCTTGATGCGCCCTTGAATGCCGGCGTGAATCAGCGCTTCGTTGAGCGACTTGTAGGCATCCAGCAGCTCCATGTACTTGCCCACCATGGCGATGCTCACCGATTTCAGCGGGTTGAGCTTGGCGTCAAGCACGTGAATCCACTCGGTCAGGTCGGCTTCACCGGCGTCCAGGCGCAGCTTGTCGCAGACGATATCGTCCAGGCCGTGCTCGTGGAGCATCAGCGGGATGCGATAGATCGTGTCGGCGTCCTGAAGCGGCACCACGGCGCGCTCTTCTACGTTGGTAAAAAGCGCGATCTTGCGCCGCTCGGCTTCCTCGAGCTCGACTTCGCTGCGACAAATCAGGATATCCGGCTGGATACCGATGGAGCGCAGCTCCTTGACGCTGTGCTGGGTGGGCTTGGTCTTGGTTTCCCCGGCGGTGGCGATGTAGGGCACCAGCGTCAGGTGCATATAGATCGCCCGGCTGGCGCCCAGCTCGCTTCTGATCTGGCGGATGGCTTCAAGAAACGGCAATGATTCAATATCGCCTACGGTGCCGCCGATTTCCACCAGCGCCACGTCGAAGCCTTCGCCGCCGGCGTAGACCCGACGCTTGATCTCATCGGTAATGTGCGGGATCACCTGCACCGTGCCGCCCAGGTAGTCACCGCGGCGCTCGCGGCGCAGTACGTGCTCGTAGACACGCCCGGTGGTGAAGTTGTTGCCCTGGGTCATCCGGGTGCGAATGAAGCGCTCATAGTGGCCCAGATCCAGATCCGTTTCGGCGCCATCCTCGGTGACGAATACTTCACCGTGCTGAAAAGGGCTCATGGTGCCCGGGTCGACGTTGATGTAGGGGTCGAGCTTGAGCATGGTGACCTTGAGGCCGCGCGCTTCAAGGATCGCCGCCAGCGAGGCGGAGGCGATGCCCTTGCCAAGAGAGGACACAACGCCGCCGGTCACGAAGATATATCGTGTCATGGAAAACCTGTCGAAACGTGATCAGAAGGCACGGCAGAGAGCCACGCCAGGATGGGGCGGCAGAATAGCAGAATCGCCGATAAGGCTCAATTTGCCGGTGGACAAAACGCCTTCAGCCGCAAGACACGAAGCGCTGCTTATGGATAGCCGTCCAACAGGTCGTCGAGCGTCGCAGCCGGCGTCTCAGCGCTGATGCAGGCCTCCCCCGGCGCGCGCAGCAAGACCAGGCGCAGCGTATCGTCAATGTTTTTCTTGTCTCTTCGCATGTGCGTCAAAAACGCCTCGCGGCCCATGCCGCGCGGGGGGTCAAGGGGCAGCCCGGCGGCTTGAATCACGGCCCGACAGCGCTTGAGCGCGCCGGCATCGATCCAGCCCAATCGGTGGGAAAGCGCCGCCGCCATGGCCATGCCCGCGCCCACGGCTTCGCCGTGCAGCCAGGCGCCGTAGCCCTGCTCGGCCTCAATGGCGTGGCCGAAGGTGTGGCCCAGGTTCAAAAGCGCGCGCACGCCCTGTTCGGTTTCATCTTCGGCCACTATCTCGGCTTTGATCGCACAGCTTCGGGCAATGGCGTAGGCCAGCCGATCGCCGCTGCCGTCACGCAGCGCGGCCATGTTGGCTTCCAGCCAGGCGAGAAAGTCGGCGTCGCGGATCAGACCGTATTTGATGACCTCGGCCAGGCCGGCGGAAAGTTCGCGCGCCGGCAGCGTAGCCAGGGTGTTGATATCTACCACCACGGCCCGGGGCTGCCAGAACGCGCCGATCATGTTCTTGCCCAGCCGATGGTTGACGCCGGTCTTGCCGCCCACCGAAGAGTCCACCTGGGCCAGCAGCGTGGTGGGCACCTGAATAAACGCCACTCCGCGCTGGTAGCTGGCGGCGGCAAAGCCGGTCATGTCGCCGATGACGCCGCCGCCCAGCGCAATCAGCGTACAGCGGCGGTTGAAGCCGGCCTCAAGCAGCGCATCCCAAATACGCTCGACGTATTCCACCGACTTGTAGGCTTCGCCGTCGGGCAGCACCACCGTGCGCACGTCCAGCCCGGCGGGCAGCGCTGCGCGCAGGGCATCCAGATACAGCGGGGCGACGGTCTCGTTGGTGACAATCATCACCTGCCGGCCGGCCAGGTACGGCGCAATGGCGTCGGCGCGGCCGATCAGGCCGGTGCCGATATAAATGGGGTAGCTGCGCGCCTCCAGGGCAACGCTGAGCGTGCGCAACACGCCGTCGATGGGCTTCATGGCATTACCTCAAGCGATTGAAGGGGCGAAACGGCAGCGATCAGGGCGCTGCTCGGGTATCGCTGTGCTGCAGCGGGTCCGCCAGCCGCCGCACACGGCGCAAAATGTCGTTGACCACGGAACGGGGCCCGCGCCGGTCGGTGCGAACTATCAGATCTGCCGTGGCGCGATACAGCGGGTCGCGCCGGGCATACATGGCGTTCAGCACCTGCTCGCGGTTGTCACACTGCAAAAGCGGCCGGCTGCGGTCCCGGGCGGTACGCCTGAGCTGCTGTTCGACGGTGGTGAACAGATACACCACCGTGCCGCGCTCGCGCAGGGCGCGGCGGTTTTCTTCACGCAGCACCGCGCCGCCGCCGGTGGCCAGCACAACGTCTTCACGCCGGGTCAGCTCGTCGATCATGTGCATTTCCCGCTGGCGAAAGCCGGCCTCGCCTTCCACATCGAAAATCCACGGAATATCAGCACCGCAGCGCGCCTCGATCACGTGGTCGCTGTCGAGAAATTCCCGGGACAGCTCACTTGCCAGCAAGCGGCCGATGGTGCTTTTGCCGGCCCCCATGGGGCCAATTAAAAAAAGATTGGGTACCTGCTGCATTAGCGAACCGCCAGACCATCGTCGAGAAGCCGTGGAGTGATAAACACCAGCAATTCTACCTTTTCGTTGCGCTTTTCGGTAGAACGAAACAATTTGCCGATCACCGGCAAATCCCCCAGCAGCGGCGTCTTGGCAACCTGGCGCAGCTCTTCGGTGCTCAAAATACCGCCAAGCACCACGGTCTGGCCGTTATCCACCAGCACCTGGGTTTCGATGGTGTTGGTGTCGATGGGCGGCTCGCCGTCGAATTCAGAGTCGCGAAAGCTGTCTTTGTTGATCACAAGATCCATGATGATGCGATCATCCGGGGTGATCTGCGGGGTAACCTCCAGCGAGAGGTTCGCCTCTTTGAACTCGGTGTCCGGGTTATCGTTGCCGTCTACGCTCTGGTAGGCCCGCTCTTCCCCCTGGCTGATGGTCGCCTTGCGCCGGTTGGCCGTAATAATGCGCGGCTGGGAAATGGTCTGGCTTTTGCCTTCGCTTTCCAGCGCCTTGAGTTCAAGGTCCAGCAAGATATCGCCGGACAGGTAGCCAAATCCGAAGGTGGTAGCGCCGCTGCCCCCGGGCCCCATGTCGACAGAAAGGCCGTTGTTTTCCCGGGCGCCTGATGCGGTAACCGCGCCGCTAAGGTCGACATTGCCGTTGCTGCTGCCGGAGGACAGGCCCCATTTAACGCCCAGTTCCTGAGAGGCTGAATCCCGGGCAATCACAATGCGCGCCTCGATCTGCACCTGGCGCACGGCCACGTCCAGACGATCCAGCGTATCGATAATCACGCCAAGCTGCTCGGCGGTATCCTGCACCATCAGGGTGTTGGTGCGCTGGTCAACGGCGACGCGGCCGCGCTCGGTCAGCAGGCCAAATCCGCTGCGGCCGCCGCTGACCTGCCCAAGGGTCTGCCCGCTGCGGCCGGCCTGGGTCTGGCCGGCACTACGCCTCTCGCCTGCATCAGGGCTTTCGCTTGCCGTACTGCCGCCGCGCAAAAGCTGTGCCAGATCCTCTGCGCGGGCGTATTTGATCTCGATAAAGCGCGTCTGCAGCGGCGCCAGGGTTTGCTGCTGGGTACGCGCCTGCAGCCGCTGGCGCTCCATCTCGGCAAGTTCTTCCGCCGGCGCTACCACCATTACATTGCCGTTTTTACGGCTGGCAAGCCCCTGGCTTTGCAAGATCAGCTCCAGCGCCTGGTCCCAGGGCACGTTGTTCAAGTTCAGCGTAACCCGGCCGTCGACGCTGTCGCTTGCCACAATGTTCAGGCCGGTAAAGTCGGCAAGCGTCGAGAGCACGGCGCGAACCTGAATATCCTGGAAGTTCAGGCTCAACCGCTTGCCCGAATACTGCGCCTTCCCGCCGGCATCGGGCGCTGAAGGCGCGTTTGGCAGCGCCGTCCCGGCCGGCTCGATCACCACGGTGACGACACGGCCGCTGTGCGACGTCACCATGGCGTAGGGGCCGTCGATGCTCAGCTGCAGCCGGGTGCTGCCAGGGCTGACCTGGGGCACGATACGCGTCACCGGCGTGCCGAAATCCGTTACGTCATAGATCTGGTTGAGCGCGGCGGGCAGCGGGCTGTCACCCAGGTCCACCACAACGCGATTATTGCCGCTTTTGCTCACCTCCGGGCGCACGCCGCCGTGCTTAAACGTAATCGCCAGCCGGCCGGCATCTGCCGGGCCGCGGTGAAAATCGATATCCTCCACCGCCGCTCCCGGCTGCGCCACGGCCGGCTGGGCGCCCGCCGCGCTCAGCCACAGCGCGGCGCATACCAGCCGTAACACTCCGGCCTGCCGCCGTATTATTGTCATCAGCATGTCTTGTCCAACGTTGGTAGCGTCATTTTGTTGATAGGGCACGCGCCGTCACGCGCCGTTTTCATCGCGTGCAAGCGCCATGTCAACACGGCGCTTTTGCCAGCCTTTGCGCGGGGTAAAAATGCGCTCCACCACCACCAGCCGGCGCGGCGCAATCTCATCAACCCGGCCGAAGTTGACGCCTATATAGCTGCCCACGCGCACCGCCGTCACATCTCCCTGGGGCGTTTGGATCAGCGCGCGCTGGCGTTCGCCCATGTGCATGGTGCCGACCAGCTCAAGCTCGGGTAGCGGATAGCGCTCCAGCGGTTCCGGCGTGCGGTTTTGATCGGGGGCCAGCTCGCCGTCAAAGGTTTTGCTGACATTCTGGCGCGCCAGCTCTTGCGGCGCCATGAACGGGCTGCGCTGGCCGGCGTAGGCGTAGTCGACCGGGGTATACACCGGCATGGCCGGCACGCTGACGCTGGCCGGCTTGTCGGCGGCGCGCTGCATGTCGTCAAGCCTTGCCGAAAGCCGGTCAAGCCCGGGATCGGTACAGCCGGCGACCAGCATGACGACAGCCGCCATGGCCAGCAGGCGCATCATGGCCCCTGCTCTTGGCTAGGCGAGCGGGCGGCAGACGACTGATAGCTATAGGTGCGCGCCTGCATGGAAAGGCTGAGCGTTGCCCCGGACGGCTCGGACAGCGGCTCAAGAATAAAGTCGTGCTGGGTGACCACGCGCGACAGAGCGGCCATTTCCGCCACGAAACCGGCAATCTGATGATAGCTGCCCCGCACCCGGATACTAAACGGGTGCTCTACGTAAAACGTCTTGTCCACCGCCGGCTTTGAGCGGATATGGTCAATGGTCAGGTGATTTTCCACCGCCGCATCGTTGATGCTGTCGAGCAGCGAGGGAATTTCCACCGACGTCGGCAGCCTTCTGCGCACTTCCTGCATCTGCGTACTCAGCTTATCCAGGCGCTTTTGTACCTGGGGCAGATAGGCCGCCTTGGCCGCCTTGGTGCGAAACGCATCGAGCAGGCGATGCTCTTGCTCTCTGGCCTGGGCAAGCGCTGCGCTGTGATCGCGCACCACCAGCCAGCACACGGCTGAAAATGCAAGCACCAGCAGCAAAGCTGCGCTGATCAGCTTTAAAAGCGCCGGCCAGCTGCCGGCTTCGCTGAGCTCAAGCGCTTGCCAGTCAACGCGCTTGAGCTGGCGCCATTCTCTTGCAAGCCGGTCTCGGGTGATGTTCACGATGGCTCCTCCCGCCGCGGCTCCGCTGCGCTTTCTGCTGGGGGGCGGTCATCCGGGGGCTGCTGCTCCACCCGGAAGCGAAACTGTCGCACGGTATCGCTTTCGCTTTCCACTTCGGAAAACTGCGGCACGCCAAACGTTGGCAGCTGGGCAATACGCCGCAGCTGTTCGGAAATCTGCCGGTCGCTACCCGCCCGGGCCGTGACGCTGACCTGGCTGCCGGTGCGCTCCAAGCGCTCGTAAACCACGCCCTGGGCGACGCTTTTGGCCACGGCATTGAACAGGCGAAGGGTCTGCAGGCGCTCTCCCTGCAGCGAAGTGAACAGCGCCAGCTGTTCGTTGAACTGCTCAACCTGGCGCTCGTAGCGCTCAACGTCTTCAATAGCGCGTTCCAGCTGCCGGGTTTGCTGGGTAATGTAGCGGTTGCGCGCCTGCTGGCTTTGCAGCGCGGCCTGATAGTATTGCGCCACGCCGAAGCCGAGTGCCGTCCCCGCGATCACCATGCCCGCCAGCCACAGCTGCATCCGGCGCGTACGCCGCTCGCGCCGCGCCTGGCGCCAGGGCAGCAGATTGATGTCTACGCTCATTGCGGCTTCCTCATGGCCAGTCCGCACGCGGTCAGCATGGCCGGCGCATCGCTGGTCAGCGCGTCCCGGTCAATATGTCGACTCACCGCCATGCGCGCAAACGGGTTTGCCACGGTTACCTGCATGCCGCTGTCCGCCGCGATACGTTCGGCAAGGCCGGGAAGCACGCTGGAGCCGCCGGCCAGCACGATTTCTCTGACTTCGTGATGCCGGCCGGCCGAGTAATACAGCTGCAGCGAACGCCCGACCTGCTGCACTATCGTGTCGAGAAACGGTTCGAGCACTTCTGTTTGATAGTCATCGGGCAGCCCGCCGTGCTTTTTGGCATAGCCGGCTTGTTGTACCGACATGTCATAGCGATGGCAGATCGCATCGGTCAGCCGGCGCCCGCCGAAGACGGTATCGCGGCTGTACACGATGTTTTCACCGCGCATGACGTGAAAAGCGTTCATCGTCGCACCGACGTCCACCAGCCCGATACAGGCGTCAGGATCACGGCTGCGCTCGCCGAGCTGCTGGCGGAGCACCTCGAAGGCACGTTCCATGGCAAACGACTCAACGTCCACCACCACCGGCTCCAGGCCGGCCAGCTCAAGCGTGTCGGTCAGCTGCGAGATATCCTGATGCCGGCAGGCCACCAGCAGCACGCGCTGCTCGTCTTCGTTCAGCGCTGACGGCCCCAGGCAGTAAAAATCGAAGGCCACTTCGTTGAACGGAAACGGAATATGATGATCCGACTCGCTGATGATGCGCGCCTCGATTTCCTCTTCGCTTAGCGAGGCCGGAAGCAGCAGCGTTTTGGTGATGGCTGAGCTGGCCGGTACGGCAACGGCGGCCTTGCGCGTGGAAGGCCGGGCATGCTTGACGGCGCGGCCAAGCACATCGGCAACCGCATCGATGTCTTGTATACGGCGCTCGTCGACGGTGCCGTCAGGCAGCGGCCGCACCGCGTAGCTTTCTACCTGGTAGCTGTGGCCTGCGGGCTTCAATTCAAGCAGCTTGACCGTCACCGAGGTAATATCAATGCCGATCAAGCCGTTTTGTCTGTTCCAAAAGCGCATGACGTTGCTAAGGCTCCGCATGTACCAGAAGATAACGATGTTACATTATTTTAACGCCGGTGATACACGCCGCCGACGCGACGGCATCAACGCTGGTGGGCAAGGCGCCGGCTTTCTATAATGTGCCGGCACAGGTGCCGGTCTTCGGCCCGACATGCTCTTTCTTTTTTCACGGGTACCCTGTTTCCATGACGTTTTTTCGCACTCTTGCGCTTTCTCTGATCGGCATACTCACCGCCCTGGCGGGAGCCGTGGCGCTGGCAACGATCGGTGCCGCTCTGTATTTTGCCCCCGGCCTTCCCGACGTGCGCCAGCTGGAGGACTTCGATCTCCACACGCCGCTGCGCATCTACACCCGGGACGGCCAGCTCATCGGCGAGTACGGCGAAGAACGGCGCATTCCCGTGGCCTATTCAGACATCCCTCAGCCGCTGATCAACGCCCTGGTCGCCGCGGAGGATCAGCACTACTTTGAGCACCCCGGCGTCGACCCCCGGGGGCTTTTGCGCGCGGCGGTGGAGCTTGCCCGCAGCGGCGGCGACATCCAGTCCGGCGGCTCCACCATTACCATGCAGGTGGCACGCAACTACCTGCTGACGCTGGATCAAACCTTTACCCGCAAGATTCGCGAGATACTGCTCGCCCTGCAGATGGAGCAGGTGCTCGACAAACAGGAAATCCTGTCTCTCTACGTCAACAAGATCTTTCTGGGCCACCGCGCCTACGGCGTGGCCGCCGCGTCCAAGACCTATTACGACCGCCCGCTGGCCGAGCTGACGCTTGCCGAATCGGCGATGATTGCCGGGCTGCCCAAGGCACCCTCGGCGTTCAACCCGCTGTCCAACCCTGAGCGTTCGCTGATTCGGCGCAACTGGATTTTGTTTCGCATGCGCGAGCTGGGCTTTATCGACCCGCAGGCCTACCAAAAGGCCGTACAGTCGCCCATCACCGCCCAGCGCTACGAAACGCAAACGGAGGTAGAGGCCGCCTACGTCGCAGAGATGGCGCGGCAGTTCGCCATTGAGCAGTTTGGTGACGCCGCCTACACCGGCGGCTACCATATATACACCACCATCGACAGCGAGCTGCAGCCGGTAGCGCGCCAATCGCTGGCCCGCGGCCTTCTGGCCTACGACCGCCGCCACGGCTTTCGCGGCCCGGAGCAGCGCGACATTCCCGCAAGCCTGGTCGAAGCCCAGGAAAACACCGCCACCCAAGGCCTTGAAGAAGAGCTTGCCGAATCGCCGGAAATCCGCGAGACCGCCCGTCAGGCCGCCGAACGCAGCCAGACCGAGGTGGAAGGCATCGAAGGCGACGTGAGCAACTGGGTCCAGGTGCTCAAGCGCACCCCGCGCTACGGCCTGCTAAAGCCGGCCATTGTGATCGGCAGCGGCGATCGTGAGATGCGCGTGCTCACCGACGACAAACAGATCCACACCCTGCGCTGGGACGGCCTGAAATGGACCGGCAAGGGCAGCGCCGAGGCGATTGCCCGGCGCGGTGATCTGGTCCGCGTTATCGACGGCGATGACAGCGCCCTGCGCCTGTCCCAGCGCCCCAACGCCGAAGGCGCGCTGATTGCCCAGCGGCCGCGCACCGGTGCGATTATCGCGCTGCAGGGCGGCTTTGACTTCAACGCCAGCAAGTTCAACCGCGCCATCCAGGCCCGCCGCCAGTCCGGCTCGATCTTCAAGCCGTTCATTTATCTGGCAGCGCTCAACGACGGCGAAATGAGCGCGGCAAGCGTGGTCAACGACGCCCCGGTGGTCGTCGACGACGGCAGCGACTCGCTGTGGCGGCCGGTGAACTCCAGCCGCGACTTCAACGGCCCCATGCGCCTGCGCCCGGCGCTGGCGCGCTCGCGCAACCTGGTTACCATCCGCATTTTGCAGAGCATGGGGCTTGGCTACACCATCAACTTTCTTGAACGCTTCGGCTTCAACCCGGAACACCTGCCCCGGGGGCTATCGCTGGCGCTGGGCAGCGCCAGCCTGACGCCGCTGGAAATGACCAACGCCTATGCCATTCTTGCCAACGGCGGCTTCAAGGTCGCGCCCTGGTACATCAAGCACATCGTGCGCGATGAGAAAAGCGGCAAAACCGAGGTATACAAAGCCGACCCCGTGGTCGCCTGCCGCGACTGCGCCGACGATCAGCAAAGCGTCGAAATCGAAGGCAGCACCTACACGGTTGCCCAGCGCATCGCCGACCCTGAGGCGGTCTACATCCTGCGTGATATGCTGCGCGGTGTGATCGAGCACGGCACCGGCCGCGGCGCGCTGACCCTTGAGCGCGGCGACATCGTGGGCAAGACCGGCTCCACCAACGCCCTCCGGGACGCCTGGTTTGCCGGCTTCAACGGCAATATCGCCACCGCCGTCTGGGTGGGCAAGGACAGCAACCAGACCATCGCCGAATACGGCTCCCAGGCGGCTTTGCCAATCTGGAAAGCCTTCATGGGCCGTGCCCTGGAAGGCACGCCTGAAGCCTGGCCGGACAAGCCCGAAGGCGTGGTCAAGGCGCGCATCGATCCGGATACCGGCCTGCGCCTGCGTTCGGGCCAGCCCGGCGGCATCAGCGAGCTGTTTGACGCCGATCACCTGCCCGGCTATCAGCCCCGGCGCATCAGCCGCGAGCTGGAAAAGGCCAGCGGCTCTCAGGGCTCCGGCACCGCCGAGTCGATTTTCTAGCCTTTCGGGCCAGGCCGGGGTGTCGGCGCACCCTGCAATATCGTGCGCCGCTTCCCTGCAGGGCATGACCTGTGTCAACCGCTTCCGGCAGGACCTCTTTTACCATGACGGGCTTACCTGTAACGGGAGACGTATCATGGAGCTTGTCTGCCCGGCCGGCAATCTACCCGCGCTCAAGCGCGCCATAGATGAAGGTGCCGATGCCGTTTATTTTGGTTTTCAAAACACCACCAACGCACGCCAGTTTGCCGGACTGAACTTTACCGACAAGCGCGCCCGTGAGGGCATCGACTATGCCCACGCCCGGGGCAAGCGAGTGTTCTGCGCGATCAACACCTACCCCCAGCCCGACGGCTGGGCCATGTGGACCCGTGCGGTGGACGACGCCGCCGCGCTTGGCGTTGACGCGCTGATTCTCGCCGACATGGGGCTTTTGGACTACGCCGCCCGGCGCTATCCCGATCTTTCTCGCCACCTTTCCGTGCAGGGCTCGGCCACCAGCCATGAAGCGCTGCGCTTCTACCACGAGCAGTTCGGCATCAAGCGCGCGGTGCTGCCCCGGGTGCTGTCGATTACCCAGGTGCGCGATCTGGCCAAGCACTCGCCGATAGAGCTTGAAGTGTTTGCCTTTGGCAGCCTTTGCATCATGGCCGAGGGGCGCTGCTATCTGTCGTCGTATCTCACCGGCGAGTCGCCCAACACCCGAGGCGTGTGCTCGCCGGCGGCCCACGTACGCTGGGAAGAAACCGACTCAGGGCTTGAGTCGCGGCTCAACGGCGTGCTTATCGACCGCTACGGCCCGGGCGAAAACGCCGGCTATCCGACTTTGTGCAAGGGCCGCTTTGAAGTCGAAGGCGAGACCTACCACGCCATCGAAGAACCCACCAGCCTGAATACCCTGGAACTTCTGCCCGAACTTGCCGAGCTGGGCATCAGCGCGGTGAAGATCGAGGGCCGTCAAAGAAGCCCGGCCTACGTCTCCAAGGTCGCCGGCATCTGGCGCTCGGCGATTGATCGGCTGGACGCCGCCCCCGGACGCTTTCATCCCGATCCGGCCTGGATTGCAGGGCTTGGCGAGGTTTCCGAGGGCTCCACCACCACCCTTGGCGCCTACGAACGCCGCTGGAAATAGCTCTTTGAAAAATAGCTCTTTGAAAACGGGAGGAAGACATGGCTGATCGCTCTGATTCACCGCTGCGCCTGGCGCTGGGGCCGGTGCTGTTCTACTGGACCCGGGAGCGCTACGCGCAGTTTTACCGCGACGCTGCCGACTGGCCGGTGGATATCGTCTATCTCGGCGAGTCGGTGTGCTCGCGCCGCCGGGACATGAAGCTTGACGACTGGCTGGGAATCGGCCGCGAGCTTGCCCAGAGCGGCAAGGAAGTGGTGCTTTCCAGCCAGACGCTGATCGAGTCCGAAGCCGACCTGCGCGATCTGCGCAAACTGTGCGACAACGGCGAGTTTTGCGTGGAGGCCAACGACCAGAGCGCGGTGCAGCGCTGCGCCGGCGCGGGCCTTGCATTTGTCGGCGGCGCGGCGCTCAACCTGTACAACGCCGCGGCCATCGGCGTGCTGGAGCGCGCGGGGATGACGCGCTTTAACGCGCCGGTGGAAATGTCCGGCGAGGAGCTGACCCGGCTGCTGGCGGACAGCCGCGAACAGGGCGTGGACGCCGCCTGCGAGGTGTTTGCCTACGGTCACCTGCCGCTGGCGTGGTCGTCGCGCTGCTTTACCGCCCGGCGCTACCAAAAGCCCAAGGACCGCTGCCAGTTCGTCTGCCAAAAGCATCCGGAAGGCCTGGCGCTGCGCTCTCAGGAATCAAAGGAAGTGTTTACCCTGAACGGCATCCAGACGCTGTCTGGCGCCTGCCAGGATCTGCGCCACGACGTCGCCTCTATTGCCGCATCCGGGGCAAGCGTGGCGCGCTTAAGCCCGCGCGCTGAGGGCATGGACGAGGTGGTAGCCGACTTCGATGCGGCCCGGCGCGGTGAGCTGGCGGCCCCGGATCCGCTTACGCTTATCGAGGCTGAAATCTGCGACGGCTACTGGCACGGCCGCCCGGGCATGGAGCACACCCGGGCGAATACGGCATAGCCTGATACGCACTACTACCGTGCAACCAGGGCGTCAAGGCGGCGCAGCACCTCGCCCAGACGCCCTTCGCTCAAGCCTTCCTCGCGGCCGTCGAGAAGGTTTTTCACCGTAAGCCCAAGCTCGGTGTCGCCTTCGATCATCAGCCGGCGCTGAAAGAACATCGCGTCCGGATCTTCCCGGCGCGTCGCCAGGCACAAAAACTCCCGCCAGCCGCCGCGTATGGTGGCCTCCCCGGCCTCTTTGCTCAAAACAAAGCGCGCGTCGTCGAGCGCAAGCGTCAAGCGCACGCCCAGATCTTCCACGTCAAGGGTCACCCGACGGCCTTCGAGCGCATCGAACTCGCCCTCGGCCAGCGGCTCGGCGAAAGTGCGGTTGAGCAGCGGCTCCACCGCGCGGCGCTTGAGTGCAAGCGGTACGCGCGGGTCCACCAGCGCGATCAGCCGCGCCGGTGAGGGCAGCACGCGGGCAGCAAACGGCAACGTTGACATAAAAACTCCTTGAAAGCGCTTATACCGTGCGCGAATAGCGCGCCTCGGCGGGGTTTAAATAGGCATCAAAGGCCATCGCCAGGTTGCGCATCATCAGCTGGCCGGCCGGCAGCACGTCAAGGCGGTGCTCTCCTACCTCTACCAGCCCGTCGGCCTGCATCTGTGCAAGCGATGCCAGGGCATCGGCAAAATACTCGGTGAAGTCAATGCCATGGTCGGCCTCGATGGTCTTGAAATCAAGCTCGCCGTGGCACATCAGCGTGCTGATCACGTCCCGACGCAGGCGATCGTCGTCGGTCAGGCGGTAGCCGCGCATCACCGGCAGCCGGCCGCTTTCCAGACGATGCTGATACTGGGCGGTTTCCTTGACGTTCTGGCTGTAGGTGTCGTCGACCTTACCGATGGCGGTGACCCCAAGACCGATCAGATCACAGTCGGCATGCGTCGAGTATCCCTGAAAATTACGCTGCAGGGTGCCGTTGTCCCGGGCGCGCGCCAGCTCGTCATCGGGCAGGGCGAAATGATCCATGCCGATATACACATAGCCTGCCGCCATCAGCCGCTGGATAATCAGCTCCAAAAGCTCCAGTTTGCGCTCCGGCGGCGGCATGTCTTCGTCACGGATCAGCCGCTGCGCCTTGAACAGCGACGGCAGATGGGCATAGCTGTAGGTGGCGATGCGATCCGGGCGCAGTGCCACAATCTTGTCCAGGGTGGCATCGAAGCTGGCCACCGTCTGCAGCGGCAAACCGTAGATCAGATCCACGCTGATGGAGGCGTACTCGGCATCGCGCGCCGCCTGCATCAGGCCTACCACCTGCTCTTCGCTCTGAACCCGGTTGACCGCACGCTGAACGTCCGGGTCAAAATCCTGCACGCCAAAGCTCAGGCGGTTAAAGCCCAGGGCGCGCAGCTCGTGAATCTGCTCGGCGGTGACGGTGCGCGGATCGACTTCCAGCGAGAACTCGCGCTCTTGTGGCGCGGCAAAGTGAAAGGCGTTGTCGAGCGCGACCATCAGCTCGGCCAGCTGGTCGTTGCTCAGATACGTCGGCGTGCCGCCGCCCAGGTGCAGCTGGGTCATGCGTCGGGAGGCGTCAAACAGCTCGCCCTGCAGGCGGATTTCATTTTTCAGCCAGTCCAGATATTCCGCCGCCCGCTCGCGGTTGTGGGTAATAATCTTGTTGCACGCGCAGTAGTAGCACAGGCTTTCGCAAAACGGGATATGCACGTAGGCCGACAGCGGCTTGGGTGATTCAGCGTTGTTGCTGCGCGCAGCGGCGGCGCGGTAGTCGTCTTCGGCGAAGGCCGCGTGAAACTGCGGTGCGGTAGGATAGGACGTATAGCGCGGCCCCGGGCGGTCGTATTTTTCCACCAGTGCGCGATCAAACAGCAGCTCGTCTTGCATGACATCCAGACCTTTTTCGTCTTTACGTTGGCGGCCACCACGCGGCGTGGTGGCCGCCGATTTCCCCCGGAATATACCAGCCGCGGACCGTGCGACCCGTGCGGCCGAATGCCACGCAGCCCCGGGGTAGCCACACCGTATATCTTCAGGAGCAGGCGCGCCATCTTAGGATAGACATCCGCGGGAAACCTGACCTGTGTCAACGTTCGTCGCAGTGGTGCTGCCTACCCTTGGAACACGCGTTCGGCGCTGCCCGTTTGTGCCGGCAATGCGACACACCACAAAAGATGCATAAGGAATACATATATGAAACGCCTTGCCGTGGCTCTACTGCCCTTCGCTTTCGCCCTGACCGCCACCGCCGTCCAGGCCGACGGCGAAGCGACCTACAACCAGGCCTGCATGGCCTGTCACATGACCGGTGCGGCCGGCGCGCCGATTCGCGGCGACGCCGACGCCTGGGCACCGCGCCAGGAAAAAGGCATGGACACCCTGTACGACCACGCCATCAACGGCTTTCAGGCCATGCCGGCCAAGGGCGGCCAGCCGGCCCTTTCCGATGATGAAGTCAAAGCCGCCGTGGACTATATGCTCGAACCGACGCTGTAGCGTTTGCACGACGAGCCGTTCTTTTTCCTTTAGCACCCTCTCGCCGAGGAGCGCCCCATGCACTACCCCGCCCGCCGGCTGCGCGCCGTCTGTTGCTGGCTTTTGGCATTGAGCCTTGCGCTTGTTGCCACCGCAAGCCAGGCCATGAACCTGGCCGATATCGAGGCGGGGTTCCCCTCGGCCAATCGGCTGGAGCCGGCTGACTCCCAGTGGCCGGTCAGCCGCGTGATGCGCGGCGATACCCTGCTTGGCTATGCTTTCGAGACCGTCGACATAGCCCCCATTCCCGCCTACTCGGGCAAGCCCATCAATATACTGGTGGGCATCGATACCGAGGGTAAAATCGCACAGACCGACGTGCTCGGCCACGACGAGCCGATCATGCTGGTGGGCATTCCCGAGTCGAAGCTGGAAAACTTTGCCGACGCGCACGTAGGGGCGCACGTCAACGACCGCCTCAAGGTCGGCGGCGAGCTTGACGCCGTCTCCGGGGCCACGGTCACCGTGATCGTTGCCGGCGACACCATCATGCGCGCTGCCCGCCGGGTAGCCGCCGAGCAGGCGCTGATTGCCGACCCGTCCGCCATGCCGCCCGCCCGTGTAAAGAAAGGCGTCTACACGCCGGCCGACTGGCAGGCGCTTACCGGCGACGGCACGATTCGCCGTTTGCATCTAAACCACGGCGAGGTGGACGAAGCCTTTGTGGGCACCCCGGCCGAGGACTACATGCACACCCCGCAGCCGGCGGACAAAACCTTCATTGAGCTTTTTTACACCTACCTCAACGCGCCTACCGCCGGGCGCAACCTGCTCGGCGACGACGGTTACGCATCGCTGATGGAAGAGCTTGAGCCCGGTGAGCACGCCGTCGCGCTGATGGGGCGCGGCGACTATTCGTTCAAGGGCTCAGGCTACGTGCGCGGCGGGATTTTCGACCGCGTGGAGCTGACCCAGGGCAGCCGCTCGATCAGCTTTCACGACAGCGACCATATCCGCCTGGGAGAGCTTGCCATTGATAACGCCCCGGCGTTCAAAGAGCGTGACGTCTTTATCATCCGCGAAGACGCCGCCTTTGACCCCGGCGCGCCCTGGCAGCTGTCGCTTTTGGTGCGCCGCGCCTCCGGCCCGCTGGATACCGAATTCGTCCGCTTTGACGCCGACTACTCGATCCCCGAGGCCTACGTCGAACGCCCCGAGCCGCCGGTAGAAGAGCCCATCTGGGTGCAGGTCTGGCGCGACAAGGCCTTTCAGATCGGCGTGCTCGGCGCGGGGCTTTTGGTGCTCACCGGCATTATGCTGTTCCAGGACGTGCTCGCCCGCCATCCGCGCGTTCTCAATCCGCTGCGGCTCGCCTTCAAGTTCTACACGCTGTTTTTCATCGGCTGGTACGCGCTGGCGCAGCTGTCGGTGGTCAACATCCTGACCTTTACCCACGCGCTGATCACCGATTTCAGCTGGGGCTCTTTTCTCATCGATCCGATGATGTTTATCCTCTGGTCGTTCGTCGCGCTCACCTTGCTGCTCTGGGGGCGGGGCGTATTCTGCGGCTGGCTGTGCCCGTTTGGCGCGCTGCAGGATCTGGTCAACCAGGCCGCGCGCAAGCTCAAGGTCAAACAGATCGAGGTGCCGTTTGGCCTGCACGAGCGCCTATGGGCGATCAAATACATTATTTTGCTGGCGCTTTTTGCCGTGTCGCTGCACTCGCTGGGCACCGCCGAGCGCTACGCCGAGGTAGAACCGTTCAAAACGGCTATTACGCTGCGCTTTCAGCGCGACTGGGCCTTTGTGGCCTACGCTCTGGGGCTGGTAGTGGTTTCCGCCTTCAACCACAAATTCTACTGCCGCTACGTGTGCCCGCTGGGCGCAGGGCTTGCCATTCCCGCCCGGCTGCGCCTGTTCGACTGGCTCAAGCGCCACCGCGGCAGCTGCGGCACGCCCTGCCAGATCTGCGAGCACGAATGCGAGGTCGGAGCCATTCATCCCGACGGCCATATCAACGCCAACGAGTGCCACTACTGTTTGGACTGCCAGATTACCTATCACGATGAACAGCGCTGCCCGCCCATGGTGAAGCGGCGCAAGCGTCGGGAAAAGGCAGCGCGCATGGCCGCTGACCGGCCCGCCGTTGCCACCCACGACCCCAAGGCCGGAAGCAGCCAACTAGAGCGTATTCCCGCCCTGCAACAGGAGTAACACATGAGCGAGAAACACAACGACGTGAAAAACCTCGGCCGCCGCCACTTTCTGCGCAACAGCGCAGTCACCGGCGTGGCCGGCGCGGGCCTTGCCAGCGGCTTTGGCACCGGCGCGCTGATGACCAGCCGCCAGGCCAAGGCGGAAGAAAGCGGCATTGAGGTCGCCCCGGGCGAGCTCGACGAATACTACGGCTTCTGGAGCGGCGGCCACTCCGGTGAAGTGCGCGTGCTTGGCGTGCCTTCCATGCGCGAGCTGATGCGCATTCCGGTATTCAACGTCGACAGCGCCACCGGCTGGGGGATTACCAACGAATCTCTGGAAGTGCTGGGCGAGTCTTCGCGTTTTCTCAACGGCGACTCCCACCACCCGCACGTTTCCATGACCGACGGCAGTTACGACGGCAAGTACCTGTTCATCAACGACAAGGCCAACACCCGCGTGGCGCGCATCCGTCTGGACATCATGAAGACGGACAAGATCACCACCATTCCCAACGTCCAGGCCATCCACGGGCTGCGCCTGCAGAAAGTGCCGCACACCAAGTACGTGTTTGCCAACGCTGAGCTGCCGATCCCGCAGATCAACGACGGCCGGGATCTGGAAGACCCCGACAAGTACGCCACCATGTTCAACGGCATCGACGCTGAAACCATGGAAGTGGCCTGGCAGGTAATCGTCGACGGCAACCTGGACAACACCGACGCCGACTACACCGGCCGTTTTGTGGCGTCCACCTGCTACAACTCGGAAATGGGCATGACGCTTACCGACACCATGCGCGCCGAGCGCGACTGGGTGGTGGTGTTTGACGTCGAAGCCATTGAAGCCGCGGTCAAGGCCGGCGACTACGAAACCCTGGGCGACTCCGACGTGCCGGTGCTCAACGGCCGTCACGGCACCCAATTCACCCGCTACATTCCGGTGCCGAAAAACCCCCACGGCGTGAACACCTCGCCGGACGGCAAGTACTTCATCGCCAACGGCAAGCTCTCGCCCACCTGTTCGATCATCGCTATCGACAAGCTGCCGGCGCTGTTTGACGACGCCATCGAACCTCGCGGCGCGGTTGTCGGCGAGCCCGAGCTGGGGCTTGGGCCGCTGCACACCACCTTTGACGGCCGCGGCAACGCCTATACCACGCTGTTCATCGACAGCCAGGTGGCCAAGTGGAACATCGCCGACGCCATCCGCGCCTATAGCGGCGAAGACGTCAACTACCTGCGCCAGAAGCTCGACGTGCACTACCAGCCGGGGCACAACCACGCCAGCCTGACCGAGACCAAGGACGCCGACGGCAAGTGGCTGGTGGTGCTGTCCAAGTTCTCCAAGGACCGCTTCCTGCCGGTGGGCCCGCTGCACCCGGAAAACGACCAGCTGATCGACATTTCCGGCGAAGAAATGAAGCTCGTCCACGACGGCCCGACCTACGCCGAGCCCCACGACTGTATTCTGCTGCGCGCCGACCAGCTCAACCCCAGCCGCATCTGGTCGCGTACCGATCCGTTTTTTGCCACCACCCGCCAGATGGCCGAAAGCGACGGCATCAACCTGGAAGCCGACAACAAGGTGGTGCGCGACGGCAACAAGGTGCGCGTCTACATGACGTCGGTAGCCCCGCAGTTCGGCATGACCGAGTTCAAGGTCAAGCAGGGCGACGAGGTGACGGTGGTCATCACCAACCTGGACCGGGTCGAGGATCTGACCCACGGGTTTTGCATGGTCAATCACGGGGTACAGATGGAAATCTCCCCCCAGCAGACCGCAAGCGTCACCTTTACCGCCGACAAGCCCGGCGTGCACTGGTACTACTGCAACTGGTTCTGCCACGCCATGCACATGGAAATGACCGGCCGCATGCTGGTAGAAAAGGCCTGACGCCTATGCGCAAACGCAGCTGCGGCACCGGCAACGGTGCCGCCTTGAACCACCTCAAGGCCGCCCTGACGGCGGCCTGCCTCGGCCTGATCAGCGTTTTCTGGCCGGGCACTGCCCTGCTTGCCGCCGAATGGACGGCAACGCCGGGCCAACCTCTTCAGCCGCTGGTGGCCAACGCCGCCGGCGGTGACCTGATTATATTGCCCGAAGGCCGCTACCCCGCGCCTTTGGTGCTGGATAAAACGCTGACCCTGCGCGGCAAAAGCGGTGCGGTGATCGACGGCGGCGGCGACGGCCACGCCGTGGTCATCAAAGCCCCGGAGACCGTCATGGACGGCGTGGGCGTAGAAAACTGGGGCAGCGATCTGACCGCCATGGACGCGGGCATTTTTATCGCCCGCAAGGCCACCGGCAGCGTGGTCAAAAACGCCCGGCTCCAAGGCCCGGGCTTCGGCATTTTTCTTGACGGCGTACACAGCGCGGTCATCAAGAACAACGTTATCCGCGGCGACGCCGGCCGGCGCTCTCAGGACCGCGGCAACGGCGTGCACCTGTTCAACGTGGAAAACGTCCGCGTGGAAGGCAACGACATCCGCCGAACCCGCGACGGCATCTACATCGACACCAGCCGCGACACCCTTTTGCGTGGCAACCATATGCAGGATCTGCGCTACGGCGTGCACTACATGTACGCCCACGACAACCGCCTGGAAGGCAACGTCACACAAGACACCCGCACCGGCTATGCGCTGATGCAGTCCAAGCGGCTCACCGTGGTGGGCAACGACTCGCAAAACGACCTGCGCTACGGCATTTTGATGAACAACATCACCGACTCCACCCTGCGCGGCAATCACATCCGGGGGATTCGCCAGCAGGGCGGCGCGGGGACGATCAGCGGCAACGACGGCAAGGCGCTGTTTGTCTACAACGCCCAGTTCAACCGCTTTGAGAATAACCGGCTTGAAGGTAGCGACATCGGTATTCACCTGACCGCCGGCTCTGAAGATAACGTGGTAACCGGCAACGCCTTTGTGCACAACCGCCAGCAGGTCAAATACGTCGCTACCCGAACCCAGGCGTGGAACGGCAACTACTGGAGCAACTACCTGGGCTGGGACATGGACGGCGACGGCGTGGGCGACACCGCCTTTGAGCCCAACGATGCCATGGACCGGCTACTATGGCGCTACCCCGCCGCCAGAATCCTGATGGACAGCCCCGCCGTGCTGGCCCTGCGCTGGGTGCAGCGTCAGTTTCCAGTATTTCGCCCCCAGGGCGTGCGCGACGGCGCGCCCTTGATGGCCGACCCCGCACGGCCCGCAAGCGCACCCCCAGGCCCCAAGGAGACCACGCCATGAGCCACGCGCCCACACCGGTGATCGAGTTTAACCGCGTGACCCTGCATCACGGCGCGCTGACCCGGCTTGATGCCCTGAGCTTCAGCGCCGGCCAGGGCGAAGTGCTGGCGCTGCTGGGCCACAACGGCGCGGGCAAGACCACCACCATGCACCTGATTCTCGGCCTGCTCTCGCCGGGCAGCGGCGCGGTCACCGTGCTGGGCCATGCACCGGACGGCCGCCACGCCGCCGCTCTGCGCAAGCGTCTGGGCTATCTGCCGGAAAACGTCAGCTTCTATGAAGCCCTTACCGGCGTTGAGGTGCTGACCTACTTTGCCCGGCTCAAGCGCGCCGACCGCCGCCAGATCACCCCTCTGCTGGAAAAGGTCGGGCTTGGCCACGCCGCCCGCCGCCGGGTCAAAACCTACTCCAAGGGCATGCGCCAGCGGCTGGGGCTGGCCCAGGCGCTGCTGGGCGAGCCCTCGCTTGTGCTGCTCGACGAGCCCACCACCGGCCTGGATCCGGCGGCCACCCGCGACTTCTATGCCACGCTGGACGAGCTGCGCGGCCGGGGCGGCAGTGTGGTGCTGTCCTCGCATATTCTGCCGGGCATCGAGCCCTACATTGACCGCGCGCTGGTGCTCGGCGGCGGCAAGCGCCTGGCCCTTGGCAGCATGCAAGACCTGCGCAAAGACGCCGCACTGCCGGTGGTGATCCGCGTACGCGGCCGGCTTACCGACACCGACCGGCAGTCGCTGGCGCAGCCGCCCGGAGTCGCGGTACTGGCGCAGGACAGCGCGCACGCCGAGCTTGCCGTGCCCGAAAGCGCCAAGCTCGCTACCCTGCGCCGGCTCGCCGCGCTGCAGGGCGTCACCGATATCGCGGTGGAGCCGCCGACGCTTGAAGATCTTTACCGGCACTTTTCCCAGAGGGTAACGCCATGAACGCCATTGTGATTATCGCCGGCAAGGAGTTCCGCGACGGCCTGCGCAACCGCTGGGTGCTGTCCATCACCCTGGTGCTGGCCGTGCTCGCCGTGGGCATTGCCTGGGCCGGGGCGGCGGCCAGCGGCGGGCTGGGCTTTACCTCGCTTGCCAGCACCCTGGTCAGCCTGACCACGTTGGCCGTGTTTTTGATTCCGCTGATCGCTTTGCTGCTGGCCTACGATGCCGTGGTCGGCGAGCGCGAAGCAGGCACCTTGCTGCTGCTGCTTACCTATCCGGTCAGCCGCTCGGCGCTTTTGCTGGGCAAATTCTGCGGCCACGGGCTGATTTTGGGTGCGGCCACCGCGCTTGGCTTTGGCATCGCCGGGGTGACCATTGCGCTGGGCGCTGACGGCGTGGCGCTGGGGGCGCTTGCGCGCGGCATGGGACTGTTGATTGCCAGCACCGTGCTGCTGGGCTGGATCTTTATCGCCTTTGCCTACTTGATCAGCGTGGGTGCGGCAGAAAAGCAGCGCGCAGCGGGGCTGGCGCTGGGGGTATGGTTTTTCTTCGTGCTGGTGTTTGACATGGCGCTGCTGGCGCTTTTGGTCAGCGTCAAGCAGGGCGGCGACTGGCTTTCCTGGCTGTTGCTGTTAAACCCCACCGAGTGCTTCCGGCTTTTGAACCTGGCAGGCTTTGCCGCCGCCCGGGAGCACGCCGGCGTCACCGCCATTGCCGCCCCCGGGGCGTTTCATCCGGCAACGCTGACCGCTCTGCTGCTGGGCTGGGCGGCTCTGCCGCTGGGGCTTGCCCTGTGGCGCTTTCAGCGCCGCGCCGCCTGAACGCTCAACGCTTTCTATCAAGGAGAGGCCCATGCCCCGTTTATCACGCTTTTTCTTCCTCGCCGGGCTGCTTGCCGCCGCCCTTGTGCTGGCCGGCTGCGGGGAGTCTGCGCCCGAAACGCTGGCCGCCCCCGAGCCCATTGCCTCCGGCGACAGCTGCCACGTCTGCGGCATGACCGTTGCCGCCCACCCCGGCCCCAAGGGCGAGGCGTTTATGAGCGCCGACGCCCGCGCACTGAAGTTCTGCTCCACCGCGGAGCTGTTAACCTTTCTGCGCCAGCCGGAAAACGAAGCGCAACTTTCCCACGCCTACGTTCACGACATGGGAGCGACCGACTGGAACAGCCCCGCTGACGAGGCGTTTATCCGCGCCCGTGAGGCCGTCTACGTCCTCGGCCACAGCCGCCGCGGCAGCATGGGCCACACCCTGGCCCCCTTCGCTGACAAAAACGCCGCCGAAGCCTTTATAAAAGACCACGGCGGCAAAATCGTTGGGTTTGACGACATTACGCTGGAACAGCTGGCCAACCTCGGCGGAGGCGCAACACCTTCACACACGACATCGCGTTAAAAAATGCGTGACCTGCCCGACCTCAGCCGTTGAGGCTCATCGCCTCGCCGCTTTTATCGAAGGCAATAAACGAGTCGACGTTGCCCATCTGCAGCGATTCGGTCATTTTGCTCAGCTGGTTCTGGATTTCTTCGTCGCCGTGCACATCGTCCATGCCGGCGACAAAGAACAGGTCCCATTCAGCGCCGGTCTGCTCGGCTTCCTTGAGCAGCGCGTTGAAGTCCTCAAGCTCGTCCGGCGTTTTATCCGCACAGACCGTGGGCACCAGCACGCCGCCCTCGCCCTGCTCAAAGCGCCGGCGCTGCTCGTCGTCGGGGAAGTCAGGAAGCTCCGCCTTGGCAAACACCAGCAAAAGCCGCTGGGCGCGCGGCTGGCTGCGCGCCTCGCCGAGAAGATCGTTGAAACTGGAAATGGCCATGTCGGCCTCCTTGATATCGCTGACGGTAAACAGGCGAGTGTGACGGCTGTGCTCGGGAAAACCAACCGCTAGTGGCTGGTGCCTTCCTCATAGCGCGTTTTGTTCCACACGTTGTACTTGCCCGAGGGCTTGCTCATGGGAATGCGCTTGAGCTCCTCCAGCGTATCGCCGTCATAGACGATCACCGCACCGTCGTCTTCCCAAAGGCTGAGCAGCAGCTTTTCGCCGTCGCGGTCAAACTCCACGTGAGCGGCGGTCTTGCCCGGCTCCGGGGTCAGCGTTTCAACGATCTCCAGGCTTTGTTTGTCGATGACGTGGACCCGATCGCGGTTGGGGCCGAAAAAGACGTCCACCCAGGCGTAGGGGGAGTTTTCGTGGCTGCGCATGAAAAAGCCCGGACCGTCGGTTTCCAGGGTTTTGACCGTCTCCCAGGTGCCCATGTCGATGATCGACACTTCAGCCCGGCCCAGGTGCGGCAGCGCCATCACCCGCCGGCCGTTTTGCTCCCAGGTAATCCCTGAGCCCAGATGCGGCATGCCTTTCAAGGGCAGGTCAGCCACTTTCTCGCCGCTGTCCAGGTTGACCACCATACCGCCCTGCCCGCCGCGGGACGCGCCGATGACGTGCTCGTAGCCCGGGTCAAAAAAGAAGTCGTCAAGGTAGTCCGGCACCGCAATGCGGCGCACCTTGAAGCTTTCCAGGGCCGGATCACGACTCGGCGCCAGCGGGGTTTTCATGTGGCCGGTGGACACCACCGATTCGGTGGGCAGCGGCCAGGGGATCTCCCAGACTTCCTTGATGTCCTTGAGCGCGGCAATAAAGCTGCCTCGGGGTGGAGCGGCGTACACCGCACTGACCCGGGAGCTTTTTCCCGCGGCGTTTTCCACCGGATAGACCTGCATCACATCGAGGTTGTGAGCGTCAAACAGCACCAGGCTGTGGGGCAGATAGTTGGCCGCCATCACGTAGCGGCCGTCACCGGAAACGGCAATGTTGCGCATGTTGATGCCGGCGCGCACCTCGGCCACGACTTCCAGGTTGTACAGATCGTACTTGGTGATCCAGCCGTCCCGAGAGCCGAAGAAGACGTAGCGCCCGTCCGGGGTGTACTTGGGCCCGCCGTGCAGCGCATAGCGCGTTTCAAAACGGTGGATGCGCTCGAAGGTGTCGCCGTCGAGAAGGCTGGCGTGGTGGTCGCCGGTTTCCACCACGATAAACAGATTCAGCGGGTCGGCATCGAAGCGCGGCGTATCCGGCAGGCTGCCGTCCGGGTGCATCACCGTGTGGCTTGCCAGAATCTCTGCTTCGCCAAAGCGCGGCTGTACCGCCGGCGGGCGGTACAGCCACTCGGCCAGCGCCTCGATTTGCCCTTCGGCCAGCGTCTCGCCGAAGGCGGGCATTTGGCTGGCGGGGCGGCTGTTGGCAATCACATCCACCGCGGCGGCGGGCTTGAGGCGCGACAGGTTACCCGGCAAAAGCGCCGGGCCGATGCCGCCAAGGCGGGTCTCGCCGTGGCAGCTGGCGCAGTGGGTCTGATAAAGCGCGGCGGCCGCGTCGGGGTCGGCTGCAAACGCCGGCGTGGCGGCCACCCATAGCAGCGGCAGGCAAAAAGCAAACGGCTTCATAAAGCAACTTTCTCCCGTGGAGCAAGAGCCAGCGTAGGCACCTGCGCCGGCGTGGCCGACGGGGTCGGTACGCTCAGCGTTGCCGGCATCAGCGTCTCGGCCAGCGCCACGACCTCGCCTACGACCATCAGCGTGGGGGGCACCAGCTCTTCCCGTTCGATGGCGGCGGTCATGTCACCCAGCGTGGTAATAATTCGGCGCTGCTCAGGCGTGGTGCCGCGCTCAATCAGCGCCACCGGATGCCCGGGGGCAAGCCCTGCGCGCATCAGTTCACTGCTGATCAGCGCGGCGTTGGCAAGCCCCATGTAAAACACCGTTGTATGGTGCGGCGTGGCAAGCGCCTGCCAGTCCAGCACCAGCTTGCCGTCGCTTTTGCAGTGGCCGGTCACAAAGGTCACGCTCTGGGCGTAGTCGCGGTGGGTCAGCGGGAAGCCGGCGTAGGCCGCACAGCCCTGAGCCGAGGTAATGCCCGGCACGGCGTGAAAGGCAATGCCGTTTGCCACCAGCACTTCAGCCTCTTCGCCGCCGCGGCCGAAAATATAGGGATCGCCGCCTTTCAGGCGCACCACGCGCCGGTTTTGCCGTGCCAGGCGCACCAGCAGCGCGTTGGTTTCGTCCTGGGTCAGCGCATGGCAGCGCGACGCCTTGCCTACATAAAACGCCTCGGCATCGGGCCGGGCCAGCGCCATGACCTCGGCGGAAACCAGCCGGTCATAGACCAGGCAGTCGGCCTGCTCGATCAGCGCCAGCGCCTTGAGCGTCAAAAGCCCGGGATCGCCGGGGCCGGCGCCCACCATGGCCACTTCTCCCGGTGCCAGCGTCGCCCCGGCCACGTCATATACCACGCGATGTAATGCCATGCCATCACTCCTTGAACGCTCGCGGCGCTAAACGATTTCCACGGCTTGAATGGGGGTGAACGGCGCATGCAGCTGGCGCGTTGGGGCGTCAGGCAGGCCGATTTCGGCGTTGGTCAGATAGCAGCCGGGATCTTCTTCCCAGGGGTCACCGGTGACTTTCCACGCGCGCACCCGGGTATTGCCGTTGCAGATGGGCAGGTACTGGCATTCGCCGCAGCGCCCCTTGAGCGGGCGCGGCCGCTGGCGAAAGCCTTGCATCAGCGGGTCTTGCGTGTCGCGCCAGATCTCGGAAAACGGACGATCGCGGACGTTGCCCAGGTGGTGATCCCACCAGAAAGTGTCCGGGTGAACGTTGCCCAGGTTGTCGATATTGGCAATATACTCCCCCGAGGCGTTGCCGCCCCAGTGGGTCAGCCGCTCGGTCAGCGCCGGCACCTGGTCGGGGAAGTGCTTTTGGGCCCACATGAGCATAAAGGGACCGTCGGCGTCGTTGTTGCCGGTGACGTACTCGCGCACAATGCCGCGCTCAAGCTCATCGCGGCAGTGGTCGAAAAGCTGCGTCATCGCCGCCCGGGTCATCTCGTGCCAGGCATCGTTTTTGCTGTGGCGCCGGCCGCGCCCGCCGTAGTTGAGGTGGGAAAGATAGAACTTGTCGACGTCGTGGTGCTCGATCAGCGCTAGAATATCGCCCAGCTGGTCGGCGTTTTCCCGGGTGAGAGTAAAGCGCAGCCCCACCTTGATGCCGCGCTCCTTGCACAGCTTGACTGCGTGCATGGACTCGCGAAACGCGCCCTTTCGCTGGCGAATCACGTCGTGGGTGGCTTCCAGCCCGTCAATGCTGATGCCCACGTAGTCGTAGCCTACCTCGGCAATGGCGTCGATGTTGTCTTCAGTGATCAGCGTGCCGTTGGTGGAAAGCCCGGTGTAGATGCCAAGCTCCCGGGCACGGCGGGAAAGCTCGAAAATATCCGGGCGCATCAGCGGCTCGCCGCCGGAGAGTATCAAGGCCGGGACATGGAACGCTTTGAGGTCGTCGAGCACCGCGTGCGCCTCGGCGGTATCGAGCTCCCCGGCAAAGTCGATATCTGCCGATGTGGTGTAGCAGTGCTTGCAGGTCAGATTACAGCGGCGAATCAAATTCCAGATGACCACCGGCCCTTTGGGCTTGCGTGCCGGCGCCACCGGAGCCGGCGCCATCAGCGACTGCATATAGCGCGTTACGCGAAACATGGCGTCTCCCTCACTTACGATGTGGCCGCGCCCGCCAGACGCAGGCCGGTCTTTTTCAGAATCCGCGAGCTATACAAAATGCGATAGCCGCGGCAGGCACTGCCCAGCCGCAGCCGCAGCTTTTCCGCCTGGTGCTCTACCTCGTCGCGGCTTTTGCCGTGCAGCATGGCAAAAAGATTGTACGGCCAGTGCGGCAGGTGCCGCGGGCGGCGGTAGCAGTGGCTGACGCCTTCGACGCCGGCAATCTCCCGACCCAGCCGTTCAATCTCGGCCTCGTCCACGTCCCATACGCTCATGCCGTTGGCCACATAGCCCAGCCGATAATGGTTGGGCACCGCCGCTACCCGGCGAATCACGCCGGCTTTTTGCATGGCCTGCATGCGCTTGAGCACCTCGGCACCGCTGGTGCCGATCTGCTCGCCCACCGCCTTCCAGGGGTCGGGATAAAGCGGCAGGCCCGCCTGGGTGGCCAGCACAATGGCGCGGTCAGTGGCATCCGGGGTAAACGCCGGCATGGCCGCGGCACGTTCCGGCTTAGACCGGCAGATGGAGTCGCACATGAAACTCCTCCTCTTTGGGCATGTTATAGACGCCAAGCCCTGTCTCGGCCTCGATCTCGGCGATCACCTCGGCGATGCGTTCGGGCGTTTCGGTCGCCAGCACAAACCACATGTTGAGCGAATGCTCTCGGCGATAATTATGCGCCACCTCAGCAAAGGCGTTGACCTGCTCGACCACTCGTTCGTAGTCGTCTTCGGGTACCCGCAGAGCAGCGAGCGTAAGCCCGCCGCCCAGCCGTTCGGCGTGATACATGGGGCCAAAGCGGGTAAGCACGCCGCGATCGCGCAGCTGCTCCAGGCGGTACAAAAGCCGGCCTTCGCTGAGGTTCAGCTCGTCGGCCACCCGGGCAAAGGGCCGCTCGACCAGCGGCAAACCGTCCTGCAGGCGGTTGATAATGGCGCGGTCAACGGCGTCCAGCTCGGCAGACGGGGCGGTATTCATCAGCGTGTCTCCTCTGCTTGGCCGGTATGGTCGATATAGCGTGCGCCGCGCTGGCGATAGGCGTGGTGGCTGAACAGCACCTGATGGGCCACGTCATCCAGCCCCTGGCGGGCAATAATGGCGGCAAGCTCGGCCAGCACGCGCGCCCGGCGCACGCCGTGAATCATGCAAAACAGGTTGTACGGCCAGTCCGGCAGCCGGCGCGGGCGGCGGTAGCAAAGCGTCACCGCAGGTTCAGCGGCAAGGGCCCGGCCCACCTCGCCCACGCGGTCGTCGGCGATGTCCCATACCACCATGGCGTTGGCCGCCATGCCCAGCCGGCGGTGACGCACCACAAGACCCATGCGCTTGATCAGGCCGTCGTCCTGCCAGCGCCGGGCGCAGGCCATGGCGTCGGCCTCGGTCATGCCGGCCTGGTCGGCAAGCGTGCGCCAGGGGCGCGGCGTAAGCGGCAGCCCCTGCTCCAGCAGACTTTGCAGGCGGCGCTGAGCCTGTGCATCGTGCGGGCTCACAAGAACGTCTCCGTGGTTTGACTCGGCTCTGCGTCCGGCTCACGCCTGTCCAGCTCGGACCAGGGCAGCGGAAACGCCAGGTCGATATGAAAGCTCTCGACCATGGGCAGGCGCAGTATGGGGCGCTCGATGCGCCGCTCAAGGGCATCGAGGCGCGCTTCCAGCTCGGCCGGGTCCGGGGCGGTCATCACAAACCAAAGGTTATAGCCGCGGGCGGCGTCGCGCAGGTAGTTGTGATTGATGCCCGGCGCGCGGTTGATCTCGGCGGCCACGGCGTCGCGTTCGGCATCGTCGGCGGCCACCGCCGCAAGCAGGCTGGCACCGGCCCGGGCGTGGTCGAACACCGGCCCTACGCGGCTGATCACGCCCGAAGCGTGCAGCCGCGCAAGGCGGTCTAGAATCTCGTCTTCCGTGCTGTCAAGGCGCTTGGCCAGCGCACGGTAAGGGTGTGGCTCGATGGGAAGGCCGCGCTGGCAGGTATCCAGCAGCCGGCGATCAAGGGTATCCAGCTCGCTGGCGTCAAGATCTTGCGTTTTTTCGTGCATCCGCTGCAGCATAAGCAGCTCCCCGCTATCGGCATCCATCGTCTTGCGTGTGCCGGGCCGGCAAAACATCGCCGGCCCGGCGTTTTCAGCCTAGTAGATATCTTTCTGCGTGTTTAGCACGTTGAACTTGCCGGTCGGCGTGACCAGCCGCTCGTCTTTGATGACTTTCTTGAGCTCGCGCGTTTTGTCATCCACAACGACCAGCGCGGACTTCTGGTCCATGGTGTTCCACACCGAGAACCATACTTCGTCACCCGCCTGGTTGTACTCCGGCTGCACCACGCGCTTGGGTCCTTCGCCCACGTCGGCCCATTCGGCAATGGGCAGCACCTCGAAGCCGGCCTCCAGGTTGTTGATGTCGAACACCGCAACGCTCTGGCTGATATCCTCACCGGGGTTCAGTGCGGTATCCACGTAGAGGTTGTCGGACTCCGGGTGCGTCTTGACAAACAGCGAGCCGCCGCCCTGGCCGTCGATGCTGCGCACGACTTTCCAGGCGTTTTCCGGATGGCCTTCAGGATCGGTGCCGATCAGCTGAATGGTGGCATCGCCCAGGTGGCTGGTCGCCCATACCGGCCCGAACTCGGGATCAACAAAGTTGGCGCCGCGGCCCGGGTGGGGCGTTTTGCCCACGTCAACGATGGTTTCCAGCTCGCGATCCTTGGCGTCGATCACCACGATCTGGTTGGACTCGTTGGCCGCGGTCAGGAAGTAGCGCCCGGACGCGTCCCAGCCGCCGTCGTGCAGAAAGCGCGAGGTGTCGATCTCTACAGTAGAGATGGCGTCCAGGTCTTCATAGTTGACCAGGCGCACCTTGCCGGTTTCCTTGATGTTGACGATGAACTCGGGATGCTGGTGGGAGCCCACGATCGCCGCTACGCGCGGTTCCGGGTGATACTCTTGCGTATCCACGGTCATGCCGCGTGTGCTGACGATTTTCTTCGGCTCCAGCGTCTGACCGTCCATGATCACATACTGGGGCGGCCAGTAGGCACCGGCAATGGCCAGGTCGTCTTCGTAGCCTTTGAACTTGGAGGTCTCGACCGAACGCGCCTCCATGCCGATCTTGATGCTGGCCACGATGCTCGGGTCTTCCATCCACAGGTCGATCATGTCGACCTTGGCATCCCGGCCGATAACGAAGATATAGCGCCCGGACGCCGACATGCGCGAAATATGCACCGCGTAGCCGGTATCCAGCACCTTGGCGATTTCCTTGGTGTTGCCGTCGATCAGCGCAATCTGGCCGGCATCGCGCAGGGTCACCGAGAACAGATTCTCGATATCCCAGTCGTTCATCTTCTCGGTGGGCCGGTCTTCCGGGGCCACCAGCACTTCCCAGGTGTCGAGCATTTTGGGCATGCCAAACTCCGGCGGTACCGGCGGCTCGTGCATGACGTACTTGGCCATCAGCTCGACTTCATCTGCGGTGAAATCGCCCGAGGTGCCCCAGTTGGGCATGCCGGCGGGCGAGCCGTAGTTGATGAAGGTTTTCAGATATTCAAGCCCGCGCTGCTGGGTAATGTCGGTGGTCAGCGGCTTGCCCGTGGCCCCCTTGCGCAGTACGCCGTGGCAGCCGGCACAGCGCTGAAAATAGATTTCCTTGGCTTTTGCGAATTCCGCTTCGGTTAAATCTGGCGCGCCCGGCGTGCGTACCGCCTTGGCCGATGCGGCATCCACCGCCGACTCGCCCCCTTTGTACGCCGCCTCAGCACCGTCCACGTCTTTGTGCTGAGCGTTGGCAGCGCCCATACCCAGCGCTATCGTGGCAATGGCCACGGCCAACGGCGTCCGGTATCCCTTCTTGCTCATCATCGTCACACCTCTATGTCATAGACCGATAGCAGCATCGGATTGCACGGTTTTCGTCAGGTACGATGCTTATTGTTGTGGAAACCAGTGTGGCGCACAAAGATGCCTTTCTCATACTCATTAACGCTTTTTGCGCGCGTAACCGCCGCCTTTCTTGATGTACGTCAATCGCCACGTTTGCTACCTCTCAAGAGGTATTGCGCTTTTAAAAAAAATTCAGAACATCCGAGCAAAGGCGCTTTATTGACGTACATCAAGATATCGAGAGCGGCGGGCAGCAAGACTGTAAACAAGTATATCGGAGACCTATTTCGTTTCCGGCCGGAGTTCGGGAGGGAACATGGCGCCAAACAGCGATCGCAACCCAGCGCGGAGAACGCGCCATACCGTCAAAAGGCTGTTCGCCGCCGGCCTGCTGGCGCTTGCCGCCGGCGCAGCGGCGAACGACGAACTTTCCACCGCGCGCCAGGCCGAGCTTGACACCCTGCTCTATCAGGATTGCGGCTCGTGCCACGGCATGACGCTGCGTGGCGGGCTAGGCCCGGCGCTGGCCCCGGCACGCATGCAGGCCTACGGCGATGAAGCCTTGACCGCGCTGATTCTCAACGGCGTACCCGGCACGGCCATGCCGGCCTGGAAGCACCTGCTTAGCGCCGAGGATGCTCGCTGGCTCGCCGATCAGCTGATCCACCACAACCCGCTATCCGAACATGCGCCAAAGGAGTAACCCATGATGATGCCTGATCGCTTGCGCCCTCTCCGGCCACTGTACCGAGGGGTGCTGACCGCCGCAGGCCTTGCTCTGCTGGCCGGCTGCGCTGCGCTTTCACCCGCCGAGCTGCGCGGCACCGGTGATTTGGGCGTGGTTGTCGAACGCGCAGCAGGCCGCATCGCCGTCGTCGATACCAGCGCCCACCGAGTGCTGGAGCGCGTCGACGGCCTGGGCGATTTGTCCCACGCATCGGTGAAGTTTGCCCGAGACGGCCGCTTTGCGTTTGTTTTCGGCCGCGACGGCGGGCTGAGCCGGGTGGACCTGCTGAGCGGCGAGATCACCCACCGGATTATCCAGTCGGGTAACAGCATCGGCGGGGCGATTTCCCAGGACGGCTCGCTGGTCGCCGTGTCCAACTACGAGCCGGGCGGCGTGCGCATCTTCGACAGCCAAACCCTGGAACCGGTGGCCGAGTTTCCCGCCCTGTACGAGGACGACAGCGGCGAGGAGCAGCGCTCCCGGGTCGTGGGACTGGTGGACGCCCCGGGCAATCGCTTTGTCTACAGCCTGTTTGACGCCGGCGAAATCCACGTGGTGGACATAAACCAGGAGTCGGGCGCCGGGGAGGCACAGGGCGGCGAGGCAGCATTCGACGTCACGCGCTTTACCGACATCGGCAAAAAGCCCTACGACGCGCTGATCGGCCTGGACGGACGCTACTACATCGCCGGGCTGTTCGGCGAGGATGGCCTGGCGATGCTGGATCTGTGGCATCCGGAAAACGGCGTTACCCGCATTCTGCCCGACTACGGCCGCGGCGAGGAACGCTTGCCGGTGTACAAGATGCCGCACCTGGAAGGCTGGACCATGGCCGGACGCCAGGCGTTTTTCCCCGCCGTTGGCCGCCACGAAGTGCTGGTCGCCGACACCGCCGACTGGTCGCTTGCCGATCGCATCCCCGTTCACGGCCAGCCGATTTTTGTCATGAGCCGGCCGGACAAGCGCCAGCTGTGGGTCAACTTCGCCCACCCGAACAACGACGTGGTGCAGGTCATCGACACCGAAAAGCGCGAAGTCATCGCCACGCTATCCCCCGGCGAGGCGGTGCTGCACATGGAGTTCACGCCCAAAGGCGAGCAGGTGTGGGTATCGGCCCGGGACAGCGATCGGGTAACGGTGTATGACACCCGCACGCTGGAAGAAGTCGCGCGGCTGAAAAGCGCCTCGCCCAGCGGCATTTTCTTCACCGACCGGGCGCAGCGTATCGGGCTTTAGCCCGGCCTGCCCTTAGCGGCTATAAACACCCCCGCGGCCGCTGGCCTGTCGCGGGGGTATTGGCATTGCACCCGTTCGGCATCACAGGCTATCCTGCGTTTCTTTCGTATCACGCCGTACCGTCATGCCGGGCCCAGCGCCGGCCTCGTTGTCGTGTGCCGCCGGAGCTTAGCCCATGAATCATCCCAACCGCCCGGCCTCGCCGTCCGCTTGTTTGCCCTTTACCACAGCGGATGTGCTGCGCGCCACGCCGCTCGGCGCCTGCGTAACCGATGCCGACGGCTTTTTCGAGTTCGTCAATCCCGCCTACTGCGAATTTTACGGCTACACCCAGGAAGAGCTGGTCGGCCAGCATTTTACGCTGGTGGTACCCAAGGCCAGCCATTCGACCATGCGCCACCTGCACGACGACTTCATCGCCGGGGACGACCGGGGCGAGCTGCATCAGGAATGGGAAGTACGCCGTAAAGACGGCCAGCTACGCACCATCATCGCCGAAGCCACCCGCATGATCGGCGACGACGGCCGGCCGCGCAAAATGACGTTTATTATCGACATCAGCGTACGCAAGCGGCTGGAAGAGCGGCTGCGCCAGGCCAACGAACACCTGGAGCACATGGCCCGCCACGATCCGCTTACCGGGCTTTTGAACCGTCGTGCCGGGCTTGCCCGGCTGGAAGAAGAAGTCACGCGCTGCCGGCGCTACGCAAGTTCTTTAAGCGTTGCCATGTGCGACCTGGATGCCTTCAAGGCCATCAACGATACCCACGGACACGCCACCGGCGATGCGGTGCTGGAAGCGCTTTCCCAGCTGATCAGAGACGATATGCGCCGCACCGACATCGCGGTGCGGCTGGGCGGCGAAGAGTTTTTGCTGATTATGCCCGGCGTCACCCCCGCCAGCGCCGAACAGGCCGTAGACCGCCTGCGCCGGCTGATCGCAGAAACGCCGGTCACGCCGCAGCGCCTGACCGTCACGATTTCTGTAGGCCTGGCCGGCTTTGACGGCGAGACGCCGGAACGCCTGCTGGAACATGCCGATCGCGCCATGTACCGCGCCAAACGCGACGGGCGCAACCGGGTCGTGAAGGCCGCCGACTGACGCCCGGACGGCATCAGCCGCGCGGGCGGCGGTCGCCTTCAAGAAAGTTGGCGGTAAACGCAGCCTTGCCGTAGGTCTCAAACGACCACTTCATCAGCGCCGACAGCGCATCCATCACCGCGTCGAACTCGCCGAATACCTGAGTGCTCATACGGTTGGAATAGACTTCCAGCCCGCTGGCTTCCAGGCGCTTGACCACCTCGCGTACCGGCGGCTTGAAGTCATCGGCGAGCGGATAGTAGCTAAGCTGTACGGACAGATACATAGTGCCTCCTGGGCGTTGATGACTACGCCCCCACGCTAACACAGACGGCGCGCTTGCGACGGCGGCCACCGGCTCAGAAAAGCGCGAGCTGCTGCGCCGGCGCCGGCTCGGCCAACCGATAGCCCACGCCCAGCAGCCGCACCGGGCGGCGGCCGCGCTGCCAGCCGGCGTCAAGCAGTGCGGCAAAGGGCGCCTCATCCACCACGCTGCCGGCGTGTTCCACGGTGGTCTGGGTGAAGTCGTTGAACTTGATCTTGACCATAGCCCCGCGCACCCCGGGCGGCGGGTCCAGCCGGCGGTAGCGGCGCGTTAAATCATCGATCAGCGCGCCCAGCTCGCCGTGGCAGGCGGCAAGCGTGGGCAAATCTTGCGGATAGGTCTGCTCGGTGCTCACCGATTTGCGCTCTCGATGCACCTTGACCGGGCGCTCATCGATGCCCTGGCTCAGCTCATAAAGGCGCTTGCCAAAAACGCCGAAGTGCCCGACAAGCTCGGGGAGCGTGCGTTTGCGCACGTCCGTGCAGGTTTCAATGCCCAGCGCGGCGAGCTTTTCGGCGGTGCGCGGCCCCACGCCGTGGAGCTTGGTGACCGGCAGCGCGCGGACAAACTCATCGATGGCCTCCGGGGGCACCACGCAAAGCCCGTCGGGCTTGTGCCAGTCGCTGGCGATCTTGGCCAGAAACTTGTTGGGTGCCACGCCGGCGGATACGGTAATCCCCACCTCTTGCGCCACCCGGGCGCGAATGGCCTCGGCCATCAGCGTCGCGCTGCCTTGATAGGCGCTCACCCCGGTAACGTCCAGATACGCCTCGTCCAGCGACAGCGGCTCGATGCGCTGGGTCAGCTCGCGATAGATGGCAAACACGTCCTGAGCCACCGCCTTGTACTTGGGCATATCATTGGGAATCACGGTTAAGTGCGGGCAGCGCTTGAGCGCCTGGGCCATGGGCATGGCCGAGTGAATGCCGTATTCCCGGGCCGGGTAGTTACAGGTGGCAACCACGCCACGGCGCTCGACGCTGCCGCCGATGGCAATGGGAATCTCGGCAAGCGCGGGGTTGTCGCGCATCTCCACCGCGGCGTAGAAACAGTCGCAGTCCAGATGGATGATTTTACGCAGCGCCGGCGCGTCAGAGGGCATGATCGTGGCGACTCAGGTGCCGCAGAAGGTGCGCAGCACGCGCTCATCTGCCGTGGCCGGCGCGGCCAGCCGGCGGGCATTCGCGGTGTCGTCAAACGGTGCGATCACCGCGGCGAGCAGCGTATAAAAGGGCTGATAGTCGCCGTCTTCGGCGGCGCTGATGGCCTCCTGCACACGATGGTTGCGCGGGATAATCACCGGGTTGGCCCGGCGCATGGCGGCCAGCCGCTCGGCGCTGTGGCCGGCCGTCTGCTCACCCTGCCAGCGCTCAAGCCATTGCACCACTTCTCCGGGCGCCTCGCCGAGCGCCAGCAGAGCGTCGCGGCGCGCCTCACCGGGGTCGGCGGCGAGGTGATACAGCGCATCGAACGTCGCGGTCATGTCCATTTTGCCCCGCTGCATGACGTTTTCCAGCGCCTCCATCAGCGGCGTGGCGCACTCGCTTTCAGCGGCAAGGCCAAGCTTGTCGGCGCTCACTTTTCTGCGCTCTTCGGCAAAGACCTCGTCGAAGCGGCGCAGCGCGGCGGTGGCTTCTTCCACCAGGGCATTTTCCTTACCGTCCATCAGCATCAGCAGGCACTCGGCCAGCCGGGCCAGATTCCACTGGGCCATGGCCGGCTGGCGGGCAAAGGCGTAGCGACCGCCCTGGTCGATGGAGCTGAACACCTTGTCGGGCTCGAACGCTTCCATAAAGGCACAGGGGCCGTAGTCGATGGTCTCACCGGCGATGCTGGCGTTATCGGTGTTCATCACGCCGTGGATAAAGCCCACGCCCATCCAGCGGGCCACCAGGTAGGCCTGGCGGCGCATTACCGCGTCGAAAAACGCCAGATAGCGGGCGTTGCCGTCGTGGGATTTGACCGCTGGAAAGTGGCGCTCGATGGCGTGCTCCACCAGGGCTCTGAGCGCTTTTTTATCCCCCCGGGCGGCGGCAAACTGAAAAGTGCCCACGCGCAGGTGGCTCGACGCCACTCGGGTAATCACCGCGCCGGGCTCTGCGGGCATGCGCATGACCTGCTCGCCGGTGGCCACGGCGGCCAGCGCCCGGGTGGTGGGTATACCCATGGCCGCCATGGCTTCGCTGACCAGGTATTCGCGCAGCACCGGCCCCAGCGGCGCGCGGCCGTCGCCGCCGCGGGAATACGGCGTGCGCCCGCTGCCCTTGAGCTGAATATCTCGGCGCCGGCCGTCGGCGTCCACCACCTCGCCCAGCAGCAGCGCGCGGCCGTCGCCAAGCCTGGGGACAAAGTGGCCGAACTGGTGGCCGGCGTAGCCAAGCGCCATGGGCCGGGCGCCGGGCAGCGGCGCACTGCCGCTGAAGTAGTCGGCGAGCGTGGCGTCGTCGGGCTGCTCGTCCATGCCCAGCTCTCTCGCCAGCGCCGTGTTGAACACAATCAGGCTGGGCGCAACCGCAGGGGTGGGCCGGCAGTCGGCCCAGAGCGTGTCGGGCAGCTCGGCGTAGCGGTGATAAAGCGTAAACACAAGGCGCTCCCTCAAACCTCAAACAACGTATAGATATGCAGCCTATGCCGCCCCGCTTTGCTGTTTTAGCTGTGCCACGGCGTATTCCAATACCGGGGTGAGCGGGGCGCACCATTTCTCGCTGAGCATAGGGTCGGCGCGGGTGACGCCAAGCGAGAGCGAGGCCAGCGGCATGCCCCGGGCGTGGGCGTCGCGGAAAAATCGGTAGCCGGAAAACACCATCAGCGAGGTACCCACGGCCAGGGCGGCGTTGGCGCGGAAAAGCCCGGCGCGCGCGGCCTCGCGGCGCGCCTTGGGCACCACGTCACCGTAGTACACCACGTCAGGCTTGAAAATGCCGCCGCAGCGCCGGCAGTCGATCACCTCAAAGGTGCTGAAATCCAGCTCGATGTCGGCGTCGCCGTCCGGGGCGTGGCCGGCGTCAAGCCCGGTGAAGGCCGGGTTGCGCGCGGCCATCTCGGCGTGCAGGGCATAGCGCATGATGCTGTAGCCGCAGCTTGTGCAGCTCACGGTATCGGCCCGGCCGTGCAGATCAATCACTCGGCGAGAGCCCGCGCGCTGGTGCAGGCGGTCCACGTTTTGCGTGACCAGCTGTTCGACAAAGCCCATGGCCTCAAGCTCGGCCAGCGCCCGGTGGGCCCCGCTGACCGGCGCCCGGCGCATCGCCTCAAAGCCCGCCAGCGCGCGGGCCCAGTAGCGCTGGCGCACCGCTTCAAAGGCCATGAAGTCGCCGTGCTGCACCGGCGGCGAACGCTTCCATTCGCCCCTGGCGTCGCGGTAGTCGGGAATGCCGCTGTCGGTGCTCACCCCGGCGCCGGTGATAATCCACAGGCGCTGCTCGCGGCGAATAAACGCGGCCAGGGCTGCCCCGGCCCGGGCAATAGCGTCTGCGCTGTACGCTGCTGTGTACGCTGCCGACATCGGCTTCTCCTCTAGGCAAGGCCTATATAACTCGACGATACTGGCCGTGCTATGCACACCATCATTTTACCCACTGGAGGACGCATCATGCAGCGCGATCATCAAATCGTTATCGTCGGCGGCGGCATGGTAGGCGCTGCGCTGGCGGCAAGGCTGGGCCATGCAGGCGTCAACGTGGGGCTTGTGGAGCGCGGCGACGCCCCGGTAAAGCCCGAGGGAGACTTTGATCTGCGCATCTCGTCGCTCAACGCCCGCTCGCTTGCGTTCATCAAGGCCGGCGGCACGTCTATTCCCCCGGAGCGCAGCCACGTGTTTCGCCGCATTGAAGGCTTCAGCCAGAACGGGCGCGGCCACAGCGTGTTCACCGCCGAGGAAAGCGGCCTTGAAAACTTCGGCTGCTTTGTGGAAAACAAAGCGCTGCGCTACGCCCTGTGGCAGCGCCTTGAGCGCCTGCCCGGGGTGACGCGCTACACCCGCTGCGCGCCGCTTTCCACCGTGGCCGGCAGCGAAGCTCGGCTTTTGGAGCTGGACAACGGCAAAACGCTTTCCGCCGCGCTGGTAGTCGCCGCTGACGGTGCCCATTCGCGCCTGCGCGAGATGGCAGGCATCGACGTCAGCCGCTACGACTACCGCCAGCGGGCGCTGATCACCAACGTCGAGACCGAGCTTGCCTCGGAGGAAACCAGCTGGCAGTGCTTTACCCCCACCGGCCCCATGGCGCTGCTGCCCCTGCCCGGCCACTGCGCCTCGCTGATCTGGTACGACCGCGACGGCACCACCCGGGCCCGGGAGATGCTCTCCGACGACGCGCTGGCCCGAGCCATCGAGGCGGCCTTTCCCAAACGGCTGGGCAATATCCTGCGCGTTACCGGGCGCGCCAGCTTTCCGATCAAGCGCCAGCACGCCAAGCGCTATATCGGCAAGCGCCTGGCGCTGATCGGCGACGCCGCCCACGTCGTCCACCCGCTGGCCGGCCAGGGGCTCAACATCGGCCTGCACGACGCCGACACCCTGGCCGAGCAGATTCTTGCCCGGCGCGACGCCGGCAATGCCGGTACCCTGCGCCGCTTCGAGGTCAAGCGCCGGCTGGCCAACCAGGCCATGCTCGCCGCCACCGACGGCTTTCACCACCTGTTTACCGGCCCGCGCCCGCTGCAAAAGCTCGGCGACTGCGGGCTGGAAATGGCCGAGCGGCTGCCCGCCGCCCGGTATTTCATGTCGCGCCAGGCCAACGGCCTAAGCCCGTTTACCCCGCGGCGCTAGCGTAAAATCAGCACCGGAACATGGGCGTTGCGCAGCATGCTGGTCGTGGTGCTGCCCACCAGAAACTGGCGGATACGCGAATGGCCGTAGGCGCCCATCACGGTGATGTCGATCTCGTTGTCGGCTTCAAAGGCGTGCAGCGTGGCCTCGACCTCACCGGCACGAATCGAGCCCTCGGCCTCAAGCCCGGCCTGCTGCAAAACGTCCACCGCCCAGGCCAGCGCCATGCGGTGCTCGGCGGTGTCCGCACCCACGGAAACAACGTGGCAGAAAAGCCCGGAAAAAAGCGGGCTCCTGGCGAGCATTTCTACGCCCTTGCGCGCCGTTTTGCTGCCGTCAAAGGCAAACATCACCCGCTTGGGCCGGGTAAAGCCGGCGCGCGGCACCATCAGAATCGGCCGGCGAATCTCGCGCACCACGCGCTCCAGATTTGACCCCAAATGGCCGCTGGCCTGATCGGCGCTTTCTCCGCGCTTGCCCAGCACCAAAAGCCGCATCTGGCTTTCGTACTCGGCCAGGGTATCCACCAGCGTGCCGTTACGCTGGCGCGAACGGGCGTCTTCCACTCCCTGTTCCCCGGCGCGGCGGCAGGCTTCTTCCAGCATCAGCCGGCCCTGCTCGCGGTTGATGCGGGCGCGTTTTTCATCCAGATCCGCCAGCTCGTTGAGCAGCGCCTCCCGCGCGCCCAGGGGCAGATTACCCGATAGATCCGGCTCATCCACCGTGGACGGATGGTTGTCCACCGCGTGCAGAAACGTCAGCGGCGTGGCAAGCGCGGTGCTTGCCCAGGCGGCGTAGTCGCACACGCTTGCGGAAAACGACGAGCCGTCAACGGCGGCCATTACGTGTTCGGTCATCTTGGCTCTCCTTAACAGGCCGGGCCGGGCGTTGCCGGCGCCGGCGTAGCGGGTACCCTGGCGTCAGCCCATGAGTTTTTCCACGGCCTGTGCGTCGTTGTGAATCGCATAGCGGTCAACGATGGTGGCGCTGGCCTCGTTAAGACCGATCAGGTTGACCTCGGTGCCTTCGCGGCGGAACTTGATCACCACACGATCCAGCGCCTGCACCGCGCTGATGTCCCAGAAATGCGCCCGGGACAGGTCGATGGTGACGTGATCCACGCTTTCCTTGAAGTCAAACGCTGCGCCAAAACGCTCGCAGGAGGCAAAAAACACCTGCCCGACGACCTGGTATTCCCGGGACTTGCCGGTTTCAACGTCGCGCGAGCCGACGTAGAGAATATTGCCCACTTTGTTGGCAAAGTTCATCGCCGCCAGCAAAACGCCGACGAACACGCCCAGCGCCAGGTTGTGGGTGGTCACGGTTACCGCCACCGTTGCCAGCATCACCATGTTGGTGCTCATGGGGTGTTTTTTCAGGTCACGGATGGATTCCCAGCTGAACGTACCGATGGAGACCATGATCATCACCGCCACCAGCGCGGCCATGGGAATCAGCGAGACAAAGTCAGAGAGAAACACCACCAAAAACAAAAGTCCCACGCCCGCAACCAGCGTGGAGGTGCGCTGACGGCCGCCGGATTTCACGTTGATCACCGACTGGCCGATCATCGCACAGCCGGCCATGCCGCCCAAAAGCCCGGCACCGATGTTGGCAATCCCCTGGCCTTTGCACTCGCGGTTCTTGCTGCTTTGGGTATCGGTCAGGTCGTCAACGATGGTGGCAGTCATCATCGATTCCAAAAGCCCCACCACGGCCAGCATCAGCGAGTAGGGAAAGATGATCTTGAGGGTTTCCAGGGTCAGCGGCACGTCCGGCCAGAGAAAAATCGGCAGGCTGTCGGGCAGCTCGCCCATGTCACCCACGGTGCGAATCTCCATGCCGGTCGCCAGATACACCGCGGTGAGCACCAGAATACACACCAGCGGCGACGGCACCATCCGGCCGATTTTCGGCAGATAGGGAAAGCCGTAGATGATGCCCAGACCGGCCGCCGTCATGGCGTAGACGTGCCAGGTCACCCCGGTAAGCTCAGGCAGCTGGGCCATAAAAATCAGAATCGCCAGGGCGTTGACAAACCCTGTGACCACCGAGCGCGAAACAAAGCGCATGAGATCGGCCAGGCGCAGGTAGCCGGCGGCAATTTGCAACACCCCGGTCAAAAGCGTCGCGGCGAGCAGATACTCAAGCCCGTGCTCTTTCACCAGCGTCACCATCAGCAGCGCCATGGCCCCGGTGGCCGCCGAGATCATTCCCGGGCGTCCGCCGGCAAAGGCGATGATCACGCAGATGGCAAACGAGGCGTAAAGCCCCACCTTGGGGTCGACGCCTGCGATAATGGAAAAGGCAATGGCTTCGGGGATCAGCGCAAGGGCCACCACGACGCCCGACAGCACATCGGCTCTCAGGTTGGAAAGCCAGGTTTGCTTGAACGACTCAATCATTGATCCGTCCCACGGTTGGAGGTTGAGGCAAAGGGAGACGCATTCTACCTGTCCCCCGCGCCAGGTGCATGCCCCGCCGCCGGCGGTTGCGATCCCGCCCTGCCGAAGACCATCCGTTCAGGGTGACGTTTTACGTCCGCTTGGCGTACCATAGCGCCGCAGATGCGCGCGGTGAGGCCGTTCAGGTCATCCCGCGCCTTGTTCTTTCATCCGGCGCGTCCGCCGTTCAGCGTTTAGCTTAAGGAGCATGAAATGAGCCAGTCTATTGCAGTCATCAAGGGCGACGGCATCGGCCCCGAGATCATGGATGCCACCCTGCGCGTACTCGACGCGCTGGACTGCGGCTTTGACTATGACATCGTTGATGCCGGGCTGGGCGCGCTTGACCAGCACGGCACGCTGATCCCCCAGACCACGCTGGACACCATCGAAAAGCACGGCATCGCGCTCAAGGGCCCGCTGACCACGCCCATCGGCAAGGGCTTTTCCTCGATCAACGTGCAGCTGCGCCGCCATTTTGACCTCTACGCCAACGTGCGCCCGGCGGTGAGCTTTCCCGGTACGCGCTCGCGCTACGCCGACATCGACATGATTACCGTGCGCGAAAACACCGAAGGCGCCTATCTATCCGACGGCCAGGAAATGCTCGACGAGGGCAACACCGGCATCTCCCAGATCAAGGTGACGCGCAAGGGCTCCGAACGCATCGTGCGCTACGCCTTTGAGCTGGCCAAAAACAAGGGCCGCAAGAAAGTCACCGCGCTGCACAAGGCCAACATCATCAAGACCGCCTCGGGGTTGTTCCTCGACGTTGCCCGCGAGGTCGCCAAGGAATACCCGTCGATCGAGTTTGAAGAAATGATCGTGGACAACGCCTGCATGCAGCTGGTGATGGACCCCTACCAGTTTGACGTGGTGGTCACCACCAACCTGTTCGGCGACATCACCTCCGACCTGTGCGCCGGTCTCGTCGGCGGGCTGGGCCTGGCGCCGGGGGCGAACATCGGTGAGCAAGCGGCCATTTTCGAGGCCGTCCACGGCTCCGCGCCGGACATTGCCGGGCAAAAAATCGCCAACCCCTGCGCTTTGCTGCTGGCCGCCGCCCAGATGCTTGACCACCTGGGCATGAACGCCAAGGGCACCGCCATCCGCGAAGGCATCCGCGACGTGCTGGAAAAGCGCCGCGACATGGTCACCCCGGACATGGGCGGCAGCGGCACCACCGACACCTTCGCCGAGGCGCTGGTGGAATACGCCACCGCCCGCGCCTGAAGCCGCCGGGGAAAAACGCCATAACCGCATCCTTCCCGGGCTTTTCGGCACCGGCCTGACGGGCGCGGCCTTGCCAGAATCGCGCCGCTCAGCCCAGCCAGACGTCCAGAAACAGCATGATCACAAGCCCCAGCGCAAGGCCCAGCGTGGCCTTGTTCTGGTGCCCGCTGCGGTGGGTTTCGGGGATGATTTCGTGGCTGATGACGTAGAGCATGGCGCCGGCGGCAAACGCCAGCCCCCAGGGCAGCAGCATCTGCGAAAGCGTTACCACCCCGGCACCGAACAGCCCGCCAAGCGGCTCGACCAGCCCTGTCAGCAGGGCAATGCCGAACGCACGCCCGCGTGAATAGCCTTCGCCCATCAGCGCCACGGCCACCGCCAGCCCTTCCGGCATGTTCTGCAGGCCGATACCCAGCGCCAGCGGCATCCCGCCTTCCAGACCGTTGGCCCCAAAGCCTACGCCCACCGCCAGCCCTTCCGGCAGGTTGTGAATGGAAATGGCGAAGACAAACAGCCATACCCGGCGTAGCGAGGCGGCCTCGGGCCCCTCACGCCCCTGGGTAAAATGCTCGTGGGGCAAGCGTTCGTTCAACAGGGCAATAGCCCCCATGCCAAAAAGAATGGCCAGGCACACGATCGCAGCCGGCACAGCGCCGCTGGCATAGTGCTCGCCGGCTGCATCCAGCGCGGGAATAATCAGCGAAAAAAACGACGCCGCCAGCATTACCCCGGCGGCAAACACCAGCGCCAGATCACGAAACGCGCGCCCGGGCGTTTTCCCCATCAGCACCGGCAGCGCACCCACGGCGGTCATCATGCCGGCCGTAAGGCTCCCCAAAAATCCCAATAACAACGTGTCTTGCATGATTGATCAGCCCGTTTGCCTGCGTTTGCCGTAATAGCCCGGACTACCTTAACGCGGCCGGCGCCTCAGGGCGATTGGCGGGCCCGGCGAATCCGCTGCAGCCAGCGCTGGCGGGCATAGCTTTGCAGGTTGTCTACGCGGTCGGTTTCATCGACGATCTCTTGGCCCAGCAGGGTTTCGATCACGTCTTCCAGGGTAATCAGCCCGACAAAGCTGCCGTGGGCATCGTATACCGCGCGCATGTGATGATTGTCATCGAGCATGGCGGTAAACGCCTGCTCGACGTTGTCTTCCGCGGCCAGCCGGCCGATGGGGTGCATCATGGATTTCATGGTGGCGTCCCGCTCGGCCTGGTACATATCGACCTTGTGCACGTAGCCAAACGCCTGCTCGCCGCTGTCCATCACCGGAAAGCGGGTAAACGGCGTCTGGCTGTACTGCGCCTCAAACGCCCCTACCGTCATGTGCGGCAGCACCGTCTGGCATACAATGCGCGGCGTCATCGCCTGTGACACGGGAATCTCGTGCAGGTTGAGCACGTTGGTAATGGTGCGGGTCTCGTCGGCGTCGAGCACCTGTTTTTCCTGGCCCACCCGGGCCAGCACCTTGATCTCGTCGCGCAGGTCAACGGCGTTCTCGTCGCGCCCGCCCAGCCGGCGCGTCAGCTGCTCTGAAAGCCAGATAAACGGCAGCAGCATGGCCGTCATCACCTTGAGTACCGGCGGCAGGATCACCGCCAGGCGCTTCCAGTGCGTGGCCCCGAGCGTTTTGGGGATAATCTCGGAAAACACCAGAATGCCCAGCGTCATGACCGCTGAAACCACGCCGACCCAGGACTCACCGAACACCGTCGCCGCTCGGGCGCCCACGGCGGTGGCCCCTACCGTGTGCGCGATGGTGTTAAGCGTAAGAATCGCCGCCAGCGGGCGGTCTATATTGGCCTTGAAGCGCTCAAGCGAGGCGTGCAGGGCCGGCTTTTCCTCGCGCAGCCGGGCAATATAGCTGGGCGTGATCGACAGCAAAACGGCCTCAAGAATCGAACACAGAAACGAAAAGCCGATGGCAACAACGGCAATAACGATCAGCAGCAGCATAGGCCCTCGGCGCGATGGGAATACCGCGCCGTTATAGACGCGCACCGCAATAACCGTCAAGGCCTGGCCGCGCCGCACCGTTGAGAGAAATACGTTTATCCTCCGATGTATTTACCGTTAGAATCGCTGCACTGCTGTACAACAACAGTTACAAACATCATAGGAGACGCATCATGGCAGCCGGTTCCCCTATTCATTTCTGGCGACGCATACCGCTTTGGCAGCGCATTCTTGCCGGTTTGTTTCTCGGCATTATCGCCGGCGCGCTGATGGGCGAAAACGCCGGCGTGTTCAAGCCGCTGGGCGATATTTTCATCAGCGCGATCAAGATGCTGATCGTGCCGCTGGTATTTTCAACGCTGGTGGTGGGCATTACCGCCATGCGTGACCCGCAAAAGATGGGGCGCATCGGCGCGCGCACCATCGGGCTTTACCTGATCACCACCGCGTTTGCCATCGCCATCGGACTTTTGGCCTCGACGCTGTTTCAGCCCGGTGCCGGGGTCGACATGAGCTTTGACCAGCCCATGCAGGCCAACGAAGCGCCGTCGCTGGTGGAGATACTGGTCAACCTGGTGCCGCAAAACCCCATCGACGCGCTGGCCGAGGGCAACATCCTGCAGATCATCGTGTTTGCCATGGGCCTGGGCATTTCGCTGATGCTGATCGGCGAGAAAGGCGAGCCGGTAGTACGTCTTTTCGAAAGCTTTGCCGAGGCCATGTACAAGCTCACCGAGATCGTCATGGCGTTTGCCCCCTTCGGCGTGTTCGGCCTGATTGCGTTTGTCGCCGGCAACTACGGCCTTGCGGTGCTGCTGCCGCTGGCCAAGGTCATCGGCGTGGCCTATCTGGCAAGCGTTATCCATGTGCTGGTGGTGTACAGCGGGCTGCTCAGCCTGCTCGGCCGGCTTAATCCCAAGCGCTACCTGAGCGGCATCATCGACGCGCTGGTGGTGGCCTACTCCTCGGCGTCGTCCTCCGGAACGCTGCCGGTCTCGATCCGCTGCGCGCAGAAAAACCTCGGCGTCTCCGAAGGTGTATCAGGCTTTGTGCTGCCGGTGGGTGCCACCATCAACATGGACGGCACCGCGCTGTACCAGGGCGTGGTCACGCTGTTTATCGCCCAGATGCTCGGCGTTGACCTGAGCATGGCCGACTACGGCATGATCATCCTGACCGGCACGCTCGCCTCCATCGGCACCGCCGGCGTGCCCGGCGCGGGGCTGATCATGCTCTCCATCGTCATGGCCCAGGTCGGCCTGCCGCTGGAAGCCATCGCCGTGGTCGCGGGCATCGACCGCATCCTCGACATGGCCCGCACCAGCGTCAACGTCGCCGGCGATTTGATGGTGACAACGCTGGTGGGCAAAAGCGAAGGCGAACTGGACGAAGAAATCTACAACGGCCCCAACAAGGCCTGATGCGTTAAGTAGCTTGCAAGCAAGCGCCCTTTTCGCCGTGCGGAGAGGGCGTTTTTTTTCGTCCGGTTACCGCAACGGCTGCCTTCCTTTCGTTGCCCCCGGTTTTCCTGCAGGAGCGCCCATGACCACCGTTACCCTTGTTCTCGGCGACCAGCTGACGCCCAACATTGCCGCGCTGCGCGGCACCGACCCGGCCGATAACGTCGTTTTGCTGGCCGAGGTGGCCGACGAGGCCACCTACGTCGCCCACCACCAGCAAAAAATTGCGCTGGTGTTTTCCGCCATGCGCCAGTTCGCCCGAGAGCTGCGCGCGGCCGGGCAAACGGTTGAGTACGTTGCTCTGGACGATGCCGACAACACCGGCTCGCTGATCGGCGAGCTGGAACGGGCGGTTAACCGCCATCAGGCCCGGGCGGTGCACGTGACCGAGCCCGGCGAGTGGCGCCTGGCGCACGACATGGACAGCTGGCCCGAGCGGCTGGGGGTGCCGGTTCATCGCCACGACGACGACCGCTTTTTCTGCACGCCGGCCGAGTTTTCACGCTGGATAAAGGGCCGCAAGCGGGTGCGCATGGAGGACTTCTACCGCGCCATGCGGCGCAAGTACGGCGTGCTCATGGACGACGACGAGCCCACCGGCGGCCAGTGGAACTTCGACACCTCAAACCGCAAGCCGCTGCCCCGCGAGGGGCTGGATATTCCAACCCCGCCGCGCTTTACGCCGAACGCCGTCACCCGCGAGGTGATCGAGCTGGTGGGCACCCGCTTTGGCCGGCACTTCGGCACGCTCGACGCCTTTGCCTGGGGCACCACCCACGCCGACGCCGAGCGCGCCCGGGACCATTTCATGGAACACGCGCTGCCGCTGTTCGGCGACTACCAGGACGCCATGCGCACCGGCGAGCCGTGGCTGTTCCACAGCGTGCTCTCGCCGTACCTGAACATGGGCCTGCTTGACGCCCGGGATCTGATCGATCGCGCCGAGGCTGCCGGGCGCGAAGGGCACGCGCCGCTGAACGCCGTGGAGGGCTTTATCCGCCAGATTCTGGGCTGGCGCGAGTTTGTTCGCGGCATTTACTGGCACGGCATGCCCGAATACGCCGAGCACAACGCCCTTGGCCACACGCGCAAGCTCCCGTGGTTCTACTGGACCGGCGACACCGACATGCACTGCTTGAGCGAGGCCATCGGCGCGACGCGTGACCACGCCTACGCGCACCACATCCAGCGGCTGATGGTCACCGGCAACTTCGCCCTGCTCACCGGCGTTACGCCGGCAGAGGTCTGCGACTGGTATCTGAGCGTCTACGCCGACGCCTACGAGTGGGTCGAGCTGCCCAACACGCTGGGCATGTCGCTGTACGGCGACGGCGGCCTGCTCGCCTCCAAGCCGTATGCCGCCAGCGGCAAGTACATCCAGCGGATGTCGAACTACTGCAAAAGCTGCCGCTACAGCGTCAGCCGGTCAACCGGCGAGAAGGCCTGCCCATTCAACGCGCTTTACTGGCACTTTCTCATGCGCCAGCGCGACACCCTCGGCGACAATCACCGCCTGCGCATGCCCTACCGCAACCTGGACCGCATGGCCCCGGAAAAACGCGAAGCGCTCTGGGAGCAGGCGGAAGGCTTTTTGCACCGGCTTGAGAGTGGCGAGCGCGTCTAGCGGCGCCGGTGCCCCGCGCCGCTCAGGGCCGCTGGCCATTGCGGGAGCGCGTCGTGCTGCCGGCACGTCAGGGCTTGTACTGCGTAGGGCAGTAAGCGCGCAGCACCCCGGCCGGGCGCAGCTGGCGGTGCTTGGTTTTACGCCCGCTCACCCGCTTGCGCCAGCGCCGAAAGGAGCGCGCCTTAAGCTGATCGCGCATAAAGGCCACGACCTGCTTTTCGTTCAGGCCGTAAAGCGTTTCAATCGCCTCAAACGGCGTCCGGTCTTCCCAGGCCATTTCGATAATGCGCGAGGTGTCGGCCGGGCCGAACCGGTCGATTCGCTGCTGCGTGTCTGATGACATGCCGCCTCCTGAAGCAAACGTTTCTCTATCCCCGCCTATGCCGGCGTTAAACACCACAGCGAGGTCACTTCCGCGCTGCGTGCGGCATGGAGCGGGTCTGAGCTGTCCTGGCTGCGGCCGTGCTTGGGCTGGGTATCGAGCCGGTATTTCACGTCCAGCTTCGCCTCGGCAAACCACGCCAGCAGCTGGTCTCGGGTGCGCAACTGCAGATGCTCGGCCAGATCGGACAGAATCAGCCACACCTCACCTTGCGGTGCCAGATGCGCACGAACGCCCTGCAGGAAGCCGCGCAGCATCCGGCTTTTGGGGTCGTAAACGGCAAGCTCAAGCGACGAGCTGGGCTTCCCCGGCAGCCAGGGCGGATTGCACACGATCAGGTCGGCCAACGGCTGCCCCGTCGGAAACAGGTCAACCTCCTGCAGCTGTACTCCCGAGAGCTCTGAGCGCTCAAGATTATCTTCAGCGCAGGCCAGCGCCCGGGGGTTGGAGTCGGTCGCGACGACCTGCCCCGCCCCGCGCTTCGCCAGAATAATCGCCAACAGCCCCGTACCGGTGCCGATATCAAAGGCCACGTCGTGTTTGGCCGGTAGCGGCGCCTCCTGCATCAGCGGCACATACTCATGCCGCGTGGGCGCAAACACCCCGTAATGCGGAAAAATCGGTTGATCCAGCCCGTCAATGCGAACGCCTTTCTCGCGCCACTGGGCGGCCCCCAGTGCACCCTGCAGGTCGCGCAACGAGATCAGGCACGGCTCATCCAGCGGGCCAAAAGCGGCCTCGCAGGCGGCGCTCAGGTCAGGCGCACGGCGCAGGCCACAGGCATAGCCGGCATCCAGCTCCAACAGCAGCCGCCCCAGCGTTCTCGCCCGCTGGGCCTGAGCCTGACGCTGCTGGTGGAAGGCGTTGGCCGTGGTGTTTTCGGCTGAAGTCTTTTTGGCAGACCTGGCGGCTTTGCTGGCCTTGCGCTGCTCGGTCCGCTTGATACGCCGGTTCATGGCCTGCATGAGCTGCAGGGCATTATGAAAATCCCCGCGCCACAGCAGGTAGTTGCCCTCGCACGCCAGGCGGTAAGCGTGATCGGCCGTCGTCTGGTCATCCACGGGTACGATATGCGCCGGCGCAGTGTAACCACTCTCGGAAAGCCAAAGCGCCTGGCGAGGCGTTTGCCCCTCCTGCCACTGCACGTACGGTTTTTCTGCCTGGGACACGTTCATACCTTTATTTTGTGGATTTGTGGGATAAGCGCAGGGCCTTGGCCCGCTCCGGCTTTTCGATAGCTGACCAAGCGCTACGATAGCAGATTCACGCCTTTGGTTGACGCCGCCTGGCTATCACTCAGTTCAGTGTCTCCATGCGAAGGTGCGAGAAATGGTAAATAGATTGGTAAATTCTGCATTGCTCCTCATGTGAGTGCTATATCCAAAAGCAGCATTACGGATGCAGTTAAAATCACTGTATCCGCGATCAACAAACCTTCGGCTATTTGTGGTTTTAGCTGTTTTTCGTTTCACTTGTTAAAAAAATCTCATTGGCTACCGCCCCAATAACAGACACTACTGCAGAATGCTCTAAGAGCTTGTTAAGAATACCTTTAGCCTCTTCCTTCTGCTCAGGCGGAACCTCAGAAGATTCAATCTTCTTTACTAAGGCCTCAAAAGAATTGATTATACTTTGGATATTATAGTCGCCTACTCAAACTTACTGAGATCCGTAAATATTAATAGTTTGACTTGATCTCCTCATGTCAACTTGCCCACCTTTTCGATATTTGATTTCGATATTTGATCTGATAGTGGGCACCCATTCAGGACACGCTATGCCTATAAAAGGTGGCTTCAGTAATGATGCTACGTTCATCTTTGCCGCTCGGCGGATTACGTAGTATGACATCGCATTCTTCTACGTCAGTTGTCTCATTGAGTATAAATATGGTCCCGCCAGGAAAGGATGCTTTATATGGGTTCTTCGTCGTTTCATGTGGATTTGGCCTGATCCAGCAGGCGGCCCACCGGGCTGCCGATCAGGTAGATCATCGCGATGAAGTTGGCCTCGTTCCGGTAAC
>NZ_BAAAZT010000029.1:0-22534 GCF_039537045.1 Halomonas cibimaris | reverse complement strand
CGTCACCGGAAGACGATGCCGTCTCGAAATCGGCGTTCGGCGACGAGCTACCGGCTCCCCGGGGCTTCAGGATGCCCAATCAGCGTTCCGGTGAATAAGCCGGGTGGATAAGAAGAGCTGTTATGATAGTGTTGTAGAAGAAAAAGAAAACAAAAAAGTTGATGATGAGGCGTCGGGTGATAATGAGGTGTGTGCTACACTTAAGAGTGACGCTGATCATAGTAAAGTGAAAGCTGAGAAGCATCAAACGGCACAGCTTTTTGATACACTTCAAAAGGATTTAGAGTAGCATGTCTGATGAGATTTTTTATCCAGGCGAGATTTATGATCAGTGGAAAGAAGCTATTGATCAATCTGGCCTTCCTACGCATGATGAAAAAGCCATCATGCAAGTGGTTCGTTATGTTCAACCACCTCTTAGTATTAAATCGCTAAAAAACGCCGTTGAGGTTTTTGGATGGGATCATGATGATCTTGATTTGAAAGGTGCCATCCAAAATCTTTCATCGAATGAAAATATCCCATTTGAGCGTCCCAGAAAAATTGGGTCGTTATACCCCGTGTTTTTTGCGATGACCAACCCCAGGTTTCTGGGCACTGCTGGCGATCATAAGTATTCTCTTGGGCGTCAGCTGATTAATGATTGGTTTTCAGATTTAACGACGGGACTTAATACGTCTCGACACAATTTTTATAGTCATGTGCTTGCTGTTCGACATGTTTTAATGGCAGTCATCGGAGCTGATTATCAAGCTGATAAGGAAGCAGAAAAACCTGATAAGTTCTTTTATTCCGCTATCCGAAGTGATGCCTTATATAGTCAAAGACGGCAACTTGATCGGTCTTATCAAATTTTTACTGAAATTTATCAGGATGAACTCAGCCCTGGGGAGTTGATCCGTCGCTCGCCTGGAGGACGACGGGGCGGTGCTCAGAAAAAGCGCGAAAAAACAGATGATTGGCATGATGTGAGAGTTAAAAAATTGGCCAGCGTGTCTCCGCCGAAACGTACCCGTGTATCTCAGCCGCCTGATCCAGACAAAAATCAAAAAGCCGATGAGCTCGCAGATACAGAAGCGACTGTCCTGGGTTTTCATCCTATCAGCACATCTACAGCTGCTGACAATGCAGAAGAAAATGAGCAGCCAGTTCTGCAACGAAAAACCTCTTCAGCATTGACGCCCAGCGATGATCGAAAAATAGTTCAACGCTGGATCAATAGCGCGGCGACTGCTTCTTTATCTACCGTGAATGATTTGTCGCGTCTCACTCCTGAAAAAGTAAAGGAGTCCCTCGCAGTATCATTAAAACCGATTGAATATGCTCTAGCTGTTTTATTGTTAACTACCGGCATGCCGGTTAAGCGCATAATAACGCTTGAGACGCTTTCGGAAGATGATGTAGATATTGCCGCGATCACTAAAGACCACCCAATCTTTTTTCCTGAGACCAATGAGCTGTGGTATCGATTGCTCGATGGCCCAGGTGCTAACAAATCCAACAAAGATAAATATTGTCAATGGGTAATTCTGAAGTTGCCTGATATTTTAGCGACGGCTCTTTCAGATCCCGAACCAAGTCAACATGATCGTCCTTTCCGAGGGGTTCTCGGTGAACTGAACCGTAAATTGAAAAATAACTTTCGAAGGCATGCAGGCATTATCCCAACGGCAAACAGACTTAGAGCCACCAGCTGGCTATGGCGTCGTCCCCATGCGCGTGACGATGTCGCCGCTGAAATGCTAACGGGACAGTTCGGCTTAACGCTGTCGGCGCCGGCGGCCTACCGCAGTATACCACGCACCGAAGTTCAGCATGTTTTTACTCATACAATAAAAAGTTTGGGCATCATTTATACTGACACGAAGCCGAATAGCACTGAAGTTAAAGCGGATAGCAATAGCGATGGTAATACAGTAGGGTCTGCCGTAGCACAACCGCCATGCGCATTTTTGCCATTATTCGCAGAACTGCGAGAAGCCATGGGTTTGCCTATTGATGAGCTCGCGATGTGGTGGAGCGGTCAAGAATTTCCGCGTCGAAGCCTTATAGCTCTTTACCAATATGTCGCGGCATACCATCTGCTGGCTTGGCAATTATCTACGGGTGCGCGACCGATTGGCCCCGAGAGTCAAAATACTTTTTCCGGGAAATGGCAATGGCTTCATGATAAAAACTCAGCTCGCGGCGTAGAATCACGTGTGATTCCATTGCTGACAGATATTAAAAACGCGTTGTTTAAACTTCAGTGTTGGACTGATGCTTTGTTGCGTCAGTTACGTGATGAAGATATCACGGTCGAAGATCGTCGCACCAGCGATCGTAACACGCCGGATTGGCTAGAAGAGAAGGGGCGTAGCCGCCGACTAATATTGCGTGATATGTGCTGGTCCGACCTACAATCATTACCGCTGACGACTACGAAAGATCTAGCTGATAACGTAGCCCGACATTCGCTTGCCAGCTGGCTGCGAGAGAGGGTTTCCGATGCAGAAGTTGATGCGCTGCTGGGCCATGCTAGCGATGGCCGCAGCCTGTCATCAGTACGTGCCGAAGCAACTATCAATCACGACGGTGGGCTACGCCGCCGGTTAAATAACTGGTTAAAGTTATGTGGTTATAAGTCCTTGAAGTGGGAGAAGTTGCCATGGCACGACTGAACGCAGTGCGCTTGATTGGGCAATGGCAGAATGAGAAACGCAGCATCGTGCAGCCGGTCAGCCTGCCCGATACCAAGTGGGTCCTCGAGGCTATTTTTGGTGATGTACCCGTCTCAAGCGTGGACTTGGATACTGCGTTTGTAGAAACGCTTGCTGACGGACTGTTTGAGTGGCGCCTGTCGGATAAACGTCCGATAACCCGAAAGCACGCGCGTAAACGTGTCAATCGAGTATTGCAGCAGCTCAATCAGATACCCGGTATGCAAGCGGTGCTGATACCTGAGCCGATCCCGACGCACCGCCCCACGCCTTGGCCGACAACGGCACGTTCACTCGACATTGGCGAACAGATGGTGCAGCTCGATAAAAATATACTCAGCTGGTGTCGCCGCACTGCCCAGCCAGATGCGTGGTTGCTCGTGTTGGCAATTCGGCTGATGACGCGATTTGGGATGGGGGAAACAACCGCTCTTGGAACGCTTGCGATGCTCACCCGTGAGCATATCAGTCAGCGATGGTGGGCGATTCCCGCCGCCCCCGGAGAGCAGTTAGCAGAGGGCGGCCATTATCAAATACGGCTGCCTGATGATGTTTGGGTGCCGCTACGCGCCGTGCTATCTCGAGAGGGCAACAAGCGACCTACCGGCTGGCTGCTATTTTCTCCCGAGGGGGCCCCGCTGGATTATCGTCAGCGAGTTAAACAGCTGCGTACGCGTCTCAAAACGGCGACGAAGCAATGCCTCAAAGAACGAGAGCAGAATGCCGACAGCGATAACTGGTGCCGCTTACGCACCTGGTCAACGTTGGTGAATGCCAGCCAGTATGTGCCGCTGCTACGCGGCATTCCGCCACTCTGGGCTCGCATGTTGCGACAGTATCCGCTACCCACCTGCACGCCAGTGCCGCTTTTGTCAGAAAGCGAAACCGCGCACTGGTACACGCCTGGCGAGCGGTACGGCCGGCTGCCTGATAGGCCTACAATTGCAAACGCTTCTGCTCCAGTGCCTGAGCTCGGACAGCAAACCCAACCGGCCGGTTTGGCATTGATTGATACGGATCATTTGCCGGTGGGCTGGGCGCGGCAAGCCAAGAATTTGCTGCGGCAGTTTTTGGCTGAAGTAGCAGAGATGGATACAAAAAAGGTCAGCGCTGCTCGATTTGAACCGCCTATGAAAGACAGACTGTTGCGGCATGAAAAAAAGCTGGTGAGGCTCATTGGCCATAGCGGCAGTTACCCGCAGTGGGTTTTGCATTTTCTCTATCATCAGCTGCGTACCAAGGGCAACAAGGTGGGTACAGCCCGGACCCAGCTTTCGCGACTCACACCGATCACGATGATGCTGCAAAACGCGATACTGGATCTGAGCGACTGGGATGACGATGTGGTGTTGGAACTGCAGGAGGCCGCGACGTCAGGCGCAAACTGGTCGGATGGTACTTTGGCGGCATTTTATAAAACGATGCGTCAGTTTATGGCGTTCTGTCAGCAATATGGTGCCCTGGAAGGCATTACTCTGCCTCGCAACGCCACCTCATCATTAGCGCCCAGCGTGCTGCGCACCAGGATCCTGTCACCGGATCACATGGAAACGGTGTGGAACAGCCTGGTCGATCATGTACCTGCCGGTGATCCGCGACAAATGATGGCGCTGGTTATTGCGCTTGGATTCTACGGCGGCCTTCGAGCCTCTGAAGTGTTATCACTCACGCTTAACAATGTTGTGATGCAAAATGGCGCAGGTGAGGGAGAGCATACATGCTGGATCGAGGTCGAAGGTGGGAAAACGTCAGCCGCCAGGCGTCGCGTTGCGCTCCACGTGATGGCACCGCCGTCTGTGATTGAGCAAATGAATACCTGGGTCAACAATAGAAGAAAAGAGTGCTCAGCTAGCCTGCTTGCTGACATAGCACTGTTTGGCCCTCGGCACTCGCCCGATGCCTTCGCCCGTGAATCCCTCATCACGCCTGTCATCGGCTGGATGCGTTATGTGCTGGGTGAGGATATCGATTTCCATGGCCTGCGCCACGCAGCGGTTTCATGGACGCTGCTTCGCTTATACGCAGCGCAAAAGCCGGCGTTCAAAGCGACATTACACCATCGGTACCACTGGATGTTTTGTGATACCGCACTGGACGCGACGCTAGCGCATTTCTGTGGTGCCGAGGGGGACGACACGCTGGCACGCGGTACCCAGTTGTTGCATGTTGCCAAATGGATCGGACATCGCGATGCCGGCACTTTGCTGCAACATTACGCTCATACGCTAGGGATAATACATAGCGACGTGTTAGCGCCGCAGGCACGCGCTTGATCGATCCTTGCCGGCAAGGCAGGAGTCAATACCAGCGGGGCTAACGCCCCGCACCACATTCTCCCCACACTTTGGTTGGTGTGGGTACCCTGTGGGGCGAAGGATGGAACACGCCAAACACGTTCAAGACAAATACATCTCAAGGAGTTAAGTATGGCCATACTGGTCACCGGCGGCGCGGGCTACATCGGCTCGCACATGGTGCTGACGCTATTGCAGGCAGAACACGACGTGGTCGTGCTCGACAATCTGGCTAACGCCAGCCGAGAGTCGCTACGCCGAGTGGCTGAGTTGGCCGGCAAAACGCCTACGTTCATTGAAGGCGATATCCGCGATCGTGACGCCTTGGACGCGCTGTTTGCTCAGCACGCCATCAGCGACGTGCTGCACTTTGCCGGGTTGAAAGCTGTGGGCGAAAGCGTCGCCGAGCCGCTTCGCTACTATGAGAATAACGTAGCGGGCACATTAACGCTGTGCCAGGCCATGGCAGCGGCTGGGATATACCGGCTGGTATTCAGCTCGTCGGCCACGGTGTATGGCGATGGCCATCCTATGCCAATTCACGAAGGCCTACCGACAGGGCAGCCCACCAATCCGTACGGCACCTCCAAACTGATGGTGGAAAACGTGCTGCGTGATTTGGCCCGCGCCGATGAGCGCTGGTCGATTGCACTTCTTCGCTACTTTAATCCGGTAGGCGCACACGAAAGCGGTCGCATCGGTGAAGACCCCAACGGCAAGCCCAACAACCTGGTGCCGTTTATCGCCCAGGTAGCAGTAGGGCGGCGCGAGGCGCTATCGATCTTTGGCAACGACTATCCCACACCGGACGGCACCGGCGTCCGCGACTATATCCACGTGATGGATCTCGTCGAAGGCCATCGGGCCGCCATGCAGGTGCTGGCAGGCCAGCAGGGCGTCGGCATCTGGAATCTGGGCACCGGTCGCGGCTATTCGGTGCTGGAAATGGTCGAGGCCTTTGAAAAAGCGTCAGGCCAGGCAGTGCCGTACCAAATTGAGTCGCGCCGTGAAGGCGATATTGCCGAGTGCTGGGCGGATCCGGCGCTGGCTAGCGAAGAGCTCGGCTGGCAGGCCGAACGCGGACTCAATGACATGCTGGCCGATACCTGGCGCTGGCAGCAGCAAAACCCGAACGGCTACGGCGCATAAGTGCATTAATATGTACGCGCTAGCCAAAAGTCTGGTGGCTCAACTGCTGATGCCCTTGCCCATCAGTCTGGGGCTATTAGTCGTGGGTCTGGTACTGCTGGGGCGCCGATGCCGGCGGTCGGGGCGGTCGTTCGCCATCATCGGGGTCGGCCTATTGGCACTGGCCAGCTGGGGGCCGGTGGCCGAGCGCCTGCTGATGCCACTCGAGACGCACTACCCGGCGCGCGACACCTTGCCCAGTGAACCAGGCATTGACGCAGTGGTAGTGCTGGGCGGTGGCTGGCGGCCGGAGGCACCCTGGTCGAGCACCGGGCGGCTGTATGACAGTTCCGCTGTGCGTCTGATGGAGGGCATACGACTGTGGCGCCAGGCGCCCGATTTGCCGTTGGTGGTAACCGGGGCCAGTCGCGACCCAGGTGAAGCGCCTATCGCTCAGGGCTACGCCGAAGTGGCCAGGGAACTGGGCGTGCATGAGGCGCAGCTACGCATACTCGACCAGCCAACAGACACGGGAGAGGAAGCTCGCGCAGTACACGACTTACTTGGTGATGGCGCCAGGGTCACCCTGGTGACGTCGGCTTCCCACATGCCGCGTGCAATGCGCCACTTTCAGCGGGCAGGGCTGGATCCGATTGCCGCGCCGACGCACTACCTGCTGGACAGCGGGCAGGAAAACTCCCTGGGATACTGGGTGCCTTCCGCCGGCCACCTGCGCAAAACCGAGCGTGCTATCTATGAGGCACTGGGCCTGCTGATGGTTAAAGCCGAGCATTGAAAGAGGCCGGATGCATACAGCCAGCCGGCCAAATGGACGATGCCACTACAGTAGCCAAAGTTGTCAGGGTAGCGAGGAGCTACAAGACTATGCGACTGGCGCAAACAGCAGCGCCAGATCGTCTTCGTCGAACAGTACCCCGCCATTCTGACGTTCCTCGCCGCCTTCCAGAATGGATGCTGCCAGGTCCGCCTTGCGAGACTGCAGATCCAGAATGCGCTCCTCAACGGAGCCTGCACAAACAAGCTTGTGGACGAATACCGGGTTTTTCTGCCCCATACGGTGCGCACGGCCGGTAGCCTGTGCCTCCACGGCGGGGTTCCACCAGGGATCGTAGTGAATCACGGTATCAGCAGCCGTGAGGTTCAGCCCGGTGCCGCCGGCTTTCAAGCTGATCAAAAACACGGGGATATCGCCCTGCTGAAATGACGCCACACGCGCTGTTCGGGCCTTGCCGGGTGTCTCACCGGTTAGCGTGGTGAATGCAATGCCATCCTTTTCCAGCGCTTCACCGATCAACGTCAGCATCTCGGTAAACTGGGAGAAAATCAGAATATGTCGGCCTTCCTCGACCAGCGGCGATACCAGCTCTCGCAGCCGTTGCAATTTGGCCGACTGCTGTACCTTGCGAGCGCTGTCCAACTTCACCAGCCGTGGATCGCAACATACCTGACGCAATTTGAGTAGTGCATCCAGCATCACGATGCCCGAGCCGGCCAGACCCCGCTCGGCGATGGCCTGCTGTACCCGCTGATGTTGGGCCAGGCGCAGGCTTTCATACAGCTCGCGCTGAGCGCCACTCAGCGTGATATCGTGACGTTGCTCGGTGATGTCGGGTAGCTCGGCCAACACTTGCTGCTTTCCACGACGCAACATCAACGGTGAAATACGTCGTGTCAGGCGTTCTCGCAACGTTACGTCGCCGTCTTTTTCGATGGGCGTACGAAAATGCCGCCCAAACCACTGCTGGGACCCCAGGGCCCCGGGGGCGACCACATCCAACTGTGCCCATAGCTCGCCCAGGTGGTTTTCCAGCGGTGTGCCGGTCATGGCCAGGGTGCGCTCGGCGTTAAGTTGGCGTACGGCGCGTGCCGATTGACTGGCAGCGTTTTTGATTGCCTGGGCTTCATCCAGTACCAACAGCCCGAAGTGGGTCTCCTGGAGGCGCTCCAGATCACGGTTGATCAAGGCATAGGTTGTGATCACCAGGTCGGCGTCGGCAAGCGCTTCATCAAATTGCCGCATACGCTTTGCCTTGCCGCTTTGCAGCGCTACCACTGTCAGTTCCGGGGCAAAATGGGCCGTCTCCGACCACCAGTTTCCTACCAGGCTGGTGGGGGCTACCACCAGCACGGGAGCTGTTAGCGTGCCGCGAGCGCGCTCATCGAGTATATGAGCCAGCACCTGTATGGTTTTGCCCAGCCCCATGTCATCCGCAAGAATGCCGCCTGTATCCAGTTCGGCCAGAAAGCGCATCCAGGCCACGCCGCGTGCCTGGTAGTCACGCAGCTCACCGGCAAAATCGGGAGGTTCTTCCACGGTCGTAGGCAGTTGGCGCAGCCTGTCGGCCAGGTCGGTCATGTGCTCACGGCCGGCCCAGCGTTCGTTTTCCGCCAGGGGCGCCATTTGCTCGGCCGCTGTGACGGGGAGGGGGACTGCGGCACCGGGATCATCCCGGTCATCCAGCCAGTCCAGAATCGGCGCCATCAATGAGCGCAGCCTGGTCAGCGGCAGTTCCAGCTGGCGATTGTCCGGCAACGCCAGAGTCCAGGTCGCGTCTTCCGGCTCATTTTCCTCGGGTTCCAGAGGAAAGTCCGAGCGCTGAAGCAGTTGGCGAAGAATGGGCAGCAGGTTGAGCCTTTCTCCCTCGACTTCAATATCCAATGCCAGATCGAACCAGCCGTTACCGGCCGGTTCCAGTTCGCCATGCCAGGCATCCGGGGATACCACGACCGGCTCTTCCGGAAAGTCAGGGTCAAACTCGATACGACAGCCGGCTTCACGCAGCTGATCGATCATGTCCCACCATTCATCGGGCGCCGCCAGGTGTGTGGACCACTCTTCGGCGCTGGTCGGTGGCGTGCCGTCTATTGGCAGCAGCAGGGTCCAGCCCGGTAGATTCAGATAATCGGGAAAGGCATCGTTTTTATACAGCTGCTCAAGGGGCACCATGCCGGAAGGCAGGCTCTGGATCAGCGCCACTTCCTTGTTGCCATCGCGCTGTACCGTCAGCTGCTTGCCGTCACGATACCCGGTGGCGGTGTCGCCTTCCTCGGGGGCTACATCGATGCCTGCGTAGTTAAACTGAATAATGGCAGCGCCCACGTGAACCCAATAGGGCAGTGCGTCACGTTGAGGGGAAAGCAATATGCCACGGTGCGTGCCGACCTGCCCCATGGCGATCGTCATGGTGGCTTTGAGTTGTGGCGAAACATCCGCCAACACCTGTTCTTCTACCCGGTGAGGCGTTGGCAGTGTTCGGGCCAATGCGTCGGATTGTTGAAACTGATCGTCCAGCCATTCGCTGATGCCGGGAGGTAATGGCGGGGCGCGGTATACATGGGCCAGACGCTCTGGTGTGCCTTCAAGGTGGCCCAGGTACTCGTATGTCGGGTCGAGATAGCAGAGGTCACGGCCGACGCTCGCAAAAACAGCGTCTTCCGATACGCTATCGGCCGGCTCTGTTAATGGCACGAGCCGCTGAACGCCCTGGTCATCGGTTTGCCAGTCGGATACCAGCTGACAGGGATCTCCAAACTGCAGCAGAGGGCCTGTTTGCTGCTGATAAAACAGCAGGGGAGGGGTATCGCTTTCCAACAAGCGCCATAAGGCACGGGCTTGTAAATCGGTGGACACGAGCCGCCACTGACCCTGGTTTCTGGCATGCATATGACCTGCTTCGCCGTGCAGCAGCCGGTCAACGGCCTCTTCCGCAGTGGCCGTCCAGCCATCCTCGGGTGAGGGTTGCAGCTGGCCGTCAGACGCAAATTCGATGCGGCGGGGTGCCACCCAGCCGCTACCACGACCGCGCTGTCGTGAAGGGCGCAGCCAAACCGGCATCACGGCCAGCTTGGGGACACTGCTGAAAAAGCGTCCCATGCCGACATCCAACAGTAGGCCCAGGCGATATTCATGGCCGACGCGCTGGTGTTCGGGCGCCACGGGGGGCACTTCTTCCATCTGACGAATCCAGCTTTCCCATTGCAACCTGGCAAGCGTGTCGTCATTCCGGGGGGTGGATACCTCAGCCTCGGGCTGTGGAGAGCCGGCCATGGCTGCTGTCCAGCCTTTTTCATCGAGATAGTGGAGAAAGATTTCAATAAGCGCGACGGCGTGTTTACAACCGACTCCCACGGGACATGTGCAGATCGCCAGCATGTCGGGTTCGTGAGGGTCGATGGTAATCTCAATTTCCGTACGATATGGGCGCTTGAGGCTACCTTCGACCTGTCCTGCCAGTGCCAGGCTATTATCCTCATGCTCCAGACTTATTGGCCCTGATACAAATCCTTGCTCAGCGTAACGCTTGCCGCGCTTCAGCGTATTCCGGTCAAAATAGGTGGGCCAGTCATGGCGCTGAAGCGCCCGGTAAAAGATTAATGCATCGTCCATCAGCATGGCACTGTGCATGAGAACACCTTAAAAAGCTCGGACAGAAAGGAAGCAGGAGCAAGACAGGCCAGAGCGTCGAGTTCGAGATGACCGCGCTTTGCCCAAGGGACGTTAACGGGTCCTGGGATTTGCATTTTGCATGTGCTCGGGGAGCCCGGAAGCGGCTTCCCGGTCCATGACGATCGTGACGTTATGGTGATGTTTAAGTGCTGAAGCCGGCAACGCTTCGTTGGCATCACCATGGTATAGCTGAGCCATGGTATCGGCCTTATGGCGACCTGTCGCCAGAAGCATGATTTCCCGCGCTTCCAGAATATCCTGTATACCCAGCGTCATCGCATGGGTGGGTACCTCACTGTGGGCGGAGAAAAAGCGCCCGTTATCCAGACGCGTTTGATCGGACAGCGCCACGGTATGGGTGCGGCTGGAAAACGGTGTGTACGGCTCGTTGAAGCCGATGTGACCGTTGGAGCCGATCCCCAGGAGCTGAAAATCCAGGCCGCCCGCTGCTCGGATCGCCTCCGAGTATGCCTGGCACGCCTTTTCCGGGTTATCGGCCAGGCCATCAGGCACATGTAGCCTTTGCCTGGAGAGTGGCAGGTGCTTGAAGAGATGTTCGTGCATATAGTAACGATAGCTTTGGCGGTGCCACTCTCCAAGCCCAATATACTCATCCAGGTTGAAAGTCGTCAGCTTCGATACGTCGATTGAGCGTTGTCGGATCAGTCGAACCAGTTGCGCGTATAAAGATTCCTGCGTGCTGCCTGTCGCCAGGCCCAGGGCCATATCAGGAGAGGCTGCTATGCAATCCAGGATCCGCTTTGCAGCGAAATGCGAAACCTCGTCTGCGGTGTTGAAAACTTGATACATAGCATGGTGTCCGCGATGTGTGGTCTAGTAGCAAAATTCCGCGTGAATCCCGGGGTCCATCAATAGCAAAGCCGGTACGTTGTCACCAGCTGTCATAAGCTCCTGTCTGTTCGGACAGGATATTGTCAGAGCAGGTGATCACCGGGCATTTCTACCGAGCGTTGATGTTGCAGCATATTGAGTAGCACCACGGCGCGCTCAGTGCCTTTGGCATGCTGGAAGATAGCTTCAAGCCCCTTGAAGGGACCGTCGGCAATCTGAACGCTGTCGCCGGGAGAAAATCGACTGTGTACGCCGTCAGGCTCATCGGAGCCATGCACAAGCTGCTCGATCAGCGTGTCGGGAACAGCGGCTGGCACATAACCGAACGTGACAATGCGCAGGACACCGCGAGTGGAGCGAATGGGTGCCCAATTGCTCGAGATCTTGTCGAGCCTGATAAAGAGATAAAACGGAAATAACGGTTCGCATACAAGGGTCAGTTTGCCTCGGCGGCGGCGCTTTCGCTCGAGAACCGGGTGTAACACCTCATACCCCTGGTTATCCAGGTGGTCGGCTGCGCGAAAAGACTCGCCGGCCTTGCACTGGACGACATACCAGGAAGCTGGATGGCTTTTCGTGTGTACGTCAGTCTCGGGCGTTTGCTCTTGTTTCAAGAAAACTCTCCTCGTCAGCAACGTTCACGTGAGGCCATTGTGTCTATAGGTTGCCGCAAATCGTGTTAGCGATTTCTGACGACGCCTCCAGAAGACTCAAGAGGCGTCGTCCATTATTGGCGGGAGTATATTAGTTATACGAGTAGTTGTAGTAGCCATATCCGTAGGAGGTAGCCGCTTTGCGCTCCATGGCGTTGAGTATGGCGCCCTTGACCGTCACGCCGGTGGTTTCCAGACGACGGTTGGCGATGACCAGTTCTTTGGCCGGGTTCTTCTGGAAGCGCGCGACCATCAGGCTGGTGCCGCACTGTTTGCCGACTATGGCGGCGTCGGTGACGGCAAGTATCGGCGGGGTGTCGATAATCACCAGGTCATAGCGCTGGCTGGCCTGCTCCAGAAAGTCGCTGAAGTTCTTATGCATCAGCAGCTCTGAAGGGTTGGGCGGGGCGCTGCCCCGGGCAACGTAGTTCAGTCCGGCCTGCTCTGAGCTGCGCAGCACATCGTCGAGCGCGGCCTTACCACTTAGCAGCTCGGAAAGGCCGCTGCTGCTTTGGCCGCCAAAGGCGTGATGAAGGTGGCCTTTGCGCATGTCGGCATCGATAACCAGCACGTTCTGCCCGGCCTGGGCGCATACCGCGCCCAGGTTTACTGAAACAAAGCTTTTGCCAACGCCGGGGCTGGGGCCGCTGACCATCAGGCGGTTGTCGGCGGCTTCCATCATGGCGAAGTGCAGGCTGGTGCGCAGCCCGCGCAGCGCCTCGATGGAGGTGTCGGCGGGCTCGCGGTGAGCAAGTATGCCGGCCATGACGCTTTGTCCGTGGCGTTCGCGCCGGCGTTTAATGCGCCGGGTCAGCTGGTGCTGGGTGTCGGAAAGCGGCACTGTGGCATAAACGGGCAGGCCGGCTTCTTCAATCTGCTCGGGCGATTCCACACCGCGATTAAAAAGACCACGCACCAGCACCAGTCCTACCGCCAGCATGCCGCCCAGCAGGGTGGCCAGCACCACGATGAGTTTCTTTTTCGGAGCGACCGGGGCGGGCTGTACCGCGGCGTGGTCGAGAATACGCACGTTACCTACGGTGCTGGCTTTGGCGATCTTCATTTCCTGGATCTTGTTGCGCAGCTGCAGGTAGATTTCCTGGTTGAGCTCGACATCCCGGGTGCGGCGAAGAATCTGCTGCTGGGTTTCCGGCAGCGATTCAACCCGCTCATTGAGCCGTTCACGTTCGTCTTCGAGCTGCTGCTTTTTGTCCAACAAGGCAGAGTAGGTGGGATGGCCGGGAGAAAAACGTCGGGAAATTTCCGCTTCCTTGAAGTCCAGCTCGTTGAGCTTGGCTTCGATGTTGACCAGCCGCTGCAGAACGGATTTGGTTTCCTGGGTTAAATCGACGCTGTCGCGCTCGGTGCGGTAGCGGTTCAGCGTATTCTCCGCGGTGCGCAGCTGCTGGCGTATTTCGGGCTCTTGCTGCTCCAGAAAGTCCAGACTTTGCTCGGCCTCGGCGCTCTGGCGCTGTATGTTCTGGTTAAGATAGACCGTGCTGATGGCGTCCAGAACGCGCTTGGCGCGGGCGGGCTCGGCGCCGGTTAGCGCAAGCTCGATCAGGCCGCTGTCCTTGCCCTGCTGGCTGATGCTAAGGCGTGAGCGCAGGTCGTTAATGGTGACCAGGCGCGAGCGCTTGACCAGAGTAAATTCGGCACCGGGGGCGGCGGTGAGTTCGGCGACGCGCAGCTTGACCTGGCCGTTCATGAAACGGGCATTGTCGCCGATTTGAGCGCTACCCAGGGGCTTGTCGTTGTGGCGTAGCCGATAGCCGTTGCCTTCAGTGGCGATAAGGGTAAACGCTTCGCCCTCAAGCGGGCCGTCTACCTGGAAGTTGCCGACGTTGATCGTCTCGCCGGCCCAGACGCTGCTGCTGGCAAAGCCCGGGCGTTCTATGCCTTGGCGTACCAGAAAATTGCCGATGACGGGCAGGCGGGTAGGCGTTACCGACAGGTCCAGGCGTTCCTGATCCACGGCGCGACCCAGCACCAGGCGCGAACGCAGGATGCCGATCTGGGTGTCGGCTTTGGGCTCTTCACCGAGCATGGCTTGCACGTCTTCCAGGGGGTTGCTGATTCCTGCCTTCTTTTCCACCTGGATCAGTGCATCGGCGCGGTAGATCGGCGTGCTCAGCAGGGCATAAACCACGCCGATAATGGCAAACAGCGCGGTGATGCCGATGATCCACCACTTATGGTCAAGCAGCAGCCCAAACAGTCGGCCGAGATCGATTTCGTCGTCCGCCGTTGAGGCGGGCCTGGTTTCAGGGTTTTGCAAATCTGACATGTCGGGTGAATTCTCCGAGCTGGGTGATGCAGCGCCGCTGGGGCAAAGCGTAAAAGACGAAGGTTATAGGCGCGTTGCCCAGCTGTGGGTCGCATCTTTTAGCAGCTGGTGGACGTGTTCAAATGCTTCCGGGCTTTTACGATAGGGGTCGGGGATGTCGCGGCCTTGGCCGTTTTCCAGCCAGCGCCCCAGGCGCATGGTTTTGCCCAGTGCTTCGGGGGCGAGCTCGCCGGCGGCGCGGCGCTGGCCTTCGCTCATGACCAGTACCAGATCGGCGGCGTGCAGCATGCCGGCAGTAAGCTGCCGTGCCTGGTGGTCTGCCAGGTCGAGCCCGTCGGCTTCGCCCAGACGGCGGGCCGTGGGTTCAACGCCGTGGCCGACGACCGCGCCCAGACCAGCAGACTCAACGCGGCGCTCAGGTAGGGCACGCGCCAGTAAGGCGGCGGCGACCGGGCTGCGGCAGATGTTGCCGGTGCAAACGATGAGAATGTGCTGAAACATTAGAAATCGTCCCGCAGGTCGTTGGCGTCTCGGGCGGTGCGGGTAATCTGATACACCGAGGTGATGGTAGGCAGCATCTGATTGACAACGCGGTTCCAGCGTCCGAGCGGGGTGGTGGTCACGTAGACCACGTCAGTGGGCGCAAGCTTGAATTCGGTGCCCAGCACCATGGCGGCAGCGTTGCGTGCATCAAGCTGATAGACCGTGGCCAGCTTGTCGCTGCGCTGGGGCTGGCGGCGGAAAACAAAGATGCCGCTGGCGTCGGCTTGGGTCTTTTCCAGGCTGCCCGAGCGGCTAAGGGCTTCGGTCAGGCTCATGCGTGAACGCCCCATGGGCAGCGTTTGCGGCTCGCCCACTTCCCCCATGACGAACACTTTCTGCTCGTTCAGCTCGGGAACGTGCAGCACGTCGCCGTCTTTTAGCAGCATGTCGTCGCCCAGCTGGCCTTTGTTGAGCATGTTGTAAAGCGAAAGAGTATGGATTTCGCCGTCGCGCATCAGCTGCACGCCGTGCCAGTTGGCCTGATCGGTCAGCCCGCCGGTGCGGCTAACGGCGTCCAGCACGGTCATGGGGACGTTGGTAATAGGTTGTCGTCCCGGGTTTTTCACTTCGCCGGAGATCAGCGCGTCCTGGGATTTGAAGGCCGCCACTTTAACTTCAACCTGAGGCTCGGCAATGTAGGGAGTCAGGCGCCGGGCGATGCGGCTGCGCACTTCGCGCACGGTGCTGCCCTGTACGTCGATACGGCCAATGAAAGGGTAAAAAATGGTGCCGTCGTCGTGCACGGTATTACCGGCCTCGGCGGCGCTGCGCTCGCTGCCCGAGGGGATGGTCAGCTCCGGATGGTCGTATACGGTAATGCTCAGTACGTCGCCCTTGCCGATGCGGTACTGGTAGCCATCAATGCTGGCGCGCTGTTTTTGGCTGGCCTGGCGCATAGTGTCACGGTCCGGTGCGGCACGCTGTGCATTGATCAGCCCGGGTGTGATGGGTTCAACGTCGACAAGGTCGTTGATCGGAGCGCTTGCGGTATCGGACGCGAAGTAGCTGCCGGGGGCAAAGGCGCAGCCGCTAAGCCAGAGAGTGCAGCCCAGGGTGGCGATAAGCTTGATAGGAGGTAAATGGCGCATGGTGTTGGGCCCTGAGAAGTCGAGCGACGCGTGTTCGGGCACGCTGCCGCCCAGAGTGCAGTGGCGCATCCCGAAGCCTGTGGTTGTATCTGGCAGCGTACTGTTGTTACGGCGGCGGCTGGCAAGCGCCATCATCGCCGTTAAAAGCATTGGCATATTACCAGCTGTCCGGGTATTTCTCCCAATATGATCCCAGGTTGCGCTCTTCGGTGAGGCCATAGAGCCCGTAGCGCCGACCAAGTCTGGCGCCGCCGTCGCGCGTGAGCGGCTTCCAGGCAACGGTGGCCCGTGAGCGAGTCGAGCGAGTGAACAGTGCATTGAAGGGAATCGACAGATAAAGCCCCTTGTCGAAACTACCCTCGCCGTAATCGTCGCCGGCATCTGTCCAGGTTGCCCATGCGCCGATGCGCACGCCAGAGTCGAATTCGCGCGAGAAATCCAGCGTGGTACCTATGTCGCCGGCCAGGTAGCGCCCAACGCTGGCCTTTGCCAGAACGTCTTCAAATCCGGTCTCAACGTAGGCGCTAAGGTGGCCGGTCCAGGTGCTGTAATCGCGCAGCTCAAAGCGTTGTTGAAACGCACGCTGCCGCACCCAGTTGAGGTCAGCGCCTACCGCCCAGCCGCTGTTGAAGGGGCGGTATAGCACCTCGCCACCGACGCCGGCATACATCATTTCCAGCAGGCCACCATAGCCCATGGCGTACCAGTTATCGCCCGGCTGGGCGGTACGGGTGTACTGCAGATTTTCAATCCCAACCTGAGATTTCGAGAGGTATTCGCCGATATAGGTCCGTACACGTGGCAGCTCGGAATTTGAGATGTACTCGTAGTTGTCCATATTATCCCAGATAGTGCCGGCCACCGCGCCGGAAAACCAACCGTTGGGATCAGTGCGGTATTCCGCGTTCAGCACGGCCAACAGGCGAAACAAATAGCCGTCCGGACCGCCAAGGTTCTGGTCAAGTCGCGGTGCCAAGTTCCAGCTGAACCCTTTAAAGCGATGATGGTAGAGCGTCTCGCCGTGTTCACTTGTGGCATCAATTGCCAGATCGGCGTGGGAATAGATGCCGTACAGATGATCGCTCTCGTACTCTTCAGAGTCTGCTGCCGCCAGCATGGCTTCACGGTCATGTACGTCTTCGCGCAGCGCCAAACCGCGGCTTTCCCAGCGAAAACGAAAGCGTTCCACGCCGGCATCTGCCTGGGCGTGCAGGATGCGCCCGGCGCGCTTTTCGCTTTCCATCAGTGACGGATAGGTCATGGGTTCGCCGCTGACGGTCAGGTCGCGGCCGTCGCGGCTAATGCGGCTTACCGCAATTCCCGCATTGCTTGCCAGTGCGTTACTGACGGCTTGCCAGTTTCTCTGCGGCCCGGCATCGGTGGCAACCGGCGGCGGGTCGCGTTTGATCTGGCTTATGCCGGCCAGGTTAAACCGGTAGTTAAGCCCCATCATCACGGTATTCCCACGCTGCCAGCCGCTGTGTAAGGAGAGGCCATCGGTCAGCGCCAGACGCCCGCCGATGTTGAAGCGGCTATCCTGTTCAAGCTTGGATCCTGACGGTTCATTGCTGTAGTCGTTGCCCTCGTATTCCAGCTGCATGACCAGCGGATCCCACGGCGTCTGATATTCCACACCCCCGAATGCTGCTACCGGCCCGCGAAATAGCGCATCCAGAGCAAATTCGCCGCCCTGGTCGCCGCCGCTGTCATCTGGGCGATGGTCAAAGCGATCGTCCGCCCAGCCCAGCGGTGAGCCGGCATCGTCAGCATGGCCGAGATATCCCCAGCCCAACCCCAAAGTGAAGTCGAAATCGTGCCAGCGCTTGCTGGCGGCTAGATACTCGGCGCCAAACAGCGTTGTTCCGCCTACGTCTCGCAGGCCGAGCGCAAGCTGCGGCGCGTAGCGCGACTCTTGAAGCAGGCGAAGTTTCACGTCCAGGCCTTTATCGAGCAGGTTGCGATCGCCGGAAGCCGCCTGATAATCACGGTTTTCGATCTCGGAATAGCGAAAGCCGCCTTCCAGCCATTCGGCGGGCTGAAAGAACACGTTATAGCGACGATAAGGAGCTGTGCGGCTCCAGCCAACCATCATGCTGCCCATCGGAGCCATGCGCGCGGTAGGGGTTTGCATCAGGCCGATGCCGCCAAAATCGCTTTGCCCCTTGCCTAGATTATTTTCTCCTGTGCTACCGAACAGGCTGCCGGCCATTGCATCACTGCTTGCCAGCCACAGTGGTAAAAGAGCTGCCTGCAGCAATCCTTTCGTCATCAGAACTTGCGCGGGATACCCGGTACTTTTAGTGCCGGGAGGGATAGCGCGTCGCCCGCAGGGCGGCCCGGATTACGCTACCGCCTGTCCCGCTCCTCCCTTGTGGTTGATGGATGGCGTGAGGTGGTAGCCGTAGCCATCACCGCGCTGAATCAGGGTGCAATGCTTGTGCAAAATGCCCTGCAATGCCCCCTGTTGCGTCTGGGTGTTGAAGCGGCCGGTTTTGCGCACGGCCACACGGCCCGTATGCGTGCCGGCTTTCCTGCCGGTGGGCACGATGGCTTTCACCATGTCGCCGGTCTGAAAACCGTGTACCTGTTTTTGTTGCATCAGGTAGCCACGAGGGAAACCGTGCCGAGTCAGTCGAGTGCGTTGATAACCGCCGCGCCCGGTGGCCTTGAGGGTGTCAAACAGCGCCCAGCGGGTTGCATTGACCGCACTGGCGTCGCGTAGCGGCTGCTTGAGCTGGCGCTGTACGCGCTCAAGCCTCACCAAGGCGGTGTGGCCGTGTTGTTTCAGGCGCTTTTTTAGCCCTTTGTCGTGGGAAAAGAAGTCGCCAAGCGGTTGGTTGCCTTTGGCTTGATTACAATCGTGACACGCCAGAGCCAAATTGCTGACGCGGCTGGAACCGCCCCGGCTGCGTGGCTCAACATGCTCAACTTCCAGCGGCGTCTCGGTGGCGCCGCAGTAGGCACATGCCCGCCCCCACTTTTCCAGCAGATACGCCCGCACCATGGCCAATCCGGTCGTCTTGCTGCCCGGATCGAGCTTCAAACGCAGCGGTTGCGTGTCGCCGCCCACCCGATCCTTGAGTCGGATCGCGAACGGGTAGCGTTTATGTACCACGGCGCGACCGCGTTCCAGCAGCAATCGGGCGCGTTTTTCGCTGCACGGCATCAACGGCTGCTTGTGTTTATCCCATACGAAAACCGCCATGGCGATTTCCTCCTGATCAATGCCCTTACGGGCCCTGTGTCGCGGATCGTTCGATCCGTCTCCCCTCGGGAATGTCGATAACCGGCTCCTGCCGACGATACGCTATCAGCAGCGGTCAGAACCTTCGGCGTTTTACCTTGCGCCCGCATGATCCAGACCTTTCAGAGCAGCAGACTGAGGAAGCATCCACTGGTGAGTTTTGACGACCTGTTACCCACGTAGCGGCCATGTTGCCCGCTCTCCTTGGTCAACCGGGCCTGTTTTCACAAGCCTCTTCCCTTCAGGGAGAGGTAGTTGACTCGTTCCTTGCCGGCTATTGCCCGCGCTGTATCGCGTGTCACGTATCCTTGCGCCATATCGTGCAATCGTCACTGGGAAGTCGTGTAGCCAGGTAGGTAGGCAAGCGCTGGTTAATAAGCCGGCTTGCCGTTGAAGAACGTGAAGAAAGTAAACCGGAAAGAGAACGTTTAGTATCAGGCAGCGCCAGCGTTACCCGGCTTCCGGGCGTTAGCGGGGTAGGCTCGGCGTTCCAGGCAGCAATGCCGCGGCGGTGTTGCTTCCCCGTTGGCGTAATCAGCCAGGCATTATCGGCGCTAGCATAGGCATCTGGTGGTAGCTGTTTGAGCGCTTCATCCAGAGTCATGCCTGCCTGCCAGGGCAGCCGAGTTACGCCTTTTAGATGCCATATCTCGACCCAGGCCGGCGGTTTACAACTGCCCCACAGGGCTACTTTGGCAAGTGGTGGGTCCTGGCGCGGATGGGCGCCCAGCCAAGGTAGATCAAAACGCCCCGGCGTTCTGGCCGGCAAGCTTTTATCTTCTGCTAACCGTTGGCGCCAAACGGTTAGCCCGTCAGCGCTTGCCCCGCCGTTGTTGAGCCGCGCGCTGGTAATGAGTGTTTCCAGCTCGGCTATCAGCCGGCGTCGCTTACTGTCTACGGTGGCGGCAGTGTTATCGCGCAGCGCGAAGGCATGGCTCCAGACAATGGCTGGAGCCGACGATAAGCTATTGAGCCACCCTTCAGAAAGTTTGGTTGAACTGGTCTGCCCCAGTGCAGGCAACGGTGCCAGCGCCAGGCACATTGCCGTTGTGAAAGCGCCCAGTCGACGTTTCAGGTGTATCGCCGAAGCCGTATGCATCTTCTTCGCTGCTACCACCATGGTCGTGCGACCTCCCAACGAATGGTTGGGCCGTCGGGCCAGGCTTGCTCTTCGCCTGCCCATACGTGAAGGCTGTCCGGGGCGCGCCAAAGCGTGCCTTGGGTTGTGCGACCGTCTTGCCAGTCAAGAGTTAGCGTGCAGGGCTCCAGCTTTAGTGTCGCCAGCGGAAGCTTGCGTTGCTTTGCAGGTCCGCATGTTAATTGGCCATCCGCGCTTAGAGTTTGAATCAGTCCTTCGGTGTCTTGCCAGGTGCGAATAAGATCGAAGGAACGGGGCGATTTTTGCCGCCATGGCGGCGGCGTGTCTTTCTCGCTTTGTGGGTAACGTGTATCAAGCAGGTCTTCGCTCAGGCCTGCCGTGGCTTGTAGACCGTCGTGACGCAGGGAGATGAGACCGTGGTGACCCGTTGGCCAGAAAGTATTAGAGCCGCTGATGGCGCCCAGCACGACGAGTCCGCTGCGCTCGCCTGTGTCGATGGATAAGCTCGCAAAGGGAATGTCAGCCGCGCGACTGGTTTGGTCATCCGGCGGCGCAAAAACTTCAGCGAATACATCGGCTGTCGCCGAGGTGCGGCCGTTGACACATCCGCCTAACAGAAAAAGCATCAGCAGCCCGATAGACCACGCCGGCAGTGGCGCGATCTGTTTGGCTACATAAGAGAGCCGCCCTTGAGCGGCTTCGGATTGTAGGCCGTTTGCTGTGGCATGCGGCATGTAGGTTTCCCAGTTAAAAGGTGCCGGTGGTGCCGGTAGTTCCAGTCGTGCCGGTAGTGCCGGTGCTGCCGCCACCGTTGCCGCCGGATCCGCCGCCGTTACCGCTGGATTCGTCGTCGTCGGAACCGTTGGTTCCGGTAGTGCCAGTGGTGCCGGTTGATCCATCGCTGCTATCGTCGTCACCGCCGCCGTTACCGCCGGATTCGTCGTCGTCGGAATCGTTGGTTCCGGTAGTGCCAGTGGTGCCGGTTGATCCATCGTTGCTATCGTCGTCACCGCCGCCGTTACCGCCGGATTCGTCGTCGTCAGAATCGTTGGTTCCGGTAGTGCCAGTAGTGCCGGTTGATCCATCGTTGCTATCGTTGTCACCGCCGCCGTTACCGCCGGATTCGTCGTCGCCATCATTATTGCCGCCGCCGGAGCCATCGCCGCCGGAGCCATCGCCGCCGGAGCCATCGCCGCCGGAGCCATTGCCGCCGGAGCCATCGCCGCCAGAGCCATCGCCGCCAGAGCCACCGGGGCCTTCATCCGGGGCACCAGAAGAGCTTCCAGATCCGCCACTGGCGCTAGCGGCAACGCCGACCGCCACGGCTGCCGCTGCGGCGGCCCCCACAGTCAACGTGGTGGTGCTAACGCCCAGCGCATTTGCAAGGCCTGAAGCACCGCCGCTTTGCACTCCTGCCTGTGTCTGTGCGGCAGAGGCCGGTACGCTGGTGCTTTGGGCCATGGCCAGCGGAGCACTCAGCATTCCCATGGCTGCTAATAACGCGATCTTATTATTCATTGCTAATGTCTCCTTAAGTTCTATCGTTTGATAGAGTACTGGTACAGCGTATGAAAATGAACAAGGCAGCCGCTCAGCGCAATGCCTGCCAGCGTTTGGCAGAGTCGTTAAAGCCGCCGCAGGGTTGGCGTAGCGTCAAGTAGCCGGGTACCCGCTGGGATTCTGCCGCCGCCAGCGCCAGGTATCTGTGAGCATGGCGTCCAGCCCGCGGCTGAGCTTGCCAGTCGAATGCTTCCCGGGCAAGCGTTGGGTCCGCCCAGCACTCGGCAATATCGCCTTCTCGGCGCGGTTCAATACGGTACGGTACCGGCCGGCCGGAGGCTTTCTCGAAGGCTTTGATCATTTCCAGCACCGAATAGCCGCGCCCGGTGCCCAGGTTCCAGATACCCACGCCCCGGCGCGAGGCCAGCACCTGCATGGCGGCCAGATGACCTTCGACCAGATCCATCACGTGGATATAGTCGCGCACCCCGGTGCCGTCGGGGGTAGGGTAGTCGTTGCCAAAGACTGACAGCGCCTCGCGCCGGCCTACCGCCACCTGGGCGATAAACGGCACGTAACTATTCAGGTGGCGTCGGATGAGACTCGCCAACCCGCTGTTCCTTCAGGCATAGTACCGTCATTCGACTCCCCCACCCAGCAGGCAACATGACCATCAGCG
>NZ_BAAAZT010000028.1:0-61321 GCF_039537045.1 Halomonas cibimaris | reverse complement strand
GGGCCTGGCGGCGCACACGGCGCTGGAGCAACTGTTTGCCGGTGAGGTGCCTGCCTTCATGCGAGAGGACGAGCTGGATCAGGCAGCATGAGCTAAATAGTTACTAGTTTATATTTTATTACGTGCAATATAACGGTATAATTTTTTTACCCGTGAAGAGGCTGGCACTGCGGGCACAGGTATAGTCGCCTTGAGCTTACCGTAGTGCGTTCGATGGGAGTGGCACAGCGGTGGCAGCCAAGGCCCTCGCGCTCAAAGGCGGCAAAACGACGCTGGCGCGGCGCTTCACCTTCGCGTTTGGCCTTTTTCACCCATTCCGGCGCGTTGGTCACCCCTTTCTCGCGATAGGTTTGCCAGGTCAACGCGATGACATAGCGCGCCAGCCGGGCAAGTTCGTCATCAGCAAGGTCCTGCGGACGCGTCTTGTAATGCAGCCGGGCAAAAAACAGAATCTCGCTGCGCAGGTAGTTGCCCAGCCCGGCAACCAGGCCTTGATCCAGCAAAAGCCCGCCCAGCCCTCTTCGGGCAAAGCGGGTATCCTGCAGGCGCTCGGCTACCTCGTCTTCGGTGACGTTTTCGCTTAATAGATCCGGCCCCAGGCGAGCAAGAAACGGGTGCTCGTTGATTGTCGCTGCGTCCCACAGGCTGACGTCAGAGGCGCTATAGAGACTGGCGGCGCGGTCACCGGCTTCAAATCGCACCCGCAGCGAGCGCTTTGTCTCCGGCTCAACGCCTGCCGCATGCAGCTTCCACACGCCGTAAAGCTGGTTGTGCGAGTAGAGCACCCGGCCGTTGTCAAAGCGCGTGAGCATGGCCTTGCCTCGGGTGTCCACGCGCTCAACCTGATGGCCAATCAGCGCGCCGGCGTGGGGTTTGAGCGCATCAAAGGCAAACCAGGCGTCGTCCAGCGGCCTGCCGGCCAGCTGCTCTTGTACGCGGTCGGCCGCGCGGCGAATTTCAGGGCCTTCAGGCATTGTTTAGCTTAGCTCCAGCTGTTTTTCCTTGAGGGCATGGAGCTGATCGCGCAGTTTGCCTGCTTTTTCAAACTCCAGGTTATGTGCCGCCTCGAACATGGCATCTTCCACTTTACCGATGGCTCGAACCAGCTCTTCCGGGCTCATACCTGCCGGATCATAGAGAGACGCGTTTTGCGCCGCCTGACGCTCGCCGCCCCGGCGATTGGTATTCTTCGCCCCGGGCGCCTGGCCGGCTTCCATGATATCCGCCACCGAGCGTGAAACAGTCGTTGGGGTAATGCCGTGGGCCTCGTTGTGTGCCATCTGCTTGGCTCGGCGGCGCTCGGTCTCGTCAACGGTGCGCTGCATGGACTGGGTTACCCGATCACCGTACAGAATTGCCGTACCCTGGGCGTTGCGCGCCGCGCGGCCTACGGTCTGAATCAGCGAGCGCTCATTGCGCAAAAAGCCTTCCTTGTCGGCATCCAGCACCGCCACCAGCGAGACCTCGGGAATATCCAGCCCTTCACGCAGCAGGTTAATGCCCACCAGCACGTCGAACTTGCCCAGCCGCAGATCGCGGATGATCTCCACCCGCTCCACGGTGTCGATGTCCGAGTGCAGGTAGCGCACGCGCACATCGTGATCGTCCAGATATTCCGTCAAATCTTCGGCCATGCGTTTGGTCAGCACCGTCACCAGCACGCGCTCGCTTTCGGCGGTGCGCCGGCGGATTTCCGAGAGCAAATCATCTACTTGGGTACTGGCCGCGCGCACCTCGATTTTCGGATCGAGAAGCCCGGTGGGGCGCACCACCTGCTCCACGACCTGGCCGGCGTGTTCGGCCTCGTAGGGGCCCGGGGTGGCCGAGACGAACACCGTCTGGGGGCACACAGCCTCCCACTCGGCAAACTTCATGGGCCGGTTATCCAGCGCCGAGGGCAGGCGAAAGCCGTATTCCACCAGGGTTTCCTTGCGCGAGCGGTCGCCTTTGTACATGCCGCCCACCTGGGGCACGCTGACGTGGGATTCGTCGATGAACACCAGCGCATCGTCGGGCAGGTAGTCGAAAAACGTCGGCGGCGCCTCGCCCGGATTGCGCCCGGAAAGATAGCGCGAGTAGTTCTCGATGCCGTTGCAGTAGCCCAGCTCCAGCATCATTTCGATGTCGTACAGCGTGCGCTGCTCAAGCCGCTGGGCTTCCACCAGCCGCTCTTCCTGGCGCAGGCGCTTGAGCCGCTCGGCAAGCTCTGCCTTGATCGAATCCACGGCGGCCAGAATGGTTTCGCGCGGGGTGACGTAGTGGGACTTGGGATAAATCGTCATGCGCGGCACTTTAGCGCGTATATCGCCGGTCAGCGGATCAAACAGGCGGATGCTGTCGATCTCGTCATCGAACAGCTCTACCCGCACGGCTTCGTCTTCGGCGTCGGCGGGAAAAATATCGATCACGTCGCCGCGCACGCGGTAGGTGCCGCGCTTGAAGTCCACGTCGTTGCGGGTGTACTGCAGCTCCGCCAGGCGGCGCAGAAACGCCCGCTGGTCGATTTCTTCACCCCGGGTAAAGTGCAGGCGCATCTTCAGGTACTGATCGGGATCGCCCAGGCCGTAGATCGCCGACACCGACACCACGATCAGCGCATCCCGGCGTTCCAGCAGCGCTTTAGTGGCGGACAGGCGCATCTGCTCGATGTGGTCGTTGATCGAGGCGTCTTTCTCGATAAAGGTATCCGACGACGGCACGTAGGCTTCGGGCTGATAGTAGTCGTAGTAGGAGACGAAATATTCGATGGCGTTATCGGGGAAAAACGCCTTGAACTCGCCGTAGAGCTGGGCCGCCAAAGTCTTGTTGGGGGCCATGACGATGGTCGGGCGCTGCAGCGTCTCGACAATGTTGGCCATGGTGAAGGTCTTGCCCGAGCCGGTCACGCCCAGCAGCGTCTGATGGCTAAGCCCGGCATTAAGACCATCTACCAGCCCGGCAATGGCATTCGGCTGATCGCCCGCGGGGGAAAACCTGGATTGCAGGCGGAACGCTTTACTCATCTCGACTCCTGACAGGCCATGTGCCGCTTATGATACTTCAATACCCAACTGCAGCCCCTCCACCGCACGAATCAGCGCCTCGCGCCGCGCACTTCCCTCCACCTCGGCGCTGTGACGAGACACTTCGGCGCTGTCAACGCCGTCCAGCAGCATCAGCGCAGTGGTAATCCGGTTCACCTGGTCGGCACCGGTTACGCCTGCAAACGTGAGTATATGCTGTGCCATGTAAAAACTCCCCAAAAACTATACAGTTATTTATTGCATAAAGGAACGGTATAAACACCGCGAGCGTAGCATGGCCCGCGCTTTTGCCATTAAGCCACCCGGAGGATACATGGTAGGCTCAAAGGCCGTTTTCAAGCGTTCAACCCGAGGACACCGATGACGATCTACGCCCACACCGCACCGCTGAACCACCTGGCAGCGTTGGATATTCATGGCGCTGACGCCTTAAGTTTTTTGCAGGGACAAACCAGCGCTCAGCTCAGCCTGGCTGACGGCCAGTTTGCACCGCTCACCTGCTTTTGCACGCCCAAAGGGCGAATGCTGGCCAACGGCCAGCTTGCGCGCGTAAACGAAGGCCACTACCGGCTGATCCTGCACGCTTCACTGGTCGTGCCGCTAATGACGCACTTGAAAAAGTTTGCCCCGTTTTACAAAGTCGAGCTTAGCGCCGCCGACACTGCGCTGCTGGGCGCTAACCGCGCGGATGCTCAAACGCTGGCCGAACACCTTGGCATGACACTACCCCACCAGGCCTGGCAGCAGGCCAACGCGGGCGAAGCCAGCATCCTCTGCTATCCCGAAGAAAGCGCCGGCAACAGCGACGGCTGGCGCTGGCTGCTGATGCTGCCCACCGCAAAGGCAGACGCACTCCGCTGCCAGGGAGATGCCGCCCGCTGGCAGCGGGCCGATGTGCACCGCGGGCTGGTCTGGCTTGAAGCCGAGCAGCAGGACAGCTACCTGCCGCAGATGCTCAACTGGGAAGCGCTGGGCGGCATTAGCTTCAAAAAAGGCTGCTATACCGGCCAGGAAGTCGTCGCCCGGGCGCACTTTCGCGGCCAGGTGAAAAAGCGCTTGCAGCTGGGCTATCTGGACGCTGAAAACGCACCGGCCAACGGCGCGGGCGTTATCGCAACACACGAAGGCGCAGACGACGGCAAGAACATCGGCGAGGTGGTGGCCAGCGCTCCGGCGGAAAACGGCCAGATCGCTGTGCTTGCCGTACTCAACACCCGGCCGCTGGAAAAAAACCCCGCGCTTACCGTTGACGGCGCAGCCTTTGCGCTAGCCGCGCTGCCCTACGCCGTTGAGCGCGTGGATCCGGAAGCGCTGGCCGCCAACCTTGTTGAGGCAAACGCCAACTAGCGCAAAAGCCTGAACAGCGCTTGGGCATTAGCCGTGGTGCTGGCGGCTATGCGGGCGGTATTGTCGCCGCGCAGCGCGGCGACGTGCTCACACACCCGGGCCACGTTGGCAGGCTCGTTGCGCTTGCCCTGCTGACCCTGAAGGGGCATGTCGGGGCTGTCCGTTTCCAGCACAAAGCCGTTTTCCGGCAGGCTTTTTACCGCGCGGTGAAGCTTTTTTGCCCGCGGATAGGTCAGCGCCCCGCCAAGGCCCAGCGTATAGCCCAGGTCAACAAAGCGCTGCGCCTGCTGCGGCGAGCCGCCAAAGGCGTGGATCAGCCCGCCCCTGGGCAGCGCCAGCTGGCGCAGTCGCTTGGCCACTTCGTCGTTGGCGTGCACGCAGTGAATGACCACGGGCAGATCAAAGCGTTTGGCCAGACGCAGCTGAGCATCAAACAGCCGCCATTGCGCTTCCAAGGTGTTTTTAAAACGGGCGTCGATACCGCACTCGCCCACCGCAACGACCTCAGAATGCGCGTCAAGCGCCGCTTCCAGCGCCTGCATATCAGCGGCATTTTCCAGCCGGTGGGCATCCATGAAATACGGATGCAGCCCGAGGCATACGCTCACGTCTACGCGCCTGCCCAGCGCCAGCACGCCGGGCCAGGCGCCTCGGGTGGTGCCCGGTACCACAAAATGGCGTACGCCTGCCTCGCCGGCGCGGTCAAAAACCGCTGCCCGGTCAGCGTCGAAGTCGGCAAAGTCCAGATGGCAGTGGGCGTCAATCAGCACGATAGCGGCCTAGTGTTCCCGAGTCGGGCGGAAGTTAACGTCGGGCCAGCGCTCCTCGGTCATCTGCAGGTTCACCCGGGTAGGGGCGATGTAGGTCAGATAGCCGCCGCCGTCGATGGCCAGGTGGGTGCTGGCTTTGCGCTTGAGCTCGTCAAGCATCTTGGCATCGTCGCAGTACACCCAGCGGGCCGTGTACACGTTTACATTTTCGTAAATGCAGTCCACTTTGTACTCTTCCTTGAGTCGGTGCGCGACCACGTCAAACTGCAGCGTGCCTACCGCGCCAAGGATCAAGTCATTGTTATCCAGCGGCATGAAGACCTGAGTCGCACCTTCTTCGGAGAGCTGCTGCAGGCCCTTCTGCAGCGCTTTCATTTTCAAGGGGTCTTTCAGGCGCACACGCTTGAACAGCTCCGGGGCAAAGTGCGGAATGCCGGTAAAGCGCATGTCCTCGCCCTGGGTGAAGGTATCACCGATCTGGATGGTGCCGTGATTGTGCAAGCCGATAATATCTCCCGGCCAGGCTTCCTCTACGTGGGCCCGATCCGAGGCCATAAAGGTCAGCGCGTCGGCGATTTTCACGTCCTTGCCGATGCGCACGTGGCGCATTTTCATGTTCTTGTCGTACTTGCCTGAGCACACCCGCAAAAAGGCGATGCGATCGCGATGCCTGGGGTCCATGTTGGCCTGAATCTTGAACACGAAACCGGTAAAGCGCTCGTCGTGCGCGGTCACTTCGCGGGTATCGGTCTCTCGTGGCTGCGGTGCCGGGGCATACTCAACAAAGCCGTCGAGCATTTCGCGCACGCCAAAGTTGCCCATGGCAGTGCCGAAGTACACCGGCGTCAGCTCACCCCGGCGGTAGGCTTCCAGGTCGAACTCGTGGGAGGCGCCGCGCACAAGCTCCACCTCCATGCGCAGCTCTTCAGCCTGGTCTTCGCCCAGCACTTCGTCAACTTCGGGGCTGTCCAGCCCTTCGATGCGTCTGTCCTCGGGAATGCGCTGCCCCTGCCCCTGGGTATAGAGATGAATCACGTCGTTATACAGGTGGTAAACGCCCTTGAAACGGCGCCCCATGCCGATGGGCCAGGTCATCGGTGCGCACTGGATATCAAGCACGGTCTCGACTTCGTCCATCACTTCGATGGGGTCTCGGGTGTCGCGATCCATCTTGTTGATAAACGTCAAAATCGGCGTGGTGCGCAGCCGGCAGACCTCCATCAGCTTGACGGTGCGGGCCTCGACGCCCTTGGCCGCGTCGATCACCATCAGCGCCGAGTCTACCGCGGTGAGCGTGCGGTAGGTATCTTCGGAAAAGTCTTCGTGACCCGGGGTATCCAACAGGTTGACCACTCGGCCATTGTAGGGAAACTGCATCACCGAGGTCGTCACCGAGATGCCGCGCTCCTGCTCCATCTTCATCCAGTCGGAAGTGGCGCTGCGGTCGTTGCGCTTGCTTTTCACCGAGCCCGCCATCTGAATGGCATTACCAAACAGCAGCATCTTTTCGGTAATGGTGGTCTTGCCTGCGTCAGGGTGGGATATGATCGCGAAAGTTCGGCGCAGATCGGCCTCTTGCGCGACTTGTTGGGCTTGACTCATCGTGCCTCGCAAATCGTGTGAAACCCGGGCCTGGTTTGCGGGCATTGCTGCCCGGCCAGCCGAGTGAAATAGCGTTGGCGTGAATTATACCCGCCCCGGCCGCCACAGGCATAGGCAAGGCCGGCGTCCATAGAACGCTCACACACAAAAACGCCGGCGTTTCGGCCGGCGTTTTGCGCAGATATCTGGCGTCTGCGCGTATCAGGCGTAGGTGTTGACCTGGGTGCCGAGGGTGCCTTCAGCGGCAAGATCCATCTGGCCGCCGGTAGAGGCCGATTCCAGCAGCGCGGTGACCTGTTGCTGCTGGCTATCCAGCGCTTCTTTGAAAATATGCATCTGGGCCTGCTGCGCGGTCTGCGCCTGGTTCAGATACAGCGATTGGCTGACCATATTGCTGACAGAAGCATCCATCGCAGACTCCTTGGCATTACGAAAGGGATGTTACCGAGCGTAGCAAAGCTTGGCACAGGCCGCAAAGCCGCTTAGAAACGATCAGCGCGATAAGGCGACATATCGATAGCGGTCGGCTCGCCGTCCATCATGCCGGCCAGCAGCTCACCGGTCGCCGGCCCCAGCGTGAAGCCTTGATGGCCGTGGCCGAAAGCCAGCCACAGGCCCTGATGCCGAGGCGCCGGGCCAATAACGGGTTTCATGTCGGGCAGGCACGGCCGTGCGCCCTTCCACACCTCTTCATCCCGGCGCGGCCCCAGCGGCACCAGGCTTCGGGCAACTTTCTCCGCCGCCGCCAGCTGGCTAACGTGCGCCGGCGCATCAAGATCGTCCAGCTCCGCCCCGGTGGTCAAGCGCACACCGGCATCCATGGGCGCCAGCAGATACCCCACCTCGGCATCCATTACCCAGCTGTTCAACCGAGGCTTTTCCGCTGCAGCGCCGCGTGTCGAATCCTGGTGCGCATCTTGGTCTCGGTGCGCATAGTGCATGTGGTAGCCACGCTTAACAAAGGTGGGGAAATGATACCCCAGCGGCTTCAGCCAGCGGCCGGCCCAGGGGCCAAGCGCCATGACCACGTCGTCGGCCTCCAGCGTTTCCTCGGTTGTGGTAACGCGCCAGCCGCCCTGCGTCTGCGTCACTTCGGTGATGTCACCCTGCCTGCATTCGCCGCCTTCGGCCTCAAAGGCACGGGCATAGGCGGCCACCAGCGCGCCGGGATCGGTAACCGTCCAAGGGTCGAGCCAGTGAATCGCGCCGATAACGTCGTGGCTTAGCGCCGGCTCCTTGGCGGTCAGCGCCTCGCGGTCGAGCACCTGAAAGCGTACGTCGAAGCGCCGGCGATTGTCTTCGGCCTCGGCCAGGCGTTTGTCCAGGCGTTGTTGCGTGCGGAACAGTTCGAGAAAGCCGTCGTGGCGAATCAGCGCCTCGGCGCCTGCCGCTTTGATCATTGGCGCATGCGTGGTCAGGCAGCGCATGATCAACGCAGCGTACTCCGGTACGATGCGCCGATAGCCCGAAGGCCCCGAGTTGTGCCAGTAGCGCAATAGCGGTGTGGCCGCATGCAGCATGCCAGCGGGCCGGTAGCGAATATCCACCCGCTGGTTAGGCAGCACGCCAAGCAGGGTTTTCATATCACGCGGGAAAGCATAGGGGCGCACGGCTTCACGCTGAATGATGCCGGCATTGCCAAATGACGTTTCGCGGCCGGGCTCGCGGCGGTCAATCAACACCACCTCACGACCGCGCTTTGCCAGATGCCAGGCAATACTCACCCCCACCATACCTGCGCCCAGTACCAGGGTTCGACGGGCCATTTTCTTACTCCTTGAGCCGATGCCATACGCCGTATCACCGGCGCTTATGTTGCGACGAGTTGCGCGCAAAAACGCGACGTGTGCGAATGCTCAAAATATCAGCAAATACAGCGCTTTAATATAGACTCAACGCCTGTTTTTAACTGAAAAAACAAGCCAATATTCTGCAAAAGGAAAAAATACGAGATAAAATCCTGGCTTTGCGCGATTCAGGCACAACAAAACCCATAGGGATGCATAAAAGCAATAAAGCGTATCAGGGTGAAAAATACGAAAACGGTATAAAAACGCCGGAAGGCGAAAGTACGACAAGAGGCCGCCAAAATGCTGGGCCAAACGCTGAAAGGATAAAACAACGCTGAAGGAATCGAAGGCACCGCAGGAAAAGCGTGGCCAAAAAAGAGGGGGAACAGCGTAAAACGCGAACGGTATGGGGTGGATGATGGGGATCGAACCCACGACCACCGGAGCCACAATCCGGGGCTCTACCACTGAGCTACATCCACCATAGCCGCTTTGCGATGTCAAACGCTGAAGACAAGTGCTGCAAAAAGCATGAACTTGCCTGGTACTGCTTTGCTGGGGTGGATGATGGGGATCGAACCCACGACCACCGGAGCCACAATCCGGGGCTCTACCACTGAGCTACATCCACCGCTGCAAAGCATATGCCTGAAGATACGGCATGCCTGAGCCATTACGGTCTGGCCTATGGCGCATAAAATGGCGCGCCCAGCAGGAATTGAACCTGCAACCTACGGCTTAGAAGGCCGTTGCTCTATCCGGTTGAGCTATGGGCGCGTTGCTTATCCACCGGAGCAGAATCGCCCGCGCTTTATCGAGCCTCAACCGCCGCACGACCGACACAGCTGGTCGGGATGGAGGGATTCGAACCCCCGACATCCTGCTCCCAAAGCAGGCGCGCTACCAGGCTGCGCTACATCCCGAACTCGCGCAAACGCCAAAGATTCAATGTTTGAACCCAAGGCTTGGGCGCTACCGCACGGCTTGTCTCAAGCGAGGCACATAATACTGTTTTATTTTTTGAAGTCAACTCCTGTTGCAAAAGGCCTTGATCAGCAAAGGACTTTGGCTTTGCCTTACGGTCCCGGCATGCGAAAATCCCCGCCATCAAGGCACAAGCCAGCGTTTACAGCACAGGCGCATACACCGCACGGCGCGCCCCGCGCTGGCCGGGCCGCGTCTTTTTTGGATTTCAACCGCGTTTCCCCCACCACAAGGACTGCATTGATGACCGCCCAACTGATTGACGGCAAAGCCATTGCCGCTGATGTACGCCAGCAGGTGGCTGACAAAATTCAGGCACGGTTTAACGCCGGCGCCCGCGCCCCGGGGCTGGCGGTGGTACTGGTCGGCGCTGATCCCGCATCGCAGATTTACGTCAACAGCAAACATCGCGCCTGCGAACAGGCCGGCATCGTCTCTTTTCAACACGAGCTTCCCGGCGATACCAGCCAGCAGGCACTGGAAGATTTGGTGGACCGCCTCAACGACGATCCCCGAATCGACGGTATCCTGGTCCAGCTGCCATTGCCGGAACACCTGAACGCGCGGCCGATTCTTGAACGCATTTTGCCGCACAAGGATGTCGACGGCTTTCATCCATACAACCTTGGCCGTTTGGCCCAGCGTCTGCCCGCGCTGCGCCCGTGTACGCCCAAAGGCATCATGACGCTGCTGGAAAAAAGCGGTCTGGCAGTTCGCGGGCTGGATGCCACCGTCGTTGGCGCCTCCAACATCGTCGGCCGCCCCATGGCGCTGGAGCTGATGCTGGCCGGCTGCACCACTACGGTATGCCACCGCTTCACCCAGAACCTGGAAGCGCACGTTCGCCGCGCCGACGTACTGGTGGTGGCGGTGGGCAAGCCGGGACTGGTCAAGGGAGAATGGACCAAGCCCGGTGCTATCGTCATTGACGTAGGCATCAACCGCCAGGAAGACGGCAAGCTGGCCGGCGATATCGACTTTGCCACCGCCTCCCCTCTTGCCGGCCATATCACCCCGGTGCCCGGCGGCGTTGGCCCCATGACCGTGGCCACGCTTTTGGAAAATACCCTGGATGCCGCAGAGCATCACGCCCCTTCCGGAACGGTTTGATCCACCGCCGCTTCCGTTTTTTCAAGCCATCCCAGGAGATCTTGTTTTGCAGCCTATCGGCATCATTGGCGCCATGGCGCAGGAAGTCAGCATTCTGGCCGACCGGCTGGAAGCCCGCGAACGCGTGGAGCACGCCGGCGGCGTATTTCATAGCGGCCGCTATCACGGCGTTGAGGTGGTAATACTGCAGTCCGGCATCGGCAAGGTAAACGCAGCCGTAGGCACCGCCATCCTGCTTGAACGCTACCGCCCCCGCGCCATCATCAACACAGGCTCTGCCGGCGGCTTTGCCGGCGATCTGCGTATTGGCGATGTGATTGTTTCCGACGAAGTGCGCCACCACGACGTCGACGCCACCGCCTTTGGCTACGCACTCGGCCAAGTGCCGAACATGCCCGCCGCCTTTGCCGCTGACGCCGGCCTGCGCCGAACCGCCCGCCACGCCGTGGAAGCGCTGGGCGAAATCCGCGTGCGCGAAGGCATGATCGCCACCGGTGACAGCTTCATGGCCGACCCTGAGCGCGTCAGCGCCACGCAAACGGCGTTTCCCACCATGCTTGCGGTGGATATGGAAGCCGCCGCCATTGCCCAGGCCTGCTATCTGTTCGGCTGCCCGTTTGTGGTGGTGCGAGCACTGTCCGACCTGCCCGGCGACGGCGATAACCACCTGTCGTTTGACGAGTTTCTTACGCTGGCCGCCGAGCGCTCCTCACGCATGGTCGATGAGATGCTGCGCCAGCTGGCCGGCGCCTGAGCGCTACCCGGTGATCAGCTTCCAGCTCAGGGTGTCGCCGGCTTTCATGGGAACGATGCGCTGGCCGTCGGCATAGGCATAGCTTTGCGGCAGCTGCCAGTCGCGCCGCTCCAGAGTAAGCCGCTCGGCGTTGCGCGCCAGGCCGTAAAAGTCGGCGCCGTTATGACTGGTGAAGGCCTCGAGCTTGTCCAGCGCGCCCGCCTGTTCGAACGCCGTGGCGTAAAGCTCTACCGCCGCCGGCGCGCTGAACACCCCGGCGCAGCCGCAGGCAGATTCCTTGTCGCCCTGAGCGTGGGGCGCGCTGTCGGTGCCGAGAAAAAACTTTTTGCTGCCCGAGGTCGCCGCTTTCAACAGTGCCTGGCGGTGGCGCTCGCGCTTGAGAATCGGCAGGCAGTAGCAGTGCGGGCGGATGCCGCCCACCAGCATATCGTTGCGGTTGAGCAGTAGATGCTGGGGCGTCATGGTCGCCGCCACGTTCTCGCCCGCCGCCAGCACAAAATCTGCTGCCTGAGCGGTGGTGATATGCTCACAGACCACTCTGAGCGTAGGATGGCGCGCCAGCAGCGGCGTGAGTACCCGCGTGAGAAATTCGGCTTCACGATCGAAAATATCCACATCACCGTCGGTGACTTCGCCGTGCACCAGCATCGGCATGCCCGATGCCGCCAGCGCCGCCACGGTATCATCGCAGCGGGCAAGGTCGGTGACGCCGGAAGACGAGTTGGTGGTCGCCCCGGCCGGGTAGAGTTTGACCGCCTTGACGATGCCGCTGGCCCGCGCCCGCTCGATTTCTTCCGGCGGTGTGGTATCAGTCAGGTACAGCGTCATCAGCGGGTCAAACGTCGTATCCGCCGGCAGCGCCGCCAAAATCCGCTCACGATAGGCCCGCGCCTGCTCGGTGGTGGTCACCGGCGGCTTGAGATTGGGCATGATGATCGCCCGGCCCATCTGCGCGGCGCTGTGGCCCACGGTCGCTTCCAGGGCGGCGCCGTCGCGCAGGTGCAGGTGCCAGTCGTCAGGGCGGGTCAGGGTAATGGCGTCCACGCGGTGTCCTCTTTTGTCAGCGATAAGGGGGCTCGGTCAAAAGCGAGACGGCAAAAGCCTCGCTCCAGGCAGCACTTTGCCGAAACGCCGTGGCAAAAGCGAGTCCAGCGCATCGGCATTTGGCCAAAATGTGGCGTATCATGGCCGCCCTATTGCGTCTTCGGCTCTTTTTCAGGAACCTGATTCATGCGTAACGTTCGCCGCGCCGCCGACATCGTCGCCGGCCTTGAAGGCCTGATGTGGCTTGGCCTTGGCTGGTCCATTTCGCTTTCTATCTATCAAGGCAGCAACGAGCCGGTTCTGGCCGCCGCGCTGCTGGCCGGTACGGTGGTGCTGTTCAGCTGGGTCCATCGCCCCTTGCGCTTTCTGCTGCGCCGCTTTCGCGTGCGTAAACGGCGCACGGATATGTGGATGCATCTGCTGGCGCTGCCGCTGCTGCTGGCCATGGCGCTGTACCTGATGCTGGACGCCGTACTCGGCGAGGCCTGGCTTCCACCGAAGATGCTGCTGGTCAACGTGCTCGCAAGCGCCGGCTGGCTGACGTTTTTGCTGACCCTTTTTTTGAAATACGTGGCGCATAGCCTCAAGCCCAAGCGCAAAGCCCACAGCAAAGGCGATGCCGCCGCCCACGACGATATCCGCACGAGTTGATTGCCATGCCCGCCGAGCTGCTATTGCCGCTATCCACGCCCAACCGCAACCTGGTACGCCTGACCATTGTGCGCGGCATTACCTGGACCGGGTTTTTGCTGGCCATTATTGTCGGCGTGGAACTGCTCGGTTTTGATATGACCGTGCCCGCCGTAGTCGGCGTGGTAATCGCCATGGGGTCACTCAATATTGCCACCTGGTGGCGGCTGGGCCGTCCGCGTGACGTGGAGCACACCGAGTATTTGCTCCACCTGCTGGCCGACATCACCGGGCTGACCCTGCTGTTTTATTTCACCGGCGGGGCTACCAATCCCTTTATTACCTACTATCTGGTGCCGGTTACCATTGCCGCCGCCACCCTGCCGTGGTGGCACACCTGGGTCATTGCCGCCTGCGCCATGGGCGGCTACAGCTTTTTGCTGTTTTACTATCATCCCATCCCCCAGCTGCACATGACCGGCGATAGCACGCTAAGCCTGCATATTCTCGGCATGTGGCTGAATTTCGGCCTGTCTGCCGGGCTGGTGACGTTTTTTATCTACAAAATGGCCCACGCCCTGCGCCGCCGGGACCGCGCGCTTTCCCATACCCGCGAGGCTGCCCTGCGCAACGAACAGGTGCTCGCCGTGGCCACTCAGGCCGCCGGCACCGCCCATGAGCTGGGCACACCGCTTTCCACCATGGCGGTTTTGCTCAACGAAATGGAAAACGACGTCGACCCCGATACCCCGCTACACGACGACATTACCCTGCTGCGCCAGCAGGTCGGCCTGTGCAAAGCACGCCTGCAGCATCTGGTAGAAAGCGCCGATCGGCGCCGCATGGCGGAACCCGAAGTGCGCGACGCGGCCGAATGGCTGGAGGGCGTAGTGCAGCGCTGGCTGGTGCTGCGCCCGGACGTCAGCCACCGGCTGACCGTAGCCGAACGCCGCGGCCGCCCCTGGCTGGCCGTGGATGCGACCCTGGATCAGGCGCTGACCAACCTGCTGAACAACGCCGCCGACGCCAATCCGGAAGCCGTCACCATTAGCCTGGAATGGCAGGATGACAGCGTAGTGATCGACATTCGCGATCACGGCCCTGGCGTAGAGCTGGCGATTGCCGATCAGCTGGGCGAGACCTTTGTGTCGACCAAAAGCAAGGGCATGGGCATCGGTTTGTTTTTGACCCACGCCACCATTAACCGCTTCGGCGGCGGCGTCAGTCTGTACAATCACCCCGACGGCGGTACGCTCACCGAGGTGACGCTGCCGCTAGAGGCGCCACCCGCGGGCTAATATCGCCTACGCTCAATCACCCGTCGAGGTCTTTATGCCAACGTCTGCACAACGTCTGCTCATCATTGATGACGATGAAATGTTCTGCCACGTGCTCAGCCGGGCGCTGGGCCGGCGCGGTTTCGACGTACGCGTAGCGCACGACGCCGATGAAGCGCTGGCGCTTGCCGTTGCGCACAAACCCACCATGGCCACGCTGGATCTCAAGCTTGAGCAAAGCTCCGGGCTCAAGCTGCTCCCCGACCTGCTGGCAACGCTTCCCCAGTGCCGCGTTGTGGTCCTTACCGGCTACTCCAGTATTGCCACAGCGGTGGAGGCGATCAAACTCGGGGCGATTAACTACCTGTGCAAGCCCGCCGATGCCGATGACGTACTCCACGCCTTTGAGCATCAGCAGGGCGATCCCGACACCGAGGTTGCCGAGCACCCCCCGTCGGTCAACCGCATTACCTGGGAGCACATCCAAAAGGTGCTGCAAGAGCACGACGGCAACATCTCGGCCACCGCCCGGGCGCTGGGCATGCACCGGCGCACGCTGCAGCGCAAGCTGCAAAAGCGCCCGGTTCGCCGCTAGACGCAGCCGCCGTCGTTATAAAGCAGACGCCTGATCAGGGTTTTCAGGCGCCGTAAACAGCCGCGCTGTCAGCTGCTGGGCCAGCTGCGCGGCCTGCTGCATGCTGTCAAGTTCGCGCAGGTCATCCAGAATACGCCGCTGATACCACACCCGCTCGCCGAAAGCGTGGCGATACAGACGATAGCTACCGGACGGCAAGGCCAGCAGTCGTTCATCCGCGGCGCCGTCGGCTTCGGCGCTTTCATCCAGGGAAAGCGCGACCAGCCATAGCGCACAGGGCGTAATCAAAGCCCCTGCCAGCAGCGTCTCACCGTCCGGCTCGGAAAGGCGCTGAAAACACAGTGCGTCCACACCCAGCCGGGGATTGTAATGCTCGACGGTTTTAAGCGTTACCAGATGCGCATCGCGATACGCTCGCGCCATGTCGGCGAGCATGGCGTATTCCGCACCGCTCGGTGCTGCTATATGCATGGGCTTTCTCCCTGGCGGATAAAAAAAGTAGGCAAGACATCGTTTATCATAACGCGACTTGATAAGCCGCGTAGCAAAGGCCTATTGGTCAGGCAGGCCTCAACCGGCGATAATAGCGCGCCTGCCCCGCAATGCGGGCCACGCGACGGCCCGGCCAGCGGTATCAACAACGTGTCACAGGAGTTCTGCCTCATGTTCGTGGTCATTTACGGACGCATGTCCTGCCCTTTCTGCGTACAGGCCAAAATACTCGCCGAACGGCTGGAAGAAAACGGCCGCATCCACGGCGTGCGCTATGTCGACATGCCCGGCGAAGGCATCACCAAAGAAGACCTTGCCAAGACCGCCGGAAAACCCGTGCATACGGTGCCGCAAATCTTTATCGACCAGGAACACGTCGGCGGTTTTGACGAGTTTCAGGCGTTTGTGCGCCATCACCCCACGCTGAGCGCCTGAATCGCTGCCCGCCGGCGCCTCGCCCCTTTCTCGTTTCTGCTGTTATATTGGCCTGATCATCGCGTGCACCACACAGCACACCCAGCATCCATGTGCCGTACCGCGCATTTTTACGCCAATAGGATCACCGGAAATGCCGATACTTACCGGACTGGTCAGCGCGCTGCTGCTGGCCGGCAATACGCTGTTCTGGACGCTGCCGCTTGTCGCGCTGACGCTGATCAAGCTGGCAACGCCTCGCCCGTGGCAGCCGGCGGTGCTCAAAGCGCTCAACGCCGTTGCGCTGAACTGGATCGGCTTTAATCTCTGGTGGATGCGCCACTGGCTCAAGCCGACGCTTGACGCCCGTCTACCCGCGGGGCTCACGCCCGATCAGTGGTGGCTGATCATCGCCAACCACCGCAGCTGGACGGATATTTTCATGCTGCTGACGGTATTTCACCGTCGCGTACCCATGCCGCGCTTTTTTCTCAAGGCCTCGCTTTTTTGGATCCCCGTCGTCGGCCTGGCGTTCTGGGCGCTGGAATTTCCCTTCATGCGCCGCTACAGCCGTAAGCAGATGGCACATAATCCGCGACTGGCCGACATCGATCGCCGCGCTACCGAACGCATGTGCCGGCGCGCGCGTCACCACCCCATTACCCTGTTCAACTTTGTTGAAGGCACGCGCTTTACCCCGGCCAAACGCGACGCAAGCCACAGCCCTTATCGCCACCTGCTGCGGCCCAAGGCCGGCGGTGTGGCCCAGGTCGTCCGTCTGCTGGGCGACCGGCTGGACGGCATCATCGACGTCACTCTTTATTACGCCAGCCCTGCCCCCAGCTTCTGGCGCTTTTTGTGCGGCCAGGAAGGCCCGATTACCCTTTGCGCCCGCCGGCTTGCAATTCCCGCATGGATGCCCCGTGCGCCTTATCACGATGACCCGCAGCAAAAGGCGCGCTTCCACGCATGGATCAACGCGCTCTGGCAGGAAAAAGACGACTGGCTCGACGAGGCCGAACGCCGGGGCTGATCAATGCGCCGGCCTTTTGCCTGGCGCGGGGTCGCCTGCCACGCGGCCCCATACAGCACCGCCCCGCACGGCAGGGCGAACGGGGCGGTATTGTGGCTGATCGCAGGTCGCCGGTAGGCGCCCGCGGCGGTTTCACCCGCGATAATGGCCCGGTGCAACAAACGGCATTTTGCTGACGGTCATGGCACGCTTTTTGCCGCGTACCAGCGCAAACACCCGGGTATCCGGCGTTTCAAAGTCGCGTTTGACGTAGCCCATGGCCACCGGCTTGCCCACGCTGGGACCAAAGCCGCCGGATGTCACAACGCCAATTTCCTTGTCCGCTTCGTTGACCAGCACTGTGCCTTCGCGCACCGGCGCCTTGCCCTCGGCAATCAGCCCTACGCGCTTGCGATCATGGTCTTTGGCCTCCACCTGATGCAAAATCACATCCGCCCCCGGAAAGCCCCCCGGGCGCTCGCCGTCGTGGCGCCGCGGCTTGCTTACCGCCCAGATCAGTCCGGCCTCTACCGGCGTGGTTTCCGCGGTCATGTCGTGGCCGTAGAGGCACAGGCCGGCTTCCAGGCGCAATGAATCCCGCGCGCCCAGGCCAATGGCCTCAACTTCCGGCTCCGCCAGCAGGCGCCGAGCCATCGCTTCGGTGGCCTCTGCGCGCATGGAAAGCTCAAAGCCGTCTTCGCCGGTGTAGCCGCAGCGGCTGATCCATACGTCTTCNAGCCGCGCCATAACGGCACTGGCATCGGGCCCCTGCAGCGCCAGCAGGCCGCGATCAAGGTTTTCAATCCGGTGGGTTTCGCCCAGGTTCGCGCGCAGGTGCGCAAGGTCTTGCTCCTTGCACGCCGCATTCACCACCAGATAAAAGTGGTCGTGGGCATTGACCACCATCAGATCGTCAAGAATACCGCCTTTTGTACCGGTAAAAATCGCGTAGCGCTGGGCGCCGGGCTTGAGATCCACCAGGTTGGCCGGCATCAGCGTTTCCAGCGCCTCGGCGACGCTGTCTCCGGCAATATTGATCTGGCCCATATGCGAGACGTCAAACAAACCGCAGCGGGCGCGGGTGTGCTCGTGCTCCTTCTTTACGCCCAGCGGGTACTGCACCGGCATTTCATAGCCGGCAAAAGGCACCATCTTGGCACCCAGCTCGCAGTGCAGGTCATAAAGCGGTGTGTGCTTTGGTTGGGTCATGCAACGCTCCTCGTCTGCCACGTTGTCAGCTGATACATAAAAAGCCGGGAAGCCACCCTCGGGCGCCTTCCCGGCTTTCAGGGAACGCACAGCATACCATCGCCGTGCGCTATGATTGATACAAACGGTTGCTATAAACGGTTGCTATAAACGGTTGCTACAAACGGCGGATATAAAGCGCCGCTATGAACGGTCGTGATCCAGCTCTTCTCCCGGACGAATCTCCTCGCCGTTAAAGTAGGCCTTTGCCAGCTTGAACACCACCGGCGACAAAAGCGCCAGCGCGATCAGGTTCGGAATCGCCATCATGGCGTTGAAGGTATCCGCCATCAGCCAGATAAAGCCCAGGTTGGCCACTGCACCCAGCGGAATCGCCAGCACAAACACCACCCGATAAAGCGGAATCGAGCGCGCACCGAACAGAAACTGGCAGCACTTCTCACCGTAGAACGCCCAGCCCAGAATCGTGGTAAAGGCAAACACAGCCAGCACGATGGAAACGATTTCGTTGCCCATGCCGGGCAGTGCCGCATCAAACGACATAGCAGTCAGTGAGGCGCCGGCTTCACCGGTTTCCCATACCGTGGCGGTCAGGATGACCAGTGCGGTGATGGTGCACACCACAACGGTATCGATGAAGGTGCCCAGCATCGCAATCAGGCCCTGGCGCACGGGGTTTTTGGTTTTCGCCGCCGCGTGTGCGATGGGCGCGCTACCCAGCCCCGCCTCGTTGGAGAACACGCCGCGCGCCACGCCGAAACGAATCGCCATCATCACCGCCGCGCCGGCAAAACCGCCGACCGCCGCGTGCGGGTTGAAGGCATAGTAGAAAATCATGCCAAGGGTTCCCAGCAGCTGATCGGCGTTAATCACCAGCACCACGATACCGCCGATAATGTAGGCAATGCCCATAATCGGCACCAGCTTGCCCGCCACCTTGGCGATCCGCTTGATACCGCCGAGAATCACCGCCCCGGACAGCACCATGATCACCAGGCCAGTCAGCCAGGCGGGTATGCCGAACGTGGAGTTCATGGCGTCGGCCACGGAGTTGGACTGCACGGTATTGCCGATGCCAAACGCCGCCACGGCGCCAAAGAAGGCGAAGGCGCCGCCCAGCCACAGCCACTTGCTGCCCAGACCGTTTTTGATATAAAACATCGGCCCGCCGACGTGGTAGCCGGTGCTGTCGGTTTCACGAAAGCGCACGGCCAGCACGGCCTCGGCAAACTTGGTGGCCATGCCCACCAGTGCCGTAATCCACATCCAGAACACCGCGCCGGGGCCACCCAGCGCGATCGCCGTGGCAACCCCGGCGATGTTGCCGGTGCCGATGGTGGCCGAAAGCGACGTCATCAGCGCGTTAAACGGTGAAATCTCACCGTCGTCGTCGGTTTTTTTCCGTCCACCGGGCGTGGCTTTATCGTCACGGCCCTGCCACAACAGTTTAAAGCCGGTACCCAGCTTGCGAATCGGCATGACCTTCAGCCCGGCCTGCAGATAAAGCCCGACCCCCAGCAGCAAAATAAGCATCAAAGGGCCCCATACGACCCCGTTTATCGCCTGGAACAGGCTGGTCAACGTTTCCATTTTATTCTCCTTGGTGCCCTTTAGCCCAGGCGCTTCGCGGCGCGCTGACGGCATTGGAATTGTAGGCGGGCATTGGCGTTGAAAGACGGGCGGCAAGCGCCACCGGCGCGCGTTTATTCTGGTTGTCTGAGCACGCGTTGTCACGCGCTGATTCCAACGTCTAACAAACTGAATACGCAGAACATTCGACTTACGTAGTATTTTCCGGCAGCCGTCGCAAAAAGAGCAGCAAAAACGCCTATTCGCGCCCGCCTTGGCGCCCGGTGCAAAGACCCGGCGGGTAATTTGTTTCCACCGGCAAACGCGGTACTATGAGCGCCATTATCGCCAGCGTTCAGTGACGACGCTTCACGAGCAACCACAGGAAAAAACATGAGCCAGGTTCCCGCTACTCTCCACTACGCCGAAAGCCATGAATGGGTGCTGGATAACGGCGACGGCACCGTTACCGTCGGCATTTCCGACCATGCGCAACAAGCCCTGGGCGACGTTGTCTTTGTCGAGCTGCCGGAAGTCGGCCAGACGCTTGCCAAAGGCGACGAGTTCGGCGTAATCGAATCGGTCAAGGCCGCTTCCGACCTGTACGCCCCGGTCAGCGGCGAGGTCATTGCGGTCAACGACGACTTGGAAGACGCCCCGGAAAGCGTCAACGAAGCGCCTTATGAAGGCGGCTGGATCATGAAGATCCGCATCGACGGCGCGATTGAAGGCCTGATGGACGCCAACGCTTACCAGGCCAGCATCGACGCCGAAGCCTAACCTTCACGCGGCGTGCCTGCTGATGCGGGCACGCCTTTCCTGCCGTCCGGCTTTTTTTCGTCTGGAACGACCCTCTGGAATTCCCCATGTCCGAGTTTTCTGCACTGCGGCCTGATTCGCAGCACTCCCAAGCGGCGCCGCGCCTGGCGGAACTGGCCGATCACGACGCCTTTATACAGCGCCATAACGGGCCCGACCCCCAAGATACAAACGCGATGCTCGACGCGCTGGGCATGCCCGATATGGCCACGCTCATCCACCGTACAGTGCCCGACGATATTCGCCTGGGCCGCGAGCTTGATCTGCAAGCCCCGCACAGCGAAGTCGAAGCGCTCAACGAGCTCGCTCGGCTGGCCGGGCAAAATCGCGTTGCCAAAAGCTTTATCGGCCAGGGCTACTACGACACCCATATGCCCGCGGTCATCCAGCGCAACGTGCTGGAAAACCCGGGCTGGTACACCGCCTACACGCCCTACCAGCCGGAGATTTCCCAGGGCCGGCTGGAAGGCCTGCTGAACTTCCAGCAAACGGTGATGGATCTGACCGGCATGGCGCTTGCCAACGCCTCCCTGCTGGACGAAGCCACCGCCGCAGCCGAGGCCATGGCGCTTTGCAAGCGTGCCAACAAGAAAAACAAATCCGACGCCTTTTTCGTCGCCGATGACGTTTTTCCCCAGACCCTTGACGTGCTCAAGACCCGGGCCGAATACTTCGGCTTTACGCTGATCGTTGCCCCCGCCGATACCGTCGCCGAGCACGACGCATTCGGCGCGCTGCTGCAGTATCCGGGCAACGGCGGCGAAGTGCGCGATATTGCCCCGCTGCTGGCCGCCGCCGCCGAGCGCGGCACCATGACCTGTGTCGCCGCCGACCTGTTAAGCCTTGTGCTGCTCAAAGAGCCCGGCGCCATGGGGGCCGATATCGTATTCGGCAGCGCCCAGCGCTTTGGCGTACCCATGGGCTTTGGCGGCCCTCACGCGGCGTTTTTTGCCACCACCGACAAGCTCAAGCGCTCCATTCCCGGGCGCATTATCGGCGTTTCCAAGGACAGCCGCGGCGGCACCGCGCTGCGCATGGCCATGCAGACCCGGGAACAGCACATCCGCCGGGAGAAGGCCACCTCCAACATCTGCACCGCCCAGGCCTTGCTTGCCAACATCGCCGGCTTCTACGCCGTTTACCATGGCGCCGAGGGGCTCACCAGGATCGCCCGGCGCGTGCACAGGCTGACCGCCATTCTCGCCCGCGGGCTTGAGCAGTCCGGCGTCACACTGGCCCACTCAAGCTTTTTCGACACCCTGCGCCTGACCGGGGTAGACACCGACCGCCTTCACGCCCGCGCCACGCAGGCCGGCGTTAACCTGCGCTACGGCTTTGACAACGGCAAAAGCGACGTCGGCATCAGCCTGGATGAAACCACCGCTGCCCGGGACGTTGCTCTGCTGTGGGACGTCATCCTGGGTGACGACCACGGCCTCTCGGTCAACGCCCTGGACGAAACGATGGCCGCGGAAGACGCCGCGGGCAACGCTGCAATCCCCGCTGCCTGCCGGCGCGAAAGTGACTTTCTCACCCACCCGACCTTTCGCCGCTACCGCAGTGAAACCGAGATGCTGCGCTATTTGAAGCGGCTGGAAAACAAGGATCTCTCGCTGACCCACGCGATGATCCCGCTGGGCTCGTGCACCATGAAGCTCAACGCCACCAGCGAAATGCTGCCCATCTCCTGGCCCGGCTTTGCCCAGCTGCATCCTTTCGCCCCGCGCGACCAGGTTACCGGCTATCGGCAGATGATCGACGAGCTGGCGGGATTTCTGGAGGAAATTACCGGCTACGACCATGTCTCCATGCAGCCCAATTCCGGCGCCCAGGGCGAATACGCCGGCCTGCTGGCCATTCGCCGCTATCAGGCCGCGCAGGGCCAGGCGCATCGTGACGTCTGCCTGATCCCCAGCTCCGCCCACGGCACCAACCCCGCCTCGGCGGCCATGGTCGGCATGCAGGTGGTGGTCACCGAGTGCGACGCCGAGGGTAACGTTGATCTCGCCGATCTTACCGCCAAGGCCGAACAGCACAGCGACCGGCTCTCAGCGGTCATGCTGACCTATCCGTCTACCCACGGCGTCTTTGAAACCCACGTCCGCGCAGTATGTGACGTTGTGCACCGCAACGGGGGGCAGGTCTACGTCGACGGCGCCAACATGAACGCCCAGGTGGGCCTTTCGCGCCCCGGCGACTTCGGCGGCGACGTCTCGCACCTGAACCTGCACAAGACGTTCTGCATTCCCCACGGCGGCGGCGGTCCGGGCATGGGGCCCATCGGCGTCAAGGCGCATCTCGCACCCTTCGTTGCCAACCACAGCGTCACCCCCATCGACGGCGTGGACCCGGCAAGCACCGCTGTGGCCGCCGCGGCGTTCGGCAGCGCTTCGATTCTGCCGATCTCCTGGGCCTATATTAAAATGATGGGCGCGCGCGGACTGCGTGAAGCCACCGAGCTTGCCATTCTCAACGCCAACTATGTCGCCAAGCGGCTGGAAGAGCACTTCCCGATTCTGTATCGCGGTGAGAACGGCACCGTCGCCCACGAATGCATCATTGATGTGCGCCCGCTGAAAAGCGCTTCCGGCATCAGCGAGGAAGACATCGCCAAGCGCCTGATGGACTACGGCTTTCACGCGCCGACCATGTCGTTTCCGGTACCCGGCACGCTGATGATCGAGCCTACCGAGTCCGAATCGCGCTATGAGCTTGATCGCTTCTGCGAGGCGATGATCGCCATCCGCGAAGAAATCGCCCGCGTAGAGCGCGGTGAATGGCCTGTGGACAACAATCCGCTGGTCAACGCCCCGCACACCATGGCGGATCTTGCCGATGCCGACTGGGCTCATCCTTATTCCCGGGCGCTGGGCGCCTTCCCCACCGAGGCGGTAAAAGCGGCCAAATACTGGCCTACGGTCAACCGCGTGGACAACGTGCTGGGCGATCGCCAGCTGATCTGCTCTTGCCCCAGCATTGACGAATACCGCGACTGATATACCGCGACTGATATACCGCGACTGATATACCGCGACTAATCGCGCTTGTAGCGCACCGAAACGCCCCGTCGGCCGCAGCCGACGGGGCGTTTTTTATTGCGTCTCACGCTCTGCGCCACCGCTACCCCCGCCTTTGTTCTCTGAAGCCTTCCAGCAGCTTGGTATAGCGCCGAGGCAGCGCCGCATCGCGACGATGTACAAGATACAAAAGCTCATCGACCGAGTGCTCAAGGCTCAGCTCCTTGACCTGGCGCTGCCAGGGCGAGGTTTCCAGCACCAGCCGTGAAACAACGGTAAATCCCAGTCCCCGGGCCACTGCGTCCAGCACCATGCTCACTTCGTTGGTAAAGCCTTGATGGCGAAAGTGCGTCATCGAGCGAAACACGCCGGGATAGTTGTCGCGCAGCAGCGCCGTTGCCTGATTGATGCCGTCGTAATAGTTGATAAAACCGATGCCCATCAAATCCGAAAGCGTGCTGCCGGCGAAATCTGCCGGCACCACCAGGCACAGCGGTTCGCGGTGCCACAGCGCGCAGTCAAGCTCCGGGCTTTTGACCACTTCGGTGACAATACCCACGTCATAGCGGCCGCTGATCAGGTCGCTGACAATCTCGTGGTTGAAGGCAAAGCTATAGCTTACCGTGAGGTTGGGGTGCATCTGCTGCTGGCCGAGAACATACGGATAGAGCATAAGACCGACGCTGCCGGGCGAGGCAATGCGGCACTCGCCGCTGTCCAGCGAGTCGTCGTCCAGGCCGTGGCGAAACTGCTCGTGCTCGGCAAACAGCTTGAGCGCATAGTCGTAGGTGCGTCGCCCCTGCTCGGTGAGAATAAAGCGCCGGCCGTGGCGTTCCAGCAGCGGTTTTTCAAGATAGGCTTCCAGCTTGCGGATATGCTGGCTGACGCCTGGCTGGGTCATTTCCAACCGCTGCGCTGTTCGCGTGAAGCTCCCCGTTTCCACCAGCATGATAAAAGTACGGAAATAGTGCGCGTTAAACATGATCGTCCGGCTTTTTTGCCCAAATGAACGCCATTTTAACATAGCTCCCGGCGCGCCGGCCCCGTGGCACGCTGTACCGCCCCGGGCGGCATGCTAGTATGAGCGGCCACATTCACGTCAGCACGGACAGCCTCACGATGCGCCACCCCTCCCGCCAACGCCCGACGATTTCCACCGTCATTTCCCCGGAAGGCAGCCTTGAAGTGCTGTCCCAGCACGAAGTCAACCGGCTCAAGCGCACCTCAAAAACCGGGCTGCACGATCTGCTGCGCCGCTGCGCGCTGGCCGTGCTCAACAGCGGCATGCCGACCGACGATAGCCTTGCCCTGCTTGAGGCGTACCAGGACTTTGACATCCAAGTGCTGCAGCAGGATCGCGGTATTCGCTTAAAACTTACCCACGCACCGGCCGAAGCTTTCGTCGACGGCTGCATGATCCGCGGCATTCGTGAACACCTCTCTGCGGTAATCCGCGATATCGTCTACGTTTATAACGAAATCCAGCAGCACAACCGCTTTGATCTCTCCACTGCCGAAGGGACCACCAACGCGGTGTTTCACATTCTGCGCAAGGCCGGCGCCTTCAAGCCCAATCGCGATCCCAGCCTGGTGGTGTGCTGGGGCGGGCATTCCATTTCCCGGGAAGAGTACGACTACACCAAAGACGTTGGCTATCAGCTGGGCCTGCGCGATCTGGACATCTGCACCGGCTGCGGCCCCGGCGCCATGAAAGGCCCGATGAAAGGGGCCAACCTCGCCCACGCCAAGCAGCGCCGCGGCGACAGCCGCTATCTGGGCATCTCCGAGCCCGGCATTATCGCCGCCGAGGCGCCCAACCCCATCGTGAACGAGCTGGTGGTCATGCCGGATATTGAAAAGCGCCTGGAAGCCTTTGTGCGCCTGGGCCACGGCATTATCGTGTTTCCCGGCGGGGTCGGTACGGCGGAAGAAATTCTCTACCTGCTGGGTATTTTGCTCCACCCGGACAACGCGGATATGCCCTATCCGCTGATTTTCACCGGTCCGGCAAGCGCGGCGGACTACTTCAACACTATCGATACGTTTTTGGTGTATACCCTGGGCGAGAACGTGCGCCGCTATTACCGCATTATCACCGGCGATCCGGCCGATGTCGCCCGCCAGATGCGCCAGGGCATCGACGATATCACCGAGTTTCGCCGCACCCATCAGGACGCTTTCTATTACAACTGGCGGCTGACCGTGGCGCGCAACTTTCAAGCCCCGTTCGAGCCAAGCCACGCCGCCATGAAAAATCTCGCGCTGCATCGCCAGCAGCCCACCCATGAGCTTGCCGCCAACCTGCGCCAGGCGTTTTCCGGCATCGTCGCGGGCAACGTCAAGGAAGACGGCATCCACGCCATTGCCGCCCACGGCCCCTTTGAGCTCTCCGCCGAGCCGGAGCTGATGGAAAAGCTCGACGCCCTGCTTACCTCTTTTGTCGCCCAGGGCCGCATGAAGCTCGACGGCCAGCCCTACACGCCCTGCTACGTGCTGAAGTAGCCACGCAGAAAAGGCCGCTGCCCGGCATAGCGCTATTGCCGTTTCGGCGTATCCTTGATGCGATAGCGCTCAAGGTCGTCGGGCATCACCGCGCTATGCGAAAAGGCAATCTCCAGCTTGTGCAGGCGTAGCGAAGCCGGCGCATACTTGGCTTCAATACGGTTGCCGTGCTCGTCGAGCCCTTTCGCTTCGTAGCAACCGTCATCCACGCTGATGCGGCGCACTTCCCAGCCGTTGGCTGCCAGTGCCTGGCGTAGCGTATCGCGCGGCTGCCAGTCTGCTACCGGGTCGTGGCAGTCATCGTCTGCATAGCTACTCGCCGCGGTAAACGTCGCCGCCAGGGCAGCGGCCATCATCAAAGGTTTTTTCATGGTGATCTTCCAAGGAGTAAATGAACCGTTACAGCACGATCTTGACGCTTTATTCTGACCGCCAGCTTAAGACACCCGAGGACATGCCGGCAGCGATCATTCGCTGTAGCGCCGACGACCATAGCACATCGCCGCGGCCTTCAGCTTGCCGTCAGAATGCCCTGCTAGCCTGTGATGCGCGGCCCGAACCGGGTCGCGCTTGTGATAACGCTCAGGGAGATGACAACGATGCGCCTGCTGCTGGTAGAAGATGCCGCGCTGCTCGGTGAGGCCGTGCGCGATCAGATCAGCGAAGACGGCCACGCGGTAGACTGGGTGCACTGCCTGGATCATGCCGCGGCCAGCCTTGCCACCACGGTATACGACCTCATCCTGCTGGACCTGATGCTACCCGATGGCCAAGGGCTTGATTTGCTCAAACGCCGGCGCCAGGGCGGTGACACCACGCCGGTAATCATTCTAACAGCGCGGGATCAGCTATCCGATCGCATCGACGGGTTGAATGCCGGGGCCGATGACTACCTGGTCAAGCCGTTTGACCTGTCGGAACTGTCAGCCCGGGTAGCCGCCGTCGCGCGACGCTATACCGGCAACCCCAACCCGCTGATTCATCTGGGCGCGCTGGAGATCGATCTGGCCAATCACACGCTGATGCGTGCCGGCCAGCCCGTGGCGTTAACGGCGCGGGAGTGGGCACTGCTGGAAGCCCTGTTGCAGCGCCCGCACGCCCTGCTGTCGCGCTCGCAGCTGGAAGACCGGCTGTATGCCTTCGGGGCCGAAATAGAAAGCAACGCCATCGAAGTGCATATAAGCCGCCTACGCAAAAAGCTCGGGCACAGCGTCATTGATACCGTGCGCGGTATGGGCTATCGGCTGGGGCAGGCATGAAGCGCGCGCCCAGCCTACAGCGCCGCCTCAGCCTGGGGCTGACCCTCGGCGTTTCACTGCTCTGGCTGGCGGCCACCGCAGCGACCACGCTCATCGTCGGCCATGCCCTTGACAAGACGCTGGACAGCGCTTTGAAAGAAACCGCGCAGCGCATGCTTTCTCTGGCAGTTGTCGAAATCATCAACCGCGACGAAGCGGACCTGCTACAGCAGGTGGCCTCGTTCAGCGCCCACGAGGAATACATTACCTACCTGGTGCGCGGCGTAGACGGCAAGCCGCTGCTGGTTTCCCACGACATCGACCTTTCCGTTTTTCCCGACACGCCCCAAACCGGGCTGCGCAGCACCGCCACCCATCGGGTGTACGGAATTTCCGCGGTGAGCGATACGTTTTTTATCGAAGTCGCCGAGCCGCTGTCTTCACGGCGTCAAGCGAAGTGGCAAACCACCGGCCTGCTGCTTTTGCCGCTGGCCGGGCTGATTCCGCTGATTCTGATCGGCACCTGGTGGCTGGTACGCCATACGTTGCAAGGCGTTCGAGCGTACCGCGATACGCTGGAATCGCGCGGCGCAGGCGATCTTTCCCGGGTGGCAGGCCAGGACCTACCGGCCGAACTCCTGCCGGTTGCCAGCGCTGTGGACCACCTTCTGGAACGTTTGCGCTGCACCCTGGAAGCCGAACGCAGCTTTACCGCCAACAGCGCCCATGAGCTGCGCACCCCGCTGGCCTCAAGCCTGGCCCAGCTACAGCGCCTGCGTCGCGAAGTGCCCGACGGGCCGGTACAGCAGCGGGCAAAGCATATCGAGGCGTCCTTGCAGGACCTGTCCCGGCTTTCGCAGAAACTCATGCAGCTGGCCCGGGCCGAAAGCGGCAGTTTTCTTACCCAGACACCGCAAGATGTCGTGCCACTCATCGCCCATCTCGTGGACGATTTTCAGCGCACCTCTGCCTCTCCCATTGTGCTTTCGCTGCCCGACAATGGGCCGGTCACCGCATCCATCGAACCGGATGCCCTGGCCATTGTGCTGCGCAACCTGATGGAAAACGCCGTCAAACACGGGCACCCCGGCTCCCCTGTCAACGTTTCACTGACCGACGCCGGTACGCTGCGCGTAGTCAATACCGGGCCTGTGGTACCCAACGCTCGGCTTTCACGGCTGACAGAGCGCTTTCAGCGCGGCGAAACGCGCACCCGCGGCTCCGGGCTGGGGCTTGCCATCGCCCAGGCCATTGCCGATGGCGCAGGCGCCCGGCTTACGCTGATATCACCGGCATCCGGCCGGTCTGACGGCTTTGAAGCACGCCTGCAGCTGATTGTCGTAACTGCTCCGCCGTTAAGCCTGTCGTAAGGCCGGAATGTTGCGATGGCACCGTGCCGATACGGCATACGCCACCGTCAGGCAAAAAAAGGAGCGCACCGTGCACATACATGCCAGGCCAACCCGTCTGCTACTGACGCCATCAGAGCCACGAAAGCGTCGTGAAGGAGCCGTGCAATGACGACAAATCGACAAGCAAGCCCCCAGGGCCAGCGTGACCGGGTGAGGGTCTGGGATCCCGCAGTGCGCCTGTTTCATTGGGGGCTGGTAGCCGCGTTCGCCGTTGCCTATGTCACCGTGGACAGCAGCCGCAGTGTGCATCAATGGGCCGGCTACACCGCCCTGGGGCTGATCGCGTTTCGCTTGATCTGGGGCGTTATCGGCACGCGTCATGCACGCTTTAGCGATTTCGTGCCAGGCCCCCGGCGGCTGCTTGACTATATGCGCCGCGCCGTAAAGGGCCGGGAGCCGCGCTACCTGGGCCATAACCCGGCAGCGGCAATCATGATCCTTTTTCTGCTTGCGGCCACCGGTGCCATCGGCATCAGCGGCTGGCTGCTGACCACCGACTGGGGATGGGGCAGCAGGACAATTGAGCAAATACATGAAACATCGGTGAACGTCACGCTTGTGGCCATCGGCCTGCACGTAGCCGCCGCGATCTATGAAAGCCTTCATCATCGCGAAAACCTGATTCGCTCCATGATAACCGGCCACAAACGACGGTGACGCTATACATTGCTATCGGCAAAACAGCGCGCTGCCGGCGCTCGGCACCGTTGGAGGCATCACAGCGGCCGGCACGCCGGTCAGAATGCCAAATAATTTCAATGAAAATATAATATGATAGGATATATCCTAATCCATCGCCACGAGACCCCCAACTGCCATGCAAGACGCCACTCAAATTGAGCTATCCCGCCTGCGCGAGCAAGCCGGTGAGGCCCGCAAGCTGCTCAAGACACTGGCCAATATCGATCGTTTGATGCTGCTGTGCCAGCTCTCCCAAGGCGAAATGAACGTAGGCGAGCTGGAGCGCGAACTGGGCATCGAGCAGCCCACACTTTCCCAGCAGCTTGCCGTGCTGCGGCATGAAGCGCTGGTCGCCACCCGCCGGGCGGGCAAGCAGATTTACTACCGCATCGCCGACGACAAGGCCATGGCGGTCATTGCAACGCTGTATGAGCAGTTCTGTGCTGACACGGATGCCTCTTCCAACGTGCAAACATAGGTTTTCTCCCATGCCCGATAACAACGCTTCGACACCCGTCGTAACGGCGTTTTTTGACACGCCCACCCGTACCTTCAGCTACGTTGTGCAGGACCCGGCGGGCAGCAGCTGCGCCATCATCGACTCGGTGCTCGACTTCGACTACGCCGCCGGACGCACTGACGTACGCTCGGCCGATGCGATCATCGACTTCGTTCATCGCAAGGCGCTACGCGTGGAATGGATACTCGAAACCCACGTCCACGCCGATCACCTCTCTGCGGCCCCCTACCTCCACGAGCAGCTCGGCGGGCGCACCGGCATCGGCGCCAACATCACCGTGGTGCAGGAGGTATTTGGCAAGGCGTTCAACGCCGGCACCGAATTTGCCCGGGACGGCAGCCAGTTCGACCGTCTGTTTCAAGAGGACGACACTTTTGCCATCGGCGGATTAACCGGCCGCGTGCTGCACACCCCCGGCCATACGCCGGCGTGCTTGACCTACGTAATCGGCGATGCTGCTTTCGTCGGCGACACGCTGTTCATGCCCGACTACGGCACCGCCCGCTGTGACTTTCCCGGCGGCGATGCCGGCGCCCTTTATCGTTCCATCCAAAAGGTGCTGGCACTGCCGGACGACACCCGACTATTTCTGTGTCACGACTACAAGGCTCCCGGCCGCGATACCTATCAGCACCGGACCAGCGTCGCCGAGCAGCGCGCCCATAACGTCCACGTGCACGAAGGCGTCAGCGAAGCCGAGTTCGTGAAGATGCGCACCGAGCGCGATGCAACGCTAGGCATGCCCCGGCTGCTTCTGCCCTCGGTGCAGGTGAACATGCGCGCCGGCGAGCTACCGCCGGCGGAAGACAATGGCCAGGTGTACTTAAAGGTGCCGGTGAATCGCTTTTAAGCCCCGACGGCAATACGCGATAGCCAAGACACAATCGATCGCCGGGCTACGATGCCGATGGCTGGCCCGGCAGGCGCTGCGTCTCTGCGGCGTCACTCACCGTATAATGGCTGATCATCTGTGCCATTTCCCCGGCTTGTTCATCCAGCGAACGGCTCGCAGCCGCCACCTGTTCCACCAGCGCGGCGTTTTGCTGGGTTACCTCCTCCAGCTCGGCGACCGCTTTGTTGATCTGTTCGATACCGGCTGACTGTTCCCCGGTGGCAGCCGAGACGTCACGAATCAGCTCGGCGGCCTGCCGAATCTCGTGGGTAATGCTGTCCAGCGTCGCACTGGTATTGTTGACCAGCGCCTGCCCTTCGCTGATGCGCGCTACGTTATTGGCTACCAGCTGACGGATCTGCTCGGCCTCTTCGGCGCTGCGGCTGGCCAGCTTGCGCACTTCAGCGGCAACCACGGCAAAGCCACGCCCGTGCTCACCGGCGCGCGCCGCTTCAACCGAGGCGTTAAGCGCCAGCAAATTGGTTTGAAAGGCGATGCTGTCGATGGCTTTAACAATGCTGGTGACTTCCTGGTTGGCGGTATGAATCTCTTCCATGGCTTGGCTGGCGCGCTCGGCCACCCGGCTGGCGTCATCGGCTTCGCTGACCATCTTGCCGGTCATGGATTCAACCTGGCGCGTATTATCCGCCGTATGCCGCACGGTTGCCGCAATCTGCTCCATGCTTGAGGCGGTTTCAACCAGCGAGGCAGACTGCTCCTCGGTCCGCTGTGCCAGGTTTTGATTGCCCTTGGCAATTTCACCGCTGGCCTGCTCTACCGACTGAGCGCTGCGCTGCACGCGGCCTACCAGCGCTTCGGTTTCGGCGGAGGCCGAGTTAAAGGCCGCGTACAGCTGCGATAGCTCGTCACTGCCCGGCACGGCAACGCGGCGAGTCAGATCACCGCCTCGCTGGTTGATGTCCTGCAACGCCGAATGCAGCGCCCGCACAATGCTTTGCACAATGAACGTCATGGTCAAAACGGCAAAGGACGCGGCCGCTACGGCCACCACCAGATAGCCGATCAGATCCTGGCGCGCCTTTTCTTTCAGCCGGTTGGCCTTCGCCATCACGCTGCTTGCCAAGCGATCTTCCAACACCTTGAGCCTGTCAATCTTGCTTGTTTGCTGATCAAACCAGCGCACAGGATCAATGCCGTAGCCGCCGGCAACGCCCTGCGTCAGCGCTACCTCGCGCAGCTGCGTTGCTTTTTTGACCTCTTCACCGCTGAGAAAGTCGTCCAGACGCTGGCGAGCGCTGCTGTCGGCCACCACACGAAAGCTCTCCCAGTACGCGGTTTCCTGCCCCTGCATGGCCAGCAGGCGCTGGTATACGGATGGGCGCATTTGATCGGCGCTAAAGACATTGGCCAGCAAGGCGCGCTCAACACCGGCCAGCTCCTTGGCCTTGAGCAGCAGGACATAGGCCCCGAGCTGGCGCGCAATATCGGCATTCATGCTCATGTGCGTCAGCCGGCTCACCAGCGTCAGCAAGGTGCCGTTGGTACGGGTATAGCGATCTACCGCGTCTGCAACGTCGATATTCTGGTTCTGGACGTTGGTACGCAGATCGTCCAGCGCCGACAGCTGCTGTTCGATGGTGCGCATCCTGCGGACAAGCGCGTCGTCCAGCGCTGCCGAACGCATCGCGTTTTGCTCTTCAAGGTAGGCCGATAAAGCGCGGTCGCTGGCGGTATACTGATCGCGCAGCCGGCTGGCTGCGGCGTCATCGCCCCGGCCCATAAACGCCGCGGACCTGCCTCGCTCGCGCTGCAGCTGATGGACCAGATTCCCTGCATGTCGGGCAAGCACCGCCATCGATTGCAGCGAATCCAGATTGGTTACCAGGCGCTGGCGCTCCACAATGCCGCTGCCGGCAAACCAGGCAAGCGCCAGCAAGGGCAGCAGCAAAGTCAGCAGGAATTTCCTGCCCATGGAAATACGGTGCAGCAGATGCATCATGGAAAATATCTCCCGGCGTAGCGTTAGACGTAAGCACTATGTGAAAAAGGATCGATGCATACTATCGGCGGGAGAGGCGGGGGTTGAAATCGTTTTTTGCGACACATAAGAAATGTTTGATTTGCATCAAACAAAACGGCCGCGCGACGCTTGTTGGTTAGCAAAAGCGTCGCGCGGCCGTATCGTTTCGTGCAGGCGGTTCTGGCGCTGTTTATCAGCCCTCGCCGTCGAACTCCGGCGTTTGCTGGCTGTAGTACGCGGCGATATCCGCAATATCCTCGTCCGACAGGGCCGCCGCCTGAGGCGACATCATGGCGGACATGCCGCCTTTGCGGTCGCCGGCACGGTACGCTTTCAGCGCGCTTTCCAGATACGTCGCCGACTGGCCGGCCAGGTTCGGATAGATATCCGCAGACGCTATGCCGTTCATGCCGTGGCAAGCGGCACAGGCGCTGATTTTCCCCTTGCCGGCTTCGGCATCGCCGTCTGCCAGCGCAACGCTGGAAAAAGTCAGCGTGCTTGCCATCATGGCAACCGCTAGCGCTGTCTGCTGAACGTATTTCATATCATGCCTCTCTTGAGCAATAGCTGTTAGGTGCCCTGCTGAGCAAAGCGCTGTATCACAACATCGTCGTCGGGTGTTTCTGTCGCGCCTATTAACGTCGCGCCTATTAAACAAAGCTTACCCGGGCACGGCAAGCCGCCGGACGCCATGGTTTCCAGTGAGCTTGACGTATGTCAAACACCGGTAAGAAAAGGCTATATCCCTATACGATATAAGGCCTTTGCGATGGTAGTATAGCCGCATTCGCTATAAAAATACCCTGATTGCAAACGTGGCCATACGCTCGGATAGCCGCCGATACGAGACGGTAGTCCGGCCCCCGGCCGTAACACTAGAGTGAGGAGACAACCATGGGCATGTGGAAGTTGAAGCGTCGCGATTTCCTGAAAGGCCTGGGGGTAACCGGTACCGGAGCTATGCTCAGCGGCAACGTCTGGGCGCTTAACCGACTGGAACCCATCGGGGACACCCTGGCAAGCGAGTATCCCTATCGCAGCTGGGAAGACCTGTACCGCAACGAGTGGACATGGGACAGCGTAGGCCACGCCGCCCACTGCATCAACTGCATGGGCAACTGCGCGTGGAACGTCTACGTCAAAGACGGCATCGTCATTCGCGAAGAGCAGATCGCCAAATACCCCCAGGTCAACCCGAACGTGCCCGACGCCAACCCCCGGGGCTGCCAGAAAGGCGCGATCCACTCCACCGCGATGTACGAGGCCGACCGCCTGCGCCACCCGCTCAAGCGCGCCGGCGAGCGCGGCGAGGGCAAGTGGCAGCGCATCTCCTGGGACCAGGCCACCGAGGAGGTCGCCGACAAGATCATCGACATCTTCGAGAAGTACGGCCCCGGCAAGCTCAAGACCCACCAGGGTTCGGGCAACCAGACCATGGTGCGCCAGTCGGCCCCGAACCGCTTCGCCTCGCTGGTGGGCGGCATCCAGCTCGACGGCTTCACCGTGGTGGGCGACCTGAGCACCGGCGCCCACCTCGCCTACGGCAACCCTCTGGAGAGCTTCACCTCCGACGCCTGGTTCGACGCCGACTACATCCTGCTCGGCATGATCAACCCCAACGCCACCCGGATCCCCGACGCCCACTACATCTGGGAGGCCAAGTACAACGGCGCGCGCATCACCAGCACCGCGCCGGACTACAACCCCAGCGCCATCCATACCGACCTGTGGATGCCCATCAAGCAGGGCTCCGATCCGTTCCTGGCGATGTCCTTCGTCAACGTGATCATCGAGGAGCGCCTCTTCAAGCCCGCCTTCATGAAGGAGCAGACCGACCTGCCGATGCTGGTCCGCCAGGACAACGGCAAGCTGCTGCGCGAGGCGGATCTGGTCGAGGGCGGCTCCGACGAGGTCTTCTACCACTGGGACCTGAATCGCGGCGAGGCGGTGCGCGCCAAGGGCTCGATGGGCGACGACGACAAGACCCTCAGGCTCGGCGACGTCGACCCGGCGCTGGAGGGCGAGTTCGAGGTCGAGGGCATCAACGTCACCACGGTCTTCGAGCAGGTCAAGCAGGAAGCGGCCAAGTACACCCCCGAGAGCACCTTCGAGTACACCAACATCCATCCGGACGTGGTGCGCCAGGAGGCGCGGCACCTGGCCGCCGCCCGCAAGGCGATCGTGATGCTCGGCTACATCACCTCGAGCTACTCCAACTGCCTCTACATCGGCTGGGGCTACGCCCTGGCGCTGGCGCTGACCGGCCACGGCGGCCGCACCGGCGGGCTGGACACCTCCTGGGTGGTGTGGAACCACCCGAAGTGGACCGAGCTTGCCACCTTCGACGGCAAGAAGTCGGCCCGCTACGAGCCGGGCGGCCTCGGCGAGGTGCTGCGCGGCGGCATGATGGACGGCATCCGCCGCCACTTCGACAACGAGAAGCTCAAGGAGCGCACCGGCTTCGACGTCGACGAGATGGAAGCCATGATGCAGGAGTCCATCGACGAGGGCTGGATGCCCTACTACGGCGAGATCAAGGGCATGATCTCGATCGCCGACAACACCTTCCGCCGCAACAAGATCGCCGAGACCTACCGCGAGGAGCACCTGCGCCAGGCCAGCGAGCTCTACGTCAACATCAACGTGCGCATGGACTCCACCGCCGAGTGGGCCGACTACGTGCTGCCGGCGGCCAGCCACTACGAGGCCTGGGACCTGCGCACCCAGGGCTACCACCGCTTCTGCAACGTCTTCACCCAGTCGGTGCCGCCGGTGGGCGAGTGCAAGCCCGACTGGGACATCATGGCGCTGTTGACCAAGAAGATTCAGGAGCGCGCCATCGCCCGGGGCATCGGCCCGATCCAGGACGGCGAGGTCACCCGCGACCTGCACACCATCCACGACGACTTCACCCGCAACGGTGAGCTCAACACCGACCTCGACGTCTTCCGCTACATCGTCGAGAACTCGCCGGAGTTCGGCGGCGTGAGCGTGGAGGAGGCCAGCGAGCGCGGCTTCATCGTGATGAACGAGCAGGCCGGCCTCAACCAGCCGCTGGAGAAGGACCAGCCCTACAACCCCTTCACCGCGCAGACCGATGGCAAGCAGCCCTACGAGACCCTCACCGGGCGCATCACCTTCTACTGCGACCATCCGCGCTTCGTGAAGCTGAAGTCCACGGTGCCCACGGCGCGGCTCTACGCCGGCCCCGAGGCCTCGAAGTACCCGCTGCACTTCTACTCGCCCCACGCGCGCTGGGGGATCCACTCCAACTGGCGCAGCAACAAGTACCTGCTGCGGCTACAGCGCGGCGAGCCCAACATCTACATCAACCCGCAGCTGGCGGCGGAGCGCGGCATCCAGGACGGCGATCGGGTCAAGCTGTTCAACGCCAACGGCGAGTTCTTCGCCCAGGCCAAGTTCTACCCGAGCATTCCGGCCGACTCGATCATGATGGAGCACGGCTGGGAGCCGCATCAGTACATCCATCGCAAGCCGATGAACAACTCCCACGCCACCCTGCTGCAGCCGCTGGAGCTAGTCGGGGGCTGGGGCCACCTGCAGTTCATCTACGCCAAGTGGAACGCCAACCAGGTGATCCACGAGAGCAGCTACGACATCGAGCTTGCCAAAGCCGAAGACATTGCCGAGCCGCGCGCCGTTTAAGAGGAGATTGTCATGGCTGTCAAACGCCAACTCAGCATGGTGCTGGATTTGAACAAGTGCATCGGCTGTCAGACCTGTACCGCCGCGTGCAAGCTGATGTGGACCAACCGTAACGGCCGCGAGTTCATGTACTGGAACAACGTGGAAACCCAGCCAGGGCTTGGGTACCCCCGCGACTACCAGAACATGGGCGGCGGTTTCGACGATGACGGTGCGCTACGCCTGGGCCGCCAGCCCAGCCAGGAGGACTACGGCATCCCGTGGGAGTACAACTACGAGGAGGCGCTGATGACCGGCACCGACCCGTGGCTGCGCCCCCACGTGAAGCCCACCTGGGGCGCCAACTGGGACGAGGACCGGGGCGAGGGCGACTACCCCAACAGCTTCTACTTCTACCTGCCCAGGCTCTGCAACCACTGCGCCAACCCCGGCTGCCTGGCGGCCTGCACGCGCAACGCCATCTACAAGCGCCAGGAAGACGGCATCGTGCTGGTGGACCAGGAGCGCTGCCGGGGCTATCGCTACTGCGTCAACGCCTGCCCCTACAAGAAGGTCTACTTCAACGAGCAGATCTCCAAGTCGGAGAAGTGCATCTTCTGCTACCCGCGCATCGAGAAGGGGCTGGCCACCGCCTGCGCCCAGCAGTGCGTCGGCCGCATCCGCTGGATCGGCTACCGCGACGACGAGGAGGGTCCGATTCACCAGCTGGTGGAGAAATACAAGGTGGCGCTGCCGCTGCACCCCGAGTGGGGTACCCAGCCCAACGTCTTCTACGTGCCGCCGCTGTCGCCCTCCAAGTACGCCTCCGACGGTCGGGAGCTGGACGAGCCGCGCATCCCGCTCGAGTACCTGGAGAGCCTGTTCGGGCCCCGCGTCGGCGAGGTGCTCGACACCCTGCAGGCCGAGCGCCAGGCCAAGGCCGAGGGTCGCGAGAGCGAGCTGATGGATACCCTGATCGGCTACAAGCACGCCGAGATGTTCAAGCTCAGCTAGGAGAGGCGCCATGACCCAGCCCACCGCCGCATCTGCCGTCTCTGAACAGACGGCACGGCTGGCCGCCGAAGCGTCGCTGTATCGCCTGGCGGCGGCGCTTTTCGGCTATCCGCTGGCCGAAACCCAGCAGGCGCTGGAAGACGGCCGCCTGCACGCCGCTCTGTCGTCGGCCTGGCACACGCTGACCGGCGACGCCTGGCCGGCGCTGCCCCCCAGCGCCAGCCTGGACGACATGGAAGTCGGGTATATGGCCACTTTCGTGCACGGCCGTCGCGGCAAGCCACGCGTAGCACTGCTGGGAAGTGCCTACGACGCGCTGCTCGCCGGGGAAACCCCCGGCGGCTATATGCTCAACGTCCAGGCCTTTTATCGCCACTTCGGCCTGCAGGCCGCCCAGGGCGACGAGGGCCATCTCGACGAGCCCGATCACCTGGTCAGCATGTTGGAATTCTGTGCGCTGCTTTGCCATCTGGAAACCCAGGCGCTCAATCGCCAGGGCGACGCTGCACCCTACCGCCGCGCCCGGCGTGACTTCATCGCCCGCTATCTGGCCCCGATGCTGCATGCGGTCAAGGAGCGCCACGCCAGCGCCGGCAATTACGGGCTGGACGCCACCCTGGCGCATTTGATTGCCGTGCTGCCCGAATGGGCCGAGCGCGAGCGCGCACGGCTTGAAACCCAGGTCGGGCCCTGCCCCGAACCGGGCAGCCGAGCTGCGGCATCGCCCAACCAGGCCATGTGGGACTGACTGCCCCACTGCTCGAATCACGGCGTGCCCGGATACCGTCCGCGCCCCTACACTGTTGAGGAAACATGCCATGAAACTGCGTCATCTGCTATTCGGCACGGCAGCGCTGGCCTTCGCCGGTACCCAAGCCATTGCCGACAGCAACGTGTACGACCCCAACGTCACAGCCGTCCAGCCTGGCGATAGCGTCAAGGTCTCGACGGTGCCGGGCAACATCTATCTGCGTACCCAAGACGATCCTGACGATCTGATCTGGGATCGCCTGCCCACCTACCGCACCACCCTGTTTCCCGCGCCGCCGGTACACCGGTCGGTCAAGCTGCGCTTTACCGAGGAAATAGAAGCCGGCAAGACGCTATACTTTCAGGTAGCACGCACCGACGAGCGTTTTTATCTGCGTCTGCGCTGGAAGGACGCAACCCGCAACGGCAGCACAACAGTGGATGACTTCCGCGACGGCGTAGCGGTGCAGTACGCCCTCAACGGTGCGGATACCTCCTATATGATGGGCTCCGGGCCGGACAATCCCGTCAATATCTGGTACTGGCGCGCCGATCACGAAAAACGGGTTGACAACCTGGCCGCAGGCGGCTACGGCAGTACAACCACCCTGCCCGACCAGAACGTGGAAGGGGCCAGCGCCTATATCACCGAAGAGAACAGCGCCAATAACGAGTGGCATGTGGTAATGTCGCGGCCGCTGGATACGCAAAACAGCGAATACAGCGCAGATTTGCGTCGCGATACGGTGCCCATGGGCTTCGCCCTGTGGCAAGGCAGCGACAATGAGCGCGACGGTAACAAGCGTGTAACCCATACGTGGATCATGCTGGATACCGGTGCCGGCACCGAGACATCCACAGAAGGTTAACGAGGTAACGACGATGTCGGTTTCCCATTTCTCGCCCGATGAGCGTGACCCCCTGGCATTGGCGCCGGCTGACTGCGGCCGCGGCCACTCCTGCCAGTTTTGCCCCCACGAGAGCACCTGCAGCCTTGACAAGCCGCAGCATGAAAAGCGCCTGATCGAGTCCCGGCTAAGCCAGGTCGGCCAGATCCTGCTGGTCATGGCCAACAAGGGCGGCGTGGGCAAGAGCACGGTATCGGCCAACGTCGCCGCCGGGCTGGCTGCCCGAGGGTACCGCGTGGGCGTGGCCGATGCCGACATCCACGGCCCCAATCAAAGCCGCTTTTTCGGCTTTGCCGGCGAGCGTATCCGCCTGAACAAGGAAGGGCTTTCCACCCAGGCGTTTACCGCCGAGGGCGTTGAGCATCCGGTCAGGATTGGCTCGCTGGCGTTCATGATGGAAACCGACGACACCCCGATCGTCTGGCGCGATGCCTACAAGCACGACTTCATGCACCACCTGATCGGCTCGTTCGACTGGGGGCCGCTGGACTTTCTCGTCATCGACATGCCCCCGGGTACCGGCAACGAGCTGATTACCCTGGCCGATATGCTGGAAGGCCAGGACGTTGCCGCCCTGCTGGCCACCACGCCTCAGGAAGTCGCGCTGATGGACAGCCTCAAAGCGGTGCGTTTCTGCCAGGAGCGCAGCATGCCCCTGCTGGGTGCCGTGGAGAATATGTCCGGCGTCACCTGCCCGCACTGCAGCGGCCATTTCCACCTCTTTCCCCGGGCGCATCTGGCCGAGGCGCTGGCCGAGCACGACGTTGAATCGCTGGCGCAGATTCCGCTGTCCCCGGCACTGGCCAGCGGTTCCGACAGCGGCCGGCCTATCGTCATCGATGCCCCGCAAGGCCCCGAGGCCCAGGCATTTGCCCCGGTGATCGACGCCTGCATCGCCCATGCCAAAGCGATGTTTGCCGAAGCCGCCGTGGCATCGCTTGATACGCTGGCGCAAGGGGCCAGCAATCAGTTCGACGCGGCCCTTGCCGATCTGCCACAGGAGCAGCAGGACGCGCTTCGCGGCCAGCTCGCCGATCTGCTGCGGCAGTAACGCATGTTGCCTTTGCACCAGAACGCCTTCTCCCGAACGCCTTTTCAGGACGCATCAATGACCCAGACAGCCAATCCGGACCGCCGCCGCTTCTTTCGCCAGCTGCTCGACGGCGCCAATCCCAACGCTCCCCAGCGCGCGGCCTGGCATCGCGTGCCCGAAGTCGGCGCCGGCGACGGCGACGTGCTGTGGTCCGGCTGGGCCGGCGACGGCGAAGTCTTTGTGGTCGGCGATGAGGCCATGGTGCTGCACTTCGACGGCCACGCCGATGCGCAAAATCGGCTGTGGAAGCCCATGGAAACCCCCGGCAACCTGCCGCTGCATGACGTTTGGGGACCTTCTCGGGATCACCTGTTCGCCGTCGGCTGGATGGGCTGCATTCTGCACTTTGACGGCACCCGCTGGACACAGCAGTACGGCGGCCTTGTCGACGACGAAAGCCAGGCCTTTATTGCCTGCGCAGAAAATACGCCGCTGTTCGCCATCGACGGCAACGCCTCCGGCCACGCCTGGGCGGTAGGCGATGACGGCATGATTCTGCACTACGACGGCCACGCCTGGCAGCGAGAGACCAGCCCCACCTATATCAACCTGCGCGCCGTTGCCTGCACCCCAAACGGTGGCGTCTACGCCGCCGGCGGTGAAGGCACCGTGCTTTATCGCGCGCCCGACGGCGGCTGGCAGGCGCTGGACTGCCCGCTAAGCTCCGGCTTTCAGGCCATGCTGGTGGTCGACGACGACACGCTGCTGCTCGGCGGCGGGCGCTACTTTGTCGACCAGGGCGGTTTTCGCGGCGAGCTGGTGCGCTACGCCAACGGCCGCTTTCAGGCCATCGAGGTCGACACGCCCATGCCGCGCTTGCGCTCGCTGCGCCCGTACAAGGACGGCGTGCTGATCGTCGGCGATCGCGGCTATCTGTTCTATCTGCGCGATTTTCTTACCGAAGCACGCACCGCAAAGCCGCGGCTGTACCAGCTGGAAAGCAACTGCCACCACGATCTGATGGACATCGTGCCGCTCTCTACCGGCGAAGCGCTGGTGGTGGGTGATTTTGGCACGGTAATGACCGCCGCGCCGGACTTCATCAACGTTCTGGCGCCGGCGGTAAGCGCCGCTTCGCAAAAACCCCGCTGGGAAGCCATGGACTCACCTACCGACCGCCAGCTGTGGAATCTCTGGGAGACCCCCCAGGGCACCTGCTACGCCTGCGGCGAAGCGGGTACGGTGCTGCGCCTGGCGGCCGGCGCCGAGCGCTGGGAGCCGCTCCCCGCGCCTACCGAGCTCAATCTGCACTGCGTGTGGGACGCCGGTGAGGGCGGGCTTTACGCCGCCGGCCAGTTCGGGCAGATTTTCCGTTTCGACGGCAGCGACTGGCAGCTTCACTTCGATCTGCACCTGGATATCACTATTCTGTCCATGTGGGGTACCCGCCCGGACTCGATTTTTGCCGTGGGCGATGAAGGGCTGATTCTCCACTTTGACGGGCTGGGCTGGAACCGACTGCCCAGCGGCACCGCCTCGGCGCTTTACCATCTCTGGGGCATGGACGACGAGCATCTGCTGGCCGTGGGCGATTTCGGCCTGGTGCTGCGCTATAACGGCCGCGAGTGGACCGACTTTGCCGCGGGCACTGAAAACTTCCTCTACGGCGTATGGGGCAATGCGCTGGACAATATCTACGCCGTGGGGCTTTCCGGCACCCTGGCCCACTTCAACGGCCAGCGCTGGAACCTGCTGCCCATTCGCGTGCGCGACGACTTACTTTCGATTACCGGATCGGCCGCCGCCGGCGCTTATGCCGTAGGCACCCACGGCTGCGCCCTGCGCCTGGAAAACGGCCAGTGGCTAAGCGAGCCGACCGGCACGGAGCTGGGCCTGCGCTCCGTGCTCGCCACCCGCAGCGGCGAGGTATACGCCGTAGGCGATCAGGGCACCATCATGCGCCGGCCTGTGCGCTCTGCTTGATGTCAGCCGCTGCCGTCCATGCGGCAGCGGCTGCTTGCTGGCCTTGGCGCCTGCTGCCCTGTTACACCAGCGCCACTTCGGGAAAGTCGATCGCCGGACGAATCACGTTGTTCAGCCAGTTGCTCAGGCTGTTGACGCTCACCAGCCCGATGATTTCCACCAGCGTCGCGTCGTCAAGGCCTGCCTCGCGGGCAGCTCGGAGCGCTTCATCGCTGAGATGGCCGCGCTTTTCCAGTACCGCAAGCGCTACATCAAGCAGCGCCTGATCGTAGGCCGTCTTGGCCTTACCGGCTTGGGCCTGCATGGCCGCTTCAGCGCTCACGCCGGCCGCCCGGGCGCTTACGGTATGCCCGCTGACGCAATAGCCACAGCCGTTGGCATTGGCAACGGCAAGCGCAAGCATTTCGCGCTGGGCCGCGGAGAGCCGGCTGTCTGCGGTCATGGCCTGCTGAGCGGCAAGAAACGCGTTCAGCGTGCCGGAATGGTGCGCCATGCCGGCAAAGAAATTCGGCAGCATGCCGAGCTTTTGCTGCACCGACGCCAGCGCAGGGGCCGACTTATCGTCGGCTTTTTCGCGGCTTAGCAGGGGAAGACGTGACATAAAGAACCTCTTTTGTATACAAAATGGTCAGACGCACGCTACAAAATAGCGAAGCGCGCTAAAACAAGGCGTTTCTGAAGCGTTACACCGCCGGCTCGCAGCGTAGCGGCAAATCAGGCCGGGTGCGGTGTTCACCCCGTTCACGGCGTGCGCTCTGCAGCGCTGTGCGCAGCCCTTCTTCTACGGTGGGGTGATAAAACGGCATTGTTAGCAGGTCATCCACGGTCATTTCCTGCTGGATCGACCAGGCGAGCAGATGCAGCAGATGCTCTGCATCCGGCGCGGCCATTTCAGCGCCCAGCAGCCGGCCGCTGCGTTCCTCGGCGTATATCTGTAAACAGCCAGCGTTGCGCCCGGCAGTCAAGGCACGTCCCTGGCGTGAAAAATCAGCGCGGCCGGTCACGATCCCGCTCGCCGGCAGCGAGTCTGCGGTGAGCCCGGCATACCCTGCACCCGGCTCGGTAAATACCACCCCCATGGGCGTACGCCGCGCGAGGCGCTGGGCTTGCGGGTTCAAGGCATGATGAGCAGCGATGCGTCCGGCGTCTGCGGCTTCGTGCATCAGCGGGCGCAGCCCATCCACGTCGCCGGCGATAAACAGCGGCAGATCGCCCACGCGCAGGGTGGCCGGATCAAAGCGGGGCACGCCGCGCGCATCCAGCGTCACGCCATGGTTTTCCAGCCCGATACTCTCCAGCCCCAGCCCCTCGACGTTAGGCCGGCGGCCGAGCGAGGCCAGCACCCAGTCCACCTCTACGTCGCGGCCGTCGGCCTGCACCACAATACCGGCCTTGCCTTCGCTCAGCTTGACATCCGCCCCAACGGTGACGTGCATCTGCCGGCGCAGCGCGGCAAGCAGGCTTTGATTGACCGGCTCTGCGCCAAGCCCCGCCACGCGAGAGCCACGGGTAAAGCCGTGCACCTCGCAGCCCAGCTGGGCAAACGCCTGACCCAGCTCCACGCCAATGGGGCCAAGGCCGACCACGCCGACCCGGCGGCCGGGTGCTGTAAGCTCAAAGACTTCGTCAGAGGTCACTACGCGCTCGCCAAACGTACGCCAGGCCTCGGGCAGATTGGGACGAGTGCCGGTGGCGATAATCACCGCCTCGGCCTCGATGCGCTCACCGTTGACGTCAAGCGTCGTCGGCGAAACAAAGCGCGGCCGGCCGTGAATGCTGCGCTCGCCCAGCGCCTTGGCCGTGCTTACCGCCCCGGCGGTGAAATCGTCGCGCAGGCGGCGAACGTGGGCCATAACGGCGGGCAAGTCCATCGTCAGCGCCTCGCCGTTTTGCATGCCACATTCGGCCAGCCAATCGCGACGGCCATAGGCGTGAGCCACTTCCAGCAGCGCCTTGGAAGGCATACACCCCACTCGCGCGCAGGTAGTGCCGTAAGGCCCGGCGTTGATCAACACCACATCGTCTGTATAGCGCCTGGCCTCCTTCAGCGCCGTCAGGCCGGCGGTACCGGCGCCTAGAATGGCAAGCGTCACGCGTCGCGTCATGGATATTGCTCCCGCTTGTGTTTGAAAAGCTCCGTCCAAGGGCGGCTACACGGGCCGAATACTGGCTACGACTGGCGGCGGCAGGTATTCAGACCCAGCAGGCGATACGCCGGGCAGAAGCTGATAAAGCCGGTCGCCAGCGGCAGGATGCCTACCCAGCCCCAGGCGCCGATAACATCGGTAAGTGCCAGCACAATCAGCGCGATGCCGACTACGATGCGTATCGTTTTATCTATTTTGCCTACGTTGCAGTTCATGACGTTCTCCCCAATACCGTGCTGTTGTATAGCGATAAACTTGTTGAATAGCGATAAACGCGCGTCAATCCCGGCTTATTTTTCCGGCTGCCAGGCGACGTCAGGGTCCACGCTATAGCTCCAGGGCAGCCCGCTATTACGCCAACCGTCAACCGCTCGCACACCGACGGATTCACCCTGTTCCAGCTTGCTGCCTTCAAAACCGTCAGTGACCGAATACACTTCACTGTAGCCCATCTGGTGAATCGCATCTGCCGCCGGTGCGCTGCGGGTAGAACCTGAGCGGCACATCACGATAACCGGAGCGTCCTGGTCGACCCCCTGGGCTTCCAGCTGCTCGCGTACCTGATCGGTAAAGTCTGTATTTTTATGCATCGGCCAGGTGCGCGCTTTTTCATTGAAGCGATCGCGGTCCGCCAGCATCCAGGGTACGTGGATATCAGTGGGCGTGGCGAAGCCGGTGAACTTGGCCTCTATCGGATCACGCACGTCGATCAGCACGGCGCTTTCGTCATCCTGCATCAGCGCGTAGGCCTGTTTGGCGTCAAGATAAAGCCCCAGCTGCGTCTCCCGGTAGCTATCGGACGATTCGGCAAACGCCGGAGCGGCGCTTAGCGTCGCTGCCAGCAGCACCGGGGCCCAAGCGTAGTGAATCTTCATGGCGGCTCCTTTCAGTATGATGACCCGGTCGAAAGCCAACCGAGCGCTGTCCTTACAGACTATCCGAGACGCCAGATACTTTCAATAAAAATATAATGTTTAAAAATAAGATGTACCCGCCACTTGCGTATCGAACGCCGCAGGGTGTCTTCGCCGCCTTCCGGCTGCGCCAAGGTTGGCTTACCGTGCCGTCGATGGCCCATCGCGCGCGGTTCAAAAGCGGCGCCGGCACGTTCGTTCAAGCGTTAATTGCGTTAATGAGTGTGCGTGTGCATGCGACAGACAGCGTCGTATAGCGATGGAAAGATGGATAAATCAGCCGCCGCGCTACCGGGCGGCTTGATAAATCGATGCGTTTCAATAATGCAGCACGGTACGAATGCTTTCGCCCTTGTGCAGCAGTTCGAAGGCCTCGTTGATCTTTTCGAACGACATGTCGTGGGTGACAAAATCGTCGATATTGATCTCGCCGTTCATGTACTGCTCCACATAGCCCGGCAGCTCTGAGCGGCCTTTCACGCCGCCGAAGGCAGAGCCTTTCCAGACTCGGCCGGTCACCAGCTGGAACGGGCGGGTGCTGATCTCCTCACCGGCACCGGCCACGCCGATAACGACCGATTCCCCCCAGCCTTTATGGCAGCATTCCAGCGCCGAGCGCATGACATTGACGTTGCCAATGCACTCAAAGGAGTAGTCGACCCCACCGTCGGTCATGTCGACGATCACCTCCTGGATGCTGGCCGCGTAATCTTTAGGATTGACGAAATCAGTAGCGCCGAACTGCTCGGCCAGCTGAAACTTCTCCGGATTAATATCAATGGCGATAATCCGGCTGGCCTTGGCCATAACGGCGCCCTGAATCGCGGCGAGACCGATGGCCCCCATGCCAAAAATGGCAACAGTAGCGCCCGGCTCCACCTTGGCGGTATTCAGAACGGCACCGATACCGGTCGTTACGCCACAGCCCAACAGGCAGATCTTGTCCAGCGGCGCCTGTTGCGACACCACGGCCAGCGACACCTCAGGCAGCACGGTATACTCGCTGAAAGTCGAGCAGCCCATGTAGTGATGCAGCGGCTGGCCGTCCAGTGAAAAACGCGTGGTGCCGTCGGGCATCAGCCCCTTGCCCTGCGTGGCACGCACCGAGCTGCACAGGTTGGTCTTGCCGGAAAGGCAAAACTTGCACTTACCGCATTCCGCAGTGTACAGCGGGATAACGTGGTCGCCGGGGCGCAGGCCGGTCACGCCCTCGCCCACTTCCTCGACAACACCGGCGCCTTCGTGGCCCAGCACCGAAGGAAACAGTCCTTCGGGGTCCGCTCCCGAGAGCGTAAAGGCATCGGTATGGCAGACGCTGGTGGCAACCATACGCACCAGCACTTCGCCGGCCTTGGGTCCTTCAACGTCGATGTCGACCAGCTCCAAAGGCTTGCCCACTTCCAGGGCGACGGCAGCGCGTGACTTCATCTTCATTCTCCTCGCTTGGATGCAAAAACGTGCAACTCGCCAAAATAATTCAGGGGTGGCTCTGCGATGAGCTCGCCCCTTGGGCTCAACACCGTTGCGGTGATGCCGGCGCGCACGCTGTGGTTCCCAGTGTAGTCAAAAGCGCTATCTGGGATAATCCGCACCAAAGACATAACATTATTGTCACACAGCAATAATCCTGAAGGTTACAAGGGAGCCTCCATGCAACGCTGGGATCGTATCGAAGCCTTTGTCGAAGTCATACGGATGGGCACTTTTGTCGCCGCGGCGCGCGAGCTGTCGGTATCCCCTTCCCACGTCAGCCGGCTGGTGACCCAGCTGGAGCAGCAGCTGGACTGCGCGCTGCTCTACCGCACCACGCGCCAGATACGGCTGACCGACGCCGGGACACTCTATTACCGCCACTGCCGCCAGCTGTTCGACGGCTTTCGCGACGCTGAAGCCGCTATCGGCGATCTGCAGGGCCGGCCTCATGGGAAACTGTCGCTCACCTCGGCCACCACGTTCGGTGAGCGCTTTATCGCCCCGCTGGTCAATGATTTCCAGATTGCGCATCCGCAGCTGGAGGTGCGCATGCATTTTACCAACCGCCAGGTGGATATCATCGACGAAGGCTTTGACGTCGCCATCCGCATGGGTCGTCTGGAGGATTCCAGCCTGATTGCCAAGCGCCTGTGCGAGCGCCGCGAATACGTCGTGGGGGCCCCGGCATATTTTGCACGGGCTCCCCAACCCCACGCCCTGACAGAACTCCACCGACATCGCTGCCTAATCGGCAGTCGCAACCACTGGCGCTTCGCCGTAGACGGCGCACGCCGCGAGGTGCGCGTCGATGGCCCCTGGCGCGCCAACTCCGGGCCGGCCCTGCTCGATGCCGCTTTGAAAGGGCTGGGACTGGCGCAGCTACCCGGCTATTACGTAAAAAAACACCTGGATAACGGCGATCTGATCTCAGTGCTTGACGCCTACCGCCATGACGATAACGCCGTGTGGGCGGTGTTCCCGCGCCATCGGCAGCGCTCTCCCAAACTGCACTACTTCATTAATCACTTGGCGGAGCACCTGCCGCAAAACTTTCCGCTGTAGTCGCTTGTCAGGCTATTTGTGCAAGCCTGGATGGGCATGGCAGGTGGGACGGCGCGGCTATGTAAAAAACATGACCGCCGTACGGGCTATCACCAGAAGCGGCGGCGCTTGTTATAGCCGCACGGCAAGCACCTGCAGCACATCGCTAACGCCGGTGTGGTAGACGCCTTCTTCTACGTTTCGCGTCAGTTCGCGCCCCACCACAAAGCGAAAATCCGCGAAATTCGCCTGCAGCTCTTGCAGCGTAAACATCACGTCAGGATTCGAAGGGCCGCCCGTGTCGCGCGTGGCCTGGGCGGGCAGATAGCCTTCCAGAATAAAATACCCGCCGCGCTTCAAGCCGCGCTTCACAATGGCGTAGCTTTTTTGCCGCACGGCCTCGGGCGTGTGAACCCAGATCATCGTGACGACATCAAAGCTCTCCGCCGGCGGAACATAGTCGTTAAGATCGGCTTGCTGAGTCGTCAGCGTTACTTGGCGTTTAGCGGCCAGCTGCTGCGCCTTCTCCAGCCCCACCCTTGACTGGTCCATGGCCGTCACCGCGTACCCAAGTTCCGCCAGGAACGCCGCGTTTCGCCCCTCGCCTTCCGCCAGGCACAGCGCACGCCCCGCCACCTCCGGCGAAAGCTCACCCAGCGCTTGCTGTAAAAATTGATTGGGCTGCTCACCGTAGGCGTATTCCGCACCGGCAAAACGCGTATCCCAAAAGTCGGTAGTGGAACGTTGCTGGTTCATGTACATGCCCCTGAGATTGCTAAAACCCTAATAGAGCCATAGTCAGGTATTTTTGGCTACTACAGCGCCTCCCATCGGTATTTTTATTCGATGCACGACTATTTTCCCCTAACCCCATGATTTCATGGCGGTATCATTCAGGCTGGGCTAGTCTGATGGCTTTCCGCCATTGAGGCTGTGCCATGCCGGTTTTTCACCCTCGCGTAAACGACACGGGGCAGCCCGTACCCTTGCGTTCCCCTTCCACGCCCACGCCGCTATCGTGCTGGGCTGACGCCAACGCCATCGCTCGGGTGGTGCCTGACGGCCCCTTGCCGACGCATCTGAGCGGGCTGGCGCTGGCCCCGTGGCCGGACGATACACCAGGTGATGTGACGCGGCTCTGGCAGAGCGCGGTGACGCCGCTGGCCTTGGGGCGGGACACGCCGGCGCTGCCCTCGTTACCCGGCAAAGTGCCCGCCGCCGGCGCGGTGGTGCTCGAGCCCGACGGCCGGGTGTGGGTCATTCACCCCAGCAACGGCTTTGGCGGCTATCGGGCGACGTTCCCCAAGGGCAGGCAGGAGCCGGGGCTGAGCCTTGAGCAGACCGCGATCAAGGAGACACTCGAGGAGGCCGGGCTGGCAATTGAGCTGATCCGCTGGCTGGTGGACGTGCCGCGCTCGGCCAGCCTGACCCGCTATTTTCTGGCACGGCGTATCGGCGGCAGCCCGGCGGCCATGGGCTGGGAAAGCCAGGCTGTCAGCCTGGTGCCTATCAAGCGCCTCGGCGAGGTGCTGCATCACGCCAACGACCAGCCACTACAAGAGGCCTTGCACCATGATGCCTAACGATACCGTACCCTCTGCCCCACTGAGCCATTACCGCGGCTGCTTGCTCGCCGGGGCCTGCGGCGATGCGCTGGGCGCTCGGGTGGAGTTCTGGCCGCGAGCGGAGATTATTCAGCAGTTCGGTGAACCGGGCATTACCCACTTCTGGCCCGCCTACGGGTGCACAGGGGCCATTACCGATGACACTCAAATGACGCTGTTCACTGCCGAGGGGCTGTTGGCCACCGAAGCCCAGCCGCGGGTGAGCGACATCGAGGGGCATCGTCGGACGGGGGCCGCCGCGTTGCAGCGCTGGCTACTGACCCAGAACGAGAAAAGCGCTCTGACAGACCCGACAAGCCCGGTCAAAAGCGCGCTGGTCGCTGATCCCGTCCTGCATGCGCGACGCGCGCCGGGCAACACCTGTTTGTCGGCACTTCGAGAGATGAAGGTCCTCGGCGAGCGGGCGGGGAACCACAGCAAGGGCTGCGGCGGGGTGATGCGAGTCGCGCCGGCGGGGCTGTTTGCGGCTACCCACGGGCTGGCACCGGAAACGACGTTTGCCCTGGGCCGGGAGCTTGCGTGGCTGACGCATGGGCATCCCAGCGGCTACCTGACCGGCGGTGTGCTGGCCGTGTTGATTCAGCGGTTGATCAAGGGCGACAGCCTGGAAGACAGCGTAACGCTTGGCCTGGCGCTGCTGGCCGAAGAAGACGGCCACGAGGAGACGCGAGACGCCCTGCAACAGGCGTGGCGTCTGGCGGATAGCCCGACACCTTACCCGGAGGCCATCGCCGCCCTGGGCGAAGGCTGGGTCGCCGAGGAGGCGCTGGCCATTGCCGTTTATTGCGCGCGGGTAGCCGAGGACCTGCGCCACGGCGTGATACTGGCGGTGAACCACGACGGCGACAGCGACTCTACCGGGGCGATGGCCGGCAACCTGCTGGGCGCGATGCACGGCGAGGCGGCTATCCCCCAGCGCTGGCTGTCCGAGCTGGAGCTGCGCGAGACGATCGCCCTGATGGGCGAGGCGCTTGGCCCACGCTAAGGCGATAACAATGGGCGAAAAGACAAAAGGCAGCCCCGAGGGGCTGCCTTTATCCGTGGTCTGAAGGAGTTTGTATCCGCCAAACAAGCGGCCAGCGTTTAGACGTTTAGCAGCGCTTCGCGGCCATCCTTTGCTTTTTCGATACCAAAAATCCCGCTCAGCACGCTGTTACCGGCGGCAAGCCTTTTCGTGCCGTAGTCTCGCCGTTTTTGATCAGGTGGTCATGGAGCCCTGCCTGCATCATCCGCAAGGGCATCGTGTGGTCCACACGGGACTGAAACTCCAGCAGGATGTAAAAATAGACTCGCTGGGTCACGCCTTCCCACGTTGCCTGCACTGACCACACCACGTCTTCGATCTTTTCCTGATTCTGTAATGGTCTAATGAAACCGGACACTCACTTGGGTGATAAGCTTGCCATCCTGAACGAGGTGTCTCATGACCAGAAAACGACGTTCCTTTTCCACGGAATTCAAGCAGGAATGTAGTGGTCAAGTATTTTTGGCCATTGGCGAACGGTGGTCAGCTGGCACTCTTGTACTCTTTCGTGTTTCTCTACCTGTTCATCACCGGTGGTGGTGAATGGAGCCTGGACCGACTGCGCACAAAAGCATGACCTAAAGTCTGGGAGTGACAAACCGAACGCTGGCTGACTGTTGGCTTATCGACTGACGAGAAGCTCCTAATAAATGGTTGAGCCAATTATCCGGCTCGGCAACTGAGCTGAGCGATCTATCCAGGACACCAATACCATGAGCAACACCGAATCAAACCCTGCGCTGTTCGAATCGCGCGAGTGCCCCGTCATTGACGGCCACCGACTGATTCAGCATCTCGCCTCGCGTACCACCGAGGTAGGCGGTATTCCCATCAATCGGGTTCTACCCCAGCGCGGACGGCGTCTGATCGGGGCCTGGTGTTTTCTGGACCACGCCGGGCCTGCGGTATTTTCCGTGGACAGTCAGGGCATGCGCGTCGGCCCGCATCCGCATACCGGGCTGCAGACCTTCACCTGGATGCTGGCCGGCGACATTCTGCATCGCGATAGCCTGGGCAGCGAACAGATCATTCGCCCCGGGGAAGTCAACTTGATGACCGCCGGTCGCGGCATTGCGCACACCGAAGAATCGCTCTCGAGTGAATCCCAGCTGCACGCCGCGCAGCTATGGATCGCGCTACCCCACGCCCATCGGCATACCGAGCCCCGCTTCGATCATTATCCCGACCTGCCACGTTGGCAGGAACAGGGCGTTGATATCACCCTGCTCACCGGCGTGCTCAACGGCCATGAAGCGCCCACCCTCGCCTTCTCGCCGCTGGTGGGTGCCGATCTGTTCGCCGACGCCGAGGCGTCCGTTCGCCTGAACCTGCACAGCCACTACGAATACGGCGTGCTCGTGCTCGAAGGCGGCCTGCGCATCGGTCCGGATAGATTCGCGCCAAACGAACTGGCCTATCTGGGCTGTGGGCTCGACGACATCGCGCTGGAGCTTGACGTCGGTACCCGCGTGCTGCTGCTGGGTGGCGAGCCGCTGAACGAAGAGATTTTCATCTGGTGGAATTTCGTGGGGCACAGCAAGGCCGAGATCGCCCAGGCGCAGCAGGAATGGGAGGCCGGCGATTCGCGATTCGGCGATGTTCCCGAATTCGACGGCGACCGGCTGATGCCGCCGCCCATTCCATGGCGCATGACCTGATATCTGACAAGAGGACTATACGATGAAACTGACCATCATTCTCACCAGCACCCGCCCTGGCCGGGTCGGCAAGACCGTTGCCGACTGGTTTTACGACTATGCCCGGGCGAACCCTGTCGGGTTCGAGATCGGGTTCGCGGATCTTGAAGACATCAACCTGCCGTTGCTGGACGAACCCAACCACCCCGCCATGCAAAAATACGAGCACGAGCATACCAAACGCTGGTCAAAGATCGTCAATGACTCGGATGCCTTCATCTTTGTGCTGCCGGAGTACAACTACACCCCGCCGCCATCTTTCGTTAACGCGGTGGATTATCTGTACAAGGAGTGGAACTACAAACCCGCCGGCTTTATCAGCTACGGCGGCGTCTCAGGTGGTATTCGTTCGACTGAGATTGCCAAACATATCCTGAACACGCTGGAAATGGTGCCGGTAAAGCAACAGGTGATGATCCCGATGGTCGCCGATCATCTCGAAAACGGCATGTTCACGCCCACGGCGATTCACGAGCAGAGCGCGCAAACCCTGCTTGAAACCCTGGCCCGGTGGGCCAAAGCGCTAAAAACCATGCGGTGAGTTAGAGCATGGTTCGACGTAGCGAATGATCATTACAGCCGCTATCTTTGCTGTTTTTCTGACACTCCCCGCCCGCTGCGCTACGCGCTTTGGGCGGGGAGTGTCAGACGGCAGACGAGCAGCGCCACCATAGCAGTAGGATTCCTCCGCAGGCGCACGTATCTCCTACAGGCGCACGTATCTCCTGCAGGCGCACGTATCTCCTACAGGCGCACGTATCTCCTGCAGGCGTAACGCTTGGCCTGGCGCTGCTGGCCGAAGAAGATGGCCACGAGGAGACGCGAGACGCCCTGCAGCAGGCGTGGCGGCTGGCGGATAGCCCGACACCCTACCCGGAGGCCATCGCCGCCCTGGGCGAAGGCTGGGTCGCCGAGGAGGCGCTGGCCATTGCCGTTTATTGCGCGCGGGTAGCCGAGGACCTGCGCCACGGCGTGATACTGGCGGTGAACCACGACGGCGACAGCGACTCTACCGGGGCGATGGCCGGCAACCTGCTAGGCGCGATGCACGGCGAGGCGGCTATCCCCGAGCGCTGGCTGTCCGAGCTGGAGCTGCGCGAGACAATCGCCTTGATGGGCGAGGCGCTTGGCTCACGCTAAGGCGTTATAGGGCGATAACGGTGGGCGACAAGACAAAAGGCAGCCCTTCGGGGCTGCTTTTATGCGTGGTCTGAAGGAGTTTGTATCCGCCAAACAAGCGGCCAGCGTTTAGACGTTTAGTAGCACTTCGCGGCCATTCTTGGCCTTTTCAATACCAAAAATTCCACTCAGCACGCTGTTACGCTCGGCCAGGTCATCATCGCTATAACGGCCTTCATCCACCAGATAGTAGCGCAGATGCGGCTGATAGGCCTACAAGATGCCCGGTGGCCAAAAATACTTGACCACTACAGTAATAGGTCCGCACATGGATACCCATCACCTGACAGGCCTTGGCCAGCCGAGTCCCGTCACGCCGGGCGTCTTGCACCAGGGTCACGATGCGCTGGCGATCCGGGAAGCTGGTCAGTCGTCCTCGTCGTGGGTCGTGCCCCAGATCGCCTCGGCCTTTTTTGATAGGGCCAGCAACGCCGCCGTCTCGGCGAGGGCCTTGTCCTTGCGGTGCAGTTCTCGCTCCAGCTTGCGGAGCCGCTTCTGCTCCGCCTTACGCGCCTGACGAAGCTGCTTAGCCTGCGCTGCCGCCTCTTCGTTGGCGTTCATGCAGGCATCCCGCCAGGCCTCCACCTGCTCGGGGTAAAGCCCGCGCTCGCGGCAATAGGCGCTGAGTTCTGCTTCGTTCATGGGGGCCGTCTTCAGGACGATCTGGAACTTTTTCTGGCTGGTCCACTGATCGGGCTGGGTGGAACGTGATGGCAAAACCTGTCCTCGTGCTCTGGCCTGTTTCCGCCAATTGTAGAGGGTTGTCGCGGTGATGCCTTCCTGCTCGGCCAGTTCTGGGATGGTCAGGCTCATGGGCGGTGCCATCTTCTTGAGGATGGCTTCCTTACCCGCTCGAACGGCCGCCCCGACAGCGCCGTATAGGCTACCGTGTTCTGGATATTGGCGTGACCCAGGTACTGCTGCACCGTGCGAATATCCGTGCCGCTGTTGATCAGGTGCACCCCACAGGCGTGGCGCAGGGCGTGCGGGTGCCAGGGCACCCCCAGCACGCGCACGCTCAGCCGAGCCAGCATCTTCCGAAAACCCTCGATACTCACCGGCGCCCCGCGTTCGCTGACGAACACAAAGCCGTCGCGACGCTCGGTGGCCGTCTGGTAGCGCTTGAGCGCGCGTACCGTCTCCCCCTGAAGCGGGTGCGTGCCGTCCAACGAGCCCTTGGCCCGCTGAACGGTGAGGGTATGGCCGCTGGCCAGGTCTAGGTGCTGCCACTTGAGCGCGACAAGCTCGCTCACCCGCAGGCCATGCTCGAAGGCCAGACGAATCATCAGCGCATCGCGCTGGCCCTGGCGGCCTTTCTTCGCTGCCCGGATCAGGCGATGCACCTCGTCGCGGGTCAGGTGCTTACGGCCCCGCGCCGCGTCATTGGTCGAGCGCGTGCGGACTGTCCGGCTTTCAGTGGCCGGGCGCAGGCGGGTCACGCGAGATGAAGCGGCGTCAGTCATGGGCTTGGGCTCCCTGGGCGGCGGACACTGTCCGGGTTTTAGTTAAAAGACTGACAGTTATTGATGCATTCAGCCAGCAACCGCTGGCCCTATAAACCCAACCGTTTGGGTTTATGCTATGCTGTCGCTATGCCAACTATCACCCGTTTCGATGGCTTAAGGGCCGTCATCTACCCCAACGACCATCGACCAGCGCACGTCCATGTCACCGGCAAAGGCAGTGAAGCAGTGTTTATTCTGAACAGCCCCAGTGGCCCACCGGAGTTGCGCGAAAGCTACCGCTTCAACTCACCAGAGCTCAAACGTATTGCGTCGGTCCTATCGGTAGAGCTGTTGGCCTTATGTGCTAGATGGAGGGAAATTCATGGCTATGACTGATGATGTTATCAAGCAGGCAGAAGCCCGTATGGCCACCGAGCGCAGCCATACTCACGCTACGGCAGCCCGGTATAGTAGGCGTAACAATCGAGTGATTGTCAGCCTGCACACAGGGCTTGAACTTGCTCTTCCCCCGCACCTGGTAGAAGGTCTCGCCGATGCGACGCCGGATGCCTTGTCCGAGATCGAAATATCGCCCTCTGGGCTCGGGCTACACTGGCCTCAACTCGATGCCGACCTCTATGTGCCAGCACTCCTGGAGGGGCAGTTCGGCACCAAGGAATGGATGGCTCGCCAGCTGGGTGCAGCAGGCGGGAAAAGCCGTAGTCCAGCCAAGGGCAACGCCGCCAGAGCGAATGGCTTCAAAGGAGGCAGGCCTCGGAAAAAACAAGGATAAAACCTTTCGACCACCAGCTATCCCCCTCTGTCAGCGTAGTTGTCACCCAAACGGATTGAGAGGTGTGTAGTGGCATAGTGAATTTGGCCAGCTGGTTTTGAGTGTATGATCACTCACAGAGAAAAAATCAGGTGGACAGAATGACCAAGAGAAGAAATTTTAGCCCGGAATTTCGCCTGGAAGCAGCGCAACTGGTGGTGGATCAGGGCTACACCGTGAAAGCCGCGAGTGCCGCGATGGGCGTCGGTAAAACCACCATGGAATCCTGGGTTCGCAAGCTCCGTGCCGAGCGAGCTGGTAAAGTACCGCAAAAAGGCGACGCCATGACCCCGGAGCAGCGCGAGATTCAGGACTTAAAACGCCGCCTGCGTCGATCTGAAGAGGAAAAAAACATACTAAAAAAGGCTACCGCTCTCTTGATGTCGGACGGAATGAATCGTACGCGCTGATAGACCCGTTGAGTGAGCAAATGCTGGTTTCCATGGTCTGTGATGCGTTCGATATCAGTCGCTCAAGCTACTACGACTACCGCCAGCGGCGGCAAAACATCGATGCCAGTCGACTGGCCCTGAAAGCGATGGTTCGCCGCGTGTTTACCCAGGGCCGAGGCTCCGCCGGTAGTCGGACGGTCAAGGCGCTGCTCAATCAGGCTGGCATTACCATCGGACGCTTCAAGGTACGCCGTCTAATGCGTGAGCTTGGCCTTGTCTCCAGACAGCCAGGGCCATGTGCCTATCGGATGGCAACGGTGGAAAAGCCGGATATTCCCAATTTACTGGCTCGGGAGTTTACCGTTAGTCGCCCCGACCGTGCCTGGTGTGGCGATATCACTTACATCTGGACAGGGCAGCAATGGAGCTATCTGGCGGTGGTCATGGATTTGTATGCACGACGCGTGGTGGGCTGGGCCATGTCTCGGCATCCCGATGCGTCGCTGGTCATCAAGGCGTTGGATCATGCCTGGATATCGCGCGGCAAACCGGACGGTGTCATGTTCCACTCGGATCAGGGTAGCCAGTATGCCAGCCGGTCGTTCCGTCAGCGGCTATGGCGTTATCGCATGCAGCAAAGCATGAGCCGTCGTGGCAACTGCTGGGACAACGCCCCGATGGAGCGCCTGTTCCGTAGTCTGAAAACGGAATGGATACCTGCGCTGGGCTATACGGCGCTGCACACGGCTCGTCAGGATATCGGTGACTATCTGATGGGCTATTACAACCGACAACGTCCTCATGCCTTCAACGGTGAGATATCGCCCGTGGCAGCTGAGGAACAACTTAACGTACTGTCCGGAATTAGTTGACCACTACAGTATACCACCAGCAACATGAGGGCCAGCCTGCACAATTCCATAGGATATCTTTTTGTTTGTGATATCGGCTAATGCCTTTTCTTCCCACCCATCAGGCACCATACCCAGCTCCTTACCTTTGCTCTTCTTCTCAACAAGCTCGTTACTCATCCGTCTCTCCCGGCGTGCCCGCCTGCCCAATCTGCTGCTGTACCCGCTCGCGCTCGTGCTCCAGCTCACGGCGCAGTTCTTCTTCCGTGGGCAGGTGCGGCAGGTACTTGGCGGCGAACATCTGCAGGTTGTCGGTAAGCACTGAGTATTTGACCACCGCTTCGCTTTTCTGGCTGCACAGAATCAGCCCGATGGTAGGGTTATCGTCGTCGCCCTTGCGGTGCTGATCGTAGATGCGGACGTAGCTGTCCATCTGGCCCACGTCCTGATGGGTCAACTTGCCCAGCTTGAGGTCCACCAGCAAAAAGCACTTGAGCTTGAAGTGGTAAAACACCAGATCAACGTAGAAGTCCTGATCCTCGGTGCGGATGCGCTGCTGGCGCTCAACGAAGGCGAAGCCCTTGCCCAGCTCCAGCAGGAAATCCTGCAGGTTGTCAATCAGCGCGCGCTCAAGGTCAGCTTCCAGATAGCGCCCGGCGGGCAAGTTGAGAAAGTCCAGCACGTAGGGGTCGCGCAGATACTGCCTGGCATCCTGCTGCGCCAGCGGTGCGGTGTTTTGCTCGGCCTCGTGCTCTACGGCAGCGCGGTCCTGGCTGCTGAGCAGGCGTTCGTAATACAGCGTGCTGATTTGGCGCTCCAGCGCGCGAACGCTCCACCCCTGTTGAATCGCTTCCTGCTGGTACCAGTGCCGCGCGGCGTCCTGCTCGATTCGTGCAAGGTGCACATAATGCGACCAGCTCAATTCGAGAGACACTGTCTCGCGTTTTGGAAACGCTTCGTAGAATCGGCGCATCTGGCGCAGGTTGGTCACGTCAAAGCCGCGGCCAAACTCCTCGGTCAGCTCGTCGGACAGGCGCTTGAGCTGCTGCTTGCCGTAGGCGGGCGCGGGCGCTGCCCTGCTGCTCGTCTTCCACGATCAGCCGGCCAATGTGCCAGTAGGTTTGCACCATGGAGCTATTCACCGTGCACACCACCTGGGTACGCGCAGCGGCCACCAGCTCGCGAATGTCCGTCACCAGCCGCTGGCCGGGTACCGGCGGCTCGGGGTGTTGATCGATCTCATACGTCATAGCCCAGCTCCTTGAGGTAGCCTTCCATCTGCTGATTGAGGCGTGCAACTTCCGCTTCGATGCCCTTGCGCTCGGCCTGTACCGCCATCAGGTCGATTTCATCTTCTTTTTCGAAGGTGTCCACGTAGCGCGGGATGTTGAAATTGAAGTCGTTCTCCTTGAGCTCGTAAGGGCTTGCCAGGTAGGCGTATTTGTCCACGCTTTCACGCTGGTGATAGGTTTCGACCACCTTGGTGATATTGTCGTCGGCGAGCTGGTTCTGGTTCTTACCCGCCTTGAACTCGCGGCTGGCGTCGATGAACAGCACGTTATCGTCAGCCTTGTGCTTGCGGAATACCAGAATCGCCGCGGGAATGCCGGTGCCGTAGAACAGTTTTTCCGGCAGGCCGATCACCGCATCGAGCAGGTTTTCCTCGATCAGCTTCTGGCGAATGCGCCCTTCCGCCGCGCCGCGAAACAGTACGCCGTGGGGCACAACAACCGCCATGCGGCCGCCGCTGTTGCCGCTGCCGGCGGGCTTGAGCGTTTCGATCATGTGCAGAATGAACGCATAGTCGCCCTTGGACTTGGGCGGCACGCCGCGCCGAAAGCGGCTATAGGGGTCGTCGCCGGCGCTTTCATGACCCCACTTGTCCAGCGAGAACGGCGGATTGGCCACCACGACATCGTAATGCTTGAGGCCGCCGCCGGCATCCAGCAGCAGCGGGTTGCGAACGGTATCGCCCCACTCCAGCTTGTGATTGTCCACGTTGTGCAGAAACATGTTCATCTTGGCCAGCGCCCAGGTGCTGCCGATGGCTTCCTGACCGAACAGGGCAAAGTTTTTGGAGCCGTCGTGGCTACGGCGAATGCGATCGGCGCACTTGAGCAGCAGTGAAGCCGAGCCGCACGCCGGATCGCAAATCTCGTCGCCGGGCCTGGGGTCGACAGTTTCCGCCATTAGCTCAGAGACTTCCGGCGGCGTATAAAACTCTCCCGCTTTCTTGCCGGACGTCGCGGCGAAGTTTTTGATCAGGTATTCGTAGGCGTTGCCGATCACGTCCAGATTGCCGATGCGGCTGGGGCTCAGGTTCAACTCGGGCTTGGCAAAGTCTTCCAGCAGATAGCGCAGAATGTCGTTTTTGTGCTTCTCGTCGCCCAGTTTGGTGGAGTTGAAGCTGATGTCCTGAAACACGTCGGCCAGTTTGCCGATGTTGGCCTCTTCGATGGCGTGCAGCGCCTTGTCGATACGCTCGCCGCAGCCCGGGTCGTGGCGCTGCTCGTAAAGCGCGTAGAAGCCGGCCTCGGGCGGCAGCACAAAACGCTCGTTTTTCATCAGCTCATCGATCAGCTCGGGGCGTCGCCGTACTCTTTCTGGTATTGGGCGTAGTGGTCGGCCCATACGTCCGAAAGGTACTTCACAAACAGCATGGTCAGCACATAGTCCTTGTAAATACTCGGATCTACGGTGCCGCGGAAGGTATCGCAGGCGCTCCAGATCGCCTGGTTGATCTGTTCCTGCTTGACGGTGTCGTTGCTCATATCAGCTTCTTTTGTCTCAATTTCTATGTGTCAGTGTATGTCGATCAGCTTTCAGTGATGACACCGCCATCAAGCAGCTGCTGGCCGGTGGCCTCGATCATGCGCTGGCGGTTATCGATCAGTCGGGTGAGTAACCGCCGCTCCTCCGCCGCGGCTTGCGCAAGCGCTACCATCACGTGCTGTTTTTCCAGCGGCGGCAGGTAAATCGGCACCTGAGCCAGCTGGGATTTTCTAATGCTTGGCGCGACTGAGCCTTCCGAACACATGGCAAAATAGCGCTGAGCTGCGCGATGATTAAGCTGCCAAGCCAAGAAAGCCGGCGTGACTGTTCAATGCCTGGCTTGAGGCGCACGTGATAGAAGTTGGGCGTACATACGGTATTGGGCGGCACTCGGCCGATCAGCGCTGCATCATGGCGCAAGATGCGTTTTTATAATCTTTCGACATTCGCAACAATATTCACGATGACTGCCCATGAGCAAAGCATCTGGAAGCTGGCAGAACGTGACGGCGAGCCGCCGCAAAAGCTGCATCCCAGCGCCAGCTGCAGCAGCTGCGCCAAGCGCGCCGAGCCAATACCTCGCCTGAGGTCACTTTCAGCATGGCGCATAACACTGCCTGACGCTGGGCGACGCTGATACTCAGCACGTTATATCCGCTTTGAAAGGTGCTCGTTATCGCGGCTGCATGGCGGCAAGCCAATGGTATAATCGCCGCGACATACGCAAGACAGCGCCCATCACAAAACGCCACAAGGTGCCGACTATGCCAGCGCATGAACGCCAAGGGAGCACGGGCAGCCTGCAGGCTATGCTTTCTCAAATAGATCGAGATAAAGCTCGCATCGATAGCCACAGGCCGCTGCCCAAGCACACCGCCGCTTCCCTGCGCGACCATCTGGCGCTGGAATGGACGTACAACTCCAACGGTATTGAGGGCAATACCCTTACGCTGCGCGAAACAAAAGTGGTGCTGGAAGGGATCACCGTCGGCGGCAAGACGATGCGCGAGCACCTCGAAGCCATCAACCACCGGGATGCGATTGAGTTTCTTGAAATGCTGGTCGCCGAGCCCACGCCAATCTCTGAGCGTGATATCAAGGATCTGCACGCGCTGGTGCTGCGGGGCATCGATATGGATGAAGCGGGCCGATATCATCGTGAAAACGTCCGCATTACGGGCGCCAGCACCACCCCGCCTGATTGTCTGCATGTCGAGGAGGCGATACAGCGGCTGCTATCCTGGTCACATAGCCAAACGGGCTACCATCCCATACGCCATATAGCAGAGCTGCACACTCGGTTTGTCGAGATTCACCCTTTTATAGACGGCAATGGCCGAACAGGACGCTTGCTCATGAACTGTGAGTTAATGAAAGCCGGCTACCCGCCATCCATCATCCGCGTAGAAGAACGGCTCGACTATTACGACGCGCTGGATACCGCCTGTACCACCGGTGACTATGACGCTATCGCTCGGCTGGTGGGGCAAGGGGTTGAGCGGAGTATTGCGGCTTATCTGGAGCTGCTGGAGCCGCCACAGCCGACGATGCCGTAGCCCAATCCTCCACACAAGTGCTCTTTTTTCCTGCAAGCCACTTTTTTTCTAAAAGTGGCTTTTTTGACCGCGCTTTTGGCCAGGTCCATTCACCAACATCGATAAACTGCGCTCGCTAGCACAAAAAATGTGCTCCGCTGCTGCGCAAGGCGCAGCGACCCAGGCAGGCGCGCCGTCGCTTTCCAAAGCCGCGCCCGCCTGCCATACCGACTCATTTTTAGCGAGAGGTGATGTTGTTATGAGCAAAAAGAAGCGTAACTATTTAGCTCATGCTGCCTGATCCAGCTCGTCCTCTCGCATGAAGGCAGGCACCTCACCGGCAAACAGTTGCTCCAGCGCCGTGTGCGCCGCCAGGC
>NZ_BAAAZT010000027.1:0-6374 GCF_039537045.1 Halomonas cibimaris | reverse complement strand
ACAATGCTGAGACAGAGAGATCCAGTTCTTGCATCCTTCACCCTGTGATCGCTTCCATATCAACCACATGCATTGTAGCTTATTCAGTTACGACTGTAGTACTAGGCGAGCCACTGTTGCAGGATGTTGCAAGTGATGCACGGTGGTTTGTTGAGCGTTTTTCCGAGCTGTTACAACTCAAGTGGCAGAATGAGCCTGTGGTGCTTGCTGCACTGCAACACGCCTTGGCGGGCGTGACACGGGAATGGCACATCCATTGTAACCAGCCGGTTGCCGCTCATCGGCTTCCCTCTGCGGGACTCGCTCTGGTCGCTCTGGAAGGCGAAGAATTGGTGATGTTGCGCCTTGGCGACTGTGAAGTCTATTCGCTTGACGATTGTGGTGCCAAGCGTGTGTTTCCTGATTCTCCCTTGCTGGCATTCGATCAACGAGCGATTGCAGCCGTCACGGAACGGCGCGGCCAGGGTCAACCATTCGCTGAAGCAGTAGGTGCCATTCATCCCATGCTTGTGTCGCATCGCGAGCGACTCAATACACCTCAGGGCTATTCAGCGTTGAGTGTGGCACGCATTGACCAAATGGTACCCGAGGTGCGACGCGTTAAGGCGTGTGACGTCAGCCGTGTGCTGCTTACCAGCGATGGGTTTTCGGCGGCCTGGCAGGGATATGGACTCGAGGATCCGGCTCACTGGCTCGCCGATGAACGTATCGATGAGCGTCTGGATGACACGCTGAGACAGCTTCGCCTGCTGGAAGCCGACGACCCCGAGGGCGACCGCTTCCCTCGACTCAAGCCGCATGATGATGCCACTGCTGTAGCGCTAGATATACTGCCTTGAGTGGCCTCTGTTGGTGGGCAAGATCAGTGTATCTTATGGCGGCTGCCATTTATTCTGCATTATTTATTGATCTTTCTCTGTTTCTGTCACGCTCGGCGCACATTCAGAGAGCTCGTTTAGGGAAATACGTCCATGATAAGACTTTTACAACCGCTGTTTTCCCTGCCAAGGCGCGCCAAACGGCTGATTCAGCTAACAGCCGACGTAGCGCTGATTACGCTGAGCTTCTTGCTGGCCATGCTGCTGCGTCTGGACAGTTCCGACTTTCTCAGCCAACCCGGGGTCTGGCTGGTCTTGCCGGTGATGATACCGGTCAGCCTGTTGATTTTTATGCGGCTGGGGTTTTACCGCGCGGTCATTCGCTATATGAGCGTCAAAGCCTTCAAGACGATTATGCTCGGCGTGTTGGGCTCGGCGCTGACGCTGGCTGTGGTCAACTATCTTTATCAGCTGCCGGTGCCGCGCTCGGTTCCTTTTATTTACGCGCTACTCGCCATGTTTACCATCGGCGGCGTTCGCTTTGGGCTGCGGGCCATCTATATGCGCGGCCAGCTGCGCTATAAAACCCGCGTGCTAATTTACGGTGCCGGCTCGTCAGGGCGGCAGCTTACGCTCACCCTGCGCCACGGCAACGAATACGAGCCCATCGCCTTTATCGATGATTCGCCCGGCCTGCACCGAGCGCTGGTGATGGGCATGACGGTATACGCGGCGCAGGATATTGAACGGCTGATCGCCAACTACGGCATCGACAAGGTATTGCTGGCCATTCCCAGCGCCACGCGCCAGCGTCGGCGTGAGGTGCTGGAGCGGCTGGAGCCGTTGGCCGTGCCCGTGCAAACCATCCCCGGCATGGCCGATATGGTCTCGGGGCAGGCCAAAGTCTCCGAAATGCGCGACGTGGCGGTGGAAGATTTGCTGGGGCGCGATCCGGTGCCGCCCACACCGGCGCTGATGCGCGCGAACATTTACGACAAGGTGGTCATGGTCACCGGCGCCGGCGGCTCCATCGGCGCTGAGCTGTGCCGGCAGATATTGCGCCAGTCGCCGCGTCGTCTGCTGCTGCTGGAAGTGTCTGAATACGGCCTTTACCAGATAGAGCAGGATCTCAAGTGGATCGCCGATCACGAAGGTTATACAGCAGTGCACGTGCACGCGCTGCTGGGGTCGGTACAGCACCGTTCGCGTATCGAAACCATTTTGCGCACCTACCAGGTGCAAAGTTTGTACCACGCGGCGGCCTACAAGCACGTGCCGCTGGTCGAACACAACATGGTGGAAGGGCTGCGCAACAACGTGATGGGAACGCTGGAAACCGCCCAGGCTGCCGTGGCTGCCGAAGTGGAGTCCTTCGTATTGGTATCAACCGACAAGGCGGTACGCCCTACCAATGTGATGGGTGCTAGCAAGCGGCTGGCAGAACTGGTATGCCAGGCGCTGGCGTCGCGGCAGGCAGGCACGCGTTTTTCCATGGTGCGCTTTGGCAACGTGCTGGGCTCCAGCGGCTCGGTCGTACCGCTGTTCCGCCGCCAGATTGCCGCGGGCGGCCCGGTTACCGTGACCCACCCCGACATCACTCGGTACTTCATGACCATTCCCGAAGCGGCCCAGCTGGTCATTCAGGCGGGCGCCATGGGGCAGGGTGGTGATGTATTCGTCCTCGACATGGGCGAACCGGTCCGCATTGCCGGCCTGGCGGAACGCATGATTCGGCTGACGGGCCTGGAACCGGTGCTGCCGGCCGAACACGAGCAGGCACCGGACGCGGCCGAAAATGTCCATATCGGCGACATCGCCATCCGTTACACGGGGCTGCGTCCCGGGGAAAAACTCTACGAAGAGCTGCTGATTGGCGATAACGTATCGGCGACGCGTCACGAACGGATCATGACGGCGCATGAATCCGCGCTCACGTGGCCGGAGCTTGAGGAACTGGTTCACCGGCTTTTCACCGCTTGCCGTCATTTTGATTACGGTGAAATACGCCAACTACTGATCAATGCCCCGCTGGATTACCAGCCCAGCAGTGCACTGTGTGACTTACTGTCTCACGCCCCCGCTGCCCCGCAGCCGGTTACCCATTAGCGCCCTTTACCGCAGGGGCATCAAGCCATCCCCAACGTTGAGAAAGCGGCATGTACGAGCTGGCCAAGACGCTGGCCGCCCAACTTCTGATGCCGTTACCCCTTTGCCTGGGGCTGATGGGGCTGGGCACGCTGCTGCTGAGGTGCCGGTACCGACGGGCCGGCTGGCGACCCAGCGCTCCCTGGTCGAGCACTGCACGTTTGAATGACAGCTCCGCTATTCGCCTGATGGAGGGGAAACGCCTATGGCGGCAGGCGCCTGACCTGCCGCTGATCGTTACCGGCGCCAGCCGTGATCCTGAAGAGGCGCCGATTGCCCAGGGGTACGGCGACGCCGCCGGCCGGGAGCTGAGCATGTTTCAGTTTGCTCTGGTGGGCCTGCCGGTGGCGCTAATTTCGCTGGGCGTCCTGCTCTGGCGGGCGAGCAGCCTACCGAGCCACCCGGCAGAGAACACCCGAGATCGGCTGGTCTACTCGTCAGCCTTGCCTATTCCGCAGGTGTCCTCGTGCTGACACCGCTCATCTTTCCCTTTTAAGCCAATGCTCGCTTGCCCCGGGCGCGCGACGCTCAGCGTGACGATCACGGGTGCGCTGGCATGGGTGGCATGAAACGGCCGCGCTGCTCTTTTACAGAAAACGGACGAAAAGGAACACTATGAACATCGCTGTTGCCGGCACCGGCTACGTCGGCCTTTCCAACGCCATGCTGCTGGCCCAGCATAACGACGTGGTCGCCGTGGATATCGTGGCGGAAAAGGTCAGCCTGCTGAATAACGGCGTCTCGCCCATCGAGGACGCCGAGATCAGCGACTTTCTCGCCAACCGCTCGCTAAACTTTCGCGCCACGCTGGACGGTGAGGCGGCCTACCGCGAGGCCGATATCGTGTTGATCGCCACGCCCACCGACTACGATCCGGACACCAACACCTTTGATACCTCAAGCGTGGAGGCGGTGATCAAGGCCGTCATGGCGGTCAATCCCGAGGCGCTGATGGTGATCAAGTCCACCGTGCCGGTGGGCTACACCCGGGAAGCCAGCGAACGCTTTGCTACGCAAAACCTGCTGTTTTCACCGGAGTTTTTGCGCGAAGGCCGGGCGCTGTACGACAACCTGCACCCTTCGCGGATTATTGTCGGCGAACGCTCGGCACGCGCCGAGCGCTTTGCCCAGCTGTTGAAGCAGGGGGCCGTCAAGGACGATATCGCGGTATTGCTAACCAACAGCACCGAGGCCGAGGCGATCAAGCTGTTCGCCAACACCTATCTGGCCATGCGGGTGGCGTATTTCAACGAGCTGGACAGCTACGCCGAGTCCCACGGCCTGGACAGCCGCCAGATCATCGAAGGCGTGGGGCTCGACCCGCGCATCGGCGACCATTACAACAACCCCAGCTTTGGCTACGGCGGCTACTGCCTGCCCAAGGATACCAAACAGCTGCTCGCCAACTATCGGGATGTGCCGAGCAACATCATCCAGGCGATTGTCGATGCCAACCGCACGCGCAAGGATTTTATCGCCGAGAAGGTGCTGGCGCGGCAGCCCAAGGTCGTCGGGGTGTATCGGCTGATCATGAAGTCGGGGTCGGATAACTTCCGCGCCAGCGCCATGCAGGGGGTGATGAAGCGCATCAAGGCCAAGGGGATTGAGGTGATCGTGTTCGAGCCGGTGCTTGAAGAAGCCACCTTTTATGGCTCGCGGGTCGTGCGCGACCTTGATGCGTTCAAGCAGGCCGCCGATGTGATACTCAGCAACCGTATGGTCAGTGAGCTGGCGGACGTCCAGGATAAGGTCTATACCCGCGACCTTTTCGGTAGTGACTGAGTAGATGTTTGGTGGCTGTATCATCGCGGACTAAAGTCCGCTTATATGGACCCGTCCTGTTGTGCAAGCTAGAAGCAACCACGCATAAAGGTGAGGACTGCACGCTTATATCCGGCCTGTTGGTGGCACCTGCGGTGCCTGGCCCTGATGGAATACGCGCTCTCTGCTCTGATCTCCCACTCGGCCTCGCCATGGGCCTGCGCACTTCACAGAGTGACAGAGAGTCGGTCTGACCCGTTATGCCATCGAAGCATCTCGCCTGCGCAACCTCGGGGTTGGGTAACTTATCGTATGCTGAACGAACTCGCCTGTTTATTCGGTATCATTAAGCGGCCTCCTGCGGCTGGTAGCGGCGTTCATGGGCCAATAGCGACCAGCAAATCCGCGCCATCTTGTTTGCCAGGGCCACAATGGCCTTGCGTTGTCCAAGACGCGCCGCTAATGAGCAGGCCCAGCGGGACAGCCGGTCGGGCTGTTCCTGGCGCTGAAACTGGCGTAATGCCGCGCGGGCACCGTGCACCAGCTGCCGTCGAACCTCGCCATTGCCGCGTTTGGTGATACCCATTAACTGATGGCGGCCACCACTGGAATGCTGGCGTGGCACTAGCCCTAACGAGGCGCTGAACTGACGCCCGTTGGGAAACCGTGCCGGATCGCCCAGGTGGCTGAACAACAGCGTGGCGTTGATCGGGCCGATGCCGGGCAGACTCATCAGCCGCTGCATGTCGGCTGACGCTTTGGCCTGTCGCTGCAGCCGCTTGTCATAGCGCGCGATCCGCGCATCGTTCTCGAGCCACTGGTCGAGCAGGTCGTTCAGCAGGGTGTGGAGTTCTTCACCCAGCCGCGCCCGTTGCTCGTCCAGGCGTTCACGGATCACACCCTGGCGTATTACCGCATGCCCTTGCGACACGATCAGGCCAAACTCTCCCAGTAGGCCGCGCAGCTCATTGCCGATGGCGGTGCGCTCGCGCACTAACCGACTGCGCACCCGGTGCACCGCTTGCAGGGATTGTTGCGCTTCTGTCTTGATCGTCACCCGAGGCGTCGCCGGGCGTGCTGCGGCCTCGGCGATAGCCGCGGCATCGCGTGCATCATTCTTGTGGCCCAGCACGAAGGGCTTGACCGCCTGCGGCGGCAGTAGTTCTGCCTCATGGCCCAGGGCGCGAATTTCGCGTGCCCAATAATGGGCCGAGCCGCACGCCTCCATGGCGATGCGGCAAGGCGGCAGCTGGGCCAGCGTGAGCCGCAGCTGATCACGCTTAACCTGCTTGTTAAAGACGTTATGGCCGCGCGCATCGGCGGCGTGCAACTGAAAAACGTGTTTGGCCAGGTCAATGCCAACAATGCTAATCTGTTTCATGGATGGGCCCTCCTTTCAGATGCCGTCAGTGTTCTGTGCACTGCTAGCTAGATGTCATATCCAGCTTGGCACAGAAGGACGGGTCCATCCCATTTCCCACCAAAGATTCAGCTCCCACCACGTAGCGGGCCCATAGCCAGCCGCGGCTCGTGACTCGATCCCGGGGTAGGAGCCGCACTTTAGTGCGCGATAGCAGGCCGTAGGCCTGTCAGGGTTCGGTGGCACCGCCATCGCTGACTGAAGTCAGCTCCCACCAGAAATCCAGCTTC
>NZ_BAAAZT010000026.1:0-9602 GCF_039537045.1 Halomonas cibimaris | reverse complement strand
TGGTTACCGGAACGAGGCCAACTTCATCGCGATGATCTACCTGATCGGCAGCCCGGTGGGCCGCCTGCTGGATCAGGCCAAATCCACATGAAACGACGAAGAACCATATATTGACAATCACCATATCTGCAATGGAGTCGAGATGTCTATTTGGGAAGGGGTAAGCGAATTCGTGGCAGTCGCTGAGACAGATAGCTTTACCCAAGCATCCAAACGATTAGGTATCTCTACCGCTCAGGTCAGTCGACAGGTCAGCGCATTAGAAGCCAGGCTGTCAACCAAGTTGCTTTATCGAACAACTCGAAAAGTCTCCTTGACCGAAGAAGGGCAGATTTATTATCAGCACTGTCGACAGGTTCTCGACGGATTGGAAGAAGCCGAGCGAGCCATCACCAACCTGCAGCTTACGCCAAGAGGCAGGCTACGGATGACGGCCCCCGTAACATACGGCGAGAAGGTTATTGCTCCCCTGATCAACAACTTCGTGGTTCGCTATCCGGAGCTTGAGGTACAGCTTCACCTGACCAATCAAAAAATGGACTTGGTCGCCGAAGGGTACGATCTCGCGGTGCGTATGGGGGAGCTGGAAGATTCTAGCATGATGGCAAGGCGGCTATCCTCGAGAGCTCAGTACGTATGCGCCTCTCCGGAGTACCTTTCCAATCATGGTACTCCCCATTCCTTGTCGGAGCTGGAACAGCATAACTGTCTGCAGGGGAACCTGGATTACTGGCGTTTTAATGAGAGGGGAAAATCCAGAAAAACCAGCGTAAAGGGAAACATCACTTGCAATAGCGGCTGGACGCTCCTCGATGCTGCGCTAAAAGGCATCGGGATCGTTCAACTGCCAGATTACTATGTGAAACAGGCCTTGGATTCGGGGAAATTAATATCTCTACTGGAACATTACCAGGAAGACGATGAAGGCATTTGGGCAGTTTATCCTCATAACCGACATCTGTCACCGAAAGTACGCATGCTCTTGGACTACTTTAGTGAGTCGCTGAACCGAGGCTCATGATTATACAACTTTTCAACGCCTAGCAGATTCGCATGGTAGTCTCGAGTTACAACTGTAACCCTATTGAAGGGTTCCCGGACCTTACCGTTGCCGTACCGCAAACAGGCGATGAGCACTCTCTTGAGAGCGCCCCGGGGCATCATATAGATCACGTTATAGATAGCCTCATGGGATACTCGATGGGCCAGGTATTGCGCTTGATCATTGAGATCTCTGTTATTACACTGTCTCCAACCTGGCTTGTTCCGTTAATGAGTCAATTGCCAGCCGTCGATGATACCGATACTGATGAGAATCCAGGGGGGAGCTGCGCCATTGCTCTGTCAACCTTGCTGCCTGCATTAACATGGCACTATGATAATCTTTCCCTTGAAGCTGTTTCAACATTCGTGCCGAAGGCGTCAACTCGGGATGCCGCAGTAGGGCGCTGAAGTGAGTCACAGCCCGAACATGGCCCTGTCCGGCTTTATCAAGCAATTGGGCAATCTCAGTCAAGTTGGCGAATAGCCTGTTGCTCCATTCCAGGAGGCTGATCTCACCCGCGGTCGTTTCCAGCAGCAAACCCACGTTTCGGCCATTTTCGGCGACTCGGATTTGATTTTTTCGCAGTCTCTGTTGTTCTTCGGCCGTGATCGACGGGCTATCTTGCAGCAGGCAAAACAGCAGAAACGTATCTAGTAAGCGCACCTGAGTCTCATCTATGCCCAGCGGCAGAAAGGGATTGATGTCCAGGTTACGCACTTCAATGTATTCCACGCCCTGCGCAGCCATGGCCTGCAGCGGTGTTTCTTCGGCTCTAGTCACCCGCTTGGGGCGGATATCGCTGTAATACTCGTTCTCCAGCTGCAGAATATTGTCGTTCAACTGGCGGCATTCACCCTCCACCTCGACACCGATCCGGGAATAACGCGGATGCGGTGTATTAAGGGCCCAATCCAGATCCCGGCTGTACTCTGCCAGGCTATTGGTGCTGATATTAAGCGTGGCCTGAGCATCATTCTGGTACCCGAGCCCACTCATACGCAAAGAGGTAGCGTGGGGCAGATAAAGGGTATCCTTGCCCAATTTGGCCAGCCTATGCGGACGGCCAGCCATAAAAGATTGGCTGAGCGCGGGGGAGGCACCGAACAGGTAGAGTAGCAACCAGCCGTAGCGACGAAAGTTGCGTATCAGGGCAAAATACTGGGCCGAGCGGAACTCGACCAGCGAGTCCTGACTGCCCAGCAACCGCCGGTAGCCCTGCCAGAAGCTATCGGGCAGGGAAAAATTGTAATGGATGCCGGCAATACTTTGCATGATACGTCCATAACGGACATCCAGCCCCCGGCGATAAACATGCTTCATCCGACCCAAGCGGGAGCTGCCGTACTCGGCGATGGGAATGCTGTCGTTGCCCTGCAGGGCACAGGGCATGCTGGCGGGCCACAAGTACTCGCCGTCTAACTGACTGGCGGTGTAACGGTGCAACTTCTCCAGAAACCCCAGTGTCTCGTCAACCTGCTCACCGGCGGGGGTAATAAACTCCAACAGAGACTCGGAATAGTCGGTGGTGATATAAGGGTGAGTGAGCGCCGCTCCCAGAGCAGGCGGGTGAGCCGTCTTTGCCAGTACGCCACCTGCGGTGACCCGCAAGGCTTCTTTTTCGATGCCACGGCGAATATGGGCCAACTGCGGCAGTAGACCGCTGGCGGCAAGTTGGGCTAAGCGCGGGGTAAGGGGTGACGTCACAAGGTACCTCTATATCATGTAAATCAATCAGGCAAACAGGCCGGTATCGACCGTATTACCGGACCAGAAGCCCGGCAGGCGCTGGATATCACCCATCCCTGGTGAATCAGTGGCTGTATCCCTGAGACAGCTTAATTAATGCGATCCCGCCGACGATTAACACCATGCCGCCCCATACCGACCAATCCAGGTATTGTCGTACACAATGTAGACAGCAAGGTCACCGTCATGACTGCCAACCCCGCCCACAGGGCATGGGCAACACCGAGCGGCATCCCTTTCATGGCCTGCCCTAGACACAAGAAGTCGATCAAATGCCCCATGATGACCAGTACCGCAGGGACGGGCTTGTTGAAGCCGCGGCTGTCCTTTAACGCCACATGGGAAGCACACACCGTATCGGAAACAGCCAGCTCATCTTAGAGCCCTTTATAGTGGGGATTGAGGATGTCTTTAAGGCGTTTAAGCAGTATCAGTGCCGTGACCCTGCCCCAACCGAACAACACCTGCTGATGCAGCCGAAAAATGGCGTCGTAGAGAGTGCGGATCAACCGCCCTTTCAGTATCAACTTGTTATTAGCCAGGGCACCTACCGCATTGTTATGGCCAATGGCGATGACCATGCCGCCGTCATGGAACACGAAAGGTTGCAGTTTGCGACCCTTTAACCGTCGCTTGAACTGCGTGGCCAGATGGCATGCCGCCTGGTTTGCCGCCTGCGCCCTGGGCGGTACGAAAGAACCGTCCGGCTGAGGGCATTCGGCACTGTCACCGATAACGAAGATGTCCGGGTCCTGCCAGGTCTGCAGGGTGGCGGACACCTTCAACTGGTTGAGGTGATTGGTCTCCAGGCCATCCAGCTCAGTCAGCCAGTCGTCACCTTTAATCCCGGCGGCCCAGAACTGCAGATCCGAGCCAATACGTTCACCATTGGCAGTAAACAGGCAACCGGCCTCCGCCCGCTGAATGCGGGTTCTCACCCTCACATCAACGCCCTGGCGGATCAGTGCCCGACGGGCCTGCTCCGAAAGTCTGACCGGGCCTGCAGGCAGGATCCGTTGTGCCGCTTCAATGAGAATGATCTGTAAGTGCGCGGCTTGGCTGTAACGCCCCAGACGCTGGCTGACCTTGGCGAGCTCGGCAGCTAACTCAACCCCGGTGGCACCAGCGCCAACGATCACAACACGGCGAGGCTCATTAGCCCTGAGCAGTGGGTTGATGTGCTGCCAGGCTTGCTGAGCCTGGTGCGGTGAGTCCATAAACAGGCAATGTTCCGATACGCCTGGGGTGTTAAAGTCATTGCTGCTCGCTCCTACTGCCATCACCAGATAGTCGTAGTCAAGTTCAGTGGCCTGACCATCGATGCCGCGCAGGTGCAGGATCTTGCCGCTGCGGTCCAGCCCGGTCATGGAGGCCTGGACATAACGGTAGCCGCTGCAGACCGCATGTTGAAAATAGCTGACCGCATTCAGCTCATTATCGAAGGTGCCGGCAGCGATCTCATGGAGCCGGGGTTTCCAGTAATGGTGGGAGGACGGCTCTACCAGGATCACTTCATGGTCCCGACTGCCTTGCAACTGACTGCCCAGTCGGGTGACCAGCTCAAGACCGGCGGCCCCGCCGCCGACAACTACGATTTTTGACATTGTGACCCCCAATCAGCGAGCCTTTGGTCATTATCCGAAGGAAAAAAAGAGTTTCGGGACAGGTTCCCGAATGAATTGCTGATATCATATTGTCATTTCACCTGGCCATTAACAATCGGCTTAATATACAAATTACTTTTTACTGAGTGTAATAATCGGCAAGGTGATAGCCGTTTATTGCAGGCAGCCCCCCTGGGGAGTAATGGCAGGCGGAAGTTCGGTTTCTTCCAGGGCTCTTAGCAGGCTGATTTCAATGGCACGGGACATGGCCATCAGCGGAAGGTCGTTAGTGGATAAACCAAACGGCTCTTCCAGTTCTTCGCTCAGGGCATCCAGCCCGAAAAAGGCGTAGGCGATCACGGCGCAGACCAGCGGCGTGACCGCGCCCAGGGACGCCACCAGACCAAAAGGCAACATCAGGCAGTACAGATACGTAGTGCGGTGCACCAGCAGCATATAGGCGAATGGCAGCGGCGTATTCTGAATGCGCTCGCAGGCCGCTAACACGCTGGTCATGGACGTCAGCCGTTCATCGACGCTCTGGGCGAAGAAGTCCGACAGTAATTGCTCACGCCGGCAGTAACCAAGTTTTTCTCCCATCAGGCGCAGCAAAAATTCCGGTTTGTTGTCCGCCTCTGCCAGCGCCGCATAGTGCTCCGCATCGACGTAGCCGGCGATGTCATCCCAAGCATCGGTGCAGCGCAGCTTATGGCGCAATGCGTGCACGAAGGCGATGACCAGGAGCACGAAACGCCGCCGGGTCAGCAGGTTTACCTCCGATTCCAAATCCATAAAGGCGTTCATCTGGCGCGCCAGGCTTCGCGTATCCACCACCAGCTGTCCCCACTGCTGCCGCGCCTCCCACCAACGGTCGTAACTGGCGTTGTTGCGAAAGCCGAGAAACAGGGACAGGGCGATACCCAGAAGTGCGAACGGCGTGGTGACATAGGAGGGGAAAAAACCCGGCCGGTAATACTGTACAGCAGCGACCACGGCGCTGAGCAACGCGACGAACAGAATCTGCTTGTAAATCTTCTGAATGATGGAGCCGCGTAGGGTAAAGAACAGCCTGAAGGGGTTGGGTTTCGATCGGACAATCATCGCTTTCTCCTGGGGTGGGCAGCACCGTGGCGACGCGTTTGCCGCGGCGCCACGGCTTGGGCCTTACAGACCCAGGTGTCGGGCATGAAAACGCAGGTGCTGCTCGATAAAGCTGGCAATGAAATAGTAGCTGTGATCGTAGCCGTCGCGACCATGGAGCTCCAGGGGATAGTCATTGGCCCTGGCGGCCGCTTCCAGCATCTCCGGCTTGAGCTGCTCGACCAGGAAGTCGTCGGCTTCGCCTTGATCCACCAGGGCCGGCACCTTGGCATCGGTCTGGCGCATCAACAGGCTGGCGTCATAGCTTGCCCAGCTGTCGGTATTCTTGCCCAGGTAGGCCGAAAATGCCTTCTTGCCCCAAGGGCAATTGACCGGGTTGCTGATCGGACTGAAGGCCGACACCGAACGATAGCGTTCCGGGTTGCGCAGGGCGATCACCAGGGCACCGTGGCCACCCATGGAATGACCGGCTATGGCGCGCTTGTCGCTGACCGGGAACATGGCCTCGATCAACTGGGGCAGCTCATTCAGCACATAGTCATACATGCGGTAATGGCGATTCCAGGGCGCTTGGCTTGCGTTGACATAGAAGCCCGCGCCCTTGCCCAGATCATAGCCGTCATCATCGGCCACCTCATCGCCGCGGGGGCTGGTGTCCGGCGCGATAATGGCCATGCCCAGTTCGGCAGCGATGCGCTGGGCACCGCCTTTCTGCATAAAGTTTTCATCGGTGCAGGTCAGGCCAGACAGCCAGTACAGTGCCGGCACCTTGCCACCGCTTGAGGTCTGCGGAGGCAGGTAGATGGCAAAACGCATGGAGCAATTCAGGGTTTCTGAATAATGGCTGTACTGTTTATGCCAGCCATCGAAGCTCTTGTTGCAGCTCAGATTTTCAATGGTCATAAGGTACCCTTAAAAAAAGCGGGTCGCCTGCGGGGGCAGGCGACCGCCTGGCTTACTGGTCGAAATGAATGACGGTACGGATGCTCTTGCCTTCATGCATGAGTTCGAAGGCATCGTTGATCTTCTCCAGCCCCATGGTGTGGGTGATGAAGTCATCTAGCTTGAACTCGCCCTGCATGTAACGCTCGACATATCCCGGCAACTCAGAGCGCCCCTTGACGCCGCCAAAGGCAGAGCCTTTCCAGACCCGACCGGTGACCAGCTGGAACGGACGGGTGGAGATTTCCTGACCGGCGCCGGCCACGCCGATAACGACAGACTCGCCCCAGCCTTTATGGCAGCACTCCAGAGCGGAGCGCATCACGTTGACGTTGCCGATACACTCGAAAGAGTAATCCACACCGCCGTCGGTCAACTCGACGATCACGTCCTGGATCGGCTTGTTGTAGTCTTTCGGGTTGATGCAGTCGGTGGCACCCAGCTTGCGGGCCAGCTCGAATTTGCTCTCATTGATGTCGATGGCAATGATGCGGCCGGCCTTGGCCATGGTGGCGCCGATAATAGCCGACAGGCCGATGCCGCCCAGCCCGAAGATGGCCACGGTCGCGCCCTCTTCCACCTTGGCGGTGTTCATCACCGCCCCCATGCCGGTGGTCACGCCGCAGCCGAGCAGGCACACTTCCTCCAGCGGGGCTTCCTTGTTGACCTTGGCCAGGGAGATCTCCGGCAGCACCGTGTATTCGGAGAAGGTGGAGCAGCCCATGTAGTGGTAGATGGGCTGGCCGTCCTTGTAGAACCGGGTGGTGCCATCGGGCATCAGACCCTGGCCCTGGGTCTCGCGGATCTTCTGGCACAGGTTGGTCTTGCCGGATTTACAGAACTTGCACTCGCCGCATTCCGGGGTATACAGGGGAATCACGTGATCCCCCACCTGAACGCTGGACACGCCTTCGCCTACCGCTTCAACGATACCACCGCCTTCGTGGCCGAGGATCGCCGGGAAGATGCCTTCGGGGTCCTCGCCGGAGAGGGTGAAGGCATCGGTGTGGCAGACACCGGAGGTCACCACGCGCACCAGCACTTCGCCGGCCTTGGGTGGCATCACATCCACTTCCTCGATGGACAGCGGCTGGTTCGGCCCCCAGGCGACGGCGGCTTTGGATTTGATCATCTGAGTCATCAGGCTCTCCTGTGGTTACAGTGCGGCGGCAAGATGGCCTTGCCTTCTCGCTAGCGGCGATTATATTTGTCTCCGGATGAATGATAATAACCCGTAACGACAAATCACTTTTACGGTATAGAAAAAGTTTTTTGATTTCATTCCGAGGGATAAAAATGCTGAGTCCTGGCGTGGTTAATCATTACCAGACGCTCATCGCTCTATTTCCATCCCAAGAATAATGATTATCGCTCGGTGGCTTCGCGGGCCAGTTGCATGGCATTCTCACTCACGGCGATATGGCTCGGCGACTGGTGGTAGGCGCGAAGCTTGAGCCGGACCTCGGCCATGGCGGCACTGTCGCCTGCGGTGTCGAAGTCTCGAGCCACGACCTGACGGTCGTAATCGCCGTCGACCTGTCGGGTGAGGGCCGACAGCGGCTCCTGGTTGAGCCGCAGGGCTCGATCGGTGGCTGGATCAGCCTGGGCGGACAAAGGCAGAGCGGCGAGCAGCAGACTGGCAGCGATTGACTTGGTTTTCATGGAAGTTTCCTCTTGTTACTTGAAAATGGGTCTTGGCTTTTAATGGGAAGCTAGCGAATCTCAGCGATAACCCCTGCCTTGATTCGATGTGAGCATTCTATTTTTTTCACAAATCGAGATAAACATGGCAATTATAAAATGATCATTTCACTACAGTAATAATACGGCTCTTCGTCGTTGGGTGTGGAATTCGCCCCCTGAGCTGGGCCAGGATATGACCTCCACATGGACAGGAGGTATGGCATGGACGGCACCCAGATTCTGACCCTCGGCTTGGGCCTGGAAGCACCTTGGGTTCCTGGATTCATAGAATAACCGCAGCACTTTGGACCACGAGGTAGAGGCGGGAGGGGCAGCGCCGGTACCCTTCTCGGCTCACCTACCAAAGTGAAGCAGAGCATGGGATACCGACAGCTGACCCAGACCCAACGATACCAGATCTATGCCCGTCATGACTTGGGCATGAGCCGACGTCAGATCGCCAGAGAGCTTGGCATCCACAACAGCACGGTCAGCCGGGAGCTGCGCCGCAACGCTACCGACAGCGGTTACGAGCCTGAGCAGGCGCAGGCCTGCAGTGATCATCGGCGACGCACTGCCTGGAAGAGGACAAAGCGCTTGCCCAGCATGATTGCCGCTGTCGTCGACCGGCTGCGAGAGGAGTGGAGCCCAGAGCAGATAAGCGGTTTCATGGGGCCCTTGTCTGGCGGCGGCGTCAGTCACCAGTGGATCTATTCCTTAATCTGGGATGACAAGGCCTGCGGTGGCGATCTCTGGAAGCACCTCCGCCAGCCCAAACGGTGCAGCAAGCATCGGGATCAAGCCAAGAGCGCAGGACTCGGCAAGATTCCCAACCGCGTGGGCATCGAGCATCGCGCGGCTGAGATCGATGAAAGGCGCTTCATTGGCCACTGGGAGGGTGACACCGTGGTCCAGGGGCACAAGCAGTCGGGCTTGGTCACGCTGGTCGAGCGCCGTAGCGGCTATCTGCTGGCGGCACGGTTGCCGAGGCTTTCGGCGGAGCTGACGCAAAAGGCCATGATTCGGCTGCTAAAACCTCGCCGCGGTGCTGTCCAGACCATCACCCTGGACAACGGCTCGGAATTCGCTGATCACGAGACCGTGGCCCAGGCGGTAACGGCAGCGACGTACTTCTGCGATCCCTACTGCTCCGGGCAGCGTGGGACCAATGAGAACACCAATGGCTTGATACGACAGTACTTCCCCAAGGGAACGGACTTTCGACAGGTCACCGATGCCAAGCTGCGCAAGGTGGTCGAGAAGCTGAATGACCGACCCCGAAAGCGTCTCGGCTATCGCACACCGGCACAGGTGTTCCTGGGGGAATATTCAGGAGCCCTGGATACCGCAGGTGCTGCGCTTGTTGCTTGAATTCAGGGTTCTCAAGGACCAGCACCTGGATACCGCCGTCTCGCCCCACCGCCTGGACCTCTACGTCGAGGCCGAGCGGGGCAGCCTCTACCCCTGCCCTGAGTGCGGCA
>NZ_BAAAZT010000025.1:0-15574 GCF_039537045.1 Halomonas cibimaris | reverse complement strand
CAATACGCAGAAAACCCGGCCACGCGCCGGGTTTTTTGTGTGCGCGGAAGAAAAACAGCGGGGAACCGGTTGCTGACCACCGATAATGGACCAACGGGCGTCGACTGTGTGCCACAATCGAGCTCCAGGGAGAAGAAAACGCCATGACGATGATGCGTTGGGAAAAGCTGCTTTCTCCACGACGCCTGCACGATAAGCGCCGCGATATTTCACACGAGATCGGCCGCACGCCGTTTCATAAAGACCACGACCGAATTGTGTTTTCCGGCTCGTTTCGCCGGCTCGGGCGCAAGACCCAGGTGCATCCGCTAACCGAAAACGATCACATCCACACTCGACTGACCCACTCGCTGGAAGTGGGCTGTGTGGGCCGTTCGCTGGGTATGATCGTGGGCGAGCTGCTGCAGGACCGTCTGCCGGAGAGCATTACCCCGGCGGATTTGGGCGTGATCGTACAGACCGCCTGTCTGGGCCACGACATCGGCAATCCCCCCTTTGGCCACGCGGGTGAATACGCTATTCGTGACTGGTTTCAGCGCGCCGATAATGCCGGCTGGCTGGACGGTCTGACGCCCGCCGAGCGCGACGATTTGCTGACCTACGAAGGCAATGCCCAAGGCTTTCGCGTCATCACTCAGATCGAGTACAACCAGTTTAACGGCGGTATGCGCATGACGGCCGCGACGCTGGGTACGCTGCTGAAATATCCCTGGGCGGTGACGCAGCAAACCGCCGGCGGCAAGTTCGGCGCCTATCAGTCGGAGGTATCCTTGCTGCGTGATGTCGCAGCCGACCTGGGGCTTCTGCCCCAGGGCGAAGACCGATGGTGTCGGCATCCGCTGGCGTGGCTGGTCGAGGCCGCTGACGATATCTGCTATGCCCTGCTGGATCTCGAAGACGGACTGGAAATGGGCATTCTGCGCTACGAAGAAGTGGCCGGTATTCTTCAACGCATCGCCGGCGGGCTGCCTACCGAGTACGCTGAGATGCAGCGGCGCGATGCTTCCCAACGTCGCTGTATCGCCTTGCTGCGTGGTGCGGCGATGGAACGTGCGGTGAATGACGTGGCAGAGGTGTTTGTACAGCACGAAGCGTCACTGCTGACGGGGCAACTGGATCGGGATTTGCTGACGCTATGCCACGGTGACCTGAGCGACGGCGTTGCGGCAGCCAAAGCACTTGCCCGGGAACGGATTTTCCAGAACGAGCGCAAGGCCAAGCTCGAGATCGGTGCCTACACCACGCTGGGTATTCTGCTCGAAGCATTTATCGGGGCAGCGCATGAGCTGCATTACCATGGCGCACTATCCTTTAAACACCAGCGTGTGCTAGCTCTGATCGGCGAAAACACGCCGACCCAGGAATGGCCCCTGTACGCCAGCTATCGGCGAATGCTGGATTTTATTGGCGGCATGACTGACCACTACGCGGTCGATCTGGCCCAGGAGATGGGAGGCCGGCTCAGGGGCAACGGGTGAGCTCAGGCAGACGGCTGACGCAGGGGCTTTTCCTGCTGCGGGCAGCGCTGTCGCAGCCAGTCAACGATGCTGCCGTGAACCGTCTTGTCCAGTTTGCCAAGCGTGATAGCGGTCAGCTGGGCTGCCAGATGTTCGCCGCTAACGACCATGATGTCGTTGGCCGCTTCCTGGGTATCGATATCCCAGCCCGGTAAAACGAGAACCCCGCGCACGGGCACCGGAACACCGCATTGGCGTTCAAGCCAGTCGCTAAGCCAGCTGACCGCCTGGCGCGTCTTGTACAGCGGCCGGCGCTCCTGCCAGTGAGGAAAGCGTAGACGCTCACGCTCAACGGCGACCTGTTTGATTTCACGCCCTTCGGCGTCGAGCGCCCGGCTTCGGGCACGCGTTTCTACCACAAAAATACCGCCCGGCGTGACCACAATGTGGTCAATGGTAAAGTGCCCGGCGGGAACATCGTGAAACACCGCGTAGGTGTGGGCTTCGAGATAGAGCAGCCGATCCAGCTCCTGGCCGACGGCAAGCTCGCAGGCAAGCCCCAGCTTGAGGCGGCGTATCCGCTGGTAGTCACGTACTAGCAGCAGAGAAAAGATCAGCACCAAAACGGTGCTCAGCATGCCGTAAAGGGCCCACTCCACCCAGAACTGGCGCTGGGCAAACAGCATGCGGCCCATGCCGTACATCAGCGGCGCCAGGCTAATCAGCGGGCCTAGCGAGCCGTTGAGAAAAAGCGTGGAAAATGCCTGATCCAGCCGTGCGCGCAGTGCCTGACCCGGCCCGCGCAGCGGGTTGGCGTCAAACGGTGAGCGAATGGGGACATCGTGCAGGTTGCGCAAAGCCAGTGCCACAGCGCCCAGTGCGGCCATGGGAAACAAAAAGATGAGGGGTAACAGGTATGCCAGCCAGGTCATCAGAACTTGTGCGGGATACCCGGTACTTCGAGTGCCGGGAGGGATAGCGCGTCGCCCGCAGGGCGACCCGGATTATGCCACCGCCTGTCCCGCTCCTCCTTTCCGTTGGTGAGTGGTTATTGTGAGGTGGTAGCCGTAGCCATCTCCACGTGCCGGATCGTGAACGGGTAGCGTTTATGCACCACGGCGCGACCGCGTTCCAGCAGCAGCCGGGCACGCTTTTCGCTGCACGGCATCAACGGCTGCTTGCCTTTGTCCAATACGAAAACCGCCACGGCGATTCCCTCCTGATCAATGCCCTTACGGGCCTTGTGTCGCGGATCGTTCGATCCGTCTCCCCTCGGGAATGTCGATAACCGGCTCCTGCCTGGCGGCAGCGGTCGGGGCCTTCGGCGTTTTACCTTGCGCCCGCATGATCCCGACCTTTCAGAGCAGCAGACTGGGGAAGCATCCACTGGTGAGTCTTGACGACCTGCTATCAACGTAGCGGCCATGTTGCCCGCTCTCCCTGGTCAACCGGGCCTGTTTTTACAAGCCTCTGCCTTTAGGTAGAGGTAGTTGACGAAGGGCCTTTGCCGTGGGTGGGGCCTTTGTCGTGGATAGGGCCTATGTATAAAAAGAAAACGGGCGCTGCAGTCGTGCTTAGCCGCCGGCGTGCTTGACGGTATAGCCCATGGCCACCAGCGCCTGATACAGCGTATCGCGGTGGTCCCCCTGAATCTCGATAACGCCGTTTTTGACCGCGCCACCGGTGCCGCAACGTTTTTTCAGCTGCTTGGCGAGCTTTTTGAGCTCGTCGGCAGGGAGTTTGATGCCGGTAAGCGTAGTAACCCCCTTGCCTTTGCGGCCGCTGGTTTCCCGGCGAATACGCACGGTGCCGTCCAGCGTTTCAAGGCGCTGCTGTTCTGCAAGTGCCGCGCAGCAACATTGCGCCAGCGGCTCGCGGCAGTCCGGGCAGGTATCGCCGTGTTCGGTAGAGTACACCAGCCCGCCAAGCTGGTCGCGTAGCGATGCCATCATCGTTCTCCTCTGACACTTCCCGCCCGCCGCGCACTGCGCTTTGGGCGAGGGTTGCTGGGTCACCCCCAGAACCTTCCTGCTTCCACACNTGGCCGCAGCCGTCACAGTGCCAGTGGCGCTGCGATAGCGGCAGCTTTTTGATCTTGTGGCCGCAATGGTGGCACGTCTTGCTGCTGGGCAGCCACCGGCTGACCTGAATGAGCTGGCGGCCCGCCCAGTCGGCCTTGTAGGCCAGCTGGCGCAGGAACTCGCCCCAACCCGCATCGCTGATGGCTTTGGCCAGTGTCTTGTTCTTGAGCATGCCGACAATGTTCAACGTCTCGACGCAGATCACTTGGTTTTCGTTGACCAGCGTTCGAGTGGCCTTGTGCATCGCATCGCGGCGGCAGTCCGCGATTTTGGCGTGCAGACGCGCCACCTTGCGGCGCATTTTATGGCGGTTGTTCGAGCCTCGCTGCTTTTTGCTCAGTCGGCGTTGCAGGTAGGCCAGTTTGGCGGCATACCGTTTGAGATAGCGCGGGTTGCCGGATTTCTGCCCTTGGCTGGTAATGAACAGGTCGGTCAGCCCCAGATCAATACCTACGGTACGGGACGTGGCCGGCAACGGCTCGGGCGTGAACTCGCACAGACAACTGATGAAGTAGCGGCCTGCACGGTCGCGTGAAATCGTCACGCTGGACGGGGCGCCGGGCAGTGGGCGGCTCCAGCGGATCGGTAGCGGTGTTTTCGTTTTGGCGATAGTGATCGCGCCGTCCCGATAGCGGAAGGCAGCCTTGGTCAGCCTAATGGATTGCCGGCCATCCTTGGCTTTGAAGCGCGGATAGCGCGCCTTGAGCTTGGTGTTGAAGAAGTTGTCGAAGGCTGCTTTTTGATCGCGCAGGGCTTGTTGCAGGATCACGCTGGACACGTTCTTCAGCCACGGAAATTCCGCTTTGAGCGCCACCAGTCGCTTCTCTGCTTCGGAATGTGAGACGGTTTCTTTCCGCTCCTGATAGGCCTCGGTGCGATAGGCCAGGGTGTTGTTCCAGACAAAACGCACGCAGCCAAACGATTGCGCCAGCAAGGCGGCTTGTTCGGGCGTCGGATAAAACCGTTCCTTGTAGGCACATTTCGTCATTTTGTATAAATATCAGGTGGTAATGGAACCTTCAACCCCGGCATCGCGTTGCGGTGCGCGCTTTTACCACCGCCCGCATGGGGCGATGCTTTACGCGCTATTTGGTAAAAGCGTCAAGGCGTGGCGTCTGATTTGGCAGGCTCTCGTGAGCGCTCTTGGCGCGCGAGGCCCCGCTTGCCAGGCCGGCAACCACGCCGGGGAGTTCGTTCATGTAGCGTATCATAATGGCATTGGCCGGCGTCGTCTCGGCCTGGGGAAAACGGTTGAGATGAATCACCGTCATGCCCGCGGCGAGCGCCGCCTCAACGCCCACCAGGGCGTCATCAATGGCGATGCAGTTCGCCGGGGCAAATCCCAGCGCGCGCGCAGCATGTAAGTGCAGGCAGGGCTCAGGTTTCCAGCAGTTGACGGTATAGCCGCTGAATATGGGGGTATCAAAACGGCTGCTGAGTCCTGTGGTCGTGAGTGCGGCGCGGATTTTTTGTTCCGTGCCGTTGGAGACGACCGCGCGAGGGTACGCGGCCAAGCGTTCAAGCGCATCGATGGCCCCGGAGATGGGCCTTAGCTCGTCGGTCATGCGCCGGGCCAGGTTGGCGCGCATGGCGGCTTCCATGCGCGCAAGCCGGGATGGTGGCACGGCGCCGTATTGTTCTTGCAGCCGGCGTGCGATGTGGCGAAAGCGCACGCCGCGGAAGCGAACCAGATATTCAGCGGCGGTAAGCGGTAGTCCCAGCGCATTCAGGCCCGTGACCATTTCTTCTGCCAGCAGCGGTTCGCTGTCAACCAGCGTGCCGTCGCAATCAAAGAGCAGCAGGGGCAGAAACATGGCGGTACCTTGCAGTGCGAACGCGCCAAGTGTCTCACAAAGCCTGTGACCCGGCTACCGGCACAAAAAAGGCGGCCACTCGGGCCGCCCTGGCGGGGGAACGCTTGAACTACTTGACGTTGGGGGTCAGCTCGCCGCGTGCGTAGCGCATGTACATCTCTTCAAGGTTGATCGGTTTGATCTTGCTGGCGTTGCCCGCCGCACCGAAGGCCTCGTAGCGGCTGATGCACAGGTCACGCATGGCGCTAACGGTTTCCTTGAGGAATTTACGCGGGTCGAACTCGCTTGGGTTCTCGGCGAGGAAGCGGCGCACCGCGCCGGTGGAGGCCAGGCGCAGGTCGGTGTCGATGTTGACCTTGCGCACGCCGTGCTTGATGCCCTCGACGATTTCCGACACCGGTACGCCGTAGGTTTCCGGGATGTCGCCGCCGTGCTGGTTGATCACCTCAAGCCACTCCTGGGGCACGGAAGACGAGCCGTGCATGACCAGATGGGTATCCGGGATGCGCGCGTGGATTTCCTTGATGCGCTGAATCGACAGGGTTTCGCCGGTGGGCGGACGCGTAAACTTGTAGGCGCCGTGGCTGGTGCCGATGGCGATGGCCAGCGCGTCCACGTGGGTCGCCTTGACGAACGCGGCGGCTTCTTCCGGATCGGTCAAAAGCTGCTCACGGTCGAGCTTGCCTTCGGCGCCGATGCCGTCTTCTTCGCCGGCCATGCCGGTTTCCAGGCTGCCCAGACAGCCCAGCTCGCCTTCCACGGAAACGCCGCAGGCATGCGCCATTTCCACGGTGCGGCGAGTGACGTCAACGTTGTAGTCGTAGTCCATCGGCGTTTTGCCGTCTTCGCCCAGCGAGCCGTCCATCATCACCGAGGAAAAGCCCAGCTGAATGGAGCGCTGGCAGACGCCGGGGCTGGTGCCGTGATCCTGGTGCATGGCCACGGGAATGTGGGGGAACTCTTCCACCGCGGCCAGAATCAGGTGGCGCAAAAAGGGCGCGCCGGCGTATTTGCGCGCGCCGGCAGAGGCCTGGATGATGACCGGCGAATCGGTCTGGTCGGCGGCCTCCATGATGGCGCGCATCTGTTCGAGGTTGTTGACGTTGAACGCGGGAATGCCGTAGCCGTGTTCGGCGGCGTGGTCCAGCATCTGGCGCATGCTGATCAAAGCCATGAAGTCACCTTGATTATAGGTCGCGAAAAGAAAAGCCAAGCCGCACCGAGGCATCGGCGCGGCTGTACGTGGCGTTGAGCGTCAATGTTGAGATCATGTCTCAACAAGGCGTTTGTTACAAGCGTTGGGCGTAGCCGGCGGCGGCTTCCAGGGCGGTGACGGCGGGCAGTGCCTTGCCTTCAACGTATTCCAGAAAGGCGCCGCCTCCGGTGGAAATGTACGATACCTGCTCGGCCACGGCGTACTTGTCAATGGCGGCCAAGGTATCACCGCCCCCGGCAATGGAGAAAGCGTCGCTTTCGGCGATGGCCCGGGCCAGCCGCTCGGTGCCGTGGCCGAACTGATCGATCTCGAATACGCCGACCGGGCCGTTCCACAGCACGGTACCGGCGTTTTTGAGCATGCCGGCCAGGTGCTCGGCGCTGTCCGGGCCGATATCGAGGATCATCTCGTGATCTTCCACCTGATCCACCGGCTTGATCATCGCCGGGGCGGACTGGGCAAACTCGGTGGCAACGACCACGTCGGTGGGCAGCGGAATGTCGACTTTTTCCATCAGCGTGCGCGCCTGCTCCACCAGGTCGGCCTCGTGGAGTGACTTGCCGACGTTATGCCCGGCCGCGGCGATAAAGGTGTTGGCAATGCCGCCGCCGACGATGAGCTGGTCGCACTTGTCGGCCAGTGCGGTGAGCACGTCAAGCTTGGTGGAGACCTTGGCGCCGCCGACAATCGCCGTCATCGGCCGTGTGGGGGCGGCCAGCGCTTTTTCCAGCGCGGAAAGCTCGGCGGCCAACAGCGGGCCGGCGCAGGCGGTCGGGGCAAAGCGCGCCACGCCGTGGGTGGAGGCCTGAGCGCGGTGAGCCGTGCCGAAAGCGTCCATGACGAAGACGTCGCACAGCGCGGCGTAGCGCCGGGCAAGCGCTTCGTCGTCTTTTTTCTCGCCGGCGTTGAAGCGTACGTTTTCCAGCAGGGCGATTTCGCCGTTGGCCAGTTCGGGGGCGCGATCCAGGTAATCGGCGACCAGCGTGACCGGGCGTTCCAGCAGCTCGCCCAGGCGCTCGGCCACCGGGGCCAGGGAGAACTCGTCAGCGGGTTCGCCTTCGGTGGGGCGACCCAGGTGGCTCATCAGCAGCACCTTGGCGCCTGCGTCAACGGCGGCGCGGACGGTGGGCAGCACCGCGCGCAGGCGGGCGTCGCTTGCCACCTGTCCTTGCTTGACGGGCACGTTGAGGTCTTCACGGATCAGCACGCGCTGGCCGCGAAGCGAAAGGTCGGTCATGCGTTTCACGTTCATGGGCAACGTCCTCGTCGTTTTGATTTACTTCTGGGGCGGTATCAGGCAGCGGCGCGCAGCTCGGCCAGCCGCTGGGTGATATCCAGCATGCGGTTGGCAAAGCCCCATTCGTTATCGAACCAGCATAAAAGTTTGATTAACCGCGCACCGGCTACTCGAGTCTGGGTGGCGTCGATAATGCCGGAGCGCGGGTCGTGGTTGTAATCCACCGATGCCGTGGGCGTTTCGGTGTAGCCCAGCACGCCGTCGAGTCGTGCAGCGGCGGCCTCGGCCAGCAGCGCATTGACCGCGGCGGCGTGCGTGTCGTGGCGCACCGTCAGCGAAACGTCCATGGCCGAGACGTTGATGGTGGGCACGCGCACGTGCAGGCATTCAAAGCGCCCGGCCAGGTGGGGCATCAGCCGGCTGATGCCCCGGGCCAGGCCCGTATCCACCGGCACGATGGACTGCATCGCCGAGCGCGTCAGGCGCAGGTCGGTCTGATGGCAGGCGTCGATCACCGGCTGGTCGTTCATCGCCGAATGGATGGTGGTGGTGACGCCGTGCTCCACGCCCAGCGTTTCATCCAGCACCGTGAGCAGCGGCACCAGGCAATTGGTGGTGCACGACGCCGCGGAAATCACCGGCTGCTCAAGGGACAATGTGTCCTGATTGATGCCCCAGACAACGGTGGCGTCGACGTCGTTTCCCGCCGGCTGGGAGAACAATAGCTGCTTGGCCCCGGCGTTGATGTGCTGCATCGCGGTGGCGCGGTCTTTGAAGCTGCCCGAGCATTCCAGCACCAGATCGATCCCCAGCTCGCCCCAGGGCAGTTTTGCCGGGTCCGGCTCGCTTAACAGGCGAATGGGGTGGCCGTTGACGATCAGGTGGCCGTCGTTGGCCTCTACCGTGCCGGGAAAGCGCCCGTGGGTGGTATCAAAACGGGTCAGGTAGCTGATGGTAGCCGCATCCGACAGCTCGTTGATGGCCACCACGTCAACGTGGGGTAGCTGACGCTCGATCAGTGCGCGCAGTGCGCACTGGCCGATACGGCCGTAGCCGTTGATGGCAATGCGGTATCGCGTGTCGCTCATGGTGTGACTCTCCGCCATGCTGAATCGAGTGAGGGCCCGGGCGTGTTCAGACCACCAGCCGCCAGGCCAGCGGCAGCAGCAGCGCGGTAAAAGTGCCTGTCAGGCTCATGCCCAGCGAGGCAAAGGCGCCGGCGGTCGGGCCAATTTCAAAAGCGCGCACCGTGCCCAGCGCGTGGCCGTTAACGCCGAGGGCAAAGCCGATAATGCGCTCATCTGTAATGTTCATCTGCCGTGCGGCCAGGCTGACAAAGCCGATGGCGGCCACGCCGGTAACCAGCAGCGCACCCAGCAGCAGGGAGACGTTGCCGCCAATCTGCTCGGTAATGCCGATGGCAATGGGGGCAGTGACCGATTTGGCGGCAAGCGAGGCGATAGTCTCGGGGGTGGCTCCCATGAGCCAGGCAATGCCCAGCGCGTAGACAATAGCCATGGTGGCTGATATCGGCAGGCATACGGCTAGCGGGCGCCACAGCTGTCGAATGCGAGGCAGCAGCTGGTACAGCGGCATGCCCAGCGCAACGGTAGCCGGGCCCAGCAGTACGGTAAGCCAGCGAGCGCCCTCCTGATAGGTCGTGTAGTCCATCCCGGTGAGCACCAGCGCTCCGACAAGCAGGGCGGTGGCGAGCACAATGGCCGGCAGCCAGGGCGGCCGGCCCAGGCGCTTGAGCAGCGCCATGGCGACCAGATAGGCAGTCAGCGTGAGCGCCACGGCGAACAGCGGCGTGGCGCTCAGTCGCTGTAGCAGCGCCTCACCCAGCATGGTCATCCCGCATCAGGCGCTGCAGCAGCCAAAGCGTGGTGAACACGCTGAACAGGGTGCCTATGATCAGGCTGATGATGATGGCGGTCCACTGTCCGGCCAGCTGATCGATCATGAAAAACACACCGGTAACGCCGGGCATGATCAGCATCGCCAGCATCGCGATCAGCGGCTGGGCAGCAGCGGCAACGCTTTCCGGCACGCCGCCGTTTATCGCCAGGGCGCCGCACAGCAACAGCATGCCGATCACGCCGGAAGAAACAGGAATGCCGGTGTAGTGGACGATCAGCTCACCGGCAAGCCAGCACAGCAGTAGCCACAAAAAACCGTTCAGCGCAGGCATGACGTCACCGATAAAGGCATTGACTCCAGCAGCGCCCGGGCCTGCTCGACCACGTGATCCACGGTAAAACCGAAGTGCTTGAACAAATCACCCGCCGGCGCGGATTCACCGTAGGTAGTCATGCCGACCACCCGGCCGTTCAGCCCCACGTACTTGTACCAGTAATCGGCGTGGGCGGCTTCGATCGCCAGGCGTTTGGTCACCGCTGCCGGCAGCACGCTTTCGCGGTACTCGGCGTCCTGGCCGTCGAAGCGCTGGGTAGACGGCATGGAGACCACGCGTACGGCGGTGCCGGAGGCTTCCAGCTTGGCGGCGGCGTTCATCGCCAGGCCGACTTCGGAGCCGGTGGCGATGATAATCAGCTCCGGGGTGCCCTCGCTGTCTTTCAACACGTACCCGCCACGCTGGATATTGGCCAGCTGGGCTTGGGTGCGCGGCTGATGATCAAGGTTCTGGCGGGACAGGACCAGCGCAGTGGGGCCCGAGCGGCGTTTGATCGCAGCGTCCCAGGCCGCGGCGGTTTCCACCGCGTCGCACGGCCGCCAGGCGCAGAGGTTGGGAATCGTGCGCAGCCCGGTCAGCTGTTCGACGGGCTGGTGGGTGGGGCCGTCTTCGCCAAGCCCGATAGAGTCGTGGGTAAAGACGTAGATGGCCTGCTGGTGCATCAGCGCCGACATGCGCACGGCGTTGCGCATGTAGTCCATGAAAATCAGGAAGGTAGCGCCGTAGGGCATAAAGCCGCCGTGCAGCGCAATGCCGTTCATGATCGCGGCCATGCCGAATTCGCGCACGCCGTAGTGCAGGTAGCTGCCGCCGGGCGTTTCGGGTGTGATCGTTGCAGCGCCGTCCCAGAACGTTAAATTCGACGGTGCCAGATCGGCGCTGCCGCCGAGCAGCTCGGGCAGCTGGGGGCCCAGCGCGTTGAGCGCCGCCAGCGAGGCCTTGCGCGAGGCGGTGGTGTTGCCGTCCTGCTGGGCTTTTTCCACCAGCGCCTGGCTGGAAAGCGCCTGGGGCAGCTCGCCTTTCAAACGGCGGGTCAGCTCGGCGGCGTCTTCCGGGAAGGCCTCGGCGTAGCGGGCAAGGCGCGCGTCCCAGTCGGCCCGGCGCTTGCGACCGGCGTCACATGCCTCCCAGCCGGCGTACACTTCTTCGGGTATGTGGAAGGGGGCATGATGCCAGCCCAGCTGCTCGCGGGCGGCGGCCACTTCGTCATCGCCGAGCGCGGCCCCGTGGGAGGACGCCTTGCCCTGCTTGTTGGGCGCGCCAAAGCCGATCACGGTCTTGCACACGATCAGGCTGGGCTTGTCGTCCTGGGTCAGGGCAAGCTCGATGGCCGCCTTGATTTCTTCGGGCTTGTGGCCGTCGACGTTGGCGACTACGTGCCAGCCGTAGGCGTCAAAGCGCTTGGCGGTGTCGTCGGTAAACCAGCCGTCGACCTCGCCGTCGATGGAAATGCCGTTGTCGTCGTAAAACGCCACCAGCTTGCCCAGCTTCTGGGTGCCGGCAAGCGATGCCACCTCGTGGGAGATGCCTTCCATCAGGCAGCCGTCGCCGAGAAAACACCAGGTACGGTGATCGACGATGGCGTGGCCCGGGCGGTTGAACTGGCCGGCCAGGGTTTTCTCGGCAAGGGCCATGCCTACGGCGTTGGCCAGCCCCTGGCCCAGCGGGCCGGTGGTGGTTTCAATGCCCGGGGCGTAGCCGTATTCCGGGTGGCCGGCGGTGGCGGCGTGGAGCTGGCGGAAGTTTTGCAGCTGCTCAAGGCTGAGGTCATAGCCGGTCAGGTGCAAAAGCGAGTAGAGCAGCATGGAGCCGTGGCCGTTAGAGAGCACAAAGCGGTCGCGATCGGCCCATTTGGGATCTTCCGGGCTGTGCTTGAGGTAGTCGTTCCACAGCACTTCGGCGATGTCCGCCATGCCCATGGGCGCGCCGGGATGGCCGGAATTGGCCTTTTGTACGGCGTCCATGGAAAGCGCGCGAACGGCATTGGCCAGCTCAAATCGGGACGGCATGGGGTGCTCCTCGCCTGCAAACAAAATGGAGGCTGCTATTGTCGCTGACTTCGCCCATGGCGGCAAATCCTAGGAAGCGCTGCGGTCAGGGTGTAAACTCCACTCCCTTGACGATAACGTTTACCTGAAGGACGGCGGCGTTGACGCGGTTGGCTTCGCGGCAGGCGGAGTTCTCCGCTCAGGGCTTGCTACCAGAACAGAGGGCCACAAGCGCGATGAGCGAATATACCCTGTTTACCTCCGAGTCGGTTTCCGAAGGTCACCCCGACAAGATCGCCGACCAGATTTCCGATGCGGTGCTGGATGCCATTATCGCCCGCGATAAACAGGCGCGCGTCGCGTGTGAAACCATGGTCAAAACCGGCGTGGCGATCATTGCCGGTGAGATTACCACCTCGGCGTGGATCGATCTGGAAGCGCTGGTGCGCGGGGTGATCACCGATATTGGCTATACGTCGTCAGACGTCGGCTTTGACGGCGGCACCTGCGGTATTATCAACCTGATCGGCAAGCAAAGCGTGGAGATTGCCCAGGGCGTGGATCGCGCCAAGCCGGAAGATCAGGGCGCCGGTGACCAGGGGCTGATGTTTGGCTACGCCACCAACGAAACCGACGCCTACATGCCCGCCCCGGCGTATTACGCCCACCGCCTGGTGGAAAAGCAGTCTCAGCTGCGCCGTGAAGGGCTGCTGCCCTGGCTGCGCCCGGATGCCAAGAGCCAGCTGACCTTTCGCTACGACGCCGGTGGCAACCCCTGTGGCATAGACGCGGTGGTGCTGTCGACCCAGCACGACCCCGGCATCGATCAAGAAGAGCTGCGCCAGATCATCAAGCGCGAAATCATCCAGACGGTCATTCCCGCCGAGTGGCTTGACGAAGACACTCAGTACCACATCAACCCCACCGGCCAGTTCGTCATCGGCGGCCCGGTCGGCGACTGCGGGCTGACCGGGCGCAAGGTCATTGTGGATACCTACGGCGGCATGGCGCGCCACGGCGGCGGGGCGTTTTCCGGCAAGGACCCGTCCAAGGTCGACCGCAGCGCGGCCTATGCCGGGCGCTACGTGGCCAAGAACATTGTGGCCGCCGGGCTTGCCGACAAGTGCGAAATTCAGGTGTCCTACGCCATCGGCGTGGCCGAGCCGACGTCTGTTTCGGTGGATACCTTCGGCACCGGCAAGGTCCCTGAGGCCATGATCACAGCGCTTGTGCGCGAGCACTTCGATCTGCGCCCTTATGCCATCACCCGGATGCTCGATCTTGAGCACCCCATGTACCAGCTGACCGCTGCCTACGGCCACTTCGGCCGCGAGCCGTTCGAGCACAGCTATCGCTGGACCAACGACCGGGGCGAAGAGCAGGTGGAAACCTTTGTTGCGTTTCCCTGGGAGCGCCTTGATCGCGTGGACACGCTGCGCCGTGCAGCCGGGCTGGAGTGATACAGCGCGGTATTTGCAGCCTTAACGCCCCGCGCAAGCGGGGCTTTTTTTTGCCCGTGTGCTGGCGCCGGGCGATATATCCCTTTTCCCCTACGCTGAAAGGGCAAGCCTTGCCAGCAACAACAACGGAGTAAGCATCATGCGTTTAATGCCAGGGATGGCAGCCGCTTTTGCGCTGCTGATCAGCAGCGCAAAAGCGGCAGCTGGTCACTGTCCGGATTGGAAAGAAGGCCGCCTTGCGCGCGAAGTGCAGGCGCTTGAAGCGCGCATTGCCAAGTGGGACCGTGCCTATTATCAAAACGCTCGCTCACCCATTGATGATGCGCTCTATGATCAGGCCGTAGCGCGGCTGGAAACGTGGCGAGCGTGCGCGGGGGTTTCGCGGCGCCATACGCCTGAACGGCGCATCACCACGAGCCGCTCAGCCGGCGCTGACAGCGTACGCCGCCACCCGGTAGCGCAGACCGGGCTTGCCAAAACCGATAAAGCCGGCGTGAAGCGCTGGTCAAGCCGTCGGGACGATCTGTGGGTTCAGCCCAAGGTGGACGGCGTGGCGGTCACCCTGCGCTATGTCGACGGTGAACTGATGGCCGCCGTCAGCCGCGGTGACGGTGAGCGCGGCCAGAACTGGACGGCCCGGGCCCGCCGGCTGCCGGCCGTGCCCACCGTTTTGCCCGAGCCGGTATCGGCCGTGCTGCAGGGTGAGCTGTACTGGCGCCTTGATGAGCACGTACAGGCCAGCACCGCGCGCCACCGGGCGCGTAACCGGGTCGCCGGCGTTATGCGCAAGGCAGCGCCGAGCGCCGCTGAGCTTTCGCGCGTAGGGCTTTTTGTCTGGGGCTGGCCTGACGGCCCCGAAGCGATGCCCGACCGTCTTGAGCGGCTGGCCGCGCTGGGGTTTGCAACCGCTGCGTATACCCATCGGCTGGATGATCGCCGCGACGCTACCTATTGGCGCCGGCACTGGTACCGCGCGCCGCTGCCGTTTGCCTCTGACGGCGTGGTGCTCAAGCAGGGCAAGCGGCCCGGCGGCCGGCAGTGGCACGCCGCGCCGCCGGCGTGGGCGATGGCCTGGAAATACCCCAGCCAGCGGGCGCTTGCCGGCGTGCGCGGCATCGAGTTTCGTATCGGGCGCACCGGGCGGGTCACACCGCTGATCTATCTTGACCCCGTGCGGCTTGAGGGGCGGCGCGTTAGCCGAGTTTCGCTGGGCTCGCTACAGCGCTGGCGCCAGCTGGATATTCGCGCCGGCGATCAGCTGTCCGTACTGCTCGGCGGGCTGACGATTCCGGCGTTTGACGGCGTTGTCTGGCAGGCTGCCGAGCGCGAGCCGCTGACGGTGCCGGCGGCAGATGACTACCACCGGCTGAGCTGTTTCTCGCTTGACGATGCCGGCGCCTATCCGCTGGGCTGTGAAAGCCAGCTGCTGGCGCGGCTCGATTGGCTGGGCGATGCGCTTGATATGCGCGGCGTGGGTGAAGGCACCTGGCAGGCGTTAATGGACGCCGGCGCGGTGACCGGCCTGCTGGACTGGCTGGCGCTGGACCAGGCCGAACTGGAGCGGGTGGCAGGCATCGGCGAGGTGAGCGCCCAGACGCTCATAAAGCGCTTTGCCGCGGCGCAAGCGCAGCCGTTCAAGGCGTGGCTTGAGGCGCTGGGTGCACCGCCGGGCGGCGAGCGCGCAGACGGTGACTGGGCCGCGCTACGCCGGTATGACGCGGCGGACTGGCAGGCGCTTTCCGGCGTGGGCCCGGTTCGCGCAGCGGCGCTGACGGCATTTTTCCGCGACCCCCGGGTCAAGGCGCTGGCCCGCCGGTTAGCAGCGGCCGGTGTTGACGGCTTTTAACCCGCTCAGGCGCGGCCCGGTTTGGGCCGGTACGCGCCAGCGCCTTGTATACTTTCGTTTTTTGCATCGTTATCCAATAGCGCGTAAAACTTCCTTCTGAGGCGCGTTAGCGCGAAGGGAGGGGAGGATGTCAAGTCGCATAGCGTTGTGCCGTACTATCGGCGAAACAAAAAAAATTGTAACTATTCAGGTGGCGTCGGATGAGACTCGCCAACCCGCTGTTCCTTCAGGCATAGTACCGTCATTCGACTCCCCCACCCAGCAGGCAACATGACCATCAG
>NZ_BAAAZT010000024.1:0-4088 GCF_039537045.1 Halomonas cibimaris | reverse complement strand
GCGAGAGGTCCTCTTGAATCAAGTTCTGGCTGGAACATCCTGATTCTACAAGAGAAACCCCTCGCCATCTTTATTTTCAAGCCAGCCTCATGAATAAGCCGGGATCCACTGATGCTCCTTTGCTGTCTTTTCCGTTCTCCACTGATTTTCCATACCGGACATCTGAAACCTTATGATTAATAGAACTTGGGCTCAAGCACAGCGGAGAAAATAAGCTCTGGTAATGCCGCGGAGCCAACGACTCTCCATCAAAAAGCTTGTCTTCAATAATACTTTTTAAGTAGCTATCACTTTCTATCTTCCGCATCACCGTTTCCCAAAGCATATTTTTTCCTATCTTTTTTTGATAACCCAGGAGCTCTAGCTGAGAAAACAAAAACTGATATAAAACGACTTCTTCTTTATCGTACTCTTCAGGATCAATAGCATATGTCATCAAACTATGAGGCATTACTGCTTTTTTATTAACACCTTTATAACACTTCACCTGATGAATCAGCGAACTTTTGTTCAGAAGCTGCTCACCACCCCCTTCTTTTAACATAGCGATGGGCGGATGACTAAGCCGAACATTTGTAAGACTTTTGTTAGTCAGTAAGTCGGATGTGTTCAGCAGCTCATGCACTGACCTTTCAATCTGCTGAACCGTGATAAAACAACTAATACCCGGCAAAACCTGAATTGTAACTTTATGACTCATGCTGCTCTGCCCTACACTGAAATATTAAAAAAGACTTCCCCGCTGTTTTGATATAAACCAAAACAAGTATATAAGTTTATATTTATAAACAGTCTCGCTTGCGAGAAGCGTTTAGACTTGAGCAAAACACAGACGCAAAAAAGCATTGACTGCAGAAGCGCATTGCTTTTGCAATCATGCTTTTCGTGTGCATTGAGCTAATTCAATAAATCAACGTTACGCTGAACGGATTCGTCCGTTCAAAAACGTCGATTCAATGCATATGAGTGCAGGCAGAACGCTGCAAGACATATATTTCAGTGCAGTTGAGCCGCAACATGATGTTCATTTGCTACAGACACAACTATATTGACGCGCCAATTAGCCATTTTTCTGAGCTAGATTGGGCAATTTAGGCATGAGTTCACGCTGCATTACGCAACATTGAAAACATAGTTACATCAGCTGTACTTGACGCAGCTAGGCTAATAGCGGCCGAAGCTTTCTATTAGCGAGTTACCTTTCAGAAACTACTTACCTCCTCCTTTCTTGTCAACCCCTTCAACTACATTTATTCATGAGAGCATCTTGAAAACACGAATGGCGGTTTTTTCCTTTATAATCAAGGCTTTACTAGAAGAGGACAACACAGGAGGCCCCATGGATGAAAAATTATCGCCGTGGACGCCTTCCTGTAATGGCTCTATTCGCTGGCCAGCCAGCGCCAAGGCGAATGGTGATACGTCGGGCGTGCAGGATCAGCGTAGCGGCCACCTTGAGGACCTGCTCACGCATCCGTATCATGCTTCAGCCCTGCCGAGCTGTTCCAGCAGACAGCGCAGGCCATGCAGCATCTGATAAGCATAAAGGCTCAGCAGCAGGCTGGCTTCGTTTCGATCCATGACATCCTGCATCGTGGAAGCACCGCGATCGGTCGACGAGCGATGAAGATCAAGCGCCGATTTAACCTCGCCCATGTGCGCCCCGGCGCTGCCAAGCCTGTGATATAGCGACAGCACCTTATTCGGTGGCCATGGCACCGACTCAGGTTAGGGACCAGGAAGAAGGCGTGGAGCAACAGGTCGTCGGAGCACTCCTGAACCACCAGCACGACACAGCGTTGGCTGGAGCCATTTGTCGGCCAGGTATTCAAGATCATGGCACCATTCACGGTGCTGCTCCGGGAGACGACCGGGTGGCCATTTGAGATAAGGTGCTGCCAGCGTCTGAAGAGGTTTATTGCTGCGCAGTCGGCTCAGATACTCGACATCACGCTCTTCCATACTACGAACTAGAAGATCCCTACTTTGCAGACTGGATCGTCAGCCACCTCTGCCTTTAGGCAGAGGTGGCTGACATGAAGGGTTTGGTTGTGGCGGCTCCAGAAGCTCCAAGTAAGCCGCCATACTTCGCTCGACCCCCTGTCCAACCAATCGAGCGATGGCGTCATAATCACCGGTGGTACAGGCGGTATCCAGCGCGTCGTAATAGTCGAGCCGTTCATTTACGCGAATGATGGACGGAGGATAGCCTGCTTTCATTAACTCGCAATTCATGAGCAAGCGTCCCGTTCGGCCATTGCCGTCTATGAAGGGGTGAATCTCGACAAATCGAGTATGTAGCTCCGCTATATGGCGTACGGGATGGTATCCCGTTTGGCTATGCGTCCAGGATAGCAGTCGCTGTATCGCCTCCTCGACATGCAGAAAGTCAGGCGGGGTGGTGCTGGCGCCCGTAATACGGACGTTTTCACGGCGATATCGGCCCGCTTCGTCACTATCTATGCCCCGCAGCACCAACGCGTGCAGATCCTTGATATCACGCTCAGAGATTGGCGTGGGCTCTGCGACCAGCATTTCAAGAAACTCAATCGCATCCCGGTGGTTGATGGCTTCGAGGTGCTCACGCATCGTCTTGCCGCCGACGGTGATCCCCTCCAGCACCACTTTCGTTTCACGTAGCGTAAGGGTGTTGCCCTCAATGCCGTTGGAGTTGTACGTCCATTCCAGAGCCAAGTGTTCGCGCAGGGAAGCAGCAGTGTGTTTAGGCAACGGCCTATGGCTATCGATCCGCGCTTTATCTCGATCTATTCGAGAGAGCATAGCTTGCAGGCTGTACATGCTTCCTGTGCTTTCATTCGCTGGCATCCCTGGCTCCTTGTGGCGTTCGAATTAAGCACTGCGGCTGTGTACGAAGGTTAGCAAAAATCCGCGTAAACCTCCGCCCCAATGCGGGCGGAGATACAAGCGGGAACTGCGAAGCAGTTCTATTCTGGTGTTTTCTGCCCCTGAACATAGGCTTTAAGCGTCTCGATAGTGGCGCCGCCTGCACTACAGGCGAAATACGACCGCGACCACAGCGCGGCGTTTTTGCTCAAACGCGGGATATGCGTATTCAGATAACGCACGCGTCGAGACGACGTGGACTTCAAGTTGTTGACCAGTACGCTGATCGACAGCTTCGGCGGATATTCCACGAGCAAATGGACGTGATCTTGCTCGCCATCGAACTCAAGGATGCGGCAGTCGAGCTTTTCACAAGCAGACTCAAACGCCTCCCGAAGCTGGCCGATCATGTAGCCGTCGAACACCTTGCGGCGATACTTCGTTGTGAAGATGAGGTGAACAACCAGCCGCGTGACGCTGTGCCTACCTGGTCGGTAGCCTTCTGGTACACTCACTTGCTTTTCTCCGTTTTATACCTTAATTTATAGGCATTGTAGCAGTGAGCACTGACATGCTGAAGGCCATCAAAGTACGTATTTACCCCACCACCGAACAGGCGGATTTACTGAACCGCCAGTTCGGTTCGGTGCGCTTTGTGTACAATACCGGCCTTCGCATCATGTCCCATCGCTATAAGCGTCACGGCCAGTCATTGAATGCCAAACATGACATCAAGAAACTATTGCCCGTGGCGAAAAAGTCTCGAAAGTACGGCTGGTTGAAAGAGGCGGATTCCATTGCCCTTCAACAGGCGTGCCTCCATCTCGACCAGGCGTTCCAGCGTTTCTTTGACCCCAAACAAAAAGCCGGTTACCCGCGCTTCAAAAGCAAGCGAGGTCGGCAGTCGAGTTACCACTGCGTCGGCGTTAAAAGCGGCGACAACTGGATCAAGGTGCCGAAGATTAAAGCCATGAAGGCGCGTATTCACCGCCCTATGGACGGCAAGCTCAAGAGCATCGCGCTGTCTCGCACCGTCACCGGCAAGCACTACGCCGCGCTGCTGTTTGAAACGGGGCAGGACGCCCCGGAACGTCTGCAAGACCTCGACGCCTCAAGCGTCGTCGGCCTCGACATGGGCTTGAACTGGTCTAATTGGAGCGGACACCCCGGTAAGCCTCATACTGGAGGCATTGGAGGTGTTCATGACCAAGAAGACGCGACGTCGGTACTCTGACGAATTCAAA
>NZ_BAAAZT010000023.1:0-147854 GCF_039537045.1 Halomonas cibimaris | reverse complement strand
CGTAGGCGTTCGGTACGTTACCGGTCGTTCGGTGGGGAAAGGTGTTGGGGCATTTTACCGGATGATCAAAGAGACCACTTTTTTGAAATCGTGAGTTTCGGTCATAGGTCGGTTACTCGCAAGGCACTCCGGCAGGGTTTAAAAAGGATTGGGAAAACGTGGACTTATGGAAAGTTTTGAAGACTCTCACACTCAGACCTCACTGAAGCTCTGGAGACATACCAGTCTGCCGTTGCTGACAAGTCTGACTTCCTCAGCGATGCCGCTGAAGAAGATGCAGTTGCAGCGTCACTGACGGCTAATGCTGCCGACGTAGCTAACCCGACAGATGGCGAGATCGAAACGGCCATCGACGATGTGCTGGAAGGTGCTTCTGGTGCCGCTAAGGGCGTCGAAGATGCTATGGCTAAGGGCTCAGCGGCTACAAGCTACGCGTTCAAGAGCGCATCTGAGTCTGTTCGCGAGTCGATGATTTCTGATCAGCGTTCTGACTACGAGAAAGAAATCGCTGATCTCACCGCAACGGTAGACAAGACCAAAGGTCTGTTGAGCAAGGTTAATGCGCTGCAAAACGCCGAAACTGCGCTGGAAAACGCAGCTGAAGCGGTCGATGCTGCAGAAGCAGAGAACCTCGGTGAAATGGCCAAATTTGGTAAGGTTAATGGCGATGTAACCGTAACTTCTGACTACCAGGACAAAACTGATTTTGTCGTCAAAACTAATGGCGGTGCTACGACTTACATCAAAGTAAACAGCGACGGCGATCTGGTCATCACCGCCGATGGCAAAGGTCTGGAAGGCATCGACGCGCTTTTCGCTACTGCCAAAGCTGAGTACAACACCAACGTTACTCAGGATAATGCGGTAGACAAGATCAACAGTGCGGCGGAAGCTGTAATGAACGCGGAAGCTGATTCAACCGACGCTTCTACCAACATCACCGCACCTGCTGTGACCGACGGCGAAGCAGCAGACGTCGATCTGTCTAACGTTATCAATACCAAAGCCCCGGATTCACTGGCTTTGATCACAGAGCAAGAGGCGCTGGTCAGCTTCAACGAGGCGGTTGCCGACTACACCGCTGCCAAAGCGCTGAACGACGGTCTCGACGCTAAAGACCAGGCCATCACTGACGCTGATGAAGCGATCTCTGAGCTGGGCTACGAGCTGACCGACGGTACTGCAGGCACCGACGACAACGATCTGTTCCTGTACGAAAGCGGCAGCGACGAAACCATCACTGGCTTCGGTAGCGACGGTGAAGATCGTCTCTTCATCGGCACCGACTTCACCTTCAACGAAGGCGACGTCGACACTGATGGCGATGATTCCGCTCTGGAAGTGTTCTTCACTCAAGACGGCAACGACGTCACTATAACGCTGGAAACAGCGGACTTTGGCTCCAACGCTGCTACTCAGGAAGTCGACGAAATCACCCTGGCTGGTGTTAATGTTGATGACCTGCAGTTTGACGGTGGCTACATCGTAGGCGGCACTGCTGCCGACATCGCCTAAGACCCCGTGTCTTTTGGCTAGCTGAGTTCGCTCAGTGACCCTAGGCCCGCCTCATTTGAGGCGGGCTTTTTTGTGTTTGGGCACACGCAAAAACCCCCAGCCGAAGCCGGGGGTTATCACTCGATAAGGGAGCGCGAGCTCTCCTCAACGTGGATCGCTCAGAGGAGCTTAGGCAATGTCAGCGGCAGCAGTAGAGCTGAGGAAGCCGCCTTCGAAGTTCACGTCGTCAGCGGAAACGCCGGTCAGCGTGATCTGGGTAACGTCTTCGGTAGTGGTCGCGTTGCCTGCGAAGGCTTGGCCTTCAACAAACAGCTCCAGGTTACCGGCTGACTCCTGGTAGAACACTTCCAGCGCGTTGGCATCGCCGACACGGTTGTTGATGCTCTCGTTGGCGCCCAGCTCAACCAGCGTGTAGTCGTTGCCGACGTACAGGCGGTCGTCGCCTTGCAGACCGAAGTTGGTGATCGCGGAATCCTGGCCTTCAACGGTCAGGAATACGTCGTCGTCGCTGGTCGCGGCGGCGGTTGTACCGTCCAGATCAACCACGTCAAAGCCGGCTTCGTCCAGCGCGTCAGAAGCAGTCTTGATCGCTTCGTCCTTGCCGTCCAGGCCGTCTTTCAGGTCACGCGCGTTTTCAAAGCGCTCGATAGCCTTGTTCAGCGTTTCGAGGGTGTCCTCGGCTTCGACTACGCCAGTGCTGAGGTCAGCGCCGGCCTTGAAGTTAGCAGTCAGATCGCCGTCAGCCTCCACCAGTGTGTTGCTAGACACGCCTTCGTCGATGATGACGTCGGTGATGTCCTGATCGCTGAGATTGGTCGGATCAGTCTTTTCTTTTGTACCAGCGGCTTTCAGAACAATATTGCCGTCACTGTTCAGCGAGGTGCTACTGATCTCGAAGTATTCTTCTGAGCCGGCCGCGCCCTTCTCGATATACTGCTTAGTGGTCGTGCCGTCGCTATCAAGCCCTTCAACCAGCTGACCGTCGATAACCGAATCATCACTTGCAGTGAATACCAGCTCGCTCTCGATGTTCAGCACTTCGTTAGCGGCCACGTTGTAGGCGTTCAGCGAGTTGTCCTTCGCCACACCCGCGTTGAAGGCCGCTTGCAGGTCGGCTACCAGCGCGTCGATGTTGGTCACGTCATCCGCGTTGATGCCGTCAGCAGCTTTGACCTTGCCTTTTTCGTCGATGACGACAACATCTTTGGCAGAACCAGTGCTGTCTTCGACCAGCGTGACAGAGTTACCAGCTGTCTTGGCAGCATCCGCTGCACCAGTAAGCTCGTCGAGGCTGTCGTAAGCAGTGGCCAGCTTCAGCGGACCATTCAGGTCGCTGCCGGAAGCAGGAATCTTGCCAGAGCCAGTAGTCACTTCGCCTGCCGCTTCAGCAAAAGCGTCGTTGGCCGTTTCCAGCGTTGCCTTGTACGCCTGCTGTGCGGAAGACAGGGTGCTGGACGCTTTCGCCAGACCGTCAACCTGTGCCACTGCATCCTTGGCGTTGGACACGTCTTTCTCGGCTTCGGTTACTGCTTCTTCGATAGCCGCGTTCTGAACAGCGTCGGAGCGCTTGCCGAAGTTGCTCACGTCGACCAGCTGACCAAGGCCAGACGCGTTGCTTGCCGCAGCGGTGTACTCGTCACCGATAGCGGTTTCAACAGCACCCACGTCAGAATCAGCGTCGATGTTCTGGTTGTCCTGAAGCGTCTCGTTGCTGCGAGCGTTTTCCAGGTAGGTTTCCTTGCCGTCACGAGCGGCCAGCAGCGCGTTCAGGCCTTCAGTGAGGTCACTGGTTATCTTTTCTCAACGTTCTGTTTTAGAATGATTTTTTACACGCATCAACCGCACAACCCATCGACAACCTTTATCGCAAGCTGTAACCGTGGCTAAAGACCCCGTTGGAGATGGCGGCATTTTCTGTTGGGCAATGCTTCTCTGAAGGAACCACCCATCAGAGGAAGCTCGCCATGACTGTTACCCTTCTGACTGAATCCGTCGTGCAGGCACTGGTCTGCCCAGCTGACCGTCAGCACTGGGCGGTGCTTGATACGTTGTTTTGCGGGCTTTATGTCGATGTTCAGCGTAGTGGCCGCATGGCATACCGTTTGCGCTATCGTGCCCGGGGGCGTACGCGCTACCTCACTTTGGGAGACGCTCGCATCATGACGCTAGAAGAGGCGCGCACCGAGGCTCGAGAGGCCCTGCGCAAGGTGCGAGTCGGGATGGACCCGCGGGCGGTATTGCTGCCGGGTGCCGGCCCTACGATAGAGGCGTTCTTTACGGAGTATTACCTGCCTTATGTGCAAACTTATAAGCGCAGCTGGAAAACGGATGAAACGCTTCTTCGTCTGCATGTATTGACATGCTTTGGGCCTCGGGGCATGGGAGAACTGAACGGAGCCGATATTGCACGCCTGGTAGGTGCTATGCAGACCCGTGGCTATGCACCGGCGACCATTAACCGGGTGCTGGCGATTCTGGGCTATGGCTATCGCCTGGCGCTGCGTTGGAAAATTCAGGGCATCAGCGATAACCCGGTGCGCTATATTCGCTGTCTCAAGGAAGACAATCGTATTGAGCGCTATCTGAACCAAAAGCAAATCTCGCGTTTACTGATCAGTGTTCGCCAGAGTGATAACCCGTGTCTCGCTGATATCGTATCGTTTTTGCTCTATACCGGGGCGCGCAAAAGTGAGGTGCTCAATGCCCGCTGGCAGGATATTGATTGGACCCATCAGCATTGGCGCATACCGCACACCAAGGCCGGGCGCATCAGGCACGTCCCGTTATCGACCGGAGCGCTGACGCTTCTCGCTCAGCGTCAGGTGACGTATCCGTCCCAGGACAACTGGATCTTCACGAATCCGGCGACCGGCAAGCCCTTTGTCACCGTTTACTACAGCTGGCGTAAGGCCAGAAAGCAGGCCGGGTTGCCGGACCTTCGCCTGCATGATCTGCGCCATAGCTTTGCCAGTTTTCTGGTCAACGCCGGGCGTAGTTTATATGAAGTCCAGATACTGTTGGGCCATGCCAATGCGCGCACAACCAGTCGCTATGCGCACCTAAGTCCCGAGCGACTTCGAGAGGCAGTGGATGTGATCCCATCACTGCAGTAAAGCTATCACCGCCGGTCCCAGGGTGGGCCGGCATATGACACACCGGACATCATTCAATAAAAGGCGTCTTTATGCCCACACCGCTCGTACTAAGCCCCCGGGAATGCCAGAGCAAGACCTGGCATCCACCTCAGGATCTCGCCTTTGCTCAACATCGCTCGTTAATCCCGCTCCATGCCGGGGAGCTGGCCAAGGCCGCGGCCGCCATGCCGTTGGCCGCCGTCAAGGAAGGCCGCGAATGGCGGCTGATGGGCGTGTGCGGCCTGGAAAACGGCTACAACCTCTTTATCCGAGAAGGCAAATGGCTGGGCCACTATCGGCCCGAGTGGCTTTCTAGCTGGCCGTTCGAGATCGTCAGCGTGGGCGAGAAGGGACTGGTGGCCTTTGACCGAGACAGCGGCATGCTGGCCGGTGAGGGAGAGGGTGAGCCCTTCTTCGATGCCGAGGGCCAGATGCTTGATGCCGTGGCGAGCCGCGTGGAAGCGCTCAAGGCGATCCACCGCAAGCAGCAGACCACCCAAAAGGCGCTGGACGCCCTGGCGAGTGCCGGGATACTAGCGCCCTGGCCAGAGACGCTGCGCGACCCGCTGGGCCTCTCCATCGACGGCCTGTATAGGGTCGACGAGCATGCGCTTGCTCAGCTCGACGATGAGAGCTTCCTGACCCTGCGCCGCGCCCAGGCGCTGCCCATCGCCTACGCCATCAACCTCTCCATCCCCCAGACCCATCTGCTGGCTCGCCTGGCACGGCTCAACCCCGCCAGCGCAGCAGCGCCGGAGAACCTGGACGAGTTCTTCGGCGATGACGACGAGTTGAGTTTTGATTTTGACTGAGCCATTCGTCTCGCGTCAGGTACTGGCGTAGCAGGCTCGAGAAAAATAACGTTTAAAGGAATGAATCATGCAGGCCATCGATGCATCAAACGCGGACTATCCGCACATTCTTCCTTCACCACGGCGGCGCATCCGGCGTGACCGGCAGCTGTCATCAGCTCGTGGCCAGTAGTGAGCATTCGCTGCTGGTGGACTGCGGGCTGTTTCAGGGCGAAGATGCCGCCGAGGACAGCTTTGCCCAGTTTGAAGTGAATTTGATATCTGCACCGTGCGTGCGTTGGAAAGCACCATCGAACAGGCCCTTGAAAACCGCGGCACGGTCATCGCCCCTGCGTTCAGCATCGGCCGTATTCGGGCGCTGCTGTACGAGTTTGAAGGTATTGTTCGTTGCTATACAGCCGACGGCGGAAAGAAGGGCGCGGCCGCCCGGCGATAGCCATTGCCGCTAGTGGCATGGACGCCGGCGGCCGAGTGGTCAACTGTTTGCGCGCACGCCGGGCGACCCGCGCCATAAAGCGCCGGGTAATGCTATGCTGCGCGCCTGATTTTTGTACCGGCGGCGGCTCATGGCCGAAACAGCGTCTCGGCGGCAAGGTGAGCGGCCAACCACAGAAAGGAGCCTGACAGGTGAAAATACTGGTAACCGGCGGGGCGGGGTTTATCGGCTCGGCGGTCGTGCGCCATTTGCTCAACGATACCGCGCATTCGGTGGTCAACGTCGATGCGCTGACCTACGCGGGCAACCTGGAGTCGCTGGCCGAGGTGGCCGACAGCCCGCGCTACGCTTTCGAGCACGCCGATATTACCGACGCGCCGGCCATGGCCCGCGTGCTTGGCAAGCATCAGCCGGACGTGATCATGCATCTGGCGGCGGAGTCTCACGTGGACCGCTCCATCGACGGGCCGGCGGCGTTCATGCACACCAACATCATGGGCACCTATACGCTGCTGGAAGCGTCGCGCGCCTACTGGCAGGGCCTGCAGCAGAGCGCGCCGGAAAAAGCTGCCGGGTTTCGTTTTCACCACGTCTCCACCGACGAAGTCTATGGCGATCTGGAAGACCCGGACGCGCTGTTTACTGAAGAGACATCCTACGCGCCCAGCTCGCCGTATTCCGCGAGCAAGGCAAGTTCGGACCATCTGGTGCGTGCCTGGCAGCGTACCTTTGGGCTGCCGGCGGTGCTGAGCAACTGCTCGAACAACTACGGGCCGTACCACTTTCCCGAGAAGCTGATTCCGCTGATGATGCTCAACGCCCTGGCGGGCAAGCCGCTGCCGGTGTACGGCAACGGCCAGCAGGTGCGCGACTGGCTGTACGTGGAAGACCATGCCCGTGCGCTGGTACGCGTAGCCCTTGAGGGCCAAAACGGCGAGACCTACAACATCGGCGGCCACAACGAGAAAACCAACCTTGAAGTGGTGCACGCCCTGTGCGATCTGCTCGACGAGCTGAAACCGGAAAACGCGCCGAACGGGGCCTCGTATCGGGAGCTGATCACCTTTGTGGCCGACCGCCCGGGCCATGATTTGCGCTACGCCATTGATGCCTCGAAAATCGAGCGCGAGCTTGGCTGGCGCCCGGCGGAAACCTTTGCAACCGGCCTGCGCAAGACCGTGCAGTGGTACCTGAATAACCGCGAATGGTGGCAGCGCGTGCAGGACGGCCGCTACCAGGGCCAGCGGCTGGGGGTGTTGTAATGGCAGATGCCAACGCTGAAGCAGCCACCGTTCTGCTTACCGGCGCCAGCGGCCAGGCCGGTTTTGAGCTGTGCCGGGCGCTGGCGCCGCTGGGCCGGGTGCTGGCCCCTGCACGCGCCGAGCTGGACCTGGCCGACGCCGCCGCAGTGGACGCCTGGCTTGAGCGCCACACGCCGGACCTGATCGTCAACGCGGCGGCCTACACGGCGGTGGACAAGGCCGAAGACGAGCCCGCCCTTGCCCGGCGGCTGAACGCCGAGCTTCCTGCACAGCTGGCCGCGTACTGCGCGCGCCACGGCAAGTGGCTGGTGCATTATTCCTCAGACTACGTCTACAGCGGCGCAGGCAATACGCCCTGGGCCGAAGACGCCGCCACTGCGCCGGTGAATAGCTACGGCGAGACCAAGCGCGACGGCGATGCGGCGGTGGTGCAAAGCGGCAGCGCGCATCTGGTGTTTCGCACCAGCTGGGTATACAGCGCCCCGGGCAAGAATTTCGTTAACACCATGCTGCGCCTGGGGGCGGAGCGCGAGTCGCTTGCCGTGGTGGCCGACCAGATCGGTGCGCCCACGCCGGCAAGGCTGATTGCACAGGTCACCGCGCTTGCGCTGGCCCCTTGGCCGCGTACCGGGCAGGCAGCGATTCCGCGCGGGGTGTATCATCTGGCCCCGCGCGGCGAGGCCAGCTGGTGGGATGTGGCCCGGGCGACGTTTGTTGAGGCGGCGAGGCTTGGCATGCCGCTTGCCATCACGCCCGAGGCGGTAGCGCCGATTGCCACGGAAGACTACCCGACCCCCGCCAGGCGGCCGCGCAACTCGCGCCTTAACGTCAAAAAGCTGGAACACGCCCTGAGCATTACGCTGCCGGACTGGCGCGCTCAGCTGGCGCTCACTCTTCAGGAAACAAGGTCGTACCATGCAGCGTAAAGGCATTATTCTGGCCGGCGGCAGCGGCACCCGCCTGCACCCGATTACCCTTGGGGTTTCCAAGCAGCTGCTGCCCATCTACGACAAGCCGATGATCTATTACCCCATCTCGGTGCTGATGCTGGCGGGCATCCGCGAGATTTTGATTATCTCCACGCCGGAAGATTTGCCCCAGTACCAGAACCTGCTGGGCAGCGGCGAGGCCTTCGGCGTGCGCTTTGAGTACGCCGTGCAGCCAAGCCCGGACGGTCTGGCCCAGGCATTTTTGATCGGCGAAGCGTTTATCGGCGACTCACCGGTGTGTCTGGTACTGGGCGATAACATCTTTCACGGCCAGCACTTTTCCGACCAGCTCAGGCGAGCGGCGGAGCAGCCCGGCGGGGCGACGGTGTTTGGCTATCGGGTCAACGACCCGGAGCGCTTCGGCGTGGTGGAGTTTGACGCCGAAGGGCGCGCGATTTCCATCGAGGAAAAGCCCGAGGTGGCAAAATCGCCCTATGCGGTGACCGGGCTTTATTTCTACGACAGCGACGTGGTGGAGATTGCCCGGAGCGTTACGCCGTCCGCGCGCGGCGAGCTTGAAATTACCAGCATCAACAACGCCTACCTTGAGCGCGGCGCGCTGACCGTAGAGCGGCTGGGCCGGGGGTTTGCCTGGCTGGATACCGGCACCCACGACAGCCTGCTGGAGGCCAGCCAGTACGTGCAAACCATTGAGCACCGCCAGGGGCTAAAGGTTGCCTGCCTGGAAGAAATCGCCTGGCTGCAGGGCTGGCTAAGCGATGCCGAGCTTGAAAGTGCGGCACAGAAGCTGAAAAAAACCGGCTACGGCCAGTACCTGAAACGCCGCTTGCAGGCCGCACGGGAGGGGATGTAATGCACGCAGAAAAAACCGCACTGCCCGAGGTGGTCATCCTTGCGCCGAAGGTGTTTGGCGATGCCCGCGGCTTTTTCATGGAAAGCTTCAACCAGCGCGCCTTCGAGGCGGCCACCGGCTGCATTCGGACGTTTGTGCAGGATAACCACTCGCGCTCGCGCCGGGGCGTGCTGCGCGGCATTCACTACCAGCTCGAACAGACCCAGGGCAAGCTGGTGCGCGTGACCCACGGGGCGGTGTGGGACGTGGCCGTGGACCTGCGCCGTTCGTCCCCGCGCTTTGGCCGGTGGGTCGGCGTTGAGCTTTCCGCTGAGAACAACCGCCAGCTGTGGGTGCCGGAAGGCTTTGGCCACGGCTTTGTGGTGCTCTCCGAGACGGCGGATTTTCTCTACAAGACCACCGACTACTACCATCCCGAATCCGAGCGCAGCATCCGCTTTGATGACCCCGAGCTTGGGATTGACTGGCCCGACCCCGGCGTGGCGCTTGCGCTTTCAGACAAGGACCAGGCCGGCAGTGCGTTTGCCGGCGCTGAGGTATTCGCTTAACGCCTCAGTCTGTTAAATGGTCGCTGGGCATTTCCACCGGGCGCGGCTGCTGGAGCATGTTGAGTAAAACCACGGCGCGTTCGGTGCCCTTGGCATACTGAAAAACGGCGCTGATGCCCTTGAACGGCCCGTCGGCAATGCGGACGCAGTCGCCGGCGGAAAAGCGGGTGTGAGCGCCTTCCCGGCGGTGAGGGCAGCGCTGCAGCGATGCGACCAGCGCATCGGGTACGGCGGCGGGAACGTGGCCGAAGCTGACAATGCGCAGCACGCCCCGCGTTGAGCGAATCGGCCGCCAGTTGCTGTTGATTGTGTCCAGCTGGATAAACAGATAAAACGGAAATAGCGGCTCGCACACCCAGGTAAGCTTGCCTTGCCGGCGCCGCTTGCGCTCCAGCACCGGATGAAAGACCTGAAAGTGCTGATTGGCAAGCTGCTCTGCCGCGCGGAACGACTCGCCGGCCTTGCACTGGACGACATACCAGGCGGCGTGGTGCGCGTCGAGAGACGGTGGCGTAGTGATGGCGCATCCTCCCTTCAAATGCGTGATTGACATCCTCCTCTCCCTCACTAACGCGACTCAGGAAGAGGTTTTACGCGCTATTGGGCTAGCGGTGCCTGTCGCGCCGTGCTCTTTAGCATCGCAAGGCATCACCACCCGCTTTCTCCCAGCAGGGCGCGGGCGTTGTTATCAAGCGGCAGCCGAAAATCTGCGCTGCCCAGCACGCGCGCATCGGTGGCGCGTACGATCCGGGCGCTGACGTAGACGTAGTCCTGGCCCTGGGCGTAGGTGCCCATCAGAATCGAGCGGGCGTTATAGCGTTCGCTGAGCCGCTTGACCTGGCGGGACAGTATCAACTCGCCCACCTTTTCTTCGATGAACAGGCTATCGCGCATCTTGACCTCGCGCACGTTGAGGCCACGACGGGCCAGCGCCGAGGCGATCAGCTCTGCGCTGATGCGCCCGAAGGTGGACGAGCGCGTCAAGTCGTCAATATCCACAAAGGTGGCAGCGATCATCGGGCCGCTGTTTTTCAGCGCGGCATTGCCTGCCGTCATGCGTTCGGCGGCCTGGTGGGCCAGTTCCGTGAGGCCAGGGCCCGGTGCCGGGGAGGCGGACATCGTCGCCGGCCCCAGGGTTTTGCAGCCGCCCAGCAGGACGACGGCGGCGGCGAGCACGAGCCCCGGCCACCGGCGCGGGCGTGGCGAGAGCAGCGGGTAACACAGACAAACAAGACGCGAGAACATGGGCACTACCAGGCATCGGTGACGGGAATGGCCGGGGTCGGCGGGGTTTGGGGGGCGACGCGGTGCGGCGCATAGTGGCGGCGATCGCCCGAGTTGATGTAGTAAATGTTGGACGAGGAGTAAAGAATGCGCTCGTCTTCTACGGCCTGTACGGTAATGATGACTTCTTCGTTGCCGGTGTAGGTCCAGCTGCCGCTGACGATATCGGCGCCGACGGCGGCAGGAATCAGCCCCAGCGCCGGCTCGCTCCACTGGTTATAGGGCAGGGTGGCAACGGCAACGCCGCCGGCCAGAGCGGTGTAGGCGCCTACCGGCGGGCGGGTGAAGCCGCGATCGCGGTGGTGTATGACCTCCACGCGAAACGTAAGCGTGACGCTGTTGGCCGTGGGGGCGGTGGTTACGCTTGCCCCGCGGGCGACCAGCCGGCTGGCCAGCAGGTCTTTGAAACCGCGGCGGAATTCGCCGCCAAAGGCGCTGTTGGCCGTTTCAGCACTGCCGCGCAGATACAGATCGCGCAGGCGCAAGCGCTGGCTGGTGACAATGCCGCCGGCCTCGTGGCCGGCGAGCACGTCCCAGTGGTGGGCGGCCTGCATGCGCTGCTGCTCGCTATAGGGGTAGGTGGTTGCCACCGGCACCTGGGCGGTGTTGGCGTAAAAGCAGCCGCCCAGGGGCAGGGTCAGCGCGGCAAGCGCCAGCGGCTGCGCAAGCCGACGGGCTGGGCCGGCCCCGCAAAGAAACAATGACATCGGCACAGGCGGGTTCCTTTTCGCGATAAAAACGACGGGTGGTAGAGTTTGCCACGTCCGATAAGCATCGGCCATGTGACACAACACTTGAGCGGGCCCGGTGTAACGACGCCTTTTATACCATTTTGCTATGCACCTTGCGGTGCCTGAAAACGACCATGCTTGAAGATCATCGTACCGGGTTGAAGCACGACACTCTGCTAAAGGCGCAGCACGACGACGAAAGCGACAGCGCCTGGATGGTGAGCTACATCGACATCATGACGCTGCTGGTGGCGCTGTTTGTGATCATCATCGTCGTTGCCGAGGCGACAGACCCCGGCTGGCTGACGCGCTCGGCGCCGCCGCCCGCGCCGGCCAGCGCCGCGCCCGGGCCGGTCAAACTGGGGATACCGCTGCCCGAAGCGCTGGCGGCCCGCCGCGCACCCGCGCACCCGCCGGGGGCGCTGGCGCCGGCGGCGATCAACGTAGCGCTGGGCGTTGCCGGGCTGCCCGCGCGCCGGCCGGCACCGCCGCCGCTGCTGGCGCGTCCGGATGCGCAGGCTGCAAAACCGGAGGCGCTGCTGCCCGAATCGTCGCTGCCTGAGCTGTTGCTCGCCGGCGCCGAGACAACGCGGCCCCTGGCCGACTATATGATCGTGCTGACCGATCATCCGCCGGTGAACGCCAAGCCGCTGGCTCCCCAGGCGCTGGACGGTGCGCCGGCGACGCGGCAGCCGGCTGAATACCTGCCGGATCTGGAAGGCGTGGAGGCAACCCGGGTGAGCGAAGGCATCAACCTGCGGGTGCAAAATAAGCTGCTGTTTGACACCGCCGAGGCCGGCCTGAGCGATGCCGGCGAGGCCGTGGTGGCAAGCCTGGTGGATACCATTGAGCGCTACGAAGGGGACGTTTCGGTGGAAGGGCACTCGGACAGCCGCTCGATCAGCACCGAGCAGTATCCGTCCAACTGGGCGCTGTCCAGCGCGCGGGCCATTGCCATTGTACAGGCGCTGGAAGACGCCGGCGTTGCCCCCGGGCGCCTGCGCGCCGTGGGCCTGGCCGCGACGCGGCCGCTGGCTGATAACGCCACGGCGGACGGGCGGGCGCGCAACCGCCGCGTTGAGGTGGTGATTCACGTGGAATGAAGTGCGGTGCGCGGTTCGATAAAAAAAGCCCGCCGGGGGGGGGGGGGGGGGGGGCTGGCGGGCAAAGGGCTTGGTTCACTGTACTGGCCGGCGTACGCGGTAGCGGCGGGGGGAAGGCCGTCACGGCGCCGGGTACACTCGGAGAAAGATGTACGTCTGGTCCGGCAAGTACAACTACAGTATAGCTATGTAGGCGTGAAAACCAAGGGCCCGGGCCGGCGTTACGACCAAAGTCTTCGGGTGGTCGACTAAAGTCTTCGAGCGGCGCGCGCTGCCGGCCGCTTTCTTAACGCTGGCTTAATACGGCGTTGCCACGCTCGCTTCTCACAAGGAGCCGTTTATGCACGTATTGCTGGTAGAAGACGATGCCCTGGTGGCCTCGGGCATTCGCGCCGGGCTTGCCACCTTCGATTTTGTGGTGGACGGCGTGGCCACCATGGCCGAGGCGCGCCGGGCGATGGACACGGTGCACAGCGATGTGGTCATTGTTGACCGTGGCCTGCCGGACGGCGACGGGCTGACGCTGGTGGAAGAGTGGCGCGCCGCGGGGCGGCAGACGCCGGTGCTTATTTTGACGGCCCGGGATGCGGTGCGCGACCGGGTGGACGGCCTTTCCAGCGGCGCTGACGACTATCTGGTCAAACCCTTTGATCTCGATGAGCTGGTTGCACGGCTGTATGCGCTGCTGCGCCGGGCCGCCGGGCGTGCCAGCGGCATTCTGCATCACGGCCCGCTGAGCCTGGACCCCGCCGCACGTCAGGTAGCGGTAAACGGTGAGGATGTCGTGCTGTCCCGGCGCGAGCTGGTGCTGCTGGAGGCGTTTTTGTACGCCCCGCACAGCGTGCTTTCCGCCGGCCAGCTCAAAGACAGCCTTTACGGTCTCAACGACGACGTGGAAAGCAACGCGCTCAACGTGCACATCCACCACCTGCGGCGCAAGCTGGGCAACGGCGTGATCGAAACCGTGCGCGGCCTGGGCTACCGTCTGGGCCGCGCCGAGGCGGTAGCGGTGCCGGGCGCGGCCGGCGACCCGCCGCCCGGGCAGGTATCGCCTTGAGCCTGCGCGCGCGGCTGCTGCTCACCCTGGGGCTTGCGCTTTCGCTGTTCTGGGCCAGTGCGGCGGCGTGGCTTGCCTGGGATCTGGAAGACAAGCTGATAGAAACCCTGGACCAGCGCCTGGCCCAGTCGGCTCGCATGGTGGCAGGACTGATGCAGCAGCTGCCGACGGAAGTCTGGCAGCAGGCCGATCACCGCTCGCTGTCGATCCCGGCCATTGAGGGGCTCGCCTGCCAGGTGCATTCCCCCCGGGGGGAAGTCATTGCCCGCACCCACAGCGACATGCAAAAAGTGCTCGACCCCGGCGAGCCCGGCCACGCCTATCGCCGGGAAGACGGCATGACCTGGCGGGTGTTTACCTATCAGCGCGGCGGGCTGACCATTACCACCGCGGATCGCATGGACGAGCGCGACGCGCTGATGCGCGATGTGCTGCGGGTGGCCGTGGTGCCGTTTATCGTCGCACTGGTGGGCAGCCTGGTGGCGCTTTGGGTTTCGGTATGGCGCGGGCTTGCCCCGCTTGCCCGGCTGCGCGCATCGCTTGCCCGGCGCGATCCTGAAACGCTGTCGTCGGTGTCGGTCGAGGGGCTGCCGGCGGAGCTGGTGCCGCTGGTGGCAACGCTTAATGCGCTGCTGGGCCGAGTCGAACAGGCGTTCGCCCGGGAGCAGCGCTTCACCGACGACGCCGCCCATGAGCTGCGCACGCCGCTGACCGCGATCAAGACCCACGTGCAGGTCGCCAAAAAGCTGCGAGGGCAGGCCGCCGTTGATGCCTTGCACTACGCAGAAGAAGGCATTGTGCGGCTTAACCGCACGCTGGATCAGCTGCTGCTGCTGGCCCGGGTCGAAGGGCACAAGCACGAAAAGAACGCGCGCTGCGACGTGGCCGTTGTGGCCGACTGTGCAATGGAAGACACCGGCCACCCCGAGCGCATTGTGCGCATCGGCGCCTGGCCCGTAGCGCAGATGCAGCTGCCCCATGAGCTTGCGGTGACCGCACTGCGCAACGTGCTGGACAACGCCTTGCGCCACGGCCCGTCGGAAACGCCGGTGCGCCTGGAGGTGCAGTGGCGCGATCGCCGCCGGGCGCTTGCCTTTTGCGTACAGGACGCCGGCAGCGGGCTTTCGCCCCACGGGCTATCGCAGCTAACCCGGCGTTTCTGGCGCGACAGCCGCACCGACGGCAGCGGGCTGGGGCTCGCTATCGTCGCTGCCATCGCCGAGCGCTTCGGTGGCCGGGTGCACGTACAAAGCCCGGAAGGCCAGGGGCTCTGTGTTGAACTGGTGGTGCCGGCCGTTGCCGCTGACGACGGCTAGGCGCTACCCGGCGTTGTGACGCCAAGCCGCGGCAGGGCGCTGCCGGGGAAACAATAACGCAAGGGAGATCCCAATGAACAAAAAAATGCTGAGCGGGCTGAGCCTGCTGCTTGGCGCCGGCGTCTACGCCGGCGCTGCCACGGCGCTGGAGGGCGACCCCGACCGGGGCGAGCAGGTGTCCAGCACCTGCGTGGCCTGCCACCAGACCGACGGCATGGGCAAAAACAACCCACAGGCGGAATCCTGGCCGCGCCTTGCCGGGCTGCCGGAAGCCTACATCGCCAAGCAGCTCCACGATTTCAAGGCCGGCCGGCGGCAAAACGCCAGCATGGCGGCCATTGTGACCGGGCTGGACGAGCAGGACATGGCGGACGTGGCGGCCTACTACGCCCGGCTGACCCCCTGGCCTGAACTGCCCACCGCCTACCACGCCGCTGACCCGGACAGCGCCGCCGAATGGCTGGCCGAGCGCGGCGACTGGGAAAACGGCAGTTTTATTCCCGCCTGCAGCCAGTGCCACGGCCCCAACGGCCAGGGCGTGGGCGAGCACTTTCCGCCGCTGGCCGGCCAGCACGAGGCCTATCTCAAAACGCAGCTTGCACGCTGGCGCAGCGGCCAGCGCCACAACGACCCCAACGAGCTGATGGCAGGCGTGGCCAATCGCCTGTCGGATGACCAGATCGAGATGATCGCGGCCTATTACGCCAAGCTTCCCGAGCGTTTGGAAGCGCGCAGCACCGAGCAAGAGGAGAGCGCGAAATGAACCTGCCCAAATCCCGTTGGCGCCTCACCGGTGGCGCTGTTTCCCTGCTGGGCGCCTCGGCGCTGGGGTTCTCGCTTGCCGCAGCCGCCCAGAACGCAGAGGTAGAGCGCGACTATCAGATTCAGCTGCCTGAGCCGCCCGCCGGCGAGGTGACGTTCACCCCGCCGGCCGAAGCCGAGCTGGGGAGCGATAAGTACGCGGACATGGTGCGCAAGGGGCGCGATCTTTTTATCAATACCCAGTCGCTGCGCGGCGAAAACGTTTTCAACGAGCAAAACTGCGCCAACTGCCACCTGGACGCCGGCCGGCTGGCGCATTCGGCACCCATGTGGGCCTCGTTTGGCATGTATCCGGCCTATCGCGGCAAAAACGACAGGGTCAATACCCTGTCCGACCGGATTCAGGGCTGCTTTACCTACTCCATGAACGGCGTGCCGCCGGAAAAAGGCAGCGATGAGCTGGTGGCCATGCAGACCTATCTGCACTGGATGGCCACCGGCGCGCCCAATAACACCGCGATGCCCGGGCGCAGCTACCCGACCCTGGACGACCCGGCCCAGGCGCCGGACCGCGAGCGCGGCGCTGAGGTGTATGCCAACCAGTGTGCCGTTTGCCACGGCGACAGCGGCGGCGGCCAGAAAGTCGGTGAGCGCCAGGTGTTCCCGCCGCTGTGGGGAGACGGCGCCTTTAACTGGGGCGCGGGCATGCACCGCATCAACACCGCCGCCAACTTCATCCACGCCAACATGCCGCTGGGCAAGCCGTACTCGCTAAGCGAGCAGCAGGCCTGGGACGTGGCGGCCTTTGTCAACAGCCACGAGCGCCCCCAGGATCCGCGGCGGCGCACGGTGGACTCCATCGACAAGACCCAAGAGCTGTTCCACCAGCATAACGGCCTGTACGGCGAAGAAATCGACGGCAAGCGCCTGGGCGATCACGCCAACTTCGGCGAAAATCCCCAACCGCTGGACGGCTGACGTTCCCTTCGCTGTGTGATGCGCACCCCGCTTGTACAAGCGGGGTTTTTTTTGGCCATGCAAAGGCGCGGCGAACGCGATGCTCGGTGAATCCCGCCGGCCGCCAGCCCTTACGGCTTTTCGCTGCCCATCATCTTGATCAGCTGATCATCGGCGGGCATACCCTGAACCCGCTCAATGCGGGTGCTGCCGTCTTCGGTTTGGTACCGGTAGGCGCTGGTGGGGGTGGCGTACAGGCCGAGGCTTTCAAACAGCTGGTTGTTGGCGTACACCTTTTCTTCCACCGCGCGCGGCTGGGCGCTGGGAGTGACGGTTTGGCCCTGTTTCTGGGCGCTGAGGGCGCCCGCCGGATCGTCTGCGGCGAGCAGGGTGGCGGCCTTGGCCGGGCTGTCTGCGGCGAGAATGCCGATCATGATGTGGCGCATCTGCACGCGGCCGGCCTCGACCCAGGGGCGCGAGGCCTCCCAAAGCTGCTGGCAGTAGGGGCAGTTGGGGTCGGTGAAGGTGTAGATAACGCGCGGCGCGTCGGTGTCACCGTCCTGAATCCAGTGGCTGTCTTCCAGAAGGGCCCAGGTTTTGGCTTCCAGCGGCGCGCGAACGTAGCGATCGAGCCTGGGCTCGGTGAGGTCGTTGCCGTTTGCATCCATCAGCGTACCGATGACGACGTGGTTGCCGTCCGGCGTTAGGTAGACGGCCATTTCCTCGCCCCGGGTGCTGGCGCCAAAGCCTACGAGCCCGCCCGGCGCGTCAAAGCGTTTGTGGATGTCGATGCCGCGCTCGCTCAGCGCCTGCACCGGCGCAGGCAAAGAGCGCTCGGCAAGCGCGGCCGGGCTTATGACAAGCGCGGCAAGGCCGGCACACAGCGTACGGCCAAGGCCGGGAGAATGCAGGAAATAGCGGGTTTTTGTCAGCGGTGATGTCATGATCATGGCCCTTGAAATACAGCAAGTGAACGGGCAAAAAAGTGTTTGTGTGGCTGTGAGTCTGCCAGCGCCGGATTAGTCGAGGATTATCCGGCGAGCGAGAACGTGCAAGAAAAACTGCAGATCAAGTGGCAAATGGTTACACTGACGGGTTATGTTCCATTGATACAGTGTCTTGCTCAAGCAGGTTGGTTCTTAATGCATTGCCCTTTTTGTGGTGACCACGATACGCGCGTTTCCGACTCGCGCCTGGTGGCCGACGGCGACCAGGTGCGTCGCCGCCGCCAGTGTGCCCGCTGTCAGGAGCGTTTTACCACCTACGAAACCGCCGAGCTGGTCATGCCGCGCGTGGTCAAATCCGACGGCTCCCGGGCGAGCTTTGACGAGCACAAGCTGCGCTCCGGCATGCTGCGGGCGCTGGAAAAGCGCCCGGTCAGCGCGGAGGCCATCGAGACCGCGGTAGAGCGCATCCGCCAGACGCTGCGCTCCCGGGGGGACCGCGAAGTGGACGCCCGAGAGATCGGCGAGCTGGTGATGCAGGCGCTGGACGCGCTGGACCCGGTGGCCTATATCCGCTTTGCCTCGGTGTATCGCAAGTTTCAGGATTTAAACGAGTTTCGCGCCGAGATCGACCGGCTGGCCGGGGAGCGCTAAGCCATGGGGCATGTTTCCACCGCCGACCGAGGCCACATGGCCCGGGCGCTCCGCCTTGCTCGGCGCGGGCTTTATACCACCCATCCCAACCCCCGGGTGGGCTGCGTGCTGGTAGCAGGCGACGGCCGGGTAGTCGGCGAGGGCTACCATCGCCGCGCCGGCGAGGCCCACGCCGAAGTCAACGCCCTGGCCGATGCCGGCGAGCAGGCCCGCGGGGCGACTGCCTACGTCACCCTGGAGCCGTGTTCGCATACCGGGCGCACCGGCCCCTGCGCGAAGGCGCTGATCGAGGCCGGCGTGGCCCGGGTGGTCATCGCCATGCAGGACCCCAACCCGCAGGTCAGCGGGCGCGGCGTGGCCCTGCTGGAAAACGCCGGCATTGCCGTTACCCTCGGCCTGCTGGAAACCGATGCCCGGGCGCTTAACCCCGGATTTATCGCGCGGATGGCCGCCGGGCGGCCCTACGTGCGGCTGAAGATGGCCATGAGCCTGGACGGGCGCACTGCCATGGCCTCGGGCGAGTCCCAGTGGATCACCGGCCCCTGCGCCCGGGGCGAGGTGCAGCGCCTGCGGGCGCGTTCAAGCGCGGTGCTCAGCGGAGTCGCCTCGGTGATACAGGACAACTCGCGGCTGACGGTGCGCGCCGACCAGCTGGGGCTGGATAACGCCGACGACGTTGCCCGCCGCCAGCCGCTGCGGGTGATTGTCGATAGCCGCCTGCGCCTGCCGCTGGCCGCGGCCTGTTTGGCCGAGCCCGGGCGCACGCTGGTAGTGGCCGTGCCCGGCCACGAGGCCAAGCGGCGCGCGGCGCTTGAGGCCGCCGGTGCCGAGGTGGTCACCCTGGCCGCCGGCGCCGACGGCCGGGTTGATCTGGCCGCATTGATGGCGCATTTGGCAGACACAGAAGCCGTCAATGAGCTTTTGGTGGAAACCGGCGCAACCCTGGCCGGTGCCATGCTGGACGCCGGGCAAGTGGACGCGCTGTGGCTGTTCATGGCGCCGACGCTGCTCGGTGCCAAGGCGCGCGGCGCCTTTGCGCTGCCCGGCCTTGAGCGCATGGCGGATCAGTACCGGCTTGAGATCGACGATATTCGTGCCGTGGGCGGGGATTTCAGGATCATTGCCCGGCCGCGCGTGACTGGCGTGCCGGCTTATACCAAGGTACCCTGACGCGCGATTGCCAACGCCCCGGCCCGCTCCGGGGTGTTGCTGGCGGGCGCAGCCGGGCGTATGGCCCGGCGTTTGCGCGCCGCCGAGACTAACATACTGGGAGATTCCATGGCGCAATCCTCCGCTGGGGGGCTGGCCCCCATCGCCGAGCTGGTCGACGATATTCGCCGGGGCAAGATGGTGATCCTTATGGACGACGAGGATCGCGAAAACGAAGGCGATATCATCATGGCCGCCGAAAAGGTCGAGGCCGAGCACATCAACTTCATGGCGCGCTTCGCCCGGGGGTTGATCTGTTTGCCCATGACGCGGGCGCGCTGCGAGCAGCTGAGCCTGCCGCTGATGGTGCGCAACAACGCCTCGGGCTTTGGCACCAAGTTCACGCTGTCCATCGAGGCCACCAAAGGCGTGACCACGGGCATTTCCGCCGCCGATCGCGCGCGCACGGTGCAGGCCGCCGTAGCCCCCAATGCCGGGCCTGAAGATATCGTCCAGCCCGGCCATATCTTCCCGCTGATGGCCGAGCCCGGCGGCGTGCTGCGCCGCGCCGGCCACACCGAGGCCGCCTGCGATCTGTCGGCCTTGGCCGGCTGTGACCCGAGCGGGGTGATCTGCGAGATCATGAACGACGACGGCACCATGGCGCGCCGCCCTGAGCTTGAAGCGTTCGCCGAGGCGCACGGCATCAAGATGGGCACCATTGCGGATCTGATTCACTATCGCATCGTCAACGAGCAGACCGTAGAGCGGGTGGAAAGCCGGCCGCAGCTCACAGCGCACGGCGAGATGACGCTGCACGTGTTTCGCGATCGCATTCAGGGCGCGCACCACCTGGCGCTGGTCAACGGCCGCCCCGAGCCGCAGACGCCGACGACCGTGCGCGTGCACCTGGCCGATACCCTGCGCGACGTGCTGGGGCTTTTCCAGGAAGACGGCGCCGGCCGCTGGAACGCCGGCAGCGCGCTTGCTGAGATCGCCGGCAGTGCGCCGGGGGTGTTTGTATTGATCGATGAAAACGCGCCGTCGCCGGGGCTGAAAGACCAGCTCGACGTGTTTCTTGACCGTGTGCGCCAGCCGCGCACCAGCGACTCCGACGGCGCTGGCAACTATCTGACCATTGGTACCGGCTCGCAGATTCTGCGACACCTGGGCGTGGGCAAGATGCGCCTGCTCAGCTCGCCATGGAAATTTTCCGCGCTTTCCGGCTTCGATCTTGAAGTCGTTGAGCGTCTTGGACCGACCGACAAGGCCTGAGCCTGGTCTTTGCCAACACAGCAAGCAGGAAGACATGATGGAACCGCTCGCCCAAATTGAAGGCAATTTTTTCGACGTCAACGGCTGCTACGCCATCGTGGTAGGGCGCTTTAACCATCACGTGGTGGACAGCCTGGTGGAGGGGGCCGTGGACAGCCTGGTGCGCCACGGCGTTGATCCGGAAAACATCCGGCTGATTCACGCCCCCGGCGCCTGGGAGCTGCCGCTGGCCGTTCAGCGCGTGCTGGATGTCACCAAGCCCGACGCGGTGATTGCGCTGGGGGCGGTCATTCGCGGCGGCACGCCGCATTTTGAATACGTGGCCGGCAACTGCAACTCGGCCATGAACACGCTGCAGCTGAAATACGACACGCCCGTGGCCAACGGCGTGCTCACGGTGGAATCCATCGAGCAGGCCATCGAACGGGCAGGCACCAAGGCCGGCAACAAGGGCACTGAGGCGGCCATGGCCGCTATGGAAATGGTCTCGCTGCTGCGCACGGTGACCGCTGCAGGAGCGGCGCAATGAGCCGCGAACGCAAGCCGTCCGCGGCCCAGCTGGGCCGCCATGCCGCCCGTGAACTTGCCGTGCAGGGGCTTTACCAGTGGCAGATGACCGACAAGTCCATGACCGTGGTGGAAGCCGAGTTCCGCGCCCAGACGCCGGATGACGATCTGGAGCCCCACGAAAACTGGTCGGCGGTGATGAACATGGCCGATCAGGCGCTTTTTTCCGAGCTTTTGCACAATGTCGCCCGGCGCAAAGCCGAGATCGACCGCGATATTTCGCCGGTGCTCGACCGCCGGCTGGAAGACCTTGACGGCGTGGAGCTTGCCATTCTGCGCCTGGGCGCCTATGAGCTACGCTACCGGCTTGAAGTGCCGTACCGCGTGGTGATCAACGAAGGCGTGGAGCTTGCGCGCTCCTTTGGTGCCACCGACGGGCACAAATACGTCAACGGCATTCTTGACAAGCTGGCCAACCGGCTGCGCAGTGCCGAAGTTACCGCGCGCCGGCGCTGATGTTTGCCTTCGTGTTCAAGGGTCAACCTGCGTTCAAGAGGCCGCTGTGCTAGCCGAATTTGACCTGATCCGACGCTATTTCACGCCTGATCCGACTTCTTGCCAAGCGCAGCCCGGCATGGCGCTGGGTATCGGCGACGATGCCACGCTGCTTGCGCCTCGAACGGGCCATGAGCTGGCGGTCAGCGTGGATACCTCGGTGGTGGACGTGCATTTCCCCGCCGATGCGCCGGCCCGGGCCGTGGGCCACCGGGCGCTGGCCGTGGCGCTGAGTGATCTGGCGGCCATGGGCGCAGAAGCGCGCTGGTGCTGGATGGCGCTGACGCTGGACGCCGCACAGCTGGCTGACGAGCGCGCGGCACACGCCTGGCTGGACGCTTACGCCCAAGGGTTTCTCGACGGCTGCGCGCGCTGGCACAGCGTGCTTGCCGGCGGCGATGTGACCTCGGGCCGGCTGGCGGTCAGTGTGACGGTCATGGGGGATGTGCCCGCCGGCCAAGCACTCCGGCGCAGCGGGGCCGCGGCGGGTGATATCGTCGCGGTGACCGGCGCGCTGGGCGGCGGTGCCGGCGGGCTGGCGGTGTGGCAGCGCGGCGAGCGTGACCTGGCGCACCCGCTTTTGCGCCGCTATCTGCTACCCGAGCCGCAGCTTGAAGCGGGCATGGTGCTGCGCGATTTTGCCACCAGTGCCATGGACATTTCCGACGGGCTGCTGGCGGATCTGGGCCATATCTGCCGCGCCTCCGGCGTCGACGTAGTGCTCCAGCCCGAGGCGCTGCCGCTGGCCGAGGGGCTGACAGACGCGCTGGGAGCCGACAAGGCCCGGCGTGCGGGGCTTTCCGGCGGCGACGACTACGAGCTGCTGGTGACGCTGGCCCCGGCGCACCTGGCCCCGGCCCGGCAAGCCCTTGCCGCGCGGGGCATCGCCCTGACGCCGGTAGGCCGCTGCGTGGCGCCGGGCGCGCCGGAGGCCAACACCGCACGCCTGGAGGCGGCAATGGAAGGCCGCGGCTGGCAGCATTTTGTCCCGCCGGGCGCGCCGTTCGGGGAGGCTGGCCGATGAACCGTGCACCGGCCAGCGTCTGGCGGCGTCCGACCCATTTTTTTGCCTTTGGACTTGGCAGCGGTACGATGCCCTGGGCGCCGGGGACCTTTGGCACCCTGGCCGCCATTCCGTTTTACTGGCTGCTGGCGGATCTGACGCTGGGCTGGTATCTGGGCATTGTGCTGGTGGCCTTTGCCGTTGGTGTATGGCTTTGCGACAAAACCTCGCACGATCTGGGCGTACACGACCATTCAGGCATTGTCTGGGACGAGTTCGTCGGCTATTGGATCACCATGATGGCGGTGCCGTTTTCCTGGGAAGCGGCTCTCTGGGGGTTTTTGGTCTTTCGGATTTTCGACGTTTTCAAACCCTGGCCGATTCGCTGGGCGGATCGCCGCGTAGCGGGGGGCTTTGGCATCATGATCGACGATGTGATGGCCGGGCTCTACGCCGGAAGCACCATGCACCTTTGGTTCTGGCTCCATTAGCGGGAGCCGGCTCCATGCCTAAGGAGCGGCGATGCGTAAGGAGCGACTGATCGTCCCTGTGCTGGCGCTGCTGGTCATTGCCTGGCTGGCGGCTCAGCTGGTGTCCAGCGTGCTGTTTGAGCGTAGCCTGAGCCAAGCGCTTGCTGATCTGCAGGCGCGAGGGGAGTGGCGCGTCAAACGCCTCGACAACGATGCCGGCTGGCTCAACTCCCAGGGGACCGTGCTACTTTCGCCGCTGCTGGGCCGGCCCTGGCAGCTAAGGCTCGATTACCGCGCTCGCCACGGCATTGTGACCAGCGACATTACCGGCCGTTTGCGTCCGCTGCTTGACGGCGCGCTGCAAAAGGCCGTGGGCGAAGTCAGCGCGCCTTCGGCGCCGCGCCTGACCGGGCGCTACTATACCTACAGCGGCCGTTCCGAGATGCGTTTGACGCTGGCCCCGCTGACCGTTACCCAGCGCGACCGCACGCTTCGCGTACGCGGGGCGCGGCTCAAGCTGCGCGGCGTGTACGGCGACTGGCGCTTGACCGCCGGGCTGGACGAGCTGGCCCTGGTCGACGGCGAGGCCCGCCTGGCCCTGGGGCCGGCCAGCCTTGAAAGCCGCTACACCTATACAGACGGCGCCTACCATTTCTACCAGCACGACAGGCTGCGCATCGAAAAGCTCAGCCTTGCCCATCCTGACCTGGCCCTGCGGGCCGCACCGCTTGAGCTGCATACCGACATGACGCTGGACGAGCGCGAGCTGCGCATCGACGGTGAGCTTACCTTTGACAACGTCTGGCTGCCCGACAAGGCCCCGCAGACGCCGGCGTTCAACGGTCATTTGGCCGCGACGCTTTCGCGCCTGGACGCCGACGCTGTACGGGGTGTGTTTGCCCGGCTGCGCGAGGACGCCTTGCACAGCGAGACCTTGCGCGGCGATGCCGCCGCGGCGGATGCCGGCGGCGTGGTTGAACGGCTGTCGCCGCTGCTGCGTCAGGTACTGCGTGAGTCGCCGCGGTTGGACATCAGCGACATCGCGCTGACCAGCCCGCTGCTGAATATCCGCGTTGACGCCGACGGTGCGCTGTTTTTCGATGCCCGCCGCCTGGAAGCGCTGGACCCGGCGCGGCTTGACGAGCCGGCCATGCAGGCGCGCTTTCGCCGGCGCCTGGACGGCGACATTACCTGGCACGGCGCCCCCGCCGTTGCCGCGCTGTGGCTGGGGCTGGGCCTTGAGGAGCGCGAGCTGACCTTTGACCTGGTGCGCGGCCGCTGGCGGGTTAACGGCCGCCCGCTGCCGGAGGGGTAAGTCCGGCGTCTGACTTGAAGTTTGTGCATCGCGCCCGCATTCCCTTGGCAGACGCCCGGCAACGGTACCGCCGGCTTTTGTTAACGGAGGGCGCATGAGCGACCAGGATTTCAACGACCCAGACTTTAACGGCCAGGACTTCGGCGACCAGGACTTCGGTGACCAAGACCTCGGCGACCAGGACTTTGGCGATCAGGCTCCCCGGTGGGAGGGGCATGACGAAGCCTCGGCATACGAAAATGCCGGCGACGAGACAGAGCAGGACTACCGTTCCGACGGCGAGCGCGTCCATGATCTGGTGCCGGCCAGCGAAACGCTGCCCGAGCGTATCTACCTGCTGCCGATCAACAACCGGCCGTTTTTCCCCGCCCAGGTACAGCCTTTGCTGATCAACCGTGAGCGCTGGGAAGAGACCATGCAGCGGGTGGCCAACACCCCGCACCACACCATCGGCGTGGCGTTCGTCGGCGATACCGACGACAGCGCCCCGCAAGAAGAGGACTTTCCCGAGATCGGCACCGCCGTCAAGGTGCACAAGCTCAAGGCCGAAGACCAGCAGATTCAGTTTATTGCCCAGGGCATGCAGCGCTTTCGCATCCGCCGCTGGCTGTCGAAAAAACCGCCGTACCTGGTTGAAGTCAGCTATCCCAAAGAGCCGGTGGACACCGAAAGCGAGGAAACCCGCGCCTGGGCGATGGCGATCATCAACGGCATCAAGGAGCTTTTGCCGATCAATCCGCTCTACGGCGAAGAGCTCAAACACTACCTTGACCGCTTCAGCCCCAACCAGCCCGGCCCGCTGACCGATTTCGCCGCGGCGATCACCTCGGCCAAGGGCCCGGAGCTGCAGCAGGCGCTGGCCACGCTGCCGGTGATCGACCGCATGCAGAAGGTGCTGCCGCTGCTGCGCAAGGAAATCGACGTGGCCCGGCTGCAAAACGAAATCAGCGAGCAGGTCAACGCTCAGATGCAGGAGCGCCAGCGCGAGTTCTTCCTGCGCGAGCAGCTCAAGGTCATTCAGCGCGAGCTGGGCATTTCCAAAGACGACCGTGAAAACGACGTGGACACCTTCCGCGCCCGGCTTGAAGGGCTGAAGGTGCCCGAGCGCGTGCAAGAGCGCATCGACGAGGAAATGGGCAAGCTCAGCGTGCTGGAAACCGGCTCGCCGGAATACGGCACCACGCGTAACTACCTGGACTGGCTGACCAGCCTGCCCTGGGGCATCACCAGCGACGACAAGCTGGATCTCAACCACGCCCGGGAAGTTCTCAACCGCGACCACGACGGGCTTGAAGAGGTAAAAGAGCGCATCGTTGAGTTTCTTGCCGAAGGCACCTTCAAAGGCGACGTGGGCGGCTCGATTCTGCTTTTGATCGGCCCGCCCGGGGTCGGCAAAACGTCGGTAGGCCGTTCCATCGCCGATGCCCTGGGGCGCAAGTTCTACCGCTTCTCGGTGGGCGGCATGCGCGACGAGGCGGAAATCAAGGGTCACCGGCGCACCTACATCGGCGCCATGCCGGGCAAGTTCGTCCAGGCGTTCAAGGAAGTCGAGGTGGAAAACCCGGTGATCATGCTCGACGAAATCGACAAGCTCAGCCATTCGTTTCAGGGGGATCCGGCCTCGGCGCTGCTGGAAGTGCTCGACCCTGAACAAAACGTCGACTTTCTCGATCACTATCTCGATGTGCGCCTGGATTTGTCCAAGGTGCTGTTTGTGTGTACCGCCAACACCGAGGATTCGATCCCCCGGGCGCTGCTCGACCGCATGGAGCAGATTCGTCTTTCCGGCTATATCGCCGAAGAAAAAATGGCCATTGCCAAGCACCACCTCTGGCCTAAGCTGCTCAAGCGCAACAAGCTGAGCAAAAAGCGCATCAACCTAAGCGATGCCGCGCTTAAACAGGTGATTGAAGGCTACGCCCGGGAAGCCGGCGTGCGCCAGCTGGAAAAGCAGCTGCACCGCATTGTGCGCAAGGCAGCGGTGAAGCTGCTGGAAGGCGAGGACGATACCGTCAAGGTGTCGGTAAAAAACCTGGAGGACTTTCTCGGCGCGCCGCTGTTTCGCAAGGAAAAAGTGCTCAAGGGCGAAGGCGTGGTGACCGGCCTTGCCTGGACCTCCATGGGCGGGGCGACGCTGCCGGTGGAAGCCAGCCGAGTGCATGCGCTGGAGCGCGGCTTTAAGCTCACCGGTAAGCTTGGCGAGGTGATGAAGGAATCTGCCGACATCGCCTACAGCTACACCCTGGGCCATCTGCGCGAAAACGGCGCTCCGGCGGATTTTTTCGACTCGACCCAGGTGCATCTGCACGTGCCCGAAGGGGCCACCCCCAAGGATGGCCCCTCGGCCGGGGTGACCATGACCACCGCGCTTTTGTCTTTGGCCCGTCGCCAGCCCATCGACCGGCCGCTGGCCATGACCGGCGAGCTGACGCTGACCGGCCAGGTGCTGCCGGTGGGCGGCATCCGTGAAAAAATCATCGCCGCGCGTCGCAGCAGCATTTTTGAAGTGATTCTGCCGGCCGCCAACCGCCGGGACTACGACGAGCTGCCTGACTTTCTCCGCGAGGGCATGACGGTACACTTTGCCGACCGCTACCGTGACGTGGCGAAAGTGGTGTTTTAGCGTGCGAATATAGTGTTTTGGCGTGTGAATATAGTGCGTTAGCGCTTGAATGCTTCCCGGCCGGCAGCACCTGCCGGCCGGGAAGCGGCTAGGACACCGGGCCCTGGCGCTTGGCGCGCAGGCGGTCACGGGCGATGTACAGCGCGGCAATGGCGCGGGCCTCGTGGAAATCATCCCGGGCGAGCAGGGCGTCGATGTCATCGATGGGCTGAGTTTCCACTACCAGCGGCTCCGGCTCGTCGCCGGGCAGGCGCTTGTCGTAAAGATCGGTGGCCAGCAGCACGTTCATGCGGTGGCGCATATAGTTGGGCGCCAGCGACAGCTCGCAAAGCGGCTCGATGTGGCGGGCGCCGACGCCGCACTCTTCCATCAGCTCGCGGTTGGCCGCGGCGGCGGCGTCTTCGCCGGGGTCGATCAGCCCTTTGGGCAGGGTAAGCACGTATTCTTCGAAGCCGGCGGCATATTCGCGGATCAGCAGCACGTGATCCGGGTCGGGCATGGCAACGATCATCACCGCGCCGTGGCCCTTGCCGCCCAGGCGCTCAAACTGGCGCTCTGCACCGTTGGAAAAGCGCAAATCCAAAGCTTCTACCTTGAACAGGCGACTCTGGGCGACGGGGGTGCAGGCAAGAATCTGCGGCTTGTGCAAGGCGCTGGAAGAGGCATTTGCTGTCATGCTGTCCTGTCTCCGTGGCAGGGCCGGGGCGCTGTTGTGCCCGGGCAGGGTGGCTGGCAAGCGGTGATCGTGGATGGGGGTTGATGCACCACCGATCGACTACCTCTACAATACCACGCCTGAACCACCCACACAGGGCAACCCCGCCCGGATAAATCCATACACAGGAGCGGCCATGATGGATTGGCAGGCAATCGATACCGTACTGCTCGACATGGACGGCACGCTGCTGGATCTGCACTTTGACAGCCACTTCTGGCTGGAGCACCTGCCGCGCCGCTACGTAGAGCTGCACCAGCTGGACGAGGCGTCCCAGCGCGAGCTTGAGGCCCGCATCATCGGCGAGCAGGGCACGCTGGACTGGTACAGCCTGGCCTACTGGCGCCGGGAGCTGGGCGTGGACATCGTCGCGCTCAAGCGCGAGGTGCAGCACCTGATCGGCCTGCGCGGCGACGCGCTGGATTTTCTCCGGTGGCTAAAGCGTGCCCATCCCCGGGTGGTGCTGGCAACCAACGCCGACCGCGAAAGCCTCGATCTCAAGCTGCCGCTCACCGGGCTGGCGCCGTATTTGGATGCGATCGTGTCGTCCCAGGACGTGGGCGCGGCCAAGGAAGAGCAGGCGTTCTGGCACGCGCTACAGGCCTGCGAGCCGTTCGACCCGGCGCGCACGCTGTTTATCGACGACAATCCGCGGGTGCTGGAAAGCGCCCGTACGTTTGGCATCCGCCACCTGCTGGGGATCAAAAAGCCGGACAGCCGGCGCCCGGAGCGCAAGCTGCAGGCCTTTACCGCGCTGGGGCAGTTTGCCGACATATATCCCGCCGAGGCGCCGGAAACGGCGGTGAAGGAGGTATTGAATGGCTGATAGCGTACGTCTGGACAAATGGCTATGGGCGGCGCGGTTTTTCAAGACGCGCCAGCTGGCCAAAAAGGCCATTGAAGGCGGCAAGGTGCACTACGACGGCGGCCGGGCCAAAACCAGCAAGCCGGTCGAGCTTGGCGCGCTGGTTCGCGTGCCCCAGGGGTATGACGTGTACGAAGTCCGCGTGACCGGGCTTTCCGATCAGCGCCGAGGCGCGCCGGAGGCCAGAAAACTTTATGAAGAAACCGCCGAAAGCGTTGATCGCCGGGCCCGCGAACAAAAAGCCCGGCAGCTGGGCCAGCAGCTTATGCAGCACCCCCAGCGGCGGCCGGATAAAAAGCAGCGCCGCGAGATCAAGCATTTCCAGCGCAGCCAGGGCGGCTAGTCGCCCGGCGAGCCCGATTTTTTCCTTTGCAGATAAGCGAGTGCCATGAGCGATCAGATACAACGCTTTTTGTTTGATAACACCAACGTGCGCGGTGAAATCGTCACGCTGGAAAACGCCTATAGCGACGTGCTCAGCCGTCACGCCTACCCGCCGGCGGTCAACGCGCTGCTGGGCGAGCTTTTGTCCGCAGTGGCGCTATTGACCGATACTGTCAAACTCGACGGCATCATGACCCTTGAGGTGCGCGGCGAGGGCGCGCTTTCGCTTTTGATGGCCGAGTCCAACCCCGGCGGTGAGCTGCGCGCGGTTGCCCGGGTCGCCGAAGACGCTGCGCTGCCGGACGCAGACGCCGGGTTCCGTGAGCTGGTGGGAGAAGGCCAGATGGTGATTACGCTGGACCCGCGCGAGGGCAACCGCTATCAGGGCGTTGTGGCGCTGGATCACCCCACGCTTGCCCAGTGCCTGGAAGCCTACTTCAGCCAGTCCGAGCAGCTGGCCACCCGTATCTGGCTTGAAGCGGACGGCAAGCGCGCCGGCGGGCTTTTGCTTCAGCGCCTGCCGCGCCAGGCGCAAAACCAGGACGTGGACGCCTGGGAGCGCAGCGTCACGCTCGCCGACACCCTCAAGCCGCAAGAGCTTTTACGTCTTGAGCAGCGCGAGCTGCTGTATCGGCTCTACCACGAGGAAACCGTGCGCGTGTTTGCGCCCAAGGCGCTGGCCTTTGGCTGCACCTGCTCCCGGGAGCGCATGGCCAACGGGCTGTTGAGCCTGGGCGCCGAGGAGCTGCGCAGCATCGTCCGCGAGCAGGGGGCCATCGACACCCAGTGCCATTTCTGCCATTCGCGCTATCACTACGCCGCCGCCGACGTGGAAGCCCTGCTCGACGGCGACCCGGACGCCCCGTCGCCCACGGTGCACTGAGCCCTTCGCATCTTGAATGCCGGCCGACGCTTTCGGTATTAACGTGGCTCATGGTTGTACATTGGCCTTTTCTATTGGCACCGGCGTAAAGGGTCGGTGGTAGAGTGGCGCTTGATCACCCATACAATGAGAAAGCCGCTTATGAAACGTCGCCATTTTCTTGGCCTTGCCGGTCTCACCGGCGTTACCGCCGCGCTTCCCGGGGTGTCGTTTGGCTACCCGAGCGTGGATCTGACCGCCGCCGACGATATCGAGCCGCTCGAGCTGACCGAGGCCGAGTGGCGCGAACGCCTCTCGGACAAGGCCTATCGCGTACTGCGAGAAAACGATACCGAAAAGCCGTTTTCCAGCCCGCTCAACGACGAAACCCGCGACGGCGAATTTCGCTGTGCAGGGTGTGATCTGGCGCTTTTTACCACCGCCATGAAGTTTGATTCCGGCACCGGCTGGCCGAGCTTTTTCCGTCACATCGAAGGCCACCTGCTCAGCGAGCTGGACTTCAGCATGGTGTGGCCGCGCACCGAGTATCACTGCGCGCGCTGCGGCGGCCACCAGGGCCATATCTTCGAAGACGGCCCGGAGCCCACCGGCCTGCGCTGGTGCAACAACGGTGCGGCGCTGCGCTTTGTGCCCGCCTAGCTTGGCGGCCATCATGCAGCGGGGGAAAGCGGGGTGCGGGCGAGTGTGGTACCTTGTGCCCCTCTTCATTGCTGCATGAGTTAACTGCGATATATGGACGTCAATTCGCGCATTACCCAACGCCTGGCCGAAGAGCTGGGCGTACGCCCCGGTCAGGTAGCCGCCACGATTGGCCTGCTGGACGAAGGCGCCACGGTGCCCTTCATCGCTCGCTATCGCAAGGAAGTCACCGGCGCGCTGGACGACACCCAGCTGCGGCGCCTGGACGAGCGTCTGCGCTACCTGCGCGAGCTTGCCGAGCGCCGCGAAACGATCATCGCCGCGATTGACGAACAGGGCAAGCTGACCGCTGCGCTGAGCGCCGAGCTTGCCGCCGCCGACACCAAGCAGCGGCTGGAAGATTTGTACCGGCCGTACAAGAAAAAGCGCCGCACCAAAGCCCAGATGGCCCGTGAGGCCGGCCTGGAGCCGCTGGCCGATGCGCTTTTGGCCGACCCTGGCCTGGACCCGGCCGCCGAGGCCGAGGCCTATCTGCGTCCGGCCGAGGGCGAAACGCCGGCGGTGGAAGACGCCAAGGCCGCACTCGACGGCGCCAAGCAGATCCTGATGGAGCGCTTTGCCGAAGACGCCGAGCTCATCGGCCGGCTGCGCGAGCGGCTGTGGCAGGAAGGCGAGCTCTCCGCCCGGGTGCTGGACGGCCAAGAGCAGGAAGGCGCCAAGTTTGCCGACTACTTCGAGCACGACGAAAAGCTCGCCGGCGTGCCGTCTCACCGGGCGCTGGCGATGTTTCGCGGGCGCAACGAGGGCGTTCTCGGTCTTGCGATCCGCCTGCCCGGCGAAGACGAGGCGCCGATTCATCCGGCCCAGCTGGCCATTGCCAAGCAGGCAGGGATTACGCTTTCCCCCGAGGCTAAAGACCAGCGCCCCGGCGACAAGTGGCTGGCCGAAGTCGTGCGCTGGACCTGGCGGGTGAAACTCTACACTTCGCTGGAAACCGAGCTTTTGGGCCGGCTGCGCGAGCAGGCCGAGCGTACCGCCATTGACGTGTTCGCCGCCAACCTGAAAGACTTGCTGCTGGCCGCGCCGGCGGGGCCCCGGATCACCCTGGCCATCGACCCGGGCCTGCGCACCGGCTGCAAGGTGGCAGTGGTGGACGCCACCGGGCAGTTTCTGGCTCATACCACGATCTACCCCCACGCGCCGAAAAACCAATGGCGCGAGTCGCTGGAGGTGCTCTCCGGTCTGGTCAAACAGCACGGCGTGGAACTTGTCGCCGTGGGCAACGGCACTGCCAGCCGCGAAACCGACAAACTCGCCGGCGAGCTGGTCAAGGCGCTGTCGGCCTCGCAGCCGCTGAGCAAGGTCATGGTGTCCGAGGCCGGCGCCTCGGTATATTCGGCCTCGGAGTATGCCTCCCGAGAGCTTCCCGACCTGGACGTGACCGTGCGCGGCGCGGTCTCCATCGCCCGGCGCCTGCAGGACCCGCTGGCCGAGCTGGTCAAGATCGAGCCCAAGTCCATCGGCGTGGGCCAGTATCAGCACGACGTCTCCCAGCTGCAGCTGTCAAAAAGTCTGGAAGCGGTGATCGAAGACTGCGTGAACGCCGTTGGGGTGGATCTGAACACCGCCTCCGGCGCGCTGCTTTCAAGGGTGGCAGGGCTGTCGTCGACGCTTGCCGACAACATCGTCGCCGAGCGCAACCGGCGCGGGGCGTTCAACAGCCGTAAAGCGCTGCTTGACGTCAACCGCCTGGGGCCGAAGACGTTTGAGCAGTGCGCGGGGTTTTTGCGCGTCACCGGCGGCGACAACCCGCTCGACGCCAGCGCCGTGCACCCCGAAGCCTACCCGCTGGTAGAGCGCATTGCCCGCCAGAGCGGCCGCCAGCTCAAAGGGCTGATCGGCGACAGCGCCACCCTCAAGGCGCTCAACCCCAGAGACTTGGCCGACGAGCGCTTCGGCGTGCCCACCGTCACCGATATTCTGGCCGAGCTGGACAAACCCGGCCGCGATCCGCGTCCGGCGTTCAAGGCCGCCGAGTTCCGCGAAGGCGTGGAAACCCTGAACGACCTTGAACCGGGCATGGTGCTGGAAGGCAGCGTCACCAACGTTACCCACTTCGGCGCCTTTGTGGATATCGGCGTGCATCAGGATGGCCTGGTGCACATCTCCGCGCTTTCCCATCGCTTTGTGGAGGACCCGCGCAGCGTGGTCAAAGCCGGCGATATCGTCCGGGTAAAAGTCATGAGCGTCGACATTGCGCGCAAGCGCGTGGGGCTTTCCATGCGCCTGGACGACGCGCCCGGCGACGTTGATGCCGGGGCCGATCGCGGCCGGGCAGGCAAGGACAAGGCCCCGCCGCGCCCCCGACGCAAGCGCGAGGGCAAACCGGACGCCGAGGTAGGCGCGCTGGGGGCGGCGCTGCTAAAAGCCAAAAACGGGCGCTAGGCGCGCTTGAATGTTGCCTGCCCGGCGTCCTATCTTACGCGTGTTTTTTGCGGCTGTGCCTGAGCCCTGGCACAGCCCGCCGCTTTTATGCAGGCCCGCGACGGCGGGTTCGCTACACAGGCATTCAGGCCCGCGACGGCGGGCCGCTTAACTGGGAGTGCACCCCTTGTCTGAACCACTCACCGTGCCGTCCACGCTGAGCCAGCGCCTTACACAGCTGCTGCCGGCCGCGCGTGACGGACGTCTTGGCCGGCTGCGCCGAGGCATCGAGAAAGAAGGGCTGCGCGTGGAGGCGAGTGGCCATATCGCCCAAACCGCCCATCCCCGGGCGCTGGGTTCGAAGCTGACGCACCCGCACATCACCACCGACTATTCTGAAGCGCTGCTGGAGTACGTCACCCCGGTGCTCAGCGAGCCCCGGGAAGCGCTGGCGTTTCTGGGTGATCTGCACGCCTACAGCTACCGCCATCTGGAAGGCGAGTGGATCTGGCCGGCAAGCATGCCGTGCCGGCTTTCGGGCAACGATAGCGTGCCCATTGCCGATTACGGCCGCTCCAACTCCGGGCTGATGAAGCACGTCTATCGCCGCGGGCTGGACGTGCGCTACGGGCGCATCATGCAGGCCATTGCCGGGGTGCACTACAACGTCTCGCTGCCCGATGAAATGTGGCAGGCCCTGCGCGCGATTGAAGGCCAGAGCGATACCGCACTCAGCGACTATCGCTCGACGCGCTATTTCGGCTTGATTCGCAACTTTCGCCGCCACAGCTGGCTTTTGCTGTATCTGTTTGGCGCCTCGCCTGCCATCGACAAGAGCTTTCTCGACGGCAAACGCGTGCCGGCCAAGCTTGAGCCGCTGGGCGAGGAGACCTATATAGCGCCCTACGCCACCACGCTGCGCATGTCGGATCTGGGCTATCAGAACACCGTGCAAGAGCAGCTCAAGATCTGTTTTAACTCGCTGTCGAACTACGTCAACACGCTGCGCAACGCCATTTCCACGCCCTGGCCGGACTACCAGGCCAAGGGGGTGAAGGTGGACGGCGAATGGCGCCAGCTCAATGCCAACATCCTGCAGATCGAAAACGAATACTACAGCGATATTCGGCCCAAGCGCGTCGCCCAGGCCGGCGAAACGCCAAGCCAGGCGCTGGAAGCCCGGGGCGTGGAGTACATCGAAGTTCGCTGCCTGGACCTTGATCCTTTCGAGCCGCTGGGCGTGAGCGAGCCTCAGATGCGCTTTCTGGATACCTTTCTCATGTGGTGTCTGCTAAGCGAAAGCCCGTGGATTTCCGATGATGAGTGTGACCACCTTGACGACAACCGCCGGCTGGTCGTGGAGCGCGGCCGTGACCCGGCGCTGCGCCTGAACAAAAGCGGTGCTGACATCGGCCTGCGCGAATGGGGCGAGCAGATTATGACCGAGATGCAGCCGGTCGCTGAGCTGCTGGACGCCGCCGAAGACGCCACCCCGCATCTGGACGCGATTGCCGCGCTGGCACCGCGCCTGCAGGACGCCGCTCTGACGCCGTCGGCGCGGCTGCTGGCACGGCTGCGCGAACACGGCGGCTCCTTTGCTGACGTGGTCATGGCGCTGGCGCAAGAGCAGGCCGATATGCTGCGCCGCCAGCCGGCCACGACTACCCGGGAAGCCCTGCTGGAAGAGCAGGCGGTGACCTCGCGCCAGCAGCAGCGTGAAATGGACGCCGCCGATGAGCCCGGCTTTGACGACTTTCTCGCCGACTATTTCGCCCGGGCCCGCCAGTCCCGGGCGGTAACGCCGCTAGGCGCCGGGGACGCCCCGTGATGCCGGTGCACAGCGTTGCCACTTTCCGCCGGCTGGCCCTGGCAGGCGTGGCGCTATGTACGCTGATGATGGCCGTAGCGCTGGGCCTTGAGCATATCGGCGGGCTTGAGCCCTGCCCGCTGTGCGTGTTTCAGCGGATAGGGGTTATCGCCGCCGGGCTTGCGCTGACCGCGGCCGCCGTGCACAACCCGGCCGGGCGCGTGGGGCGCGGCCTTTATTCGCTGCTGGCGCTTGCGGCCGTGGCCGGGGGCGGTTTTGTCGCCGGGCGCCACGTCTGGCTGCAGTCGCTGCCGGCCGACCAGGTACCCAGCTGCGGCCCGGGGCTTGACTACATGATTGACGTGCTGCCCATGCAGGAGGTCGTCGCCACGGTGCTGTCCGGCTCCGGCGAGTGCGCAAGCGTTGACGCGGCGTTTCTCGGCCTGTCGCTGCCGGCCTGGACGCTGGCAGGTTTTATCGTGCTGGCGGCACTGCCGCTAGCCATGCTGCGGCGCGCTTTGACACGTTGAAAGGCATGCCCCGGGCAATTGACAGCGGCACGGGGAAAAGCGAGTCTTTGCTCACAGGCCGTTGCTGCCGGGGCAGGGCGATGCGGCCGCAAGGCAAGTCCGCAACAGGCCACGCTCGGAAAGGAGACTGGCGATGCTGGAAAACTGCAAAAATGCCCTGGAGCGCTGGGGCGGCGTACACGAGGTAATCGACCGCTGGCTTTTGCAACGCAAGGCGCTGCTGGAGAGCTTCATGGCGCTGAAGGGGGCCTGCGACGTTGACCTGACGGAGATCGACAAGGCGCGGCTGGATACCTTCAGCGAGCGCCTGTTGGACTACATCAGCGCCGGGCATTTCACCGTCTATCCGCAGCTGGGCGAAGAGGCCCGCGCCTTCGGCGATCAGGCCGCGCTGGTGCTTGCCGGCAAGCTGCTGGAGCGTCTGGAGATGTCCACCGAGCTGGCGCTGGCCTTCGATGAAGACTATTCCAGCCCGGTGCGCTGCCAGCAGAACCTGGCGCGCCTGCCGGCCTGGCTCGACCGCCTGGCCCGCGGGCTCACCGAGCGTTTTGCTCTGGAAGATCAGCTGATTGCTCGGCTCCACGCGGTCAACAGCCCGGTAGCGTAGCAGGCGGGCCCTGCGGCCTGCCTTCGCGCACGGAAGTGCGCTTCTATTGTGGTGTTACCAATTTCTTGCTGCTGTGCCACTTCTTTCCTTGCGCCGGTCGCCCAGCGTTAGCATGCACGGCGTCAGCAAAAGCGTCAGCCCGGTGGCGAAGGTCAGCCCGCCGGCAATGGCGCTGGACATCTGCCCCCACCACTGGGTCGACGGCGCGTTGATGCCCAGCGCCGGCGCCATCAGATTGACGTTGATGCCCAGCACCATAGGCATTAGCCCCAGCACCGTGGTAATCGCCGTCAGCAGCACCGGGCGCAGGCGCAGGCACCCGGCCTCCAGCGCCGCTGCGGCCGGGGCCAGCGGCTCGTGGCCGCGCTCGCCGCCCCGGCGCAGCGCGTTGTAGGTATCGATCAGTACGATGTTGTTGTTCACCACGATGCCGGCCAGGGCAATAATCCCCATGCCCACCATCACAATGCCGAAGGCCTGCCCGGTGACCAGCAGCCCGATCAGCACCCCGGCGGTGGAAAACACAATGGCCGACAGCACCAGTGCGGCCTGATAGAAGCTGTTGAACTGGGTCACCAGAATCAGCGCCATCAGGCCGATGGCCACGCCAAAGGCGCTGACCAGAAACTGCGAGGCTTCCTGCTGGTCTTCCTGCTGGCCGGCAACGTTGATGCGCACGCCGTCGGGCAGCGCGCCGTCCATGTCGGTAAACAGCGCGTCCAGGCGCTCGGCGGACTGCGCGTCCGGCGCCAGCTCGGCCTTGACGGTGATGGCCCGCCGGCCGTCAATGCGGTTGAGCGTGCCGACCCGGGGGGCCGGGCCGATATCGACAAAGTGGGTGATCGGCACCTGGCCGCGCGGCGTGTTGAGCGTGAGGCGTTCAAGCTGGTCAAGCGAACGCCAGCCTTCGGGCAGGCGTACGCGAATGTCCACTTCGTCGTTGGCGGTGGGCGGGCGATATTCGGCTACCTTCAGCCCGTTGGTCAAAAGCTGCACGGCGCTGCCCACGGCGGTAACGTCGGCGCCCAGCCGGGCGGCGGCCTCGCGATCGACCTTGATACGCCATTCCACGCCCGGCAGGCTGCGGTTGTCTTCAATATCGACAAAGCCGCCCAGCTCACGCATGGCACGCTTGAGCCGGTCCACGGCCTGGCTGGCCTTGTCAGGCTCGGCGGCGCTGACTTCAAGGACCACGGGCTTGCCGCTGGTGGGGCCCATTTCCTGCTCTTGCGTCTCCAGCACAATGCCGGGCAGCGAGGCGGTGCGTCTGAGCATGTCGTCAAGGATGGCTCGGGCCGGGCGGCGCCGGTGCCAGTCGATGAACTGAAACTGCAAAACGCCGATAACGTCGTTGCCCATTTGCTCGTTGGGCACGGCAAAGGAGCGTGCGTACATGGCCTCGACCTCGGCCATGTTGCCCAGCCGCTTTTCTACCCGGCGCACAATGGCGTCGGTTTCCTCGGCGGAGAAATCGCCCCGGGCGCGCACCAGCACCTGGGCGCTGTCGGGCTCGACGCTGGGGAAAAAATTGACCCCGTGATTGAAGCGCGCATAGCCGCTGTAGGCCACGCCCATCAATAGCACGGCAATGAACACCACCCAGCCGGGGTGGCGCAAAAGGCGTGCGAGCATGCGGCGATAGCCGCGACCGAAAGACGTTGTCGTCGCAGCACCGCTGTGGGCTGGCGTTTCGGCGGCGCCGCGGCGGGTGAAGACGCGGCCCAGCGTCGGCAGAAAGACCAGCGCCATGGCAAGCGAGGCCAGCAGGCACAGCACCACCGTGGCCGGCAGGTATTTCATGAACTGGCCGACCACGCCGGGCCAGAACAAAAGCGGCAAAAACACCACCAGGGTGGTAGCGGTGGAGGCGATGACCGGCCAGCTCATGCGCGTGGCCGCGGCAAGCCAGGCGTCGTGCGGCGCCATGCCGTCGCGCAGGTGGCGATCGGCCAGCTCGCTGACCACGATGGCGCCGTCCACCAGCATGCCGGCGACCAGAATCAGGGCAAACAGCACCACGATGTTGAGCGTAAACCCCAGCGCCCAGATCAGCATGATGCCGGTGAGAAACGCCCCGGGAATGGTCAGCCCCACCAGCAGCGAGGTGCGCCAGCCCATGGCCGCAACGACCACAATAAGCACCAGCACCACGGCGGTGAGCACGTTGTTCAACAGCTCGCCGAGCATGTCTTCGACGGTGGTCGACTGGTCGAGAATGGTAGTCACGCTGAGCGCGTCGGGCAGCGTGTCGCGGGCGCTTTCCATCAGCTCGTCGACGGCGTTGATGGTGGCGATGATGTTGGCCCCGGCGCGCTTGGAGATTTCCAGCACCAGGGCAGGCTGGCCGGCAATGCGGGCAAAGCCGTCGGGATCTTTGAAGGTGGGATGAATCCAGGCCACATCGCCGAAGGTGATCACGCGATCGCTTTCCACCTTGATCGGCATGTTCATCACATCGTCAAGGTCTTCGATGATGCCGGGCACCTTGAGCGGGGTGCGCCCAGCGCCGGTGTCCAGGCTGCCGGCGGCGACCAGGCGATTGTTGTTGCGCACCCGGCTGAGCAGGGTGTCAAAGTCCAGCCGATAGCTTGACAGCACCAGCGGATCGACGACGATTTCCAGCAAATCGTCACGCTCGCCGGCGATGTCGACTTCCAGCACATCGGCAATGCCTTCGATTTCGTCTTTCAGCCGCCGGGCCACGGTCATCCGTTCGCGCAGGCCGAGCTGGCCGGAAAGCCCCAGGGTAAGCACCGGGAACTCGGAAACGTTGACCTCGTTGACCCGGGGCTCTTCGGCCTCGTTGGGCAGGCTGCTGCGGGCGATATCCACCTTTTCGCGAACGTCAGACAGCGCGGTGTCGGCGTTAAAGCCGGCGTCGAATTCAAGCGTGATCGAGGCGTGGCCCTGGCTTGCCTGAGCGGTGAATTTGTTGAGCCCTTCAATGCCGCGAAGCTCTTGTTCCATGGGGCGAATCAAAAGCCGCTCGCCGTCTTCGGGGCTGACGCCCTCCAGCGCCATGGCAACGTAGATAATGGGAATGGTGACGTCGGGATTGGCTTCCTTGGGAATGACCTGCCAGGCGGCGATGCCTGCCAGCAAAAGCCCGGCAAGCAGCATCAGCGTGGTGCGCGCGTAGGTCATGGCCGCAGCGATTAGACGGTGCATCAGCGCTCATCTCGTTCGGTGGTGTCTGCGGCCACGGCGTTGACCCGTTCGCCCGGCGCTACCAGCCCGGCGCCCAGGGTGATCAGCCGGGTGGGGTCGGGCAAACCGGTGACGTAGGCCTGGCGGGTATCGGCGCTGACCAGCTCAACGTTGGTTTGGGCCACCCGGCCGTCGTCGTCTACGTGGCGCACGCTAAGCGTGCCCTGATCGCTCAGGCGCAGCAGGGCCGGCGAAAAGGTGTGCACCCGGCGAGCGGGCAGGGCCACGGTAAATTCGGCACTGGCACCTGCCAGGCGCCGTCGCCGGGGATTGTCCAGCGTGACTTCTATGTAAAAGCTGCGGGTGTCTTCGGCGGCGCGGCGGGCCACATGGGTCAGCGTGCCGCTGAGCGTAGCGCCGTCAAGCAGCCGGGCCGTGACGCGCTGGCCTTCTGCCAGCGGGGCCACGTCCTGCTGGGAAACCCAGCCGGTGCCGGTCAGCGTTTCGTCGGCGACCAGCCGTCCCCACTGTTCGCCGGGCTGCAAAAGCTCGCCCAGCTCGACGCTGATGCGATCCACCGTGCCGGCAAAGGGGGCGTCGGGGCGGATGTCCGCCTGCTGTTTCTCCAGCCGGGCCACGTCGGCTACGTTTTGCGTGAGTGCGGCGCGCCGGCGCAGCAGCTCGGGGCGGGAAATCAGCTCGCGCCGGCGCAGCTTTTCGGCCCCGGCAAGCTCGGCCCGGGCCAGCTCAAGGCTGTCGCGCGCTTCTGCCAGGCGCTCGGGCAGGGCGTCGCTGTCCAGCACCAGCAGGGTTTCTCCCCGGGTGACATGCTGCCCCTGGGCGACGGGCTTTTCCTGCACAAAGCCTGCGACGTTGGCTCGCAGCGCCACTTCGCGCTGCGCTTCGAGCGCGCCCTGTATGACCTGCACCGGGGTATAGTCAACGGCTTCGATTCGGCGGGTTTCAACGCGGGTGGCCCGGGCGTTGCCGGCGGTGTCAGCGGGGGCGTCGCGGCGAAAAGCGTCGAAGTCGCCCAGCGCCAGCCATACCACCAAGGCGAGCAGCAGAAGGCTTGCCAGCACGTAGGAAAAAGGCAGTTGTGAAAATCGGGGTTGCCGCATGGACTCGGTGTCCCTCGGTCAGTGTGCGGCGCGGGTATGCGGCCGGCACGAGAACGCCAACGTAAACGCGCTTTAGCCTGCCCGATAGCCGGGTGCGAGCGCAACTGTGTGCGGCCAAGGTATGGCCCGGGGTTGATTGTGTTTTGCATCGACGGCGCATAACATCCGGACAGGGCAGCGCCGTTTGCCGCGGCTACCCCAAGGCAAAATACACAAGGAGTGATGATGAAAGATCCCGTACGTATTGCGATTACCGGCGGCGCCGGCCAGATCAGCTATTCGCTTATTTTCCGCATTGCCGCAGGCGACATGCTGGGGCCGGATCAGCCTGTCATACTCCAGCTGCTGGAAATTCCCCAGGCGATGGAAGCGCTGAACGGCGTGGTCATGGAGCTCAACGACTGCGCTTTCCCGCTGGTTCACGATATCGTGGCAAGCGATGACGCCAACGTTGCGTTCAAGGATGCCGACTTCGCACTGCTGGTCGGCTCACGCCCGCGCGGGCCGGGTATGGAGCGCAAGGACCTGCTTGAGGCCAACGCGGCGATTTTCTCCGCTCAGGGCCGGGCGCTCAACGACTACGCCAGCCGCGACGTCAAGGTGCTGGTCGTTGGCAACCCGGCCAACACCAACGCGCTGATTGCCTCGTGCAACGCCCCGGATCTCGACGCCGGCCAGTTTACCGCAATGACCCGACTGGATCATAACCGCGCTTTGACGCAGCTGGCCCAGCAAACCGGCAAACACGTCAACGACGTGGAAAATCTGATCATCTGGGGCAACCACAGCGCGACCCAGTACCCGGATATCGCCCAGTGTCAGGTGGACGGCAAGCCGGCGCTGGAGCTGGTGGAGCGCGACTGGTACGAAAACGACTTTATCCCCACCGTCCAGCAGCGCGGCGCGGCCATCATCAAGGCCCGCGGTGCGTCTTCAGCCGCCTCGGCGGCCTCTGCGGCCATTGACCACATGCGCGACTGGGCGCTTGGCTGCGACGCCGTTGTCAGCATGGCAGTGCCCGCCGACGGCAGCTACGGCATCGAAGAGGGCATCATCTATTCCTTCCCGGTGCGCTGCCAGGGCGGACACTACGCCATCGTCCAGGGCTTTGACATCGATGCCTTCAGCCGGGAAAAAATGCAGGCCACCGAAAATGAGCTGCGCGAAGAGCGCAGCGCCGTGGCGCATCTGCTGGGCTGATGGCCTGTAGCCTCGCCTGAAATCCCGCCTGAAACCCCGCCGGGCGCTACTGAACTGCACCCCGAACGCTGGATGTTTGCATCCGGCCACCGGGGTGCAGCTGAGTTCGCCGACGCCATTTTTTTGTCTGGCTTTTAGTCCGCGAAACCCGCAGCACGTGCAACTTTGGTCGTGAAACGCGCCGTTGGGCGCTTTGGCGTGGCATGATGCGGCGCGAAGCGGCAGCGGGGCAGGCCCGGATGCCGTTGCGACGTGTCTGCTGAAGGAGAGTTCCATGTTTGACGAGGGTATGGTCAATGAGCGCTGCCGCTGGCCCCGCTGGCGCGACAGGCTGCGTACCGCTGAACAAGCCGCTGCGCTGATTGAAGACGGCATGACCGTGGGCATGAGCGGCTTTACCCGAGCCGGGGAAGCCAAGGCCGTGCCCCGGGCGCTGGCCGAGCGGGCCAACAACGAGCCGCTTGCCATCACGCTGATGACCGGCGCGTCGCTGGGCAATGACCTGGACAAGCTGTTGACCGAGGCCAACGCGCTTTCCCGGCGCATGCCGTTTCAGGTCGACGCTACCCTGCGCCGGGCGATTAACGACGGTAGCGTGATGTTTATGGACCAGCATCTGTCCGAGACGGTAGAGCTGTTGCGCAATCGCCAGCTGGCCGAGATGGACGTTGCCGTCATCGAGGCCTGCGCGATTACCGAAGAAGGCTACATCGTGCCGACAACCTCGGTAGGCAACTCGGCCAGCTATGCGATACTGGCCGACAAGGTCATCATCGAACTGAACCTGGATTCGCCGGCGGCGCTGGAGGGGCTGCACGATATCTATATTCCCCAGATGCGCCCCACGCGCACGCCGATTCCGGTGGTAGCGCCCGATTCGCGCATCGGCACGCCGTATATACCGATCGATCCCGATAGCGTCGCGGCGATTGTGATCACCCAGGGCAAGGACAGCCCCTCCACGGTGCAGCCGCCGGACAACGATACCCGGCGTATCGCCGAGCACCTGATCGGCTTTTTTGCCGATGAAGTGGAAATCGGCCGTTTAACACCGGCGCTGCTGCCGCTGCAGGCGGGTATCGGTAACATGGCCAACGCGGTGGTGAGCGGGCTGGCCGAAGGCCCTTTCAAGCACCTGACCATGTACTCTGAAGTGCTGCAGGATTCGACCTTTGAGCTGCTGGACAGCGGCAAGCTGGACTTTGCTTCGGGCTGCTCGATTACGCTTTCAGAGCGCTGCGGCGAACGGGTGTGGAACGATATCGAACGCTACCGTGACCGTTTGATACTGCGGCCCCAGGAGCTTTCCAACCATCCGGGGATTATTCGCCGGCTGGGCATCATCGCCATCAACACAGCGCTGGAAATGGACATTTACGGCAACGTCAACTCCACCCACGTTGGCGGCACCAAGATGATGAACGGCATCGGCGGCTCCGGCGATTTTGCCCGCAACGCGCAGCTGTCGGTTTTCATTACCAAATCGCTGGCCAAGGGAGGGGATATTTCCAGCATCGTGCCCTTTGTCAGCCATGTGGACCACACCGAGCACGACGTGGACATTTTCGTGACCGAGCACGGCCTGGCCGATCTGCGCGGGCTGGCCCCGCGGGAGCGCGCGGTGCAGATCATTGAACGCTGCGTGGATCCCTCCTACCGCCCGGCGCTGCGCCGCTACTTCGCCGATGCCTGCAAGCGCGGCGGCCACACTCCGCACTGCCTGGAGCAGGCGCTGAGCTGGCATATCGCCATGGAAGAACACGGGCATATGCGTCGCTTTCGCAGCGAAGAAACCGCCGACGCCGTGTAGGTAGCGCGGTGCTCGCCGCCGGGGCCTCAAGGGGCCCTGGCGGCATCCGGACGGGTGGCGATAAAGGCGGCCACGCCGCTGAACAAAAGCGCCAGCGCGGCCAGAAGCCACGGATGAGCGCCGCCCAGCCATAGCGTGACAAAGCTCAAGGTCAGCAGCACATAGGCCGTGATCTTGGCCCGGGGAGGAATTGCCCGCTGTTCGCGCCAAGCGTACAGGTAAGGGCCAAAGCGCGGATGTTCAAGCAGCCAGCGGGCAAGTCTGGGCGAGCCCTTGGTGGCCGCCCACAGAGCCAGCAGCAAAAACGGCGTGGTAGGCAGCAGCGGCAACACGATGCCGGCAGTCCCCAGGCCGATACAAAGATACGCCAGCGCGCACCAGGCGATGGGAGTAAAACGCATACCGCGCCTCCTTGACGCGCCTCCTTGAAAGGGGAGTTGCGCAGTTTAAACGTTAAGTCGCGAGCCGCTTACATGGCGGCAAGCCAAGAGAGTGCGCTGTGCTGGTTGGCCGCCCCCAGCATGTAGGCAAAGACCATCACCGCGGCAACGGCAAAAGAGGCACGCACGGTGGGCGTGGCGCCGCGCTTGATGGCAACGGTGCCCAGCACGATATACACAATCAGCGCCGCGATCTTGGCCGTCAGCCAGCCCGGCAGCGGCCAGAAGTTCAGCATCACCGCGAGAGCCACGCCGAACGTCAGCAGCGCGGTATCGATAACGTGCGGTGCAACTTTGACCCAGCGTGCCTTGAGCACGCTGTTTTCATTGACCGACCAAAACGCCCGCAGCACAAAAAACATAACGCTCAGATAGGCGGCGCTTACGTGCAGGTGTTTAACGGCTGTATAGCTTTCCATAATGCGTTGTTCCTGAAATCAGTGTGTGCCCGCTGCCGGCGGTGCCGGCGGTGTCGGTTAGCCGGCCTTGCCGTCAGGCCGTGCGCGCAGCAGAGGAACCACATAGTACAGGATAAAAACAAAGTAGCTGATACACCACGCGATAATCGTCAGCGTATAGACCCAGTGGCTGGTTTGCGGGTACAGCCACAGCCACAGCGAGCGCATCAGCGCGGCGGCCAGCATTAACCCCAGCGCCACCCCGATTCCCGGCAGCGTGCGAATAATGCGGCCGGTGTGCCCAAGCGATACCCGAGACATCATGGAAAGCATCATGGTCCCCATGCCGCCGATGGCCAGCGCATGCAGCGCGGTTTCTACCCGCTGGCCGCCGGCGTGCTCGATGGCCCACAGCACTAGCCCCAGTACAATAAACGCATAGCTGGCATGCAGCCCCCACAGCAGCGGCTCGCGCAGGATGTCGACGTGATACCAGCGCGACAGCCGCCAGGCGTTGGCCGTAGCGGCCACCAGCAGCGCCGGAACGAGCAGTGCGTGGGCGATTCCCAGCCCCGCAGCGGAGAAGATTTGCAGCACCAGCACCGCGACAAGACCGCCCAGGCTTGCGATTTCCAGCGAGCGCAGCCGTGCGGGCTGTTCAATGCCGAGCTTGCGCGAGGTGAAAAACGGAATCACCCGCCCGCCGAGCAGCGCCATCAGCAAAACGATCAGCAGCATGGCGGAGTGGCTGGCCTCACGCATCAGCGCGCCGTCGCCCTGCTGCGCGCCCAGGTGCATAACGGCGTTGGCGCAGGCCAGCGCGACCAGCAGCGGCACAAACGCCAGGTTGCGCCACATGCGCACGGCAACGACGCGCCGGGCCATGGCCAGCGCTGCCAGAGGAAGGAAAGCCACGTCCACCGTGAACAGCAGCGCCGGCGGCAGCGAGCCGCCGTAGGCCAGCAGCACGCGCGCCCCGAGCCACAGCCCGGCCAGCCCGGCCAGCGGCCAGCCGCTCAGCCCCGGCCGGCCGGTCCAGTTCTGCACGGCGGTGAGCAAAAAGCCAACGATAATGGCGCTGCCAAAGCCAAACAGCATTTCGTGCGGGTGCCACCAGAACATGCCGCCGTAGGGCGAAAGCCACAGATTGCCGTGCCAAAATGCCAGCCAGGCCAGCAAGGCCAGCACGCTGAACACAGCGCCCAGCAGGAAAAAAGGGCGGAATGCCAGCCGCATCAGCGGCAGGCGGCGGAGCAGGGCGGATTCCTTCATGGGGCGATTCCTGACGAGTTTACTGGGGTATGCGGCCAGCATACGAAAAACTCATCAAAAACGCATGACCTGCGTCAACGTGCAGCGGCACCGCGCTGAATGGCCAACCATCAGCGATCCCGGGGCGCCGCACTGGTTTTTCGGGCATCACTCGTTGCGATGCTCTTCCACGATCTCGCCGTTGACCGGATTGAAATAGATCTCGACTTTCACACCTTTTTTGTCTTTGCCGTAAATCTCGTAGCAGCTGCCGTCGGTGACCTTGAACCTGTCAACGGTGTAGCCCTGGTCGGCCAGCTTTTGTTTCATGGCGTTTTGGGAAAGCCAGTCAGCCTCGGGCGCCTCGGTGCACTGCGGGCCGGCAACGGCGGCACCGGCAAACAGCAGGGCCGCACCGGTCACGGCGATTGAATGCATTTTCATACTCGTTCTCCTTGTCGATTCACAATGCATGCCGGTTGGCATACCCGTTATCCAAACACGCCAAACTTACGCGAAACTTAATCAACCTTTACACTGTTGGCCTGTCTGTTGATCGGGCTTGACGACGCATGCTGGCATTTCTGCAAGGTTTCTCGTACGGGCTGTTTCTTTCCTGTCTGCCCTGGCTGGTCATCGGCCTGGCAAGCCCGCAGCGTGCTCTGGGCACGCTGCGACCCACGCGCCTGCAGGCGCTGGGCCGCTACGGGCTTGCCGTGCCGTTTGTGGCCGGGCTTTTGTGGCTGACCTCGCTGTGGGGCGGCTTTGGGCCTTCGCTGAGCGGCTGGCTGGCAGGGCTTGTCGCGGTGGCCGTGGCGATCCCGCTGGAGCGCCGCGGGCGCAAATGGCAAACAAAGCGCCGGCAGCGGCGCGCGCAAGCCCGGCACGAACAGAAGGCAGCAGAGCGCCGGGCCGAGCAGGCCCGTCAGGCGCGGGAAAGCGGCGAGGAACGCCTTGATCCGAACGCCCCGCCGCCGGATGCCGACGACGTGACCCTGGCGCTGTGCGATGCCAAAAAGCGGCTGCTGGCGGCTCGCCAGCCGGCACTTGCCGAGCAGGCCGACCGTTTGTATGGCCGCTACCGCAAGGCGATGGCGGTATTGCTGGAGCGCTTCGACGTCGGCGAGCTGGCTTTCGAGCGCGCCCGTTCACTGGTCGCCGAGGTGTGTTTTACCGCGGTGGACAACCTGGTCGCCATGGCCTCTCAGGCCAGCGGCATGGCCGGCATCGACGCCGACGCCGTGCGCCGGCGGCTGGCCCACGAAGGCGAGCGGCTGAGCCCGGCGGAGCATCTGGCCTTGAAGCGTCGCCTGGCGCTGGTGGAAGATACCCGCCGGCAGCTGCGTGCGCTTAGCGGGCGCAACGAAACCGCGCTGACCGCTTTGGACAACATGGCGGTGGCCATGGCCCGGGTGGATACGCGCCGCCCGCAGGCGTCCGTGAGCGCAGACCGGGCGCTGGCCGACCTGCAACGCTTCGCCGACGCGGCGCCGCGCTACGGCCGCCGCTGAAGGCCCCTTTGTACAAAAAGGACCCCTGATCCATGCCAACGCCACACGATGCTCGCCGCCAGGCGCTCTATCTGCCGCCGGCAGAAGACGTGGCCGCCGAGCTGAAACGCCGGTCCGCTGGCGCATCTGCAAGCGCTGTATCCAGCCACGAATCGCTGGCGGACCGGGCCGCGCGCTTTGCCGATGCGCTGCTGGCCCACAGCGACGAGCGCCAGACCCGGCGCCGCTATATAGACGAGCTGGGAAGCGACGCCCAGCGCCAGGCCGCCTATCAAAGTGAGCTGCTTAAAACGCCCATGCGCACCCTTGCCGAACAGAGCGAAGAAGGCGGGCCGGTGGTTCAGGCGCTGACCGGGCTGAAGCGCCGCATGCGTGAGCTTGACCCCCAGCACCACCGGCTTTCCCGGCGCGGCCTTGACCGCGTACTCGCGTTTATTCCCGGCATGAGCACCGGCCTGGCGCGCTATTTTCACAAGTACGAAAATGCCCAGCAGGCGCTGGACGCGATCATCCACGAGCTGGAGTCGGGAAAGGATCGGCTGGGCCGTGACAATCTCACCCTGGCAGACGATCAGCAGGCGCTGGAAGACGCCGCGGAAAAGCTCCAGGAGCAGATTGAACTTGGCCAGCTGATCGATCAGCGCCTGGTGAGAAGCGCCGAAGCGCTGCCGGCGGAAGATACCGAGCGGCGCTTTATCGAAGAAGAGCTGCTTTTCCCGCTGCGCCAGCGCGTGGTTGATCTTCGCCAGCAGCTATCGGTCAGCCAGCAGGGCGTGCTGGCGCTGGAAGTGCTGATTCGCAACAACCGCGAGCTGATGCGCGGGGTCGACAGAGCCATCAACGTCACCGTCTCGGCGCTGAGCGTGGCGGTAACCGTGGCGCTGGGGCTGGCCAACCAACGGCTGGTGCTGGACAAGATTGAGGCGCTCAACGCCACCACTGCCGACATGATTGCCGGCACTGCCGGGGCGCTGCGCCGTTCGGGCGCGGATATTCAGGCCCGCGCCGGATCGGCGATGCTGGATATGCAAAAGCTCGAACAGGCCTTTGACGACGTTCTGGTAGCCATTGACGATGTGGCCCGCTATCGTCGCGAAGCGCTGCCGCAGCTGGCAGAACAGGTCAGCCGTCTGGACGCGCTCTCTCGCCGGGGCGGGGAGGCGATTAAGCGCCGCCCCGGCCCTTTGTAACCGGCGCATCGTATCGTGAGCGCGGTCGTCATTGAGGCGAGCGTTATTGGGACGATCGTTATTGGGGAGTAGGTGCCCGTGGATGCTGGACTGACGTATTCCGCCCTGGTGTTTCTGGTGGCGGCGGTGGCGGTTGTGCCGCTGTGCAAATGGCTGGGGCTGGGCGAGGTGCTTGGGTACCTGCTGGCAGGCGTGGCCATTGGCCCGTCGGTGCTTGGTCTGGTGCCTGATCCCGAGCAGGTGCTGGGGTTTTCCCAGATCGGCATTGTTTTTTTGCTGTTTATCATCGGGCTGGAGCTTAAGCTCTCACGGCTGAAGCTGATGCGCCAGGCGGTTTTTGCCTTTGGCAGCCTGCAGCTTGTGACCGCCAGTCTGGCCATTGCGCTGATGGGCTGGTGGCTGGGGCTGGCGCCGACGGCGGCGCTGATCGTGGGCTTTGGTCTGGGCCTGAGTTCGACGCCGCTGGTGCTGCAGCTTCTCGGCGAGGGCGGCGAGCTGCAAAGCCGCCAGGGCCGCTATGCCTTTTCCATCCTATTGTTTCAGGATATGGCCACGATTCCCCTGCTGGCGCTGATTCCTTTTCTCGGCGCTGACAGCGCCCTTGACGGAGGGGCTGCGTCCGCTTTTCAGGATGTAGGGCTGGGCATCGGTGCGCTGGCGGTATTGATTTTTGGCGGGCGCTATCTGCTGCGCCCGTTTTTCCACCAGGTCGCCAGGATGCGCAGCCGCGAGATGTTTCTTGCCGCGGCTCTGATGGTCGTGCTGGGGGCGGCATTGCTGATGGAGCAGGCCGGGCTATCCATGGCGCTGGGCGCTTTTGTGGCCGGCGTGCTGCTGGCGGATTCAGAGTATCGCCCGGCTATCGAGGCGGACATTCAGCCGTTCAAGGGGCTTTTGCTGGGGCTTTTCTTCATGGCGGTGGGGATGACCGCTCAGGTCGAGCTGTTGCTGGCAGAGCCCTTGCGCATTTTGCTGCTGGTGCTCGGGCTGTTTGTGGTCAAGTTTTTCATGCTGCTGCTGGCCACGCGGCTATTTCGCCGGCCCTGGCGTGTGGGCCTGCGGCTGGGCATTTTAATGGGGCACGGCGGCGAATTTGGCTTTGTGCTGTTTTCCACCGCGCTGGCCGCCGGCGTTATGGATGCCGCGCTGGTCGATACGCTGATTTTGATCGTATCGCTTTCCATTGCGCTGGCGCCGCTGATCAACGCGCTGGCGCTGCGCTCTGGGCTGCTGGCGCATAAAAAGAAGCCGGCGCGCGACTACGACCGCCCGGAGCACCACCGGCCGCGTGTGCTGATCATCGGATTCAGCCGCTTCGGCCAGGTGGTCGGCCGGGTGCTGCAGAACTTGCAGATCCCCTTTACGGTGTTGGACAGCGATCCGGAGCGCGTGGATTTTGTCCGCCGCTACGGCCATGAGGTGTATTTCGGCGACGCCTCGCGACTGGATCTTCTGGAGGCGGCCGGTGCCGGGCGCGCGCACCTGCTGGTGCTTGCGGTAGGCGAGGTGGATATGTCCATCCGCGTGGCGAGCCTGATTAGGCGGCGCTTCCCCCGGGCCAGGCTATTGGCCCGAGCGCGGGACCGCTACCATGCCCAGCAGCTGATGCGGCTGGGGGTCTCCGGGGTGATTCGCGAGCTGCTGCTGTCGAGCCTGGAAATGACGCGGCGGGTTTTGCTGGAGCTTGGCGTTGAAGATGACATTGCCCGGCACACCATTGAGACCTTTCGGCAACACGACGAGTATACCCTGGCCCGGCAGATGGAAGCCTCGCGCGAAGAGCAGCAGCAGCCGCAAAGCCACGCGCAGGCCAACCGCGAGCTGCAGGAGCTTTTTCAGGCCGATGCGGAAAGTTTGACGCCGGGCACCCTTGAGGCGCCGGCGCCGCGCAGCTGAGCCGCTGTCTGGCCGGGCGGCGATCAGCCGGCCCGCCAGGGTACAGCCCGCGTGGGGCCGGCGTTTTGCATTGCCGGCGTGTCGGCTTATGGTGGGGGCAACGGCCGCCGCGCCGGCGGCGAGCTGAACATCGCAAGGAGGAGCCATGAGCCAGAGCAAGGCGTTATCACCGCTTTACGTGTACTACGACGGCGCCTGCCCGATCTGCCGGCGTGATCGAGCCCGCTACGAGCGCTGGGCCGGCGAAGCCGGCGACTCGGTGCGCTGGTGCGATCTCAACGAGTACGGCGAGCGCCTGCGCGATATCGGTGTGGACCCCGACGTGGCGCTGATGTCGCTGCACCTGGAAGACGACCAGGGGCGTCTTTACGCCGGCATTGACGCCTACGTGCTGCTGATGAAGCGTGTTCCGCGCCTGCGCCCGGCCGCGTTCATCATGGCGCTGCCGGGCGTCAAGCCCGTGCTGACCGCGCTGTACAAACGCTGGGTGCGCCGGCGGCTGGCGCGGGAAGGGCGCCTGCCTTCCTGAGCGCAAGGGCTGTGCCGGCGGCGGCCTTACCGATTCAGCTCATCGGCGTAGCAGGGCGGGGAGGCCGGCGGCTCGCGGTCGCGCGCGTCTTCGTTTTCCAGCGCCTGCAGCAGGCTTTCGCGCAGGGCCGGCAGGTGCGAATCCTCAATGCGCCGGGTAGCGGTCAAAAGCGTCAAGCGCCCGGCCCGGGCAAAGCGCATCAGTGACAGCAGCAGGGTGTCGCTTTCGGCAAGCTCCAGGCGATAGCGGGTAGCAAAGGCTGCGTGACTGCGCTGGTTGCGACGGTACTGGCGCCGCAGCGCGTTTGAAGGCGCCGTTTCCGGGTGCCAGGCGCTGAGTGCGAGCGCCTCGCGGGCCTTGCCCCGGGGCCAAAGGCGATCCACCAGCACCCGGGCGCCGTCTTCCGCCTCGATGGGGGCATATACGCGCTTTAGCGCAATCGAGTAGCTCACTGTGCCTTCTCCTTGTTTCTTACAGGCCGTTGCCGATTTGCGGCACAGTCTAGCAAACCCCGGACCGGGCGTTTAGCGCGCCCCAGCGGTGCTTTGCCTTGATGGTGGCGCGCCGAGGCCATAGTCTGGTGCGCTACCGCCTTTGTTTTTGATGCGAGCCCTGAACGCGTGACATCCACCCATTACGCCCCAGAAAAAGCCGCTGAGCTGACGCCCGAGGGCGATCGTTACTTTGACGGCATGGCCGACAAGTTCGCACGCTCGCTGTACAGCGCCCCGCGCGGTGCGCTGCGCCTGGCTCTGCTCGAAACGCTTATGCCCGAGATGCTCCCCCTGGACGGCCAGCCGGCGCTGGACGTGGGCGGCGGCCTGGGCCAGCAGGCGGCCTGGCTTGCCCGGCGCGGCCATGCGGTAACCCTTGCCGAGCCGTCTGCCGATATGCTGGCGTACGCCCGCCGCGCGTTTGCCGATGCCCCCTTTGCCGAGCGTATTGACTACTTGCAAGCGCCGCTGCAGGCGCTGGAAGCCCGCGCGCCCGGCCCCTGGCCGCTGATGGTGTGCCATGCGGTGCTGGAGTGGCTGGGCAATCCCGGCGCTGCCCTTGCCGTTCTCGGCCGGCTGCTGGCGCCGGGCGGCCGGCTAAGCCTGATGGTGTTTAACCGTGACGCCCTGCGCTTTGCCAACGTGATCAAGGGCAACCGGCAAAAGGCGCTGGACGATCGGCTGGAAGGCTGGGGGCGGGGCAAGCGCCTGACGCCGGTATCGCCTTTGACCCATGCCGACGTTGAACGTTTTGCCGCCGCCGCCGGGCTGGAGATCGAAGCCACCGCCGGTATCCGTATTTTTCAGGACTATCTGCGTGATCCCGTAGCCGATGACGCCGACCGGGCGACGCTTTGGGCCCTGGAGCGCGCCTATTGCCGCGTGGAACCCCACTGGCGGCTGGGCCGCTATTTGCTGTATACCCTGCGCAAGCCCTAGCGCACCTCCCTGGAACCGCTACCCACACCACAAGAGATTGCCCATGAGTGCCCAGACGCCGAGCTGCCAGCTGCTCAACCGCGATGCGTTTTGCCATGATGATGACTTTGCCGGCTTCTGGGCGATATCGCCGCCGGACGACCCCTGGCTTTGGCACGCCGCCGCAGGCGGTGTTAGCGCCGACGAGGCGGTGCTTGAGCGCTGGCGCGGTGCCGGTCAGCCTGTTGCCTCGCCGCTTGGGCAGGCGCCGGCGATGCCGGCGGCGGTACTGTTCTGGCCCAAGGCGCTGAAGCTGGCCGGCTGGTGGCTGGACTGGCTCAACCAGAGCCTGCCCCACGGCACGCCGTTGGCCGTAGTAGGCGAGCACGGCGGCGGCGTGCGCCGGGCCGCTCACATGCTTGCTGAGCGGGCCATGGCGTGCGACAAGCGCGACAGCGCCCGGCGCTGCTCGGTGTTTGTCAGCAAGACACGCAGGCCCGCCGAGCCGGCAGCAGACGCCGCCTGGGAGCGCTTCACCGCCGGCGAGCTAACGCTTGCCAGCCACCCCGGCGTGTTTGGCCACGGCAAGGTGGATGAAGGCACCGCGCTGCTGCTGGAAACGCTGGCCGGCACGCTGGGGAAAACGCCGCTGAAGGTGCTGGACCTGGGCTGCGGTGACGGCATCATCAGCGCCTGGCTTGCCCGGCGCGGCCATCAGGTGACGGCGGTAGACGTCAATCACTTTGCCGTGGAAGCCACCCGCCGCACGCTGGCGGCAAACGGGCTTGAAGGCCGGGTACTGGCAAGCGATGTGTACTCAGGGCTAGAGCCGGACGCGCGCTTTGATCTGATCGTGAGCAACCCGCCGTTTCACCAGGAGCGTGATATTGACTACGGCCCGGCCGGCAGGCTGATCCGCGAAGCGCCCGCCCGGCTTGGCCGGGGCGGGCAGCTGGCGCTGGTTGCTAACGCCTTTTTGCCCTACGCCGCCACGCTCGGTCACGCCTTTGGCGAGTTTGACGTGCTTGCGGACAACCGCCGATTTCGGGTGTATCGCGCCTGGGTGCAGTAAAGAAGCAGGCCGGGCGCCGGCACGCCGCACTCCGCTGGCTCACACGCTTGGCTTTGCCGCTTTGCGCTGATAAGCGCCGCTACGTGATCGGCGCGTAGTGAACGGCGGTGACAATGTATTCCTGCTGGCCGCCGGGGGCCGCTACGGTGACGTCGTCATCCACGGCCTTGCCCAAAAGGGCCTGGGCCAGCGGCGCATCCACGCTGATCCAGCGCTTGCGCGTGTCGGTTTCGTCGTGGCCGACAATGCGCAGCGAAAGCGTCTCGCCGTTGTCGTCTTCAAGCTCGACAAAGGCGCCGAAAAATACCTTGCCGGTATCTGCCGGCAGGCGATCCACCACCTGCAGCTCGTCAAGGCGCTTGGTCAGGTAGCGAATGCGCCCCAGCACGCGCCCGAGCTCTTTTTTATTGTAGGTGTAGTCGGCGTTTTCCGAGCGGTCGCCCTGGGCGGCGGCTTCACCTACCTTGGCGGAAAGCGCCGGGCGTTTCACCCGGGCGAGGTGGTCGAGAATGCCGCGCAGGCGCTGGGCGCCCTCAGCGGTGATCAGATTGCTCTTGGGCTGCTGGCGCGGGTCCTTGGCCGGATCGCGCCAGCGCGTCATGTTTCTGCCTTTCATGGAAGCTCTCTTTATCTGCGCGGGGGTAGCCGGGCGCTACTCTACGCCAAACGCCACTTTAAGGGGTTCGCAATCGCGGTGCCAAGGCGCGAAGTTGATGCTGGCAGGATATTCAAGCGTCCGTTACTCATCAGCGCGTAAAGCATCGCCCCATNCCGACGCCCGAACAAGCCGCCTTGCTGGCGCAATCGTTTGGCTGCGCGCGTTTTGTCTGGAACAACACCCTGGCCTATCGCACCGAAGCGTATCAGCAGCGCGGGGAAACGCTCACCCACTCGGCAGCGGAAAAGCGGCTGGTGGCCCTCAAGGCGGAATATCCGTGGCTGAAGGACGTGTCCAGCGTGATTCTGCAACAAGCCCTGCGCGATCAAAAAGCGGCCTTCGACAACTTCTTTAATCCGACGCTCAAGGCGCGATATCCGCGCTTCAAGGCCAAGAATGGCCGGCAATCCATCCGACTGACCCGAGCCGCCTTCCGCTACCGGGACGGCGAGATCACTATCGCCAAAACGAAAACACCGCTACCGATCCGCTGGAGCCGGCCATTGCCCGGCGCCCCGTCCAGCGTGACGATTTCACGCGACCGTGCAGGCCGCTACTTCATCAGCTGTCTGTGCGAATTCACGCCCGAGCCGTTGCCGTTCTCTCCTAACACCGTGGGTATTGATCTGGGGCTGACCGACCTGTTCATCACCAGCCAGGGGCAGAAGTCGGGCAACCCGCGCTACCTCAAACGGTATGCCGCCAAACTGGCCTACCTGCAACGCCGATTGAGCAAAAAGCAGCGAGGCTCGAACAACCGCCACAAAATGCGCCGCAAGGTGGCGCGTCTGCATGCCAAAATCGCGGACTGCCGCCGCGACGCCATGCACAAGGCCACTCGAACGCTGGTCAACGAAAACCAAGTGATCTGCGTCGAGACGTTGAACATTGTCGGCATGCTCAAGAACAAGACACTGGCCAGAGCCATCAGCGATGCCGGCTGGGGCGAGTTCCTGCGCCAGCTGGCCTACAAGGCCGACTGGGCGGGCCAACAGCTCATTCAGGTCAGCCGGTGGCTGCCCAGCAGCAAGACGTGCCACCACTGCGGCCACAAGATCAAAAAGCTGCCGCTATCGCAGCGCCACTGGCACTGTGACGGCTGCGGCCAGGCCATTGACCGCGATATCAACGCGGCCAGGAATATCGAAACCGCCGGACGGGCGGGGTAGCCTGTGGAGCGACTGGATCGGGGGCTGTGGTCTAATCGTCACGGTCTAGTGAAGGCGTGTTGAAGCAGGAAGGTTCTCGGGGTGACCCGGGAACCCTCGCCCAAAGCGCAGTGCGCGGCGGGCGGGGAGTGTCAGATTGCGTGCAGCAGTGATCTTTTAACAGCCTCACAAGATGCCGGGAGCCTCTTATGTCTTGTATACGTATTCGCAAAGCCGCGGTAATAGCGGCGCTGGCCGGTGCGGCGACGATGTTTGCCGTTGCTGCCTCAGCCACTGCACCCGAGGGCTTTTTCGAGCTGAAAAATCGCGTGGAATATACCCTGGCCGAGGTGCCCGATGCCGAGCGCGAGGCAACGCTGAAAGCGCTGGCAGAAGAGATGAATACGCTGGCCGAGCAACATCCCGATAACGCCGAAGTGCTGGTGTGGCAGGGGTTGGTGCTGGCCGCCTATGCTGGCGAGCGGCGCAGCTTTGGCGCGCTGGGCGATGCCAAGGCGGCGCGCCGGGCGCTGGAGCGCGCCATCAAGCTGGACCCAAAGGGCAATAACGGCTCGGCCTATGTCACTTTGGGGATTTTATATGCCCGGGTGCCCGGCGGGCTGATCAGCTTTGGCGATAGCGAAAAAGCCGATCGCATGTTCCAGCGCGCGCTGGAGATACGCCCTGACGGCATTGACGTGAACTATTATTACGCCACGATTCTTGCAGACGAAGACCGCACGCAGGCGGCCCGCGAACACGCCCGGCGCGCGGTAAACGGCACGCCACGCCCGGCCCGGCAAGATTCCGATGAAGCGCTGCGCGAAGACGCCCGCTCTTTGCTTGACACCCTGTAGCGCTTTGCCCCGGCGCCCGGCGGCGGAAAGTCGGTTGGCATTCCCGGCGACGTGCCCCGATAATACGCCGACATGTTCCGTGTCGGGAGGCACTTATGGCGTTTATTTCCGCCGAATCGCTGCTAACGCCGCCTTTTACGCAAAAAGATGTGGATATCACCTCGCGCGAGGTGCTGCAGCAGGGCTTTTTCCACGTGGAGGCACTGACCCTGCGCCATCGTCTTTTCGAAGGCGGGTGGAGCCCGCCCATGCGCCGTGAGCTGCACTGCCGCCACGGCGCGGTGGGCGTTTTACTGTATGACGTAGCGCTGGATTCGCTGGTGTTTATCGAGCAGTTTCGCGTGGGGGCCATCGATGACGCCTCGCCGTGGAAGCTCGAAGTCGTGGCCGGCCTGACCGAAGACGGCGAAAGCGCAGAGGACGTGGCGCGGCGCGAAGCCCGGGAAGAGGCCGGCTGCGAGATTCAGGAACTGATCAAACTGCACGACTACTACCCCAGCGCCGGCGCCTGCAACGAGCGGGTGACGCTGCTGGCCGCGCTGGTTGACGCCAGCCAGCTGGGCGGGGTGCACGGCGCGGTGGATGAAAACGAAGACATCCGCGTGCATGTGGTACGCTTTGCCGATGCCTGGGAGCTCATGGCCGCCGGGCGGCTCGATAACGCCATGGCGCTGATCGGCATGCACTGGCTGGCCGGCAAGCGCGCCTCGTTGCGCGCCCTTCCCGAGCACGCGCGCCGCTTTGGCGCGCTGACCGCCGCGCAATAACCCAAGCAGGAGCGAACATGGCACGAAATGCCTATGTGACCGATCTGAAAACGCTGCAGGGCGAATGCAGCGCCAACTACCTGCGGCTGCTGCGCCTGGTGGGCGACATGGAGCAGGGCGAGCGGCGTGAGATCGGTCTGGGCGATACCTTCACTGACGCTGCAAACGCCTTCGCGCTGCGCCTGCACGTGCGGCAAAATGCGCCGTACACCACCCTGGTTGAGATCAGCCAGACTGGCCCGCTGGACCGCGTGATAAAGCATCCGCGCATGCGCGTGCATCTCTACCATGACGTGCGCATGGCCGAGGTGATCGACTTTCAGCGCGAGCGCCATTTCAGCGGGCGCTACCGCTATCCCAATACGCGTATGCACCAGCCCGATGAAAAGCTCCAGCTCAACCGCTTTCTGGGCGAATGGCTGGCCCATGGCCTGGCCCACGGGCACAGCGCCTTTGTCGCTGAAGTGCCCTGAGGCGTTGCCGGTGAAGCTAATCCAAATGACCGATCTGCATCTGCACGCCGATCCCGCCGCGCGATCGCGCACCGGCGTGCCCTTTAGCCGGCTACAGGCCGTGGTGGCCGCGGCGAGCGCCGAGCAGCCCGACGCTGTGGTAGTAACCGGCGACATCAGCCAGGATGAAACGGCGGCCTCCTACGCCGCCGCCGCACGGCTGCTGGATACGCTGGCGTGCCCCTGGCACTGGCTGCCCGGCAACCACGACCGGCTGGAACGCATGGCCGCCGAGCGCGCGCCGCCGGCGGCGGTGGACCTTGGCGGCTGGCGCATGCTGCTGCTGGATACCCAGGTGCCCGGCGCGCCCTACGGCCGACTCGGGGTGCGAAAGCTTGCCGCCATGGCCACACAGCTTGACAAAGACCGCCGCCCTACGCTGATCGCCATGCACCACCCGCCGGTGGCGGTGGGGGCTGCGTGGATGGACGCCATCGGCCTGGCGGACTGCGACGCTTTTTGGCGCACGCTGGCCGGCTACCCCCAGGTGCGCACGGTGCTGTTCGGCCATGCTCACCAGACGTTTGCCGGCCAACGGCAAAATGCCGGTCGCACGGTGGACGTTTACGGCTGCCCGGCGGCGGCGGATCAGTTCTTGCCCGGCGCTACGCACTTTGCCGTGGACCCTGATGCAAGCCCGGGCTATCGCGTACTTGCGCTTGACGGCGGCCATCTGAGCACCCGGGTGGTGCGCGTTTGCGATGCATACAGCGGGGCATTGCAGGAAAAAGCCGCGCGTCCTGTCCCGGGAGTGTGAGGGCATGAGGCACGCTCTGCGGCGCGTTGCGCATTTTTTCAAGCGGCTGGTTCATCTGGCCGCGTCGCCCATGCGTCGGGACAGCGGCCGTGGGGGAACGGTCGTGCATCCGTATCGCGGCTACGGCTCGCGGCAAGAAGCGTTTGTCATGGGGCGCGTCTATCGTCAGCCGGCGCCGGCGCGGATGATACCCCGGCGCGGCGCGCTGCGCGACGTGGCCGATGTGGCCCGGCGCATGCTGCGCCGAGGCGTGGTGCGCGTGGAGGTGGAAGTGCGTCTGGGTGACAACGTCCGCCGGGTTGTCACCGACCGCGACGGCTATTTCAGCGCACGCATATCACTGGCGTCGCCGCTGCCGGTGGCGCTCTCCTGGCACCGGGCCGACATCGCGGTGAAAACCGTCGCCGAAGGCACGGTGCGCACCCGTGCTGAGGTCTATGTGCCCTCACAGGACACAGACCTGCTGGTGATCAGCGATATCGACGACACGGTCATGTTCACCGGCGTGGCCGAAAAGCTCAAGATGCTCTATCGCCTGTTTATGAAAAAGGCCGAGCGGCGCACGGCGTTTCCCGGCGTCGCGGCGCTGTATCAGGCGCTGCATTGCGGCGCAAGCGGCAGGCTGGAACGGCCGATTCTTTACGTGTCTCGCGGACCCTGGGCGATTTATGAAATGCTCGAAGCGTTTTTCCAGCTCAACCGCATTCCCGTAGGGCCGATTTTGTTTCTGCGCGAATGGGGGCTTTCCTGGCGTCACCCCTGGCCGCGCCGGGCAACCGATCACAAGCGTGATTTGATCGAGCGTATGCTGGCTTTGTTTGACGGGGTGCCCTGCGTGCTGATCGGCGACAGCGGCCAGCACGACCCGGAAGTCTATACCCAGATTGTCAAGGCCTACCCCGGGCGCATCGCGGCGATTTATATTCGTCGGGTAGACAGCAGCCCCGAGCGCGAAACCGCTATTAACCGGCTACGCGAAGAGCTTGTCGGCAGCGACTGCGAGTTGATACTCGCCGCGGATAGCCTGAAAATGGCGCGCCATGCCCATCACCGCGGGTTTATTTCGGCCCACGGCCGCCGCGCCGTCAGAGACGACGTTCGTGCCCACCCCGACGCCTAGTGCGGCCGGTTGGCGATCACCACCGCCCGGCGCGGGGCCGGATAGCCCTCAACGGTGCGGGTGCGGTCTTGCGGATCGAGAAAGTCGGCAAGCGACTGGTAGGTCATCCATTCGGTTGAGCGCTGCTCGTCAAGCGTGGTGGGGGCCTCGTCCACCACCCGCACGCCGGTGAAGCCGCAGCGTTCAAGCCAGTGGCACAGCGCAGCGGAGGAAGGCAGAAAATAGACGTTGGGCATGGCCGCGTAGCGGCTGCCGGGCAGCATCACGGTCTGCTCGTCGCCTTCGACCACCAGGGTTTCCAGCACCAGCTCGCCGCCGGGCGCTAGCGCCTCTTTCAGCTGCTGAATGTGCGCAAGCGGCGAAGGGCGGTGGTAGAGCACGCCCATGGAAAACACCGTGTCGAAAAACCCGAGGTTTTCCGGCACGTCTTCGATGCCCACGGGCAGAAAGTGCGTGCGCCCGCCGTCGGCATCGCCGACAAAGTGGCGCACCGCCTGAAACTGCCAGTAAAACCGCGGCGAGGGGTCAATCACCAGCGCAAACGCCGCGCCGGCGCCGGCCATGCGCCAGGCGTGATAGCCGCTGCCGCCGCCCACGTCGAGCACTTTTCGCCCGGCAAGCGGCGCCAGATGCGGGGCCACGCGCTGCCATTTCCAGTCCGAGCGCCACTCGGTATCAATCTCGATGCCGCCCAGCGAAAACGGCCCCTTGCGCCAGGGCGCGAGCTTTTTCAGCAGGTTCTCGCACTGGCGGCGGCGGCTGTCGTCAAGGTCAAGCGCCACGCGCACGGTGTCCTCGTTCAGCGCGACCTCGCGCTCGGCGGACAGCTCGGGCAGCTTGGCCACGGCTTTTTCCCACATGGGCAAATCGCCGTGGCGGCGGCGGTCGAGCCCGGCGGCCAGCTGCTCGGGCAGCCGGGCCAGCCATTCGGTTAGCCCCTGGTCCAAAAACGCCTGGTAGAGTGCGCGCTGGTCGTCGGGCAGGGTTTTTTGCGGCATGGTGTCGGGCACCGTTCAGCCCTCCTTGAAGGCGATCATTGAGGCGAAGTTGAGGTACTGAAACCACGTCATCGAGCGGGCAAAGCCTACGCGCGCAAGCCGGGCGTGGTGGGCCTCCAGCGTATCCGGCACCAGCACGTTTTCCAGCGCGGTGCGCTTTTGGCTGATTTCCATGTCGCTGTAGCCGTTGGCGCGCTTGAAGTCGTGGTAGCGTTCCACCCGCCAGGCGTTGTCGTATTCGTCGGCGTCTACGGTCTTTTCCGACAGCACCAGCACGCCGCCGGGCTCAAGGGCCTGGTACAGCCGCGCCAGCAGCGCGTCGCGGTCTTCCGGCGGGAGAAACTGCAAGGTGAAGTTGAGCATGATCATGCCCGCCGAGGCGTACTCCACCTCGCGAATATCGGCAACATCGACCTGCATGGCGTGCGCCGGGCACTCAGCGGCAAAGGTTTGGCGGGCGCGCTCGGCCATGGCCGGGGAGAGATCCAGCCCTACGTAGTCAAAGGCGTCCGGCGGCAGGGCACCGGCCAGGGCCAGGCCCCCCGCGCCCAGCGAGCAGCCCAGGTCGTATACCCGGGCGCCGTGGCGCAGGTGGCGGCTGGCGATCAGGCCGAGCATGCCCAGCACCTGGCCGTAGCCCGGCACCGAGCGGCGGATCATGTCGGGAAAGCACGCCACAACGGTCTCGTCGAAGGAAAACTGCGCCACCCGATCAAGGGGTGTCGAAAAAATGGCGTCACGGTAAGATGCATCACTCATGGGGCAGGCCGGTCCGTAAAACGATCTGTAACAATAAACGGTCGCGCCCTAGTTTACGCGCCCCGCCATGACGCGAACAGACGCCGTTTCACAAACGCGTGCCACAAGGAGAGGGCCAGATGGCCAACGCTGAACCTACCACGCCCGATACGCTGCCGGCCTGGCAGGCACTTTTGCGCCACGCCGAACGCCACCGGGCAACACACTTGAAAACGCTGTTTGCCCGTGATTGCCAGGGCAAACGCTTTGCGCATTTCAGCCGCCGGGTGGCCGGGCTGACGCTGGATCTGTCCAAGCAGCGCTGGGACGAGCCGACGCTTGCGCAGCTGCTGGCGCTGGCCCGGCAGGCCGGGGTTGCCGATGCCATCGACGGGCTTTTGAGCGGCCGGCGGGTTAACCAAAGCGAAGATCGCCCGGCGCTGCACACCGCGCTGCGCCTGCCGGCGGATGCCACGCTCAGCGTTGACGGCGAGGACGTGGTGGCCGCAGTGCATCAAAGCCTTGCGCAGATGGAGACCCTGGTCAAGCGGCTGCACGCCGGCCAGTGGCGAGGAGCGACCGGCAAGCCGATTAAGCGGGTGATCAATCTCGGGGTGGGCGGCTCGGACCTGGGCCCGCAGATGGTGGCCCACGCGCTGGCGGATTTTCGCCCTGACGATATCCATCCGCTGAAGGTGCACTTTGCCTCGACCATGGACGGCTCCCAGCTGGCCGACTATCTTGGCCGGCTGGACCCGGAAACCACGCTGTTTGTGCTCTCGTCGAAGTCGTTTACCACTGTGGATACGCTGTCCAACGCCGGCACCGCGCGGGACTGGCTGCTTTCGCGGCTGGCGCGCAAGGGCGCTACGTCGATCCGCCCGGAGCTGGTGATTCGCCAGCATTTTATCGGCGTTTCTGCCAGCCCCGAAAAAATGACCGACTGGGGCATCGCCCCGGCGCACCAGCTGCGCTTTTGGGAGTGGGTCGGCGGGCGCTACTCGCTTTGGGGGACGATCGGGCTGCCCATTGCGCTGGTGATCGGCATGGCCAACTTTCGCCGCCTGCTGGCCGGGGCGCACGCCCTGGACGAGCACTTTGCCAGCGCCCCGCTTGCCGATAACGCCCCGGTGATGCTGGCCCTTGCCGGTATCTGGAACGTGAACTTTCTGGATATTCGCGCCCACTCGATTTTGCCCTACGATGGCCGGCTGGAGTATTTTTCCGCCTATCTGGAACAGCTGGAAATGGAGTCCAACGGCAAATCCGTCACGCGGGACGGCGCGTCTGCCGGCTACTCCACCTGTCCGGTGCTCTGGGGCCAGCTGGGGCCCAACGCCCAGCACGCTTTTTATCAGCTGCTGCATCAGGGCACCCAGCCGGTGGTGTGCGATTTTATCGCGCCGCTTTCCCGCTATGACGGCGTCAGCGACCCCGACACCCGCCGGCTGCTCCAGTCCCAGCACCGTTTGACCCTGGCCAACTGCTTTGCCCAGTCCAGGCTTTTGATGCTGGGCGACGAAGCCATCGCCGACGACGCTCCGCGTCCGGCGCACAAGCGCTATCGCGGCAATCAGCCCTCTACTACGGTGCTGCTGGATCGGCTGACGCCGGAAACGCTGGGTTCGCTGATCGCCCTGTACGAGCACAAGGTATTCGTTCAGGCAACGATCTGGGATATCAATCCCTTCGATCAGTGGGGCGTGGAGCTTGGCAAGCAGATTGCCGGACAAACGCAGCGCATTCTTGAAGGCGACGCCGCGCCTGACGGCATGGACCCCTCCACCCGGGGGCTGATGGAGGCGTTCTGGCAGCTTGGCCGGAAAAACCCCGCCGGCTAGGGCGGGGCAGGGAGCGGGGCGGGCTGCCCCGGCGTGGGTCGGCCGGGGTGAGCTTAGCGGGCGCGTGCCTGCTGCTCGATGGACGGGCGCTTGCCCAGCATCAGCAGATGGTAGAAAAAGCCGCCCAGCGCTGCGCCGATCAGCCAGGCGTAACCGCCCAGCGCTTCAAGGGCCGGCACCCACACAGAGGAAACAGAGAAAATGGCGGCCAGCGCAAACGCCATGATGGCGCGCTTGTTCCAGCCTTTGATGTAGTAGTAGGCCCCGTCGGGATCGCGCGAGAACATGTCCTGGATATTGAGCTTTTGCCGGCGTAGCAGGTAGTAGTCCACCACGATGATGCCGTAGAAGGGGGCGACGATGGCGCCAATGGCGTTGACAAAGCCGGCAATGCCGATATTGCTGATCAGCGCCACCCACAGGCCGCCGACCACAAAGGCCACGCAGGCGGTAATCAGCCCGCCGGTGCGAAAGCTGATTTTGCTGGGGAAAAGGTTGGCCAGATCATAGGCCGGCGGAATAAAGTTGGCGACCAGATTGATGCCTACCGTTGCGGCAAAGAAGGTAATGGCGGCAATGATGGTCAGCGGCAGGGAGTCCACGTGGGCGATGATATCGGACGGGTTGGTCATGGTCTCGCCGAACAGCGCAAGCGTGCCGGCGGTGATGATCAAAGCGATAAACGAAAAGAAAGCCACGTTGAGCGGCAGCCCCACCAGGTTGCCGATCTTCATCTGCCGTTCGCTTTTGACAAAGCGCGTGAAATCGCCAAAGTTGATCACCACAGCGGCAAAGTAGGCAATCATGGTGCCGGTGATGGCCAGAAAGGCGTTGGCCGGGCTGCCCTTGAAGTCGCTTGAGCCGCTGAAAATGGTGTCGATCGCCGGCAACAAATCGCTGCCCGCCTGATACCAGATGATGATCATCAGCGCCACCATCACCACATAGACCAGCGGCCCGGCCCAGTTGAGAAAGTGCTTGATCCGTTCGATGCCCTGCCAAAACAGCATGACCTGGAACACCCACACCAGCGCAAAAGACAGCCAGTCAACGCCGGACATGCCCAGCCACCGGCCGCCGGGGTCGCCGAACAGGGCAGTGATCAGCAGGGCCAGCGCGGTGGAGGCAAAATAGGTTTGCACGCCGTACCAGAAGATGCCGGTAATGGCACGCAGCATGGCGGGAAAGTTAGCGCCGAAGACCCCCATGCTGGCGCGAATGAGCACGGGGAAAGGCACGCCGTACTTGACGCTGGGCTTGCCCGAAAGATTGACCAGCACCATCACTACGCAGCCGGCCAGAATAATGGCGGCCATGACCAGCCAGCCGTTCAGCCCGTAGGAAATAAACAGCGACGCTGCCAGGGTATAGCCGAAAAGGCTTTGAATGTCGTTGGACCAGACGTTGAAGATTTCAAACCAGCCCCAGGTGCGTGACGCCTTTTTGACCGGCGCCAGGTCTTCGTTGTAGAGCAAACCGGAGCTGTGCGTGATTTCCAGCTCTTCATCAGAAATGTCAGCCATGGGGCAATTCGCGCCTGTTGGTAGTATTGGTGTTGTTTTTACGAAATGTCATCTGAGCGCGAAAGGGCCACGCCGTGCCTTTCCGCGTCTTTGTATACAAAACGGATTCTGACAGTCGGATTCTGCGCGCGCAATTGAGCGTAAATCCTGAGGGATCCCCACGAATATGTTGCTACTCGCCGCATAAGCTCTGCTCCCTGACTTCCTCGCGAAGTTGCGCTCGGAGGGTAGTCCAGGTAGGCCAGGGCACGGCCCCAGGCTGATGACGTCGAAGATACTCCAGTCCCAGGCGCCACACGGAGAGCACGCTTCGGTGCCGGATACTGTTGCTCTGGTAGCGTTGCTGTTGCCCCCGGGCTCGGACATCCAAGCCGGCCACCATCATGGCCACGTTCGCCAGCATGGCGATTAGCAACAGGATCTCGATACGCTTGCCCTGGCGAGACTGTTGCATGCCGAAACCCAGACCGAACAAGGGACTTTTCACATCGCGAAAGCCTTCCTCGATCTGCATGCGCTGTCGATAGATCGTTACGACCTTGTTGGCCAGCGTTGAGCGGTCCGGCAGGTTGCTGACCAGCACCCAGGGCTCCTGCTGACGCCGCGCGATCGTTCGGCTTCCGCCATCCTGAGAGACCCGGCCTTGTTTATTGCGATGTTTACGTCCCCGTGGCGATTGATGATAGAGCACCATCTGGGTGTGGAACGGATGGTTTTCGGCGATCCGGACGGGGCCTAATGCGCGCGGTTCCGATGTCGCGTGTTGAAACAAGGTCTTCACGGGTTGCCATGCGTCGCCTGACGCCTGGTAACGGGTCGGCTGACGGACTCGTCCAACGATATACCAGCCGCGCGCTTCAACGGCCCGAAACCACGGATTACGGAAGCCGGCATCGGTCACCAGGATTGGCGTGGCGTCGTCGGGCAGGATCTTTGTTAGCGCATCCAGCAGATAGGCTTCACAGTGTGGGCATCCTTCCTTGTGGTGAACCTTCTCGAAGATGGGCAGCGATCGTCCGGCGAAGGGCACCGCCGCACGCAGCAGGAAATGTCGGCCGCGATCATCAATCGGCGACCAGTCCACCAGAATCAGGGGGCGCGTTGTATGGCCAATCAGCAGCGATGCCATGCGCCAATAGATTAGTGGCCTTTCTTGATGCAGGTGGGAATTGCCCAATAAACGATCGACTCGTTTAATGGCGTGCTTGGCATCCGTCGAGCACGGCAAAGCACGACCAATAGCCGTTAATCCCAGCCGTCGCTCGCCCAGCAGCGCGCCAACGGTATCGAGTACGGCCTGTAGCCGCTTGGCATGGATGACGGGGAGTGAAGATGTCAGTAAGTTATGCAAGAATCGAGGGGCCTGCATGGGTCTCCGTCGCATGTTGTTGTGTGTCGTAACTTACAACATGCATGACTCATGCAGGCCTTTTCAATCCTATCGTGCTGATTTTACTACCCAATTCATGGGGATCCCTCAGGCGTAAATCGCACTTTAGTCGCGCTTTTTGATCTGTTCGAATATACAGCTTTATTCTTTTGCGTTACCCTCTGGGCGCTATAGTATCCGTCTGGTCCTGACCGGCGGGTGCGCTGCGTTTTTTCGCTGCTTTCGGCGGGCAAGTGCCGTATGCGCCGGCAGCCAGCTTCACTTTTCAGGAAACCCGTGCCACATGTCTCAGTTTGATGCCTCTCAGTACGGCGCCAGCGCCATCGAAGTCCTCTCCGGGCTCGATCCGGTACGCAAGCGCCCCGGCATGTATACCGACACGTCCCGACCCAATCACATGGCCCAGGAGGTCATCGACAACAGCGTTGACGAAGCGCTGGCCGGCTATGCTCAAAAAATCAGGGTGGCACTGCTGGCAGATGGCGGCATTGAAGTCGCTGACAACGGTCGCGGGATGCCCATTGACATTCACCCTGAACACGGCGTGTCAGGGGTCGAGCTGATTTTGACCAAGCTGCATTCCGGGGGAAAGTTTTCGGCTTCCAGCTACCGCTTTTCCGGCGGGCTGCACGGCGTTGGGGTATCGGTGGTCAACGCCCTGTCGCGCCGGCTGGAGGTGGAAGTCACCCGCGACGGGGCGCGCCACGCCATGGCCTTTGCCTTCGGCCACAAAGTCGAGGAGCTGGCGGTGGCGGGCAAAGCACCCAAGCGCGCCCGGGGCACGCTGCTGCGTTTCTGGCCCGACGAAAGCTACTTCGACAGCCCCAAATTCGCCGTCGGGCGGATGAAGCACCTGCTGCGCGCCAAGGCCGTGCTGTGCCCCGGGCTTGAGGTCACGCTTATCGAGCCGGACGGCACCCAAAGCCGCTGGCAGTACGCTGACGGCCTGCGTGACTACCTGGTGGAGGCCACCGACGGCTATGACGTGCTGCCCGCCGAGCCGTTTCTGGGCCGCTTCAGCGACAGCGACCACGGCGTTGACTGGGCCATTCAGTGGCTGCCCGAAGGCGGCGAGGCCCTGGCGGAATCCTACGTCAACCTGATTCCTACCCCGCTTGGCGGGACCCACATCAACGGCTTTCGCTCAGGGCTTTTGGATGCGCTGCGCGAGTTCTGCGAGTTCAGAAGCCTTCTGCCCCGGGGCATCAAGCTCACCGCTGACGATCTGTGGGAGCGGGCGGCGTTTGTGCTCTCGATCAAGATGCTCGACCCGCAGTTTGCCGGCCAGACCAAAGAGCGGCTGTCCTCGCGGGCCGTCTCGACGTTTGTAGCCGGCGTGGTGAAAGATGCCTTTTCGCTGTGGCTCAATCACCACGTCGCCGACGGCGAAGCGCTTGCCGAGCTTGTGATCAGTGCCGCCCAGCGCCGGCAGAAAAAGGCCAAAAAGGTGGTGCGCAAAAAGGTTACCTCGGGCCCGGCGCTGCCCGGCAAGCTGGCGGACTGTTCCGGCCAGGACCCGGCCCAGAGCGAGCTGTTTCTGGTGGAAGGCGACAGCGCCGGGGGCAGCGCCAAGCAGGCGCGCCACCGCGAAACCCAGGCGATCTTGCCGCTGCGCGGCAAGATTTTGAACACCTGGGAAGTCGATTCCCACGAGATCTACGCCTCCCAGGAGGTCCACGATATCGCCGTGGCCATCGGCGCCGATCCCGGCAGCGCCAATCTGGAACGGCTGCGCTACCACAAGATCTGCATTCTCGCCGACGCCGACTCCGACGGCCTGCACATCGCCACGCTTTTGTGCGCGCTGTTTGTGCGCCATTTTCCCAGTTTGGTGGACGCCGGCCATATCTTTGTGGCCATGCCGCCGCTTTATCGCATCGATCTGGGCAAGGAAGTGCACTACGCCCTGGACGAAAGCGAGAAAGACGCCATTGTAAAGCGACTGGCAAAAAAGCGCGGCACGCCCAACGTCCAGCGCTTCAAGGGGCTCGGCGAGATGAGCCCGCTGCAGCTGCGTGAAACCACCATGGCGCCGGACACCCGCCGGCTGGTGCAGCTGACCCGCAGCGACGGCGACGGCAGCGAACAGATGCTGGACATGCTGCTGGCCAAAAAGCGCGCCGCCGACCGCAAACACTGGCTGGAACACTACGGCAACCTCGCCGAGGTCAACGTATAAGCACCGGCGATGACCGGTTACGACAAGAGGCGTATTAATGAGCATGGATATTGCCGTGGCGGAAGGCAGCGTCGAGCGCCTTTCTCTGCGTGACTACACTGAAAAAGCCTACCTTGACTACTCGATGTACGTCATTCTCGACCGTGCGCTGCCCCACATCGGCGACGGGCTCAAGCCCGTACAGCGCCGCATTGTCTACGCCATGCGCGAGCTTGCGCTGTCGGCCAGCGCCAAGCACAAGAAATCCGCGCGCACCGTGGGCGACGTGCTGGGCAAGTTTCATCCCCACGGCGACAGCGCCTGCTACGAAGCCATGGTGCTGATGGCCCAGCCGTTTTCCTACCGCTATCCGCTGGTGGACGGCCAGGGCAACTGGGGCAGCCCGGACGATCCCAAATCGTTCGCCGCCATGCGCTACACCGAGGCCAAGCTGTCGAAGTTCGCCGAGGTGCTGCTCGCCGAGCTTGGCCAGGGCACCGTGGACTGGTCGCCCAACTTCGACGGCACCATGCAAGAGCCGGACGTGCTGCCCGCGCGGCTGCCGCACATTCTATTGAACGGCGGCACCGGCATCGCCGTGGGTATGGCCACGGATATCCCGCCGCACAACGTGTCTGAGGTGGTCGAGGCGACCTGCCATCTGCTGCGCCACCCCGAGGCGACCACCGCAGACCTGCTGGACTACCTGCCGGCGCCGGATTTTCCCACCGAGGCGGAAATCATCACCCCGCGGGCGGAGCTGGCCAAGCTTTACGAGGCCGGGCGCGGCTCGGTGAAAATGCGTGCGCGCTTTGCGCGGGAAGATGCCAGCATCGTGGTTACCGCGCTGCCCTATCAGGTCAGCGGGGCCCGGGTGCTGGAGCAGATTGCCTCTCAGATGCAGGCCAAAAAGCTGCCCATGGTCGCCGACCTGCGCGACGAGTCCACCCACGAAGAGCCCACGCGGCTGGTGATCGAGCCGCGCTCGGCCCGAGTGGACGTCGAGGCGCTGATGGCGCATCTGTTTGCCACCACGGATCTGGAAAAAAACGTCCGCGTCAATTTCAACGTCATCGGCCTGGACGGTCGCCCCCAGGTGATGGCGCTGCCGGAGATTTTGGGCCAGTGGCTTGCGTTTCGCCGGGCCACGGTGCGCCGTCGGCTGGAGCACCGACTGTCCAAGGTAAATGACCGCCTGCACCTGCTGGAAGGGCTGCTGGCTGCCTTTCTCAACCTGGACGAAGTGATTCGCATTATCCGCGAAGAGGATGCGCCCAAGCCGGCGCTGATCGCCGCGTTCCGGCTTTCCGAGCCCCAGGCCGAGGCGATTTTAGAGCTGCGCCTGCGCCATTTGGCCAAGCTCGAAGAGATGAAGATTCGCGGCGAGCAAGACGAGCTGGACAAAGAGCGCAAGCGCCTTGAAGGGCTTTTGGGCAGCGAGGCCAGACTGACCACCCTGATGGAAAAAGAGCTCCGGGCGGCAGGTAAAGAGCACGGCGATGCGCGCCGCTCGCCGCTGGTGGAGCGCAAGGAAGCCCGGGCGCTTTCCGAGGTGGAGCTGCTCGGTGCTGATCCGATCACCGTGGTGCTGTCCGAGAAAGGCTGGATCCGCGCCGCCAAGGGCCACGAGATCGACCCGGCGGGGCTTTCCTACAAGGCCGGCGACCGCTTTGCCCTGGCCGCACGGGGCAAGACCAACCAGCCGCTGGTGCTGCTGGACGACACCGGGCGCGCCTATACGCTGGCCGCACACAATTTGCCCAGCGCCCGGGGCCAGGGCGAGCCGGTGACCGGCCGGGTCAACGTGGCCGCCGGTGCACAGATGGCCGGCGTGCTGCTGGCGCCGCCGGCGCAGCGTTTTTTGCTGGCCTCGGACGGCGGCTACGGTTTTATCACCGAGCTTGAGCGTTTGACCAGTAAAAGCAAAGCCGGCAAGGCCGCGCTGACGCTGCCCAAGGGCTGTAGCGTGCTGGCGCCGGTGGCGCTGCCGGCAAGCGAGGCGCCGTGCTGGGTGGCAGCGGTTTCCAACGAAGGGCGGCTTTTGCTGTTTGCGCTCGACCAGCTGCCGGAGATGACCCGGGGCAAGGGCAACAAGATGCTCGATATTCCCGCTGCCCGGGCGGCCAGCCGAGAAGAGTTCGTCCGCGATATCGCCGTGCTCACCGAAGGTGACGCCCTTGTTGCCTATGCCGGCAAGCGCAAGCTCACGCTCAAGCCCGCCGATCTTGACTACTACCGCGGCGAGCGCGGCCGGCGCGGCAACAAACTGCCCCGAGGCCTGCAGCGCGTCGACCGCCTGCAGCGCCAGCCAGCCGATCAACCCAAAGGATAACCCCATGAACCGTAATGCACTGGTGTTAACGCTGCTGGGCGAGTCGCTGCCCGAGGCGCTGATGGCCCGAGTAGACACGCTGGTCAGCCGCTACGCGCTATACGCCTCGGCGCACCGCTGGCTACGCCATGACACCGCCGCCGCCCCGGGCCGCGCCGCCTGCCTCGCCGTTGAGCTTAGCGGGCCGGCGCTTGCCGGCGGCCGCGTGGACGTAGAGGCGCTGCGGGAAGAGGCGCTGGCGCTGGGTCGCGAAGAGGGCGTCGACATCGCCATCCAGGCGGCGGACGAATGGCGCGGGCACCGCCGACTGGTGTGCTTTGACATGGACTCCACGCTGATCAAGACCGAAGTCATCGACGAGCTGGCACGCCGCCACGGGGTAGGCGATGAAGTGGCGGCCATTACCGAGCGTGCGATGCGCGGCGAGCTGGATTTTCAGCAGAGCTTTCGCGCGCGCATGGCCCGGCTTGAAGGGCTGGATGAGGCAGTGCTTGAAGACATTGCCGCTACCCTGCCGCTGATGGACGGGCTGGAGACGCTGATGGAAGGCCTTGCGCGCTACGGCTACCGCACAGCGATTATCTCCGGCGGCTTTAGCTACTTTGCCCGGCACCTGCAAAAGCGCTTCGGCTTTGATGAGGTGCACGCCAACGAGCTGATCATCGCAGACGGCCGGGTGACCGGTGAGGTGCGCGAGCCGATTGTAGACGCGGCGCGCAAGGCTGAGCTGCTCCAGGAGGTCGCCGCGCGCCACGATCTCAAGCTAAGCCAGACCGTGGCCGTGGGCGACGGCGCCAACGATCTGGAAATGCTCGCCCGTGCCGGGCTTGGCATTGCCTTTCGTGCCAAGCCGCTGGTGCGCCAACAGGCCCGCCAGTCGATCACAACGCTGGGGCTGGACGCCGTGCTGTTTCTTATGGGCCACGGTTGCGCGGAGCGGGCGGATACGCCGGCCGGTTAGCTGTCGCCTTTGCCCGGGTGCGGTACGGGGTTGTCGCCGACTTCTTCGTCGCGCAGCTCAAGCGGCTCGCCTCGGGTTTTATCGGCGCGTTCAAGCTTCATGTGCAGCCCGGTTTTGGCCAGCAGGTGGGCGCTGACCGGGGCTGTGATAAACAAAAACAGCGTAATCAGCATTTCTTGAACGTCCGGTGCGCCGTGGCGATGCCAGAAATACAGCATCGAGGCCATCAGCATGCAGCCGATGCCGATTGTGGTGGCCTTGGTCGGGCCGTGCAGGCGCATGTAGAAATCCCGAAGGTGCGCCATGCCCAGCGAGCCGATAAAGGCGAACACGCCGCCGGCGACCAGCAGCAAAGATGCGGTAAATTCGACCAGAGTGCTCATTCGATGATGTCTCCGCGCAGAATGTACTTGCAAACCGCCACGGTGCTGACAAAACCCAGCATGGCGATCAAAAGCGCCGACTCAAAGTACGTTTTGCTGTCCAGCCACAGCCCAAGCAGGACGATCAGCGCAATGGAGTTGACGTACATGGTGTCCAGCGCCAGCACGCGATCGGGCAGGCTTGGCCCCACCGCCAGCCGATACAGGTTCATCAGCAGGGCCATGATCACCAGCGCCAGCGTAACGGGAAGCGCGATGCTCAGCATTCGTAGATCTCCTTGAGCGGTGCTTCGTAGCGCGTGCGAATCTGTGCCACCAGGGCCTCCGGATCGTCGATGTCAAGGGCATGGATCAAAAGCGACTTGCCGTCCAGGCGCAGGTTGGCCGACACCGTCCCCGGCGTCAGGCTGATGGTGCTGGCCAGCAGGGTGATGGTAAAGCGCTCTTCCAGCATCAGCGGGTATTCCACAAAGTGCGGGCGCATCTTGCGCCACGGGTTGATGATCAGATAGGCGACCTGGAAGTTGGCAACGACGATATCGCCCAGTACCCGCAGCACAAAGCGCAGCAGCCGCCAGGGCTTTTGAATATGCGGCCGGCGATCCATGAAGCGATAACACACCAGCGGAATCACCACGGCCAGCCCGCCGCCCAGCAGTATGTGCCCCAAAGCGATGCTGCGCGTCAGCAGCAGCCAGACGACCAGCAAAAGCATAGAGAGAAAAGGCGTAGGTAGAAAGCGGCGTGACCGGATCATGGGCGATCTCCTGTGGCGGGCAGCAGCGTATGAATAAGAACGTCGGGATTGGCCAGCTGCTGGGCGGCGGCCCGGGTGTAGTCGCTTACCGGCCCGGCAAACGCCACCAGCACCACCGGCGCGACGGCCACCAGCAGGATAACGCCGGCCCACTGGGCTCGGTGCAGAGCCTCGCCGCCGGGCGTGCCGCGGTGGCTGGCCCAGAAAAACGTCGACCCGGCGCGGGAAAGTGCCACCAGAGAGGCAAGCCCCGCCAGCAGCAAAAGCGGCCACAGCCACAGCCGCTCACTGCCTTCGGCGGCGTTGAGCAAAAGCGCCTTGCCCAGCGCGCCGGAGAGCGGAGGAATGCCGGCCACGGTTACCCCGCCGATGAAAAACAGCAGGGCCAGTCCGCCGCCGGCCGCCATGGGCCGGCCCTTGACCAGCCGGGTGCCGGCTTTGCCGCGCTGGGTGCCGATCATCGCGGCCAGCAAAAACAGCCCGCCGGTGACCAGGGTGGTGTGGACCAAGTAGTACAGCAGGGCAGAAACGGCCTCTGGCGTACTCATGCCCACGCCGGCCAGCAGCGTGCCGACCGAGATGAGCACCAGATAGGCCACCATCAAGCGCAAGTCCCGGGTGGCAAGCACGCCCATGGCGGCCACCACCAGCGTGCCCAGGCCCAGCCACCAGACCCAGGGCTGCTCCAGGGCGGCAAGCCCGCCGGCCTGCTCGCTGAAGATCAGCGTATACACGCGCAGAATGGCGTAAATGCCCACCTTGGTCATGATGGTAAACAGCGCCGCCACCGGCGCCGGCGCGTAGCCGTAGGCGCGCGGCAGCCAGAAATACAGCGGCAGCATGGCCGCCTTTAGCCCGAACACCACCAGCAGCATTAGCGCGCCGGCGGTGACCAGCCCTTCGCGCTCGGCGGGCAGCTCGGCTATGCGCAGCGCCATATCAGCCATGTTGAGCGTGCCCGTGGCGCCGTAGAGAAGGCCCACGGCAATAAGGAAAAGCGACGAGCCGGCCAGGTTGAGCACCACATAGTGCACGCTTGCCTGAATCTTGGCCTTGCCGCCGCCGTGGAGCAGCAGCGCGTAAGAGGCCAGCAGCAGCACCTCGAAAAACACAAACAGGTTGAACAGATCCCCGGTTAAAAAGGCGCCGTTCAGGCCCATCAGCTGCCACTGGAAAAGGCCGTGGAAATTGCTGCCCTTTTCATCGTCGCCGCCGCAGGAATACACCACAGCACCCAGGGCAAGCACAGAGGTGGTCGCCACCATCAGCGCCGAAAGGCGGTCAAGTACCAGCACGATGCCAAAGGGCGGCTGCCAGCTGCCCAGCGCGTAATAGGTCACCCCGTCCGTGGCTGCCCGGTAGAGCAGCATGGCGGATACCAGCACAAGCGCCGCCGTGGCCGCCACGCTAATGAGGCGCTTGACCTGGCTTACCCGGCCCAAACGCTTGTAGAGCAAGAGTATCCCCGCCACCAGCGGCAGCACCACGGGCAGAATAATCAGATGCTGGGTCATTCGTGATCGTCCTTTTTACCGTCAACGTGGTCGTTACCCACTTCGCTGCGCGCCCGCATGGCCAGAATGACCACAAAGGCGGTCATGGCAAAACCGATGACGATCGCGGTGAGCACCAGCGCCTGGGGCAGGGGGTCGGCATAGTCTTTGGCCCCGTTGATAATCACCGCGCCGTGCGTTGTCAGCCCGCCCATGGAAAAAAGAAACAGGTTGACCGCATAGGAAAGCAGCGTCAGCCCCACCACCACGGGAAAGGTGCGTCCGCGCAGGGTCAAATAAAGGCCACAGGCGGTGAGAATGCCGGTGGCAATGGCGTACAGCGCTTCCATCAGGAATCCTCCTTGCCCTGGGCGGGCGTGGTGGCATCGGTATGTCGTGCCGGGGCATCGGGCACCGGGCGATAGGGCGTGGTGACCTTGCCCAGATTGGCCAGAATCATCAGCGTGGCGCCGACCACGGCCAGATACACCCCAAGATCAAACAGCAGCGCTGTGGCCAGCTCGAACCCGCCGATCAGCGGCAGCGAAAAGTGGCCGAACGCCGAGGTGAGAAACGGCTGGCCAAAGGCCCAGCTGCCAAGCCCGGTCAACGTTGCCGTGGCAACGCCGATCACCGCGACGGGCTGGAAGGGGAAGTCCAGACGGTGCTGGGCCCAGTCCACGCCGCGCGCGATGTAGATCAAAATCAGCGCCACGGCGGTTACCAGTCCGGCAATAAAGCCCCCGCCGGGCTGGTTGTGGCCGCGCAGAAAGATAAACGCAGAGACCAGCAGCGCCAGCGGCAGCAGCGTCATGGCAATGGAGGTGAGAATCGGCGGGTAGCGATCCGGCGACCACAGCCGGCCTTCCACGTCGCTGTGGGGCATGAACAGCCGCAGGCGGTTGAGCAGCTTGAAAATCGCAAGCCCGGCCAGCGCCAGCACGGTAATTTCGCCCAGGGTATCGAAGCCGCGGAAATCCACCAGAATCACGTTGACCGCGTTGTGGCCGCCTCCGCCGGGCACGCTGTTGTGGAGGAAAAAATCAGAAATCGATGCCGTAGCCCGGGTCAGCACCGCGTAGTTGAGGCTCGCCACCACCAGCCCCAAAGCGCTTGCCAGCAGAATATCGCGGACGTTGCGCATCGGGGTTGAATCACGCGGGGTGCGCTGGGGCAGAAAAAACAGCGCCAGCATCAGCAGAATCATGGTGACCACTTCTACCGACAGCTGGGTCAAGGCCAGATCCGGCGCCGAGAAGCGAGCAAACGTCAGCGCCACAAACAGCCCGACAATGGACAGCATCAAAAGCGAAATCAGCCGGAAGCGATGGGTCGCGGCGGTGGCGATGCCGCCAAAGATCAGCATGGCCGCGCCAAACAGCACCACGCCGTCCACCGGCTGGTTGCCAAGCGCGCCGGTCAGCGGGGCAATTTTTGCCAGCCCGATGACCCCGCCGACCACCGCGGACAGCAGCAGAAACGCCATATAGCGCTGCAAAGAATGGCCTTCCAGCCAGTCAAGCGTGCGCTCTGAGCCGTGCTTGCAGGCCAGTATCCCGCGTTCGAATACAAAGCGTGCGTCCAGGCTGCCAAACTGGCCAAGAAAACGGCGCATGTCGTCGTGACGCCAGTACATCAGCCCGCCGCCGGCCAGCGCCACCGCGCTCATCGCCAGGGGCAGATTGAAGCCGTGCCACACGGCCAGATGGAAATTCAGCGGCTCAAGCAGCACCGCCCGGGTAGCCAAATCCAGCAGGCCGCCGGCGAAAAACGACGGAAAAATCCCCACCAGCACGCACAGCGCCACCAAAAACTCCACAGGCACGCGCATCAGCCGCGGCGGCTCGTGGGGCGGTTTGGGCGGCATCTTGCGCGGGGGTTTGAAAAACACCGCCCAGGCCAGGCGCAGCGAATACGCCACCGAAAGCACCCCGCCCAGGGTGGCCAGCACCGGCATAAGCCAGCTCAGCCCGGCGAGAACCGGCGTGTTGAGCGCCTCGGCAAAGAGCATTTCCTTGGAGAGAAAGCCGTTGAGCAGCGGCACGCCCGCCATGGCCGCGGCGGCCACCGACGTCAGCACCGCCATTACCGGCATGGTGGTGCGCAGCCCGCCCAGGCGCTTGAGCTCTCGGGTGCCGGTTTCGTGGTCGATAATCCCCGCGCTCATGAACAGCGCCGCTTTGAAAGTGGCGTGGTTGACGATGTGAAACAGCGCGGCAAGGATCGCCATGGGACTGCCGATGCCCAGCAGCATGGTGACAAGCCCCAGATGGCTTACGGTAGAAAACGCCAGAATGCCCTTGAGATCGGTTTTGAACAGGGCAAACCAGGCCCCGTATAGCAAGGTGACGGCACCGGTGAGCGAGACCAGCACGGTCCACAGCGCGTCATCACCGATGGCCGGGTGCAGCCGCGCCATGAGAAATATGCCGGCTTTTACCATGGTGGCCGAGTGCAGGTACGCCGACACCGGCGTGGGCGCGGCCATGGCGTGGGGCAGCCAGAACTGGAAGGGGAACTGCGCCGATTTGGTAAACGCGCCCAGCAGCACCAGCACCAGCATGGCCGGATAGCGCGGGTCGGCGGTGATGACCGCCCCACGGCTGAGCACTACGTTCATGTCGAAACTGCCGGCAATATGTCCCAGCAGCAGCACCCCGGCAAGCAGGGCAAGCCCGCCGGCGCCGGTTACCGTCAGCGCCATGCGCGCGCCTTTGCGCGCCGCGCTCTGGGTGGTCCAAAAGCCGATCAGCAGAAAAGACGCCAGGCTGGTGAGCTCCCAGTAAAGCCACAGCAAAATCAGATTGTCGGCCATGGCGATGCCCACCATGGACGCCATGAACAGCACCATAAAGGCGTAAAAGCGCCCGAACGGCTCGTTCTGATCAAGGTAGAAATGGGCGTAAAGCAAAATCAACAGCCCAATGCCTAAAATCAGCAGGTTGAACAAAAGCGTCAAGCCGTCCAGCCGCAGCGCCAGATCAAGCCCCAGCTGGGGCAGCCAGCTTGCACTAAAGCGCAGCGACTCACCGTCGGCAAGCGCGGGCACCTGTAAAAGCGTCAAGGCAAGTGCAAGGGCGGGTAGAAGGGCAGTGGCAAGCGTGCAGGCCGTACGCCCGTAGCGCGCGGTGAGCACAGGCGCCAGCACGCCGGCAAGCGGCAGTAAAGCGATCCATAGCAGTGTCATGAGGTAATCCAGCGGTTAAGTATCATCGTGGCGGCCGGGTATAGGGCGTGGTGACATGGAATAGATGACATAGATCGATAACCTGACGTTAGTGACAGAGCCAAAGGGCCTTGTCAGCGGCTTTATGGCGCAAACCCTTAAGCGTATCAGCTGAGCTACGTTTGGGGAATTTTAGGCGCAGGGTTTGTTCTGCACGGGGCGAACGCCCGAGCCGCGGACAGCCGCGGGCCACAGGCGTTGACAAAATCTGCCGGGGCTGATTGTCTAAGGATATGCACACTGCCATGACGCCTATCTTACTGGACCTACGACTACTGCGCGCTCGTCTCTGACGATATCGGAGGCGGGCCGCGCCGCGTGCGCTTTTTACACGCACTGTTTACACGCACTGTTTACACGCACTGTCGTTGGTGGTTACAAGGTAAAATCGTCATGGAGTTCAAAACGTTGCACCCCTGTCCGAGTACGTCTTCCTGCACGCGCCGTAAAAAAGCAGCCCACGCCTTTTGGCGGCGCGCTGCAGCCGCTGTATCCGCCCTTGCCGAAAGCGTCGCGCAGGCAAATGCACGCCTTAACGCCTCTTCAGCCTTCGCGTTGAAGAGGCGTTTTGCGTGGACACTCGCCCGCACCGGCTATACTTGCGGTGCCGTTTTTCGTTTGTTTTTCTTCCAGGAGAGCCGCCATGATGTTGTCTGATCCCGCGCAAAAATACCGCCCGTTCGTCGCCGTCGACCTGCCGGATCGCCGGTGGCCGTCCCGGCGCATTGAGCACCCGCCCATCTGGACAAGCGTCGATCTGCGCGACGGCAACCAGTCGCTGATTGACCCCATGGATCACGAGCGCAAGCAGCGGCTGTTCGATACGCTGGTCAAAATCGGCTTCAAGGAAATCGAGGTGGGGTTTCCCTCGGCTTCGCAGACCGACTTTGACTTCGTGCGCTCGCTGATCGACGAGGGCAAGGTGCCTGACGACGTGACCATCCAGGTCCTCACCCCGGCGCGCCCGCATCTGATCGAGCGCACCTTTGAGGCGCTCAAGGGCGCGAAAAGCGCCATCGTCCACGTGTATAACGCCACCGATCCGGTGTTTCGTCGCGTGGTGTTCAACGTCGACAAGGAAAACTGCGTCAAGATCGCCCGGCAGGCGACCCGCCAGATCCGCGATGCCATGAACGCCGCGCCGGAAACGAACTGGACGTTTCAGTACTCGCCGGAACTTTTCACCACCACGGAGCTGGATTTTGCCGTGGAAATCGTCGAGGCGGTCATGGACGAATACCGGCCGACCACGGCCCAGCGTATGATCGTCAACCTGCCGGCCACGGTGGAGTGCGCCACGCCCAACCACTACGCCGACCAGATCGAGTGGTTCTGCCGCGAGGTGAAAAACCGCGACGCGCTTATTATCAGCCTGCACCCGCACAACGACCGCGGCACCGGCATTGCCGCCGCCGAACTTGGCCTGATGGCCGGCGCCGACCGGGTGGAAGGCACGCTGTTCGGCAACGGCGAGCGCACCGGCAACGTGGATCTGGTCACCGTGGCCATGAACATGTACACCCAGGGCGTGCACCCGGGGCTGGATTTTTCCAATATTACGCCGATCATGCGCGAAGTGGAGCACTGCAACCAGCTGCCGGTGCACCCGCGCCACCCCTACGTGGGCGATCTGGTGTTTACCGCGTTTTCCGGCTCCCACCAGGACGCGATCAAGAAGGGCATGGCCGAACGCCGGGCCAACCCCGACGCCGTCTGGGAAGTGCCGTACCTGCCCATCGACCCGCTGGACGTGGGCCGCAGCTACGAGGCGGTGATCCGCGTCAACAGCCAGTCGGGCAAGGGCGGGGTGTCCTACCTGCTGGAAGAGGAGCACGGCGTGGTGCTGCCGCGCCGGCTGTCCATGGAGTTCAGCCAGGTGGTGCAGGAAGTCGCCGAGCGCACCGGCCGCGAGATCACTTCCCAGATGATCTACCAGGCCTTCAGCGACGAATACCTGGAGCGCAGCGCGCCGTTTGCGCTGGCCAGCCACAGCATGGCCTCCGAGCCGGACAGCCCCCGGGTCACGCTGCAGGCCACGGTGGACCTTGACGGCGAGCGCAAGACCCTGGCCGGCGAAGGCAACGGCCCGCTGGCCGCCTTCGTGCATGCCCTGGCCGGTGCCGGCCACGAGGTGGAAATCATCGACTATCACGAGCACTCCCGGGGGCAGGGCACCGACGCCGAGGCCGTGGCCTATGTGGAAGTGCGCGTGGGCGGCAGCGCCGTGTTCGGCGTGGGCATTGATGAAAGCATCACCAGCGCTTCGATGAAGGGCGTGCTCAGCGCCATCAACCGCCACCGCTCGACCAGCGCGCCGGCGGCCAACGTTACCGCGGAAACCCTGGTGTAGCTCAGACTCGCCGGGCCTGCCATATCAACCGGTGCTCGTTAGCGGGCGCCGGTTTTTGTATGTTTACCGTGTAGTTGGCTACTGCTGTTTGCCTGCGGGCTACAGCGGCGTTTTGCTGGGCTCGCCGGGGATCTCGCGCACCAGCCTGGGCATTAAAAAGCCCGGCAGGCGCTCGCGCAGTTTATCCACGAGTTCGCGGGCCTCGTTGTCGCTGACGTCAAAGTGCGCCGCTCCGGCCACCGGATCGAGCACGTGCAGGTAGTAGGGCAGAATGCGCGCGTCGAACAAACGCTCAGAGAGCGCTTCCAGGGCGGCCACGCTGTCGTTGACTCCGCGCAGCAGCACGCTCTGGTTCAAAAGCGTCACCCCGGCGCGCTGCAGCCGGGCGCAGGCGTCGATCACCGCACTGTCGATTTCTTTGGCATGGTTGATGTGCAGCACCATTACGGTTTGCAGCCGGGTGCTGCCAAGCCAGCCGAGCAGGGCGTCGTCGACGCGGTCGGGGATGACCACCGGCAGGCGGGTGTGAATCCGCAGCCGCTTGATGTGGCGGATGCTTTCCAGTTCGCCCACCAGCCACGCAAGCTGTTTGTCATTGGCCGCCAGCGGATCGCCGCCGGAGAAAATCGCCTCGCGGATGGAGGCGTCTTCGCGCAGATAATCCAGCGCATCCTGCCACTGGGCCCGGGACGGGGCGTTATCGGCATAGGGAAAATGCCGGCGAAAGCAGTAGCGGCAGTTCACCGCGCAGGTAGGGCTTGCAATCAGCAGCGCGCGGCCGCGGTATTTATGGATCAGCCCTTGGGCCGGGCGCTGCTCGGCTTCTGCCAGCGGATCGGTGACAAAGCCCGGCGCGGCGCGCGCTTCTTCGCCCAGGGGCAGCACCTGGCGCAGCAGCGGATCACCCGGGTTGCCGGGCGCCATGCGGGATAAAAACGCCTCGGGCACGCAGGTTGCAAACAGCGCATCCCCGGCCCCGGCGCCGGCCAGCCAGGCGTCATCCAGCGCAAGCCGGCGGCACAGCTCGGCGGGGTCGCGCACGGCCTGAGAAAGCTGGCGCTGCCAGGTGCTGCTCGCCGCCAAAGCCTCGGCGCTTTCGTGGGCAATCAAGGTGTTGTCCTGCAAAAAATCCCTCCTTCGGGTTATCATGCAAACGCCGGTCAGGCAATCGCGCTGACGCTTTCATTCATACGTAAAACGCAACTCAAGAGGCACCATGGCCAACTATTCTACCAACGAATTCAAGGGCGGTTTAAAAGTAATGCTTGACGGCGATCCGTGCTCGATCGTCTCCAATGAGCTGGTCAAGCCCGGCAAGGGCCAGGCGTTCAATCGCGTCAAGCTGCGCAACCTGATGACCGGGCGCGTCTGGGAGCGCACGTTCAAGTCAGGTGAGTCTCTGGAAGGCGCCGACGTCATGGAGCTGGAAATGGAATACCTCTACACCGACGGTGATATGTGGTATTTCATGCAGACCGACGGCTCCTTTGAGCAATACGCAGTAGAGAAGCGCGCGCTGGGCGACGACGAGAAATGGCTCAAAGAGCAGGTGGTCTACACCGTGACGCTGTGGAATGACAACGCCATTCAGGTAACGCCGCCCAACTTTATCGCACTGGAAGTGGTGGAAACCGATCCCGGCCTCAAAGGCGATACCGCCCAGGGCGGCTCTAAGCCGGCCAAGCTGTCGTCGGGCGCGGTGGTGCGCGTGCCGCTGTTCATCAACGAAGGCGAAGTGCTCAAGGTGGATACCCGCACCGGCGAGTACGTATCGCGCGCCTGATGGGCGATGCGTTGCCCTGTGCCCGCTGGCAGCCCACGGCGGATATGGCCACGCTTCGCGCCCGCGCCCGGCTGATGGCCCGGGTGCGGGCGTTTTTTGCCGAGCGCGACGTGCTGGAAGTCGAGACCCCCATACTCGGCCAGGGCGGCAGTACCGATGTGCATCTGGCTTCGCTTTGTACACAGGCGCGCACCCCGGCCGGCCGTCAGCGCCTGTGGCTGCGGACTTCGCCGGAGTTTCACATGAAGCGCCTGCTCGCCGCCGGCAGCGGGCCGATCTACCAGCTGGCGAAAAGTTTTCGCGACGGTGAGGTGGGCGGGCGCCACAACATCGAATTCACCATGTTGGAGTGGTACCGTCCGGGCTTTAGCCTTCCGGCCCTGATGGAGGAAACCGCAGCGCTGATCCGGGAGCTTTTGCCCGATACCTTGCTGCCCGACGGGCAGGGGCTGCTGCGCTGCTGCGCCTACCGCTCGCTGTTTCATGAGCACCTGCAAATTGATCCGTTCAGCGCGCCGCTGACGTGCCTGCGCCGGCTCGCCGCCGAGCGCGGCGGGATGCCCGAAGGCGCGCTTGACGACGAGCCGCGCGATACCTGTCTGGATCTGCTGATGAGCCTGGTCATCGAGCCTGCCCTGGGCCGAGGCGCGCTCACCGCGGTGGTGGACTACCCGGCCAGCCAGGCCGCTCTTGCCCGACGTCATACAGATGCTTTGGGTGACGAGGTGGCCTCGCGCTTTGAGCTTTATTTCAACGGCGTGGAGCTTGCCAACGGCTACGATGAGCTCACCGACGCCGCCGAGCAGCAGGCTCGCTTTGACGAAGACAACGCCGCGCGGCGCCGGCTTGGCTTTGCCCCGGTTGACGTGGATACGCGCCTGGTCGCCGCGCTTGCCCACGGCCTGCCCGAAGGCAGCGGCGTGGCGCTGGGGCTTGACCGGCTGCTTCAGCTGGCACTTGGCAAACCTCGGCTAAGCGATGTGCTGAGCTTTGCCACGCCAAGCTGCTGAATCACTTTGTATCCTCTGCGGATTCATCACAGGCGTCGTCGGGCGATGCGCTTTTCAATTCGAACGCTCGTCTGTCGTCGGGCAGGCGTACGATATCGTCAAGTGCCAGCTTGCCGTGCTGCGTTAATCGCTTGCCGTGGGGGTCGATAATGGCGGCGACCGTGCCGATGCTGACCCGGTCTTTATAGGCCTCGACCTTCACTCGCACGTTAACGCCCTGATAGTGGCCGGAAACGATGCTGCCGGGGTGCGGTTCGCTATAGCTTTCGGGGTGCTGGGTATAGTAGGCGATAACGCTTTGCGCCTCGGGCGCGTCCCATTCGATATGTTTGTGCACGGGTTTCTCCTGCTATGCGTTTTCGGATGTTTCAACCTGTATCAGCGCCGGATCGTCGGCGTGGTCAATCAGCATACGGCGTACGCGCGCCTGCCACAGCCGGGCAAATTCGCTCTGCTGGGCGGGCGTTTCGCTTCCCTGAACGATCGCCTGGAGGCGTTCGCGCTGCGTCGGGTCGGCTGGGATGTAGCGGTGGTTAAACGTGACGCGAACGCTTTGGCCGGTATCCAGTCGGGTAAAGCGTATGGCACCGTGCCGGTCCGGGGTGTCGGCAAAGTGTAGCCGGCCGTGGCGGGCGAAGCGCTCGCCGATGCCCTTGAACCCGCCGTCGCCGGCAGCGCCGGTCATCAGCGTGAGCACCTGCGCGGTAACGCCGACGGTGCCCTCGTGCTCCGGGTGGGGCATGTGCACGGCGATGTTGCCGCGTTCAGGCAGCGAGGCGGGGTAGAGCGCCTTCAGCGCGGCGCGGGCGGTGAGAAAGGCACCGGCCACGGTGGGGCAGGAGTGCCCGGTCAGGCGAACCGCATCAGCGTAGCGGTAGTCCATGATGCCGTCGTCGGCACTGCCCAAAAGCGCGGCCAGCGGGTCGCGCAGCCGAACGGTTGGCGCCTGGTCGAAAAAGTCGGGAAAAGCCATGGTTGTTTCCTGGGCCCGCGTAGAGCGGGCATAGCGTCAAGTGTCAGCGCCCGATTTCAGCACAAACAAACAGCGCGGCTTCGTCGCCGCCGGGCGCCAGCGGTCAGGCTAGGCAAAAACGCCGATGGGGCTAAACGATACCGCGCAATAAAGCCCCACGCCGGCCAGGGCAAAGCCGGCCGCTCCGGCGGGGCGGGCAAACATTGCCGGCAGCCCGGGCCATATCGCTTCGCTGTGCACAACCTTGCGATAGTAGTCGTGGTTGGCGATCCGGGTGCAGATAATCGGCGTTGGCAGCCAAAACACTACCCCGGGAATATGCCCGCCGGTCAGCGCATCAAGCACCGTCACCAGGGTATAAAACGAGAAAGTGGCGCCGATGATAAACGCGCCCTTGAGCCACATACCCTTGCACAGGTAGTACACCCAGTCGAAGAAAAAAGCCCAGGGATTCAGCGAGACCCTGAGTTTGTCCCGGAGGCCCAGCGCCCTGTATTCGGGCGAGCGTATGAGGGCATACACGCTGCGGCTGTCGGCGCCCAGCTTGTGCAGCAGGGCAAATCGAGCCTGCCAGGCGTGGCTCAGGGAGCGGTGAGTGCGGTGCGTCATGGCTATGGCCTCGTGTCAGGAAGGGGCGTGGCCCAGGGTTTCCCCCATCTGCACCTTGGCGCCGGCTGCAAAGGCGCTGAAGTCGATCGCGCCGGCGCTGCACATCACCACCGTAGAGCCGAGCTTGAAGCGGCCGAGCTCCGCGCCTTTTGCAAGCGTTACGGGCTTGTCCAGCCGGGTGCGCTGGGGCGTGCCGGCAAGCGGGGTGACCTGCCCGGCCCAGACGGTTTCAATGGCGGCGACGATCATCGCGCCGACGAGCACCACGGCCAGCGGGCCGTGCTCGGTGTCAAAAATACACGCCAGCCGCTCGTTGCGGGCAAACAGCCCCGGCACGTGGTTCGCCGTTGCCTGATTGACCGAAAACAGCCGCCCGGGCACGTAGATGGTCTCGCGCAGGGTGCCGGTGACCGGCATGTGCACGCGGTGATAGTCCCGGGGCGAGAGGTATATCGTGGCGAAACTGCCGCCGCTGAAGGTGTCGGCCAGGGCGGCGTCGCCGCCCAGCAGCGCCCGGGTGGAATAGCGATGCCCCTTGGCCTGAACGAGCTCGCCGGCGGCCATGCGGCCGAACTGGGAAAGCGCGCCGTCGGCGGGGCTGATAACCCCTTCGCCGACGGGCCGGGCGTCGTCTTTCAGCGCTCGGGTAAAAAAGTCGTTGAAGGTGGCGTAGGCGCGGTAGTCGGGCTCTTGGGCCTGGCGCATGTCCACCTGGAAGCGCTGAATAAAAGCGCGGATCAGCGCGTTTTTAAGCCCCGGGGCGCGGCATTCGGCCAGCTGCCCCACCAGCCGCGAAATGGCGCGGTGGGGCAGCGGGTACTGCATGAGCGCAAAGGCTTTTTGGGAAAGCGTCACGTATGTTGGTTCCGTCAGGTGTTGTCGGGTCAGGTCTCAACCGGCGTGTCGTCGCGGTTGCCCCACTCGTTCCAGGAGCCGGCGTAGCCGCGAATGTTGAAGCCCAGCGCTCGGCCCACCAGCCAGGTAAAAGCGCTGCGGTGGTGGCCCTGGCAGTGGGTCACAACGTCCATGTCCTGGGTGATGCCCAGCGTATCCAGCTCGTTGACCAGCTCGGCGTAGCCGCGGATGCGCAGGTTGCGCTCAGGGTCCATAGCACGGGTCCATTCCATGTTGACCGCGCCGGGAATATGACCCAGGCGTTTGTTCTGGCCTGTCTCGCCGCGGTATTCCGCCGGCGAGCGGGCGTCCCAGATGGCAAGATTTTTCTCACCCAGGCGCTCTTTGATTTCATCGGCGGTAATGCGCGTTTCCGGGTTCAGGATCTCGGCGTGATACGTGGACGGCGTGGGCGTGTTGGGCTCGGTTTGCACGGCCAGACCGGCGGCGCGCCAGGCGTGAATGCCGCCGTTAAGATAGGAATAGCGGGGGTGGCCGATCAGCTCCAGCGTCCACAAAAGCCGCGCGGCAAAGCCGCCGCCTTCGTCGTCGTAAGCTACTACGTGGGTGTCTCGGGTCAGGCCCAGCTCGCTGAACAGGGCAGAAAGTGCGGCCACGTCCGGCGCCTCGCTGGGAAGCGGCGCCTGGCCGTTCATCAGCCGGCGGCTTTCCAGAAATATCGCCCCCGGCACGTGCCCTTGGGTATAGCTGCCGGAATCCTTGGGCACGTCAATGATCAGCAGCTGCGGGTCGTCAAGGTGTTCCTGCAGCGTTTCCGGCTCAACGATCAGCGGCAGTATATTGGCTTCCGAGCTTTGCTGTGGGGTGCGCATGACAACTCCTTGCGTTGGCGTGGCGTTTAGGTGTCCAGGCTGGCGAGAATCCGCCGATAGCTGGCAAAACGTTGAGGGTGGATATTGCCTGCCTCCACCGCGGCAAGTAAAGCGCAGCCCGGCTCTGCCCGATGGCGGCAGTCGCGAAAGCGACAAAGGCCCAGATGCGGGCGGAATTCGACAAAGCCGTCGGTGACGGTGTCGGCGTCCAGATGGGTCAGGCCGAATTCGCGTATGCCGGGCGAGTCGATGAGTACGCCGTCGGCGTCCGGCATGGCGTAGAGCCGGGCGGTGGTGGTGGTGTGGGTGCCCTTGCGCATGTCTTCGGACAGCGCGCCGATGCGCAGAGTTTCATCGGGCAGCAGACGGTCGATCAGCGACGACTTGCCCACCCCGCTCTGGCCGACGAGCACCGAGGTGCGCCCGGCAAGCTGGCGGTTGAGCGCATCAAGCCCTGCGGGCTGTTCGGTTGAGGCGCGGACCACCGGGTAGCCCAGCGCCCGGTAGCGCTCCAGCAGCTGGCCAAGCTCGCCGTCGTGGTCGGCCAACAGGTCTACCTTGTTGAGCACCAGCACCGGCGCGATGCCGGTGGCCTCGGCGGCGACCAGGTAGCGGTCGATGAGGTTGGCGTGGGGCGTGGGTTCCACGGCAAAGACGATCAGGATCTGATCGACGTTGGCGGCCACGGGCTTGAGCCGCCCCTGCGGGTCCGGGCGGGAAAGCACGCTTGCCCGCTCGGCGGCGGCGACCACCACGCCGGAGCCGTCTTCGCCCTTGCGCCAGATCACCGTATCGCCGGTGACCAGCCCCTGCAGGTTGGCGCGCAGATGGCAGCGCACCGCGGCGCCGTCGGCCCCGCGCACTTCCAGCGTGCGGCCGAAATGCGCGATGACCCGGCCGCTCTGTTCGGCGCCGTATTCCCCGGCGGCCAGCTGCTCGGTCTGGCGGGCGCTGTGTTTGGCGGCGCGCTTTTCGCGCTCGGCCTGGACTTTCTCCACGCGCCAGCGCTGCTGACGGGTCAGTTTACGTTTGCTCATGGCACCTGTCGGTTGCAACGGTTGAACGGTACACTGGCGTATTTGCCGTAGCGTTATGGCATCGCCTGTGATGAGGCTGCCCAGTGTAACGGGTTTGGCGTCGGCAGGTGAGCGGCCTGACGCTACGGTGGCAAGGCAACCAAGGAGCCACCATGAGCGAAACCTCGCCACGCAGCGACCTGCTGATCTGGATTGATCTGGAAATGACCGGGCTGGACCCCAACAAGGAGCGCATCATCGAGGTGGCCACGCTGGTCACCGACGGCGAGCTCAACACCGTGGCCGAAGGCCCGGTGATTGCGGTCAAACAGCCGGATAGCCTGCTTGAGCAGATGGACGACTGGAACCGGAAAACCCACGGCGAGTCCGGGCTGGTCAAGCGGGTGCAGCAAAGCCGCACGGATACGGCGGCCGCGGAGGCGAAAACGCTGGACTTTCTGCGCGAATACGTAGTGCCGGGCACCTCGCCGATGTGCGGCAACAGCATTCATCAGGACCGGCGTTTTCTGGAGCGCGAAATGCCCGAGCTGTGGGCGTTTTTCCACTACCGCAATCTCGACGTGTCCACGGTCAAGGAGCTGGCCAAGCGCTGGAACCCGGAGGCCATCAAGGGCTTTAAAAAGCGCAACGTACACCTGGCCATGGACGATATCAAAGAGTCCATCGGCGAGCTTGCCCACTATCGCCGCACGTTTTTGCAGGCGGCCACCAGCGCTGAAGACCTCTACGGCGAGGAGGAATAGCCAAGGGTGAGGCGTTAGCCGGCGGTGGCAATGCGCTGCCGGCCTTTTTCGCGCTGCTCGCCAAGCGCCCAGGCGACGTGTTCGCGCACCAGCGCGCTGGGGTAGGCGCGCCGGGCCATCAGCGCGGCGATCACCGCCTCGCTGTACGGCGCGTTGCCCAGCGCCACGGCAATGTTGCGCAGCCAGCGGACGTAGCCGATGCGGCGAATGGCGCTGCCGGCGGTCTTGTCGAGAAACTCCTGCTCGCCCCAGCCGAACAGCGTCACAAGCTCGGCGCGGTCGAGATCGTGGCGCGGGTAAAAATCGTCTTCCCGGGTGGGCTGGGCAAAGCGGGTGAAGGGGCAGAAAAGCTGGCAGTCGTCGCAGCCGTAGATGCGGTTGCCCATGGCGCGGCGATGCTCTTCGGGAATCGCACCGAAAAGCTCGATGGTGAGATACGAAATGCACTTGCGCGCGTCCACCACGCCGTCGTCCACAATCGCCCCAGTGGGGCAAACGGTCTGGCAGCGGTTGCAGCTGCCGCAGTGGTCGCGCTCGAAAGGCGCATCCACGGGCAGCGGCAGGTCGGTGTAGAGCTCGCCGAGAAAAAACAGCGAGCCGGCCCTGGGGTTGAGCAGCATGGCATTTTTGCCAAACCAGCCAAGCCCGGCCTTTTGTGCCAGAGCGCGCTCCATGACCGGGGCGGAGTCGACAAAGGCGCGATAGCCGATCTGGCCGGCCCGCGTCTCGATGCGCTTGGCCAGCGCGGCCAGGCGCTTGCGCATCAGCTTGTGGTAGTCCCGGCCCAGCGCGTAGCGTGATACGTAGGCGCTGTGCGGGTTTTGTAACACCTCCATGCTTGCCGTGTCCGCCGGCAGGTAGTCCATGCGCACGCTGATGACGCGCACGGTGCCGGGCTCAAGCTCCGCCGGGCGGGTGCGCTTGGTGCCGTGCTTGGCCATAAAGCCCATTTCGCCGTGGTAGCCGTTATCCAGCCACTCGTTCAGCCGCTGTTCATGGAAGGCAAGGTCGGTATCGGTAATGCCGAGCTGCTGAAAGCCCAGCGCCTCGCCCCAGGTCTTGATGTCCTTGGCCAGCGTGGCCAGCTCAGGCGTTGGGGCGGTATCGGGAACGGAGCGGGACATGACAGGTCAACTTAAAGGCGAAAGAAAACCGCTATGCTACCGTATCCTCTATCCGGGCCAAAACGTTCAGCCGCGCCGTCCCGTGTTCAAGCCGGAACGCGCCCATGCCAGAAGGAGACACCGTGACCGCTGCAACTCAGCCCCAGCATCACCCGCTGTATACGGCGCGCCAGGTACGCGAGCTTGACCGGCGCACCGTCGCTGCCGATATCGCCGGCTTTGCGCTGATGCAGCGCGCCGCTGCCAGCGCCTGGCGTTGCCTGGGCGAACGCTGGCCTCGCGCGCGCAGCCTGAGCGTGCTGTGCGGCGGCGGCAACAACGGCGGCGACGGCTACGTTATTGCCGCGCTGGCCGCCCAGGCCGGTTTGCAGGTGCAGTGCCTGGCGCTCAAGCCGATAGCCGAGCTGACCGGTGATGTCGCCCGCGCCGCGGCGCTTGCAGCCGCGGCAGGCGTGGACGGTAAAGCGTGGGAAGACGACACCCGTCTGACCGGCGAGGTGATTGTCGATGCGCTGCTGGGCACCGGCCTTTCCGGCGAGGTGACGGGGGCCTATCGTCAAGCGATCGCCACGGTGAATCGCGCCGGCCGGCCGGTGCTGGCGGTGGATATTCCTTCAGGGCTTGCCGCGGATACCGGCGCGCGGCTGGGCTGCGCGGTGCGCGCTGACGCGACGATCACGTTTATCGGCGACAAGCTCGGACTCCATACCGGCAGGGCGCCTGAGCATACCGGCGAGGTAACGTTTTGCCCGCTGGGCGTTGACGCCGAGGCGTTTGACGATATTGCGCCGCGCGGCGTTTTGCTGCACAAAAGCGCGCTCAGCGGCGCCTTTGGCCCGCGCCGGCGCACCGCCCACAAGGGGGATATGGGCCACCTGCTGGTGCTGGGCGGCGCCCCGGGCATGGGCGGTGCTGCGCTGATTGCCACCCAGGCCGCCGCGCGGCTGGGGGCGGGCAAGGTAAGCCTTGCCACCGCGCCGGAACACGTCAGCGCAAGCCTGATCCGCTGCCCGGAAGTCATGGCCTGCGGGGTACGCGGCAGTGCCGACGTTGCTGAACGGGTGGAGCAAAGCGACGTCATCGTTGCCGGCCCCGGCATCGGCTGCGGCGCCTGGGGCCAGGCCATGCTGGCCGCAGCGCTGGAAAGCGGCCGGCCGCTGGTGCTCGATGCCGACGCGCTCAACCTGCTGGCCGAGCGCTTTACCGGCGAACGCCGGGACAGCTGGGTGCTGACGCCGCACCCGGGCGAGGCAGGCCGCCTGCTGGGGATCACCGCCGCCGAAGTGGAAGCCGACCGCCCGGCCGCAGCGCTGGCGCTGCGCGAGCGCTACGGCGGCTGCGCGGTGCTCAAGGGGGCGGGCACGCTGGTGGCCGGCCCTCAAGGTCTGGCCGTGTGCCCCTACGGCAATCCCGGCATGGCAAGCGGCGGCATGGGCGATGCGCTGGCCGGCATGCTGGGCTCGCTTGCCGGCCAGCGCGGCCTGAGCGAGCAGACCGTGCGGCTGGGCGTGCTGGTTCACGCGCTGGCCGCGGACGCCGCCGCCGCCGAGCACGGCGAACGTGGTTTGCTGGCTGGCGATCTGGCATCCTGTGCGCGCCGGCTGGTCAACCCCGGGTTTGAATAATTTGTCATCAAGGTAATAGCCGCCCATGCAGATGCAACCCATGCAGGTGCAACTTCCCGACGAGCACACCCACGTCGCGTTTGGCGAAACGCTTGGCCGCCTGCTTCAGGGCCGCGGCCGTCTTTATCTTCACGGTGATCTGGGCGCGGGAAAAACCACGCTGACGCGCGGCATACTGCGCGCCTACGGCCACCGGGGCGCGGTGAAAAGCCCCACCTATACCCTGATTGAGCCCTACGCGCTTGCCGGCAAGCGCGTCTATCATCTGGATCTGTACCGGCTGGGTGATCCCGAAGAGCTTGAGTTTATCGGCGGGCGCGACGTGTTCGCCGACGACGCCCTGTGCGTGGTCGAATGGCCCAGCCGCGGCGCGGGCTGGCTGCCCCCGGCCGATATCAATCTGACGCTTGAAGTAGCCGAGCCGGGCCGGCGTGCCCGCCTGGCCAGCGCCACACCCCGCGGCGCGGCGCTGCTGGCCGCCCTGTTTGAAAACGCCCCGGGGAGCGGCAGATGAGGGCGGCGCGGGGCGCTCGACCCGGGCGGCGCCTGGCCGTTGCGCTGGCGGCGGGGCTGGCCTGGCTGGCAACGACCGGCACGGCAGCGGCGGCCACGGTTGACAGCATGCGCCTGTGGGCTGCGCCGGATCACGCCCGGCTGGTATTTGATCTCTCCGCGCCGGCCACGGCCAAGGTTTTTTCGCTGGAGTCGCCGTCGCGGCTGGTGATTGATCTGGCCGACAGCCGCCTGGAAGCCAACGCTCAGGACCTGCCCCTGGAAGGCAGCGCGATTTCGGCGGTGCGCACCGGCGTACGCAAAGGCGACGACCTGCGCGTGGTGCTGGAACTCAGCCGCGAGATCGAGCCCCGCCACTTTAGTCTGGCGCCCAACCAGGAGTACGGCCATCGGCTGGTGGTGGATCTGGAGTACCCCGGCGAAAGCGCGGTGGAAAACCCCATTGATCCTATCGAATCGATGATCCGCGAGCAGGAAATCGCCGCTGCGCGGGCCACAGCCAAGGCCAAGGCGCTGGGCAAGACGCCGGAGAAAACCTCCGTTGTCGAACAGGCCGAACCGCACCCCAAACGCGATATCATCATTGCCGTGGATGCCGGCCACGGCGGCGAAGACAGCGGCGCCATCGGCCCCGGCGGCACCCGGGAAAAAGACGTGGTGCTGGCTATCAGCCAGCGGCTGGCCGGCCGCATCAATGCCGCTGAGGGGTTCAAGGCGGTGCTGATCCGCGACGGTGACTACTATCTGGGCCTGCGCCAGCGTACCCGGCTGGCCCGGGAACAGAAGGTTGACTTTTTTGTCTCGATCCACGCCGATGCCTTCACCAGCCCGCGGCCCAAGGGCAGCTCGGTCTACGCGCTGTCCCAGCGCGGGGCCACCTCGGAAACCGCCCAGTGGCTGGCCGACAGCGAAAACCGTTCGGATTTGATCGGCGGGGTGGACGGCAATCTGTCGCTGCGCGACAAAGATCAGGTGCTGCGCGGGGTGCTGCTGGATTTGACCATGACCGCCACGCTCAACGACTCGCTGACCATCGGCGGGCAGGTGCTCGACCAGCTGGGGCGGATCAACCATCTGCACAAGTCCCGGGTGGAGCAGGCCGGCTTTGTGGTGCTCAAGTCGCCGGATATTCCCTCGCTGCTGGTGGAAACCGGGTTTATTTCCAACCCGACCGAAGAGCAGCGCCTGGCGGCACCCTCGCACCAGGAAAGCCTGGCCAAAGCCGTGTTTACCGGCATTCGCAAGCACTTTGAGCGCAACCCGCCGCCTGCCAGCCTGCTGGCCTGGCTGCGCGATCACGACCGCCGCCCCGGCAGCGACGAATACCGCATCCGCGCCGGCGATACGCTGTCTGCCATTGCCACGCGCCACAACGTCTCGGTGAACCGGCTGCGCCGGGCCAACGAGCTCAGCGGCGATGTGATTCGCGTCGGCCAGGTGCTGCACATTCCCTAATGCTGACGAGGTGACCTTTGGACGATAACGCGGCGGCGAGCGCAAAAATTCACGTGCTGGACCCGCGCCTGGCCAACCAGATTGCCGCAGGCGAAGTGGTCGAGCGCCCGGCGGCGGTGGCCAAAGAGCTGATGGAGAACGCCATTGATGCCGCTGCCCGGCGCATCGAGGTGGAAACAGAGCAGGGCGGTGCCCGGCTGATCAAGGTGCGTGACGACGGCACCGGCATCGCCGAGAGCGATATGGCGCTGGCGCTTTCCCGCCACGCCACCAGCAAAATCGAGACATTGGATGACCTTGAGGGCGTAAGCTCGCTGGGTTTTCGCGGCGAGGCGCTGGCCTCGATCAGCTCGGTGTCCAGGCTTTCGCTGACGTCCAATGCCCTGGACGACCCGCGCGCCGGTTTTCGCGTGACGGCCGAAGGCCGCGGCATGGAGGCCCACGTGACGCCGGCGCCGCATCCGCGCGGCACCAGCGTGGAAGTGCGCGATCTGTTCTTTAATACGCCGGCCCGGCGCAAGTTTCTGCGCACCGAAAAAACCGAGTTTGCCCATCTGGAAGAGGCGTTTCGCCGCCAGGCGCTGTCCCGCTACGACGTGGCCTGGACGCTGCGCCACAATGGCAAGACCGTCCACCGGCTGCCGCCGGGCGATTCTCCCGCCGCCCGGGAGCGGCGCATTGCTTCGCTGCTGGGCAAGACGTTTATCGAGCACGCCCGCTATATCGAACGTCAGGTAGGCGCGCTGCGCCTGTCCGGCTGGGTGGGGCTGCCCACCCACTCCCGGGCCCAGGCCGACCAGCAGTATTTCTTCGTCAACGGCCGGGTGGTGCGCGATCGCCTGGTGGCGCATGCCGTGCGCCAGGCCTACCGCGACGTGCTGTACAACGGGCGTCATCCGGTGTTTGTGCTCTATCTCGACGTTGATCCGGAAGTGGTGGATGTCAACGTTCATCCGACCAAGCACGAAGTGCGTTTTCGCGACGGGCGCACGGTGCACGACTTTTTGTTTTCCAGCCTGCACCGCTGCCTGGCCGACACGCGTCCCGACGCGGTGGCCGAGCCGCCGGCTGACGCCGCGCTGAGTGACGGCCCGCACGCCTCGCCCGGCAGAGAGGCAGAAGAAAACGGGCGCTTCGAGCAGCAGGGCATGGCGCTTGCGCCGACGCCTGATCACGGCGGCGGGCCGCAGCCGGCAGGCGGCCATCCCGGCGCGGCCAAGGTGCGCCGCTTCATGCAGGGCTATCAGGCCCTGCATCCCGACCACGAAGACATGCTGCTCACCCCGCGCTCGCCGGAAAACGACGCCGGAGAGGTGCAGGAAGTGCCGCCGTCATCCGGCCGTTGGGCCGCGCCGCAGCCCGCCATGCCCGCCGACGACCCTACCGCCGCGCCGCCGCTGGGCTATGCCCTGGGCCAGCTGCACGGGGTGTTCATTCTGGCGCAGAACGCCGCCGGGCTGGTGATCGTGGATATGCACGCCGCCCACGAGCGCATTGTCTACGAGCGCATGAAGCGCCAGCTGGAAGCCGCCGGCGTTGCCACGCAGCCGCTGCTGGTGCCGGTTTCGATTGCCGCCAGCCGCCACGAGGTGGCCACCGCCGAAAGCGAGGCCGAAGCCATCCGCCGGCTGGGCGTTGAGCTGGACATGGCCGGGCCGGAAACGTTGCTGGTGCGCCAGCTGCCGGCGCTTCTGGCCGGCGCCGACCCGGAGGCGCTGGTGCGCGCCATGCTCGAAGAGCTGGAGCGCTACGGCCGCACCCGCCAGGTCGAGGCGCGCATTCATGCGCTGTTGTCCACCATGGCCTGCCACAGCAGCGTGCGCGCCAACCGCCGCCTGACCGTTGACGAAATGAACGCGCTGCTGCGCGATATGGAGCGCACCGAGCGCAGTGACCAGTGCAACCACGGCCGCCCGACCTGGACCCAGATGGACATGCAGGCGCTGGATCGACTGTTTTTGCGCGGCCAGTAAACGGCCAGCCGCCCCGAGAAAAAGGAGCTCGCCCGACCCATGAGCGATTCACGCCCGCCGGCCATTTTTTTGATGGGGCCCACCGCCTCCGGCAAAACCGATGCGGCGATTGCCCTGCACGAGCGGCTGGGCTGCGAGATCGTAAGCGTCGATTCCGCCATGGTCTACCGCGGGCTGGACATCGGCAGCGCCAAGCCCGATGCCTGTGAGCTTGCCCGGGCGCCGCACCGGCTGATCGATATTCGCGACCCGGCGGACCCGTACTCGGCGGCGGACTTTCGCCGGGATGCGCTGGCCGCGATGCGTGAGATCACCGCCCGAGGCAAGGTGCCGCTGCTGACCGGCGGCACCATGCTGTACTACAAGCAGCTGGTGGACGGCGCCGATAACCTGCCGCCGTCCGATCCGGCGATTCGCGCACGGCTTGAGGCCGAACAGGCCCGGGACGGCCTGGCCGCGCTGCATGCCCGCCTGGGCGAGGTAGACCCGGCGACGGCGGCGCGCCTGCACGTTAACGATACCCAGCGCATACTGCGCGCGCTGGAAGTCTTTGCGACGAGCGGGCGCACGCTCACCGAGCTTTGGGCCGAACAGCGCCGGGAAACCTTTCCCTGGCGGGCGGTGTCCATAGCCTTGGCGCCTGCAGACCGCGCCGTGCTGCACCGGCGAATTGCCGAGCGTTTCACGGCCATGCTCAACAAGGGGTTGATTGATGAGGTCGCCGCCCTCAGAAAGCGGGGTGATCTGCATGCCGAGCTGCCGTCGATGAAAAGCGTAGGCTATCGTCAGGTATGGGCCTATCTGGACGGCGACTACGACCGTGAAACCCTGAGCCAGCGGGGTATTATCGCCACGCGCCAGCTGGCCAAGCGCCAGCTGACCTGGCTGCGCCGCTGGCCGGAGCTGCACTGGGTCGAGGCGGCGTCTGCCGATGCGCTCAGCCATGTGCTGGCGCTGGCCGAGCACAGGGCCTTTTAAGCCCGTGCGTGAGCGCGACGCTTAGCGTAAGATAAGCGTCTTACAGCGAGGCCGTCGTCATTGGCCTTTGCGATCAGTTTTACCGTCAGTGTTTTCGAGCGGCCGACAATCGGTCTTTCGGGTACCCTCTGCTGCAGGGCGCAAGCGGCGCACTTTTAATAACCAACTCTAACGACAGTTTAGGGAGAGCACCATGTCCAAAGGGCAGTCCCTTCAAGACCCGTACTTGAACATTCTGCGCAAGGAGCGCATTCCGGTTTCCATTTTTCTGGTGAACGGCATCAAACTGCAAGGCCAGGTCGAATCGTTCGACCAGTTCGTCATTTTGCTGCGCAACACCGTCAGCCAGATGGTTTACAAGCACGCGATCTCGACCGTTGTGCCCTCGCGCAACGTGCGCCTGCCGGCCGCGGATGCCGATGACGCCGAGGCCTGATGCCGTGCACACGCTAAGTCATGAGGTTTTGATTGTTTTTTGAGCGCCCCGATGCCGGTGAAACGGCCGTTCTTGTTCACGTTGACTTCCCCGACGAGCACGCCCGTGAAGATCCGGGCGAGTTTCTCGAACTGGTGCGCTCGGCCGGTGCCGTTGCGGCCACGCTGCTGACGGCCAGCCGCAGCCGCCCGGATACCCGTACCTTTATCGGTTCGGGCAAGCTTGTAGAGCTGCGTGCCATGCTGGTGGCGCACCAGGCCGAACTGGTGATTTTCAACCACGGGCTTAGCCCGTCTCAGCAGCGCAACCTGGAAGGCGAGCTCAACTGCCGGGTGCTGGATCGTACCGGCTTGATTCTGGATATCTTCGCTCAGCGCGCCAGAACCCACGAAGGCAAGCTGCAGGTGGAGCTGGCCCAGCTTGAGTACGTCTCGACGCGGCTGGTGCGCGGCTGGACGCACCTGGAGCGCCAGGCCGGCGGTATCGGCGCGCGCGGTCCCGGTGAAACCCAGCTGGAAACCGACCGCCGGCTGCTGCGCGGCCGGATCAAGGCGATTCACAAGCAGCTCAGCAAGGTGCGCCGCCAGCGCGAGCAAAATCGCCGTGCCAGAGCGCGGGCAGAAATCAACAGCGTCTCGCTGGTCGGCTATACCAACGCCGGCAAGTCAACGCTATTCAACGCATTGACGACCGCTGAGGTGTATGCCGCCGATCAGCTTTTTGCGACACTGGACCCGACGCTGCGGCGTCTTGAGGTTGACGACGTGGGGCCGGTGGTCATGGCCGATACCGTCGGCTTTATTCGCCATCTGCCGCACAAGCTGGTCGAAGCGTTTCAGGCCACGCTGCAAGAGGCGGTAGACGCGGCACTGCTGGTTCACGTCATTGACGCCGCCGACCCCGACCGGGAGCTTAACGTCGGCCAGGTCAACGACGTGCTTGAAGAAATCGGTGCAGATCGAGTGCCCATGCTCAAGGTCATGAACAAGATTGACCGGCTGGACAGCGCGCCGCGCATTGACCGCGACGGTAACGGCATGCCCGAAACCGTTTGGCTGTCTGCCAAGGACGGCCGCGGGCTGGATCTTTTGCACCAGGCGCTGAGTGAACGCCTGGCCGATGATGTGATCGATTTTTCATTGAGCCTGGAGCCGCAGCAGGGCAAGCTGCGCGCCGGGCTGCACGAGCTTAACGCCGTGCGCGCCGAGCATTTTGACGAAAACGGACGCCCGATACTTGACGTACGCCTGCCGCGACGCGACTTTAATCAGCTGATGGCAAGGCTCGGCGAACGCGCCGATACCTACTTGCCCGAGGCGCTGCAGGTGCCGGCCGAGTGGTAGGCGTCTCGGCCGGCCACAACGCAAGCCAGACACGGCAAACACAACGGGATGAACCAGCGCGGCGTCGCGATCAAGCGTCTCGACCCGGCGCGGCGATCAATACCCTGAGGGAGACGAAGTATTATGGCCTGGAATGAGCCTGGTGGTGGCAACCAGCATGACCCCTGGAGCGGGGGCGGTCGGCGCAAGGGCGGCGACAGCGGCGGCAACCGCGGTGGCGGTGGCAATAACGGCGGGCCGCCGGATCTGGACGAGGCGCTGAAAAAGTTTCAGCAAAAGATCAACGGCATGCTGGGCAAGAAAAAAGGCGGCGGCCGCAGCGGCGGTAACGGGGGCGGCGGCGACAAGTCGCGCAGCGCCTTCACCCTGCCGGGGCTGCTGCTTGTCGTGGCGCTTGCGGTCTGGGCGGCGTCGGGCTTTTACCTGGTCGACCAGTCCGAGCGCGGCGTGGTGCTGCGCTTTGGCAAGTTTCAGGAAATCGTCACGCCCGGTTTGCAGTGGAATCCGCCGCTGATCGATGACGTGCGCATGGTCAACGTGACCCGGGTGCGCTCCTTGACGCAAACCCAGTCGATGCTGACCCGCGACGAAAATATCGTCAGAGTCGAGATTTCGGCCCAGTACCGCGTGTCTGATCCGGCCAACTACATGCTCAACGTGCGCGACCCGAACCTGTCGATCGAAAACGCGCTGGATTCGTCGCTGCGTCACGTGGTTGGCGGTACCGACATGATCGATATTTTGACGTCCGGCCGTGAAATTCTCGGTAGTTCCGTGGCCAGCCGGCTGCAGACCTACCTGAACAACTACGACGTGGGTATTCAGCTGCAGACCATCAACATCGAGTCGACCTCGGCACCCGAGCCGGTTATTGACGCCTTTGACGACGTTATCCGCGCCCGGGAAGACCGCCAGCGTACGATCAACAAAGGCATCGCCTACGCCAACGCGATTATTCCCGAGGCCCAGGGCCAGGCTCAGCGCCTGATCGAACAGGGGCAGGGCTATCGCGAATCGGTTGTCGCCGAGGCGCAAGGTCAGGCCAACCGCTTTTTGTCGCTGCTTTCCGAGTATCAGAACTCGCCGGAAACCATGCGCGAGCGGATGTATATCGAGGCCATCGAGGATGTCTTCGGTGCCACACCGAAGGTGCTGCTGGATAGCGGCGACAACGCACCGCTGATGTATTTGCCCCTGGACAAGCTGGGCGGCAAGAAAAGCGGTGCGTCCGCCGACGGCGGCGACGCGGAAAGCCTCAATCCGCGCGTGCTGAATAACCTGCCGTCAACGTCTTCGAGCAGCAGCGCCAACAATCGCTCCAGTAATCGAACGTCCATCCGCAGGGAGGGCCGGTAAATGATCAATAATCGATCCCTGCTGATTGTCGGTGGCCTGGCCGTGGTGGCCTGGCTGGCGAGTAACAGCCTGTACGTCGTGGATGAAACCGAGCGCGCAGTCAAGCTGCGCTTCGGTGAAGTCATCGAAGAAAATATCGAGCCTGGGCTGCACGTCAAGGTGCCGATCACCAACACCATCCGCAAGTTTGATACGCGTCTTTTGACCTTGGATACCGACACCAGCCGCTATCTGACCCGGGAGCAGAAGGCGGTCATCGTCGACTCGTACGTCAAATGGCAGGTGGTCAATCCGACGCTTTACTACGAGGCCACCGCCGGCGATGAAATGATGGCCGTGCGCCTGATTCAGCCGCGGGTGGATGAAAGCCTGCGTAACGCCTTTGGCCGGCTGAACCTGCAGCAGATCATCGCCGAGCGCCGCGACGATCTGATGACCGGCCCCACCAAGGAGCTCGACAAGCTCATGCGCGACGAGCTCGGCGTGGCGATTCGCGATATCCGTATCAAGCGTATCGACCTGCCCGAAGACGTCTCCGCGGCGGTATTCGAGCGGATGCGCTCCGAGCGTGAACGCGAGGCCCGCGAGTGGCGTGCCCAGGGTCAGGAAGAGGCCGAGCGGATTCGCGCCAATGCCGATCGCCGCCGCCAGGTGCTGCTGGCGCAGGCCCGGGAGCGGGCGGAAACCCTGCGCGGTGAAGGCGACGCCGAAGCGGCACGGATCTATTCCAACGCCTACGAGCAGGACGCTGAGTTTTTCGCTTTCTGGCGCAGCCTCAACGCGTACCGCAAAAGCTTCGACAACGGCGAAAACCTGATGGTGCTCAAGCCGGACAGCGAGTTTTTCCGCTATCTCAACAGCGCCATGCCCGGCGCCGATAGCGCAGCGGGCGCAGACGCCGCCGGCGCACAATAAGCACGGCGCGCCGGATGGACAGGGTTCATCCGGCGGCCAAACATGATAGACTCGATAAACCGGGCGTTGCCCGGTTTTTTTGTGGCCTCACGCCGGCGGATTTGTCGCTATGCCGGTAGATCTTCGGCCGAGGCTTTCACCGTCGTCTCGCAGGATTGTTGACATGACCATCGCTGACCGCTGGCTGCTGCCCGACGGCATGGATGAAGTGCTGCCGCCGCAGGCAAGCCGCATGGAAGAGCTTCGTCGTAGGCTGCTGGATCTTTATTACCGCTGGGGATATGACCAGGTAATGCCGCCGCCCGCTGAGTTTCTCGACTCGCTTTTGACCGGCACCGGCACCGACCTCGACTTGCAAACCTTCAAGCTCACCGATCAGCTGACCGGGCGCATGATGGGCGCGACCGCCGACGTAACGCCCCAGGTGGCGCGGATGGATGCCCACTCGCTGCGCCGGGAAGGGCCTGTGCGGCTTTGCTACTGCACCAGCGTCATGCGGGCCAGCGCCGACCCCTATCAGGGCGGGCGCAGCCCGGTGCAGGTGGGCGTGGAGCTTTTTGGCCACGCCGGGCTGGGTGCCGACAGCGAAATCATTCATCTGGCGCTTGCAAGCCTTGCCGCCGCCGGCGCCGATGAAATGCATCTGGCGCTTGGCCACATTGGTATCTACCGCAGCCTGGTGGAAGCGGCCGCGCTGGATCGCGACCAAGAGCGCGCGCTGTTTGCCGCGCTGGCGCTGAAATCCCCCGGTGAGATCGAGCGGGTGGTGACGGCCAGCGTCAGCGACCCCGCCCTGGCTGCCATGCTCATGGCGCTGGGCGAGCTGCACGGCGACGTGAACGTGCTGGAGCGGGCCCGCGACGTTCTGGCCGGCGCGCCGGCCACGGTGACGGCCGCACTCGACGAGCTCGATGCGCTGCAGCGAGGCGTACGCGCGCGCTTTGCGGTATCGCTGTACGTCGATCTGGCCGAGCTGCGCGGCTATCAGTACCACACCGGCATGATGTTTGCCGCCTACGTACCGGGCTACGGCCACGCGCTGGCCAAGGGCGGGCGCTATGACGATACCGGCCGCGCTTTCGGCCGCGCTCGCCCGGCCACCGGCTTCTCCATGGATTTGAAACAGCTGGCGACGCTGGCCGAGGCAACGCCCGCGCCGGGGGCGATTCTGGCACCGGCCGTGGCCGACGACGCCCTGCGCGATGCGGTAAGTGCGCTGCGCCAGCAGGGCGAACGGGTGATCCAGGCGCTGCCCGGGCAGCGCACCGGGCCGGCGGCGCACGGCTGTGATCGCCGGCTTGAGCTTATCGACGGTCGTTGGCAGCCAACGGCCCTGACACAAGAGACGAGTGCATAATGGGTAAGAATGTCGTAGTACTGGGCACCCAGTGGGGTGACGAAGGCAAGGGCAAGATCGTGGATCTGCTCACCGAATCGGCGTCAGCGGTGGTGCGCTTTCAGGGCGGCCACAACGCCGGGCATACGCTGGTGATCGACGGCGAAAAAACTGTCCTGCACCTGATTCCTTCGGGCATCCTGCGTGACGACAAGACCTGCGTGATCGGCAACGGCGTGGTGCTCTCGCCCGACGCCTTGCTTGACGAAATTCACGAGCTGGAAGCCAAGGGCGTACCGGTGCGCCAGCGCCTGCGCCTGTCGCCGGCCTGCCCGCTGATTTTGCCGTACCACGTGCGTCTGGATCAGGCCCGGGAGAAGGCGCGGGGCGTGGCCAAGATCGGCACCACCGGCCGCGGCATCGGCCCGGCCTACGAGGACAAGGTGGCCCGCCGCGGTCTGCGCCTGGGTGATATGCTGCATCGCGAACGCTTTGCCGCCAAGCTCGGTGAAGTGCTGGACTACCATAATTTCGTGCTCACGCGCTATCACGGCGAGCCGGCGGTAGATTTCCAGGAAGTGCTGGACAGCGCCATGGCCATGGCCGACGAGCTGCGCCCGATGGTCAGCGACACCGTAAGCCTGGTGCACGGCCTGCGCAAAAACGGCGAGAATATTCTCTTCGAGGGTGCTCAGGGCTCGCTGCTGGACATCGACCACGGCACCTACCCGTTTGTTACCAGCTCCAACACCACCGCCGGCGGCACCGCAACCGGCTCCGGGGTGGGGCCTTTGTACCTGGACTACGTGCTGGGCATTACCAAGGCCTACACCACGCGGGTGGGGTCCGGCCCGTTTCCCACGGAGCTGTTTGACGATTACGGCCGTCACCTGGCAGAGAAAGGCCACGAGTTCGGTGCCACCACCGGGCGCGCACGGCGCTGCGGCTGGTTTGACGCCGTGGCGCTGCGCCATTCCGTGCAGATCAACTCGATTTCCGGGCTGTGCCTGACCAAGCTTGACGTGCTGGACGGGCTGGAAACCATTCGGGTGTGCGTGGGCTATCGCAGCAAGGACGGCGACGTGCTGGATAACCCGGTGGACTGCGAGGGCTATGAGGCCATTGAGCCTTTGTATCAGGATCTGCCGGGCTGGCAGGCGTCGACCCTGGGCGTCAAGCGCGTCGAAGACCTGCCGGCCAACGCCCGGTCCTACATCAGCTTTCTGGAAGAGCAGATCGGCACCAGTATTGATGTGATCTCCACCGGCCCGGACCGCGTGGAAACCATCGTGCTGCGTAACCCTTTCGGCGAGTAGGCGACACGGCGCCGGACAGCCGCGGCCCATCAGAAAAGCCGGCCTCGCAAGAGGCCGGCGGCGTATGGGGCGACCAGCGAGGCGCGTCTGCCGGTTTAGAAGTCAATGCCTCGCCGGGCCTGAATACCGTCGCTAAAGGCATGGCGTACTTCCTGCATGTCGGTGACGGTATCGGCCATGGCGACAATATCGCGGTGGGCGTTGCGCCCGGTGACGATCACGGTTTGTTCACGGGGGCGGTTTTTTAGCGCCTCCCTGACGGTGTCGATATCCAGATAGCCGAACTTGAGCATGTAGGTAATCTCATCGAGCACCACCAGATAGACTTCGGGGTCGGCCAGCATCCGCGCGGCGTCCTCCCAGACTTCCTTACAGGCCTGGGTGTCGGCGGCGCGATTCTGGGTATCCCAGGTAAACCCCGTGGCCATGATGGCGATGTCAAGATTGGGGTCGTCTTCCAGGCGGTTGCGCTCGCCGCACTCCCAAAGCCCTTTGATGAACTGCACCACGCCCACCCTGTAGCCATAGCCCAGTGCCCGGGTCACGGTGCCCCAGGCGGCGGTGGTCTTGCCCTTGCCGTTGCCGGTGTTGACGATGATCAGGCCGCGCTGCTCGGTGGCGTTGGCGACTTTTTCGTCCACCCGCGCCTTGAGTTTTTGCATCGAGGCTTTATGGCGCGTATCGCGATCGCTCATGGTGTCTCCAGGTGATGGTGGTTGGGCGCCGTAGCCTAGGCCATGCACGCGTGCTGGACAAGGTTTGTATAATCGCTGCCGGCCAACCGATAGACAGCTAACGAAATTGGCAGGCAGCAGGGCGGCTGCTCTAGAATGTGAAGCCGCCTCTTTTCAGGAATACCGTATGCCCTCGTTTGATATCGTATCTGAGTTTGACCGCCACGAAGCCACCAACGCCGTGGACCAGGCCAATCGCGAAGTCCAGACCCGCTTTGATTTTCGCGGCGTGGACGCCCACTTCACCCTTGAAGGGGAAAGCGTGGCGCTTGAGGCCGAAGCCGACTTTCAGCTCCAGCAGATGCTGGATATGCTGCGCGGCCGGCTGATTGCCCGCGGCATTGACGCGCGCTGCATGGACGTCAAGGAGCCGGAGCTGTCCGGCGTCAAGGCGCGCCAGACTGTCGAGCTCAAACAAGGGCTTGAGCAGGCCGATGCCAAGGATATCGTCAAGCGCATCAAAGCAACCAAAGCCAAGGTGCAGGCCCAGATTCAGGGCGAGAAAATCCGCGTGACGGGCAAAAAGCGCGACGATTTGCAGGGCGTCATGGCGCTTCTGCGCAGCGAGGAAGGCCCCGATTTGCCGCTGCAGTTCGACAACTTTCGTGACTGAGACCTGCCCGCTGCTGCCGCGCTGTCAGCGGCGGCGCTTTTGTTTGCCGATTTTTTTCACTACCACTGCATTGCCGTCGGCTATCTTTGGTCGGTGCCAACAAGGAGTCATTCGCTATGTCACAGCCGCAGCCGGTTTATTTAAGCGACTATCAGCCGCCCGCCTATCGCGTAACCCACACCGCGCTGACGTTTGACCTTGACCCTGCCCGCACCTGCGTAGAGGCGCGCCTGACCGTTGAACGCCACCCGGATGCCGAGGCCGGCACGCCGCTTTATCTCCACGGCGAGCAGCTCACGCTTGAAGCCGTATCCATCGACGGCGAACCTCTGGCCGACGACGCGTACCGCCAAAACGACAAAGGCCTGACCATTGATGCGGTGCCCGCGGCGTTTACCCTGGAAACCCGGGTGCGCATAGCCCCCGAGGCCAACACCGCCCTGGAAGGGCTCTATCAGTCAAACGGCATGTACTGCACCCAGTGCGAGGCCGAGGGCTTTCGCCGGATTACTTTCTATCCCGACCGCCCGGATGTGATGGCCGTGTTTCGCGTGACCGTGATCGGCGACGCCCGCCGCGAGCCGGTGCTGCTGGCCAACGGCAACCCGGTGGAGCGCGGCGAGCTTGACGGCGGGCGCCACTTTGTCACCTGGGAAGACCCGCACCCCAAGCCTGCGTACCTGTTTGCCTTGGTGGCGGGGGATCTTGCATGCGTGGAAGACCGCTTTACCACCATGAGCGGGCGCGACGTGACGCTGCAGATCTGGGTGGAAGAAGAAAACCTGGGCAAGACCGACCACGCCATGGCCTCGCTCAAGCGCGCCATGCGCTGGGACGAAGAGCGCTACGGCCGTGAATACGATCTGGACCGCTTCATGATCGTCGCCGTCAACGACTTCAACATGGGCGCCATGGAAAACAAGGGGCTCAATATCTTCAACGCCGCGGCGGTGCTGACCCACCCGGACACCGCCACCGACGGTGCTTTTCAGCAGGTCGAAGGCATTGTCGCCCACGAGTATTTCCACAACTGGTCGGGTAACCGGGTAACCTGCCGCGACTGGTTCCAGCTGTCGCTGAAAGAAGGCTTTACCGTCTTCCGCGATCAGAGCTTTACCGCGGACAGCAACTCGTCCGCGCTCAAGCGCATTCAGGACGTGGCGTTTTTCCGCACCGCCCAGTTTGCCGAGGACGCCGGCCCCACGGCGCACCCGGTACGCCCGGAAAGCTATATCGAGATTACCAACTTCTACACCCTGACCGTGTACGAAAAAGGGGCAGAAGTGGTACGCATGCTGAAAAACCTGGTGGGCTGGGACGCCTTCCGCCGGGGCAGCGACCTGTATTTCGAGCGCTTTGACGGCCAGGCCGTGACCATCGAGGACTTCGTCGGCTGCATGGCGGAAACCTCGGGCCAGGATTTATCCCAGTTCATGCGCTGGTATCAGCAGGCCGGCACGCCGGAAATCGACGCCCACGGCGAGTACGACTACGTCAACGCCGAGTACCGCCTGACCCTGCGCCAGCGCACGCCGGCAACGGCCGGGCAGCAGGCGCCGGAGCCGCTGCACATTCCCGTGCGCATGGGGCTGATCGGCACCAAGTCGGGCCATGATCTGACGCTCACCCTGGACGGCGAAAAGCGCGGCTGCGATACGGTGCTTCATCTGCGTGAGCCCGAGCAGACCTTTGTCTTTACCGACGTGGCGGAGGCGCCCACGCCGTCGCTGCTGCGCCATTTTTCAGCGCCGGTGAAGCTGCACTTTCCCTACTCCCGGGAAGACCTGGCGTTTTTGCTCACCCAGGACAGCGACGGCTTCAACCGCTGGGAAGCCAGCCAGCGGTTGGCCATGCTGGCGCTCAACGACTTGATTGCCGCCCATCGCAACGGCGTGGAAAAGGTCATGGACAGCCGGGTGGTTGACGCCTACCGAACGCTGCTTGACGCGCCGGCCGCTGACAAGGCGGTGCTGGCCGAAATGCTGCGGCTGCCGTCCGAGGCCTACATTGCCGAGCATCAGCCGCTGGTGGACGTGGACGCCATCCACGCCGCCCGAGAGTTTGTGCGCCAGTCGTTGGGCTTTGCCCTGCGCGACGCGTTCGAGACGCTGTACCGGGCCAACCAGTCGGATGAGCCCTACGCGCCGACGCCCGAGCAGATCGGCCGGCGCAGCCTGAAAAACGTAGCGCTTGGCTATCTGATGGCCGTTGAAGACGAGGCGGGCATCGCGCTTTGTCAGGCCCAGTTTGACGCCGGGCACAACATGACCGACGTGCGCCAGGCGCTGACGCTGCTGGTGCACTCCGGCCGCGACGACCTGTCCGCCCCGGCGCTCAAGGCATTCGGCGACAAGTGGGCCCACGACCCGCTGGTCATGGATCAATGGTTCAGCCTGCAGGTATCGCGCCCTCAGGCTGAGGTGCTGGATCGGGTCAAGTACCTGATGGCGCATCCGGCGTTCTCGCTGAGAAACCCCAACAAGGTGCGCGCGCTGCTGGGCACCTTTGCGCAAAACCGCGTCAACTTTCACCGCCTGGACGGCGCGGGCTACACGTTGCTGGCCGATGCGGTGATCGAGCTTGACCGGCTGAATCCGGAAATGGCCGCCGGGCTGATGACCCCGCTGACGCGCTGGCGTCGCTTTGACGATACGCGCCAGTCGCTGATGCGAGCCGAGCTTGAACGCATCAAGGACCGCCCGCTGTCGGCCAACGTCTTTGAGATGGTGAGCAAAGCGCTGGGCTGAAGGCCAAAAGCCGCAGGCGGCAGGGCACAACAAGAACACAAAGGTGAAACAGGCCACCGTGAGTGATATCAATCGGCGTTACGTACTGGTAGTAAACGGCAAGTCTGCCGGTGACCCGGCGCTGCGTGCCGCCGTCGCGAAAAAGCGCCGGGCGGGCATGGCGCTGATTGTTTATGCCACCTGGGAGGCCGGCGACGCGGGGCTGTTTGCCGAGGCCTCGGTAGACCACGGCGCCACCCACGTGATTGCCGGCGGCGGCGACGGGACGGTGAACGAAGTGGTTAACGGCCTGATGCGCCTGCCCCGGGAAAAGCGTCCGGCGCTGGGCATTGTACCGCTGGGCAGCGCCAACGATTTTGCCCGCTCGCTGGGGCTTCCGCTGGAACCCTACGCGGCGCTGCAAAAAATCTGCCGCTGGGATACCCAGCCGGTGGACGTTGTGCGGATTTCGGCTGCCGGCCGGGGCAAGGGCGTTGACCAGTACTACCTCAATATGGCCACCGGCGGCTTTGGCGCCGAAGTGACCTCAAGCACGCCCAAGCTGCTCAAAAAACTGCTGGGCGGGGCGGCCTACTCGGTCATGGGCGCTTTCAAGACCTGGCGCCACCGCAGCTATGAGGGCACGCTGAACTGGGACACCTGCGAAGAGAAGGCGGCTTTTTTGCTGGTAGCGCTGGGCAATGCGCGTCAGTCCGGCGGCGGCCAGGTGCTGGCCCCCCGGGCGAAAATCAACGACGGCTATCTGGATATGCTGCTGGTCAAGAACTTTACCTCGTTTCAGGATCTGCCGCAGCTGATCCGCGAGCTGCGCCAATTCCCTGCCCGGGGGCGGTTTGTGCGCTATCTGCCGGTGTCCAAGCTTTCGGTCAGCACCGACCCCAGCCATCCCGCCTGGCCGCTGACGCTGGACGGCGAAGCACACCGCTTCGACGCTTTTTCTGCTGAGGTGGTGCCGCTGGCGCTGCGCCTGGCCATGCCCGAAGACTCTTCGCTGCTGGTAGCACGCACGCCGGCTTCTCTGGCCGATAACGACGACGGCGACGATAGGCCACAAAAGCCAATGCCGGATACGCAAACGGATGCCAGCCTTGACCATAGCGCGGCAGATACGCAGCGCGACCCCTCTTCACTTTTCGCACGGTAAGGAGAATACCGCCATGTCAAACCGTTTTTGGATGCCTGCGCTGATCACCGCGGCGCTGCTGCTGAGCGCCTGCAGCGATGAGCAAGCGCCCGCGCCCGGCGCCGGCGACGAGACGCCGGCGCAGACAAGGTCCGATAAGGCCACAAAAGCCAGCGACGCTGCGCAAAAAAGCGACGCGGCGCAGGCCGGCGACGCATCAGCCCCCCAGAAAGGCGCTGTAGCAAAAGCCAACGAAGCCGGCGATGCCGGCCGCGGCGCTGAAATGCCGGCAGAAGACGTCAGCGCCGATGACGACACGCTGTCGGCGGATCCGGACGCCGTGCTCAACGATGAAGACGCCACCCTGCCGGGCGAAGTCACGGCGTCTGACGTAGACGAGGTCATCAGCGATATTGACCGGCGCTTTGAACAGGCCGAGCAGGAGCTGAAAGCGCAGTTCGAACAGGCCGAACAGCAGGCGCCGACGGTGGAACCACTGCCCGGCGAAGCCGGCGCTGCGGGTGACAGCGGCATGCCCGTGGAAAAGGACGTCACCCTGCCCGATGAAGAGCTCAGCATCGAGCCGACAACCGCGCCGGGCACGCTTGACGGCGAGCTGGGGACCTCCGAGGTGGACAAGCTGATCGAAGACGCCGAGCGGCGCTTTGAAAAAACCCAGAAGGAGCTGCAAAAGCAGTACGAGCAGCTAGAGCAGCAGGACGTGGAAACGGCCAAGGATCCGGCCACGCCGACCGTTGGAGACGGCGCGCGCAGGGCCGAGTGACGTGAATGGGAAACGGTAAAAAAAAGCCCGCCGGAAAGGCGGGCTTGTGCAATGTCGGGGCGTTTGCAGGCGCTTTGTTTCTCAGGCGTCAGCCCGGGAATCAGTGGGCCTGAATGTTTGAGGCCTGCAGGCCTTTTTTGCCCTGGGTGACTTCAAAGCTGACTTTCTGGCCGTCCTGCAAGGACTTGAAGCCTTCAGCCTGAATTTCAGAAAAGTGGGCGAACAGATCGTCACCGCCGTCATCCGGAGAGATGAAGCCGTAACCTTTGGTGTCGTTGAACCACTTTACAGTACCGGTTGCCATTATCGATTTCCTTGCATGCTGAGTTATCCGGCGAAGGCGCTTTTGCCTTATCGCCAAATCCAATGTAGAGGTAAAAGGCCAAGACGTAAAGTGCCTGCAAAACGATTTTGGCATGCCACACGGGAGGCGTTGAGATGGCGAGTTGGGGGCTGATTGACGGGCAGTTCGGCGCTTTTGTGGTGGCCATCACCTTGCTGTCGCTGACGCCCGGCGTGGATACGCTGCTGGTCATCCGCAATACCGCCCGCGGCGGCGTCGGGGACGGGGTGGTGACCAGTCTGGCCATTTGCTGCGGGCTGTTTATTCACGCGGCGGTGTCGGCGCTGGGCATTTCCCTTGTGTTGCTGCAGTCGGCGACGGCGTTTGCCGCGCTGAAATGGGCCGGGGCGGCGTATCTGGTGTGGCTGGGCATGAACAGCCTGCGTGCCGTGCGCCGAGGGCAGGCCCTGGCGCCGGCCGGCAGCGTCGGTATGCAGGGGTCGGCCAAACGCCGGCAGTCAGCGCGCGAAGGGTTTGTGTCCAACGTCTTGAACCCCAAGACCGTGGTGTTTTACATGGCGTTTTTACCGCAGTTCATCGCGCCTGAAGACCCGGCGCTGGCCAAGTCGCTGTGGCTTGCCGGCGTGCACTTTATGATTGCCAACGCCTGGCAGATTACCGTGGCGCTGCTGGTGGGCCGCGCCGGGCGCTTTCTGGCAAGCGCGCGCGTGGCGCGCATGCTTAACGGGCTGACCGGCAGCGTGCTGATCGCCTTTGGCATCAAGCTGGCGCTTGAGCGGCGCCCGGTGTGAGCCGGGCGTCACAGGCTAGCCGTTGTCGGCGGCGATGAGCGAGGGGTGATAGCGCGCCTGTTTTTCTGCCGGATGCAGCAGGGTCGCGCCGTCGTCAGCGTCCTGGGCTAAGTGCTGAAAAATGACCCGGTAGGTCAGCACGGCCTGAACGTAATGGCGCGTTTCGCGATACGGAATGGCCTCGACAAACAGATCAAACGACTCGGCGCGGTGTTCATCCAGCCAGAGATCCACCCGGCCGGGGCCGGCATTGTACGCAGCGATTGCTGCCAGCCGGTTGCCCCGGTAGCGGGCAAGCGTCTCGCTGAAGTAGGCGCTGCCCAGGCGCACGTTGAGGGCCGGGTCGAGCACATCGTAGGTATCCGGGGCGTCAAGGCCCAAAGCGCGGCTAACGTCCCGGGCGGTGCCGGGCATCAGCTGCATCAGGCCCAGCGCCCCGGCCGGCGAGCGCACGCGAGGGTTATAGGCGCTTTCGCGCCGGGCAATGGCCATCAGCAGGTAGGCATCCACGTTGTTGTGGCGGGCTGCGCGGGTGAAGGCGTCGTTGTATGCCCGGGGAAAGCGCCATGCCAGCGCGTCCCACATCTCGCCGGCGATGGTGGTCTGCACCAGCCGCGCCGGCCAGCTCTCGTGGCCCGTGCGCGCCTGCTGCGCGGCGTAGGCCCCAAGCGCTCGGGCGCGCTGTGGCGAGGCGCGGCGTACGGCGTGCAGCCACTCGCTGGTGGCAAGGCCCGGCTCGCTAATGTCCATCAGCGCGTGGGTGCGCTGCACCATCGGCAGGGCGGCGATGCGTTCGCGGGTGGCGTCGTCAACGTCGTAGCGCGCCATATTGAAAGCGTAGGGCTGGCCCAGCCGGTCGGCGGCGGCAAAGCCGTAAAAGTTGCGCTCGCCGGCGGCACGTCGGTAGTGCGCTTGCGCCGCGGCGTTATCGCCGAGCTGTTCGCCGGCCCGGGCCAGCCAGTACTGCCAGCGGCTTTTTTCTCGCTCGTCGGCGGGCATTGAGTCGATCCAGCGGCGCACGTCGCGCCAGGCGCGCTCGGCCAGCGCCCGGCGTACGCGCAGTTCGCGCAGCCGTTCGCTGTCCAGGGTGGGCAGCACGCTATCTACCCAGTCAAGCGTGCCGGGCGTTTCGCGCACCAGCGCATAAAACGCCAGCTCTTCTTCAATGGTGCGCCGTGCGGCGGATGTGACGGTGATGCGCGAGGCGATGCTGTGCCAGCCGTCAAAGGCGGCCTGGGTGTCGTCACGGATCAGACGCGCCATGGCGGCGCGATAAAAGCCGTCCGTGGCCGCGCAGCGAGGCCCCAGGCAGTCCGGCGCCTGGCGCAGGCGTCGGGGCGTTTCCCGCGCCTTTTCTGCCGTGGTGACGGCGGTGTGCCAGCGCTTGTCGAGCATGGCCAGCAGGTAGTCCATCAATCGGCTGTTGCCGGCCTGCCAGGCTAGCATGGCGCGTTCCCAAACGGCTCGGGCGTCGATCACGCCGCGCGCGCGCAGGCGGTCAAACAGCGGGTCACAGGCGGCCGGGCGCGAGTGGCCGGTATGCCACAGGGTGCGGCCGCCTTCATGGGCCCGGGTCGCGTCGTTTTCCAGCAGCGCGGTATAGTAGTGGCAGCGCCGGGTTGCGCCGGCCGGCTCGCCGTCGGCCACGGCAAGCAGCGCGTCGAACTGCTCGGCCTCGCCGTAGGCGGTAATGGCCCGGCCGCGCATCCATTCAGCCAGCGGCGAGTCGGCGTTATCCGCAATAAAACGGTTGACCCGCTCGGGAGAAGCACCGGGCAGGGCGGCGCGCAGCCGGTGATAGTCGATGTAGCTGCGCAGCCTGTGCCCGGCCACGGCGCTGGCATCAATGGCGTCAAACCGCTCTTCCCGGGCAGCCGCCAGCGCTTCGCGCATGGCGGCGTCAGAGGTAGCCTGCGCCGGTGCGGCTAAGCCGGCCAGCAGTAGGGCGGCAAGCCCGACAATCGGGGCGCGGTCGGAAAGGCAGCGTCGTAAAGCGTGCATGGGGCTCCTTGCATCAAAAACCGGGGCTTGCGGTGACGTTAAAAGCCACCGAGGCACAGCCGGCAAGTTGGCGGGTAGGCTACCCGGATCATACGGCGAGACGCGCCGGCATGCGAAGGCCGGCCGTCGTCGATTACCACCAGGAGATGGCAGATGGCATTTTTATCCCCCAACCGCTGGCGCCGGCTGAAGTCCCGGGCCTGGATACTGCCACGCATTGCCCGCGGGCTGCGGCTTTTCATGCCCATGACCTGCGACGTGCTGGCCGGGCGCTACCGTCCGGTGCCGTGGAAGGCGTTCGCGCTGATGCTCGGTGCGGCGGGCTACCTGCTGATGCCGTTTGACCTGGTTCCGGATTTCATCCTGCCGTTTGGCCTGGTGGATGACGCGCTCATCGTCAGCTGGCTGCTGGCGCGTATCGATGAGCAGCTGGAAGCGTATCGCGCCTGGCAAGCGCGGTCATAGGCAAACCGGGCACGCAGCGAAAAGTGTCTTGAAAACCGGCTGGCCAGCCCCATATCTGCGTCACACCTTTTCCATGCCGTGCGCCAATCGCGCGGCCGGTTGAAACGACAGCGATCCGAGGGCTGACAATGACCACCGCAACCAGAGAAGAAACGCTGGGCTTTCAGACAGAAGTCAAGCAGCTGCTGAACCTGATGATCAACTCGCTTTACTCCAACCGCGAGATTTTTTTGCGCGAGCTGATTTCCAACGCTGCCGATGCCTGCGACAAGCTGCGCTACGCCGCGCTTGACAACGATGCGCTGTACGAAGGCGACAGCGAGCTGCGCATCGAAATCGAGCACGACAGCAACGCCGGCACCGTCACCGTGCGCGACAACGGTATCGGCATGGATCGCGACGACGTGATCAATAACCTGGGCACCATTGCCAAAAGCGGCACCGCGGAGTTTTTACAGCAGCTTTCCGGCGAACAGCAAAAAGACGCGCGGCTGATCGGCCAGTTCGGCGTGGGCTTTTATTCCAGCTTCATCGTCGCCGATGAAGTGACCGTGCGTACCCGCAAGGCCGGCACCGACGCTGCAAAAGGCGTGGAGTGGCGCTCGGCCGGTGAGGGCGAGTTCACCATCGGTGAGCTTGAGCGCGAAGCGCACGGCACCGAAATTGTCCTGCACCTGAAAGACAACGCCCGGGAATTTGCCGACGATTCCCGCCTGCAGCACCTGGTACGCACCTACTCCGATCACATCGAAGTGCCGGTGAAAATGCCCAAAACGGAAACCGCCAAGGACGACGACGGCAACGACGTCGAGGGCAGCGAAGTCACCACCTGGGAAACCGTCAACGAAGCCACCGCGCTGTGGGTACGGCCCAAAGGCGAGATCACCGACGACGAGTACAAGGCGTTTTACAAGCACGTCGCCCACGACTTCTCCGATCCGCTGACCTGGAGCCACAACAAGGTCGAAGGCAAGCTGGAATATACCAGCCTTCTGTACGTGCCCGGTCGCGCGCCGTTTGACCTCTACGAGCGTGACGGCGCCCGCGGGGTGAAGCTCTACGTTCAGCGCGTGTTCATCATGGACGACGCCGAGCAGTTCCTGCCGCTGTACCTGCGCTTTATCAAGGGCGTGCTGGACACGCGCGATCTGTCGCTCAACGTCTCCCGGGAGATCCTCCAGCAGGACCCCCAGGTCGACAAGATCAAAAGCGCGCTGACCAAGCGCAGCCTGGACATGCTGAAAAAGCTGGCCAAGGATAGCAAGGATAGCGAGGCCTACCAGACGTTCTGGAACACCTTTGGCAGCGTGCTCAAGGAAGGGCCCGGCGAGGACCCGAGCAACCGCGAAAAAATCGCCGGCCTGCTGCGCTTTTCTTCCACCCATACCGACAGCGCCACTCAGGATCAGTCCCTTGCCGACTACGTTGAGCGCATGAAGGAAGGCCAGCAGAAGATCTACTACATTGTCGCCGACGGCTTTAACGCGGCGAAAAACAGCCCGCACCTGGAAATCTTCCGCAAAAAGGGCATTGAGGTGCTGCTGCTTTCCGATCGCGTTGACGAGTGGCTGATGAGCCATCTCACCGAGTTTGACGGCAAGTCGCTGACCGACGTGGCCAAAGGCGAGCTGGATCTGGGCGAGGTGGAAGACGAAGAGGAAAAGAAAGCCCAGGAAGAAACCGCCAAGGCCAAGGAAGAGCTGGTCAAGCGCGTGCAGGAAGCGCTGGGCGAAAGCGTCCAGGAGGTCAAGGTCACCCATCGCCTGACCGCCTCGCCGGCCTGCGTGGTGCTGCCCGAGCACGAGATGGGCTTTCAGATGCGTCGCATCATGGAAGCCGCCGGCCAGCCGCTGCCCGAGGTCAAGCCCATCCTTGAGCTCAACCCGGATCATACGCTGGTAACGCGTCTGGAAGGCGCTGACGGCGATACCTTTAACGACTTGGCGCATATCCTGCTGGATCAAGCGATTATCGCCGAAGGCGGCCACCTGGATGACCCGGCGGCCTACGTGAAGCGGCTCAACGCAGTGCTGACCGCGTAAACTGCTTGATGCTAAACGCGGCCCGTCAGGTGTTCCTGGCGGGCCGTTTTTTTGCCGACGCGCCGGCTCGGCGCGTTTGTTACAGTGTTGAGCCACGACAACTGCGCTAGGACACCTTTATGGCAGAACAGCAAATCAAGGTCGCGGTGCTGGGCGGCGGCAGCTTCGGCACCGCGCTATCAAGCATCGCGGCGGACAACGGCGCCGCGGTGCGCCAGTGGATGCGCGACGCTGCACTGGTCGAGCAGATCAATCGCGAACACCGCAACGGGCGCTATTTGCCCGACTATGCCATCAACCCGGCGGTGCAGGCGTCCACCGACATGCAGGCGGTGCTGGAAGGGGCCGAGCTGGTGCTGATCGCGATTCCTTCCAAGGCGTTTCGCCAGGTGGTGCAAACCGCCAAACAGTGGCTGCGCCCGGAGCAGATTCTGGTGAGCACCACCAAAGGCATCGAATCTGACAGCTTCATGCTCATGAGCCAGGTGCTGGAGCAGGAAACCGGCTTTGCCCACATCGGCGTGATTGCCGGGCCCAACCTGGCCTCGGAGATTGCCGACAAGCAGCTTACCGCCACGGTGGTAGCCAGCGCCGACGCCCAGACGCGCACCCGGGTGCAGCAGGTGCTCAGCTGCGGGTATTTTCGCGTCTACGCCAGCAGCGACCGCCACGGCGTGGAGCTTGGCGGGGCGCTGAAAAACATCTACGCCATTGCCGCGGGCATGGCGGCGGCACTGGGCATGGGCGAAAACACCCGCAGCATGCTGATGACCCGGGCGCTGGCGGAAATGAGCCGCTTTGCCGTGGCCCAGGGCGCCAACCCCATGACGTTTCTCGGCCTTTCCGGCGTGGGTGATTTGATCGTGACGTGCTCGTCGAGTTTGTCGCGCAACTATCGCGTGGGCTACGCCATGGGCGAAGGCCGCACGCTGGAAGAAGCCGTGGATGCTCTGGGCCAGGTAGCCGAAGGGGTTAACACCGTGCGCCTGGTGTGTGCCAAGGCCGCGGAAATCGGCGTGTATATGCCGCTGGCCGAAGGGCTGGAGCGCGTGCTGTTTCAGGGCGTGCCGGCCAAGCAGATGGCCGTGGGGCTGATGACCGGCGAGCAAAGCTCTGATGTGGAGTTTGTGCTGCCGCGCTCAGAAGTGAAAAAAGCGCATCAGCGTTCGGCCGGCAGCGAACATAAAGGAGAGAGACCATGAGTCGACTATGGATCATGCGCCACGGCGAAGCCGGCGATACAGCGCCGGACAGCGCCCGCGAGCTGACGCCGCACGGCAAAAGGCAAGTAGCGGATATGGCAGACCGGCTGGCCCGGCGCTGTGAGACACAGGCCTTGCCGGTGACGCGCATCGTCACCAGCCCCTACGTCAGAGCGCGGCAAACGGCCGCCGTGATGGGGCAGGCCCTTGGCGTGGCCGTGGAAACCCTGTCCGGGATTACCCCGGAAGATTCGCCCCGGGCGTTTTGTGACTGGCTGGCCAACCAGCCGGGCAATCTGCTGGTGGTAAGCCACATGCCGCTGGTCGGCGCGCTGGCCGGGCTTTTGGTGGAAGGCCGTGAAGATCAGGGCCGGGCGTTTCCCACCGCCGGCATCGCCGAGCTTGATGCCGACGTCTGGGCCGCCGGCTGCGCCCGGCAGGTGACGTTCAGCGCGCCGTAAGGGTTATCGCCGCGCGTCGAGCTTTTCGGTCAGCCGCTGGTTGACCTGCTGAGGGTTGGCCGTGCCGCGCGAGGCCTTCATGACCTGGCCGACAAAGTAGCCGATCATCTTGCCGCGCTTGTCAGGCTCGGCCTCGACGTACTGGGCCACCTGTTTGGGGCTTGAAGCGATCACCTCGTCGATCATTTTGTCTATCGCGCCGGTGTCGGTGACTTGCTTGAGCCCTTTGGCGTCAATGATGTCATCGGCGCTTTGGCCCTGGCCGTCCCACAGCGCCTGAAACACCTGCTTGGCGGCCTTGCCGCTGACGGTGGCGTCTTTCACCCGGGCGATCAGCTCGCCGAGCTGGCGGGCGGTTACCGGGCTTTGGGCCACGTCCAGATGTTCGCGCTTGAGCGCGGCGGAAAGCTCGCCCTGCACCCAGTTGGCCGCCTGTTTGGCATCGCCGCAGACGTGCATGGCCTCTTCAAAGTAGTCGGCCATGGCCCGGCTTGAGGCAATGACCCCGGCATCGTAGGCGGAAAGCCCAAGTTCGCCTTCAAAACGCGCGCGCTTGGCGGCGGGAAGCTCCGGCAGGGTGTCGCGCAGCCGGTCGATATAGGCCTGATCGAGCACCACGGGCAAAAGGTCCGGGCAGGGGAAGTAGCGATAGTCGTTGGCTTCTTCCTTGGTGCGCATGCTGCGGGTTTCGTGGCGGTCGGGGTCAAACAGGCGGGTTTCCTGTACGACCTCGCCGCCGTCCTCGATCAGCTCGATCTGGCGCTCCGCTTCAAAGGCGATGGCCTGCTCGACAAAGCGGAAAGAGTTGACGTTTTTGATTTCCGCCCGGGTGCCGAAGGTGGCTTGACCCTTGGGGCGCACCGAGACGTTGACGTCGCAGCGCATGGAGCCTTCGGCCATGTTGCCGTCGGAAATGCCCAGATAGGTCACAATGGCGTGGATGGCTCGCAGATAGGCCGAAGCCTCTTTCGCCGAGCGCATGTCCGGCTCGGAGACGATTTCCAAAAGCGGCGTGCCGGCGCGGTTTAAATCGATGCCGGTCATTTCCCGGCCGGTCTCGTCGCTGAAGCTTTCATGCAGCGACTTGCCGGCGTCTTCTTCCAGATGCGCGTGATGAATGCCGATGCGCCGGGTGACGTCGTTATCCAGGGTGATCTCCACCTCGCCGGAACCGACGATGGGGTGATACATCTGGCTGGTCTGATAGCCCTTGGGCAGATCGGCATAGAAGTAGTTCTTGCGGTCAAACACCGACGTCTCGGCGATCTCGGCGTTGATGCCCAGGCCAAACTGCACGGCCATGGCCACGGCCTGTTCGTTGAGCACCGGCAGGGTGCCGGGCAGCCCCAGATCCACGGCCGAGGCCTGGCGGTTGGGCTCGGCGCCGAAGGCGGTGGAGGCGCCGGAGAAAATCTTCGAGCGCGTGGCGAGCTGGACGTGGACCTCAAGTCCAATCACGGTTTCCCATTGCATCAGACGATCTCCTTGGCGAAAGCGGGACGCTGCCGGTGCCAGTCGGTGGCCTGCTGAAACCGATGGGCGACGTTGAGCAGCCGGGCTTCACTAAAGTGGGCCCCGAGAATCTGCAGGCCTACCGGGCGGGCGCCGGAAAAGCCGGCCGGCACGCTGATGCCGGGAATGCCCGCAAGGTTGACAGCGATGGTGTAGATATCCTGCAAGTACATGGATACCGGGTCTTTCTGCGCGCCGAGATCAAACGCCGGGGTGGGCGACGTCGGCCCCATGAGCACGTCGACCTGGTCAAAGGCGTCGAGAAAATCCTGGCGGATCAGTCGGCGGACTTTCTGCGCTTTAATGTAGTAGGCGTCGAAGAAACCCTCGGACAGCGTATGCGTGCCGATGAGGATGCGCCGCTTGACCTCTTCGCCGAAGCCTTCGGCCCGAGAGCGCTTGTACAGATCGATCAGGTCTTCCGGGCTGTCGCAGCGGTGGCCGAAGCGCACGCCGTCAAAGCGTGCCAGGTTCGACGACGCCTCCGCCGGGGCGATGACGTAGTAGGCCGAGGTGGCGTAGCGGGTGTGGGGCAGGCTCACGTCGCGCACCGTTGCCCCCAGCGATTCATAGACCTTGACCGCCTCGTTCACCGCATGAGCGGCCGCCGGGTCCAGCCCGTCACCGAAGTATTCCCGGGGCAGGCCGATTTTCAGCCCGGTAAGCGGGGCGTCAAGCTCGGCGGCGTAGTCGGGTACCGCGTGGGGCGCGCTGGTGGAGTCGCGCGGGTCGTGGCCGGCGATGGCGCCGAGCAGGTGGGCGCAGTCCTCGGCGGTGCGGGCCATGGGCCCGGCCTGATCCAGACTCGAAGCGTAGGCGATGATGCCGTAGCGCGAGATGCGCCCGTAGGTGGGTTTGAGCCCGGTAATGCCGCAAAACGCCGCCGGCTGGCGGATCGAGCCGCCGGTGTCGGTGCCAAGCGTTGCCGGGACAAGCCCCGCCGCCACGGCCGCGGCGCTGCCGCCGGAGGAGCCGCCGGGAACGGCGGTGAGATCCCAGGGGTTTTTCACCGCACCGTAATAGCTGGATTCGTTGGACGAGCCCATGGCGAACTCGTCCATGTTGGTCTTGCCAAGGCTGACACAGCCGGCAGCGTCAAGCTTTTGTACTGCGGTGGCGCTGTAGGGGGCGATAAAGTTGTCGAGCATCTTCGAGCCGCAGGAGGTTTTGACGTCTCGGGTACAAAAGATGTCCTTGAACGCCAGCGGCACGCCGGTAAGAAAGCCGGCGCGACCGTCGGCCCGGGCCCGGTCGGCGGCATCGGCGGCGGCCAGCGCCTGCTCGGCGGTGACGCTGATGAAGCTGTTCAGCGCAGGCTCGGCCCGCTCGATACGCTTGAGGCAGTCGGTGGCAAGCTCGCGGCTTGAGACGTCACCGCGCTTGAGTGCGGCGGCAAGCGAGGTGACGGTAGGCGCAAAGGGGTCAGCAGTGTGGTCAGACATGGCCCACAAACTCCGTTGAGAAAAAGGTAACGGGGTGACAAACGGGGTGCAGCAGGGCTATTCCACCACCCGCGGCACCAGATAAAGGCCGTTTTCCGTGGCCGGTGCCAGGCGCTGGAAGCGCTCGCGCTGGTCGCTTTCGGTAACGTCGTCGGCGCGCAGGCGCTGCGTGGCGTCAAGCGGATGCAGCAGCGGGGCGACGCCTTCGGTGTCGATGCTTTGCAGCTGATCGACCATGTCAAGCATGCGGCTCAGGTCGTCTACAAAGCGCTCGGCCTGAGCGTCGCTTATATCGAGCCGGGCCAGGTGGGCCGCTCGGCGTACATGGGTGTGTTGCAGTGCCATGATCAAGGTGTCCTCATGCAACGAGATGACGGCGCGCGGCTGCGCGGCCGGATGGCGAAGCGGTATTGCCCGGGCGGCAAGCACGTCTCGCCCGGGTACCGAAGTGGCGCAAAAGGTAGCATATCTGGGGGCCGGCGGGCAGTGGCGGGACGCTGCGCTGTTGCCGCCACGGGGATGCGGTGATACCGTTTGCCCCCGCACAGGGTTCCCGGTCAGCACTAGGTAATAACATTCATGTTCAAACGTTTGAGGGGGCTGTTTTCCAGCGATCTGTCGATCGACCTGGGTACGGCCAACACACTGATTTATGTACGCGGGCGCGGCATCGTTCTCGATGAGCCATCCGTCGTCGCCATTCGCCAGGCCGGCACGATGCGCAGCGTGGCCTCCGTCGGCGCCGATGCCAAGCGCATGCTGGGGCGTACGCCGGGCAATATTACCGCAATCCGTCCGATGAAGGACGGCGTCATTGCCGATTTTACCGTCACCGAGCAGATGCTCCAGCACTTTATTCGCAAGGTGCACCAGAGCACGTTTTTGACGCCGAGCCCGCGGGTGCTGGTATGCGTGCCGTGCATGTCGACCCAGGTGGAGCGTCGCGCCATTCGCGAATCCGCCGAAGGCGCCGGCGCCCGGGAAGTGTTTCTGATCGAGGAGCCCATGGCGGCGGCTATCGGTGCCGGGCTGCCCATTGAAGAGGCCCAGGGCTCGATGGTGGTCGACGTCGGCGGCGGCACGACCGAAATTGCCATCATCTCGCTTAACGGCGTGGTGTATTCAGAGTCCATTCGCGTGGGCGGCGACCGCTTCGACGAGGCGATTACCGGGCATGTGCGCCGCTACTACGGCAGCCTCATCGGTGAAGCGACCGCTGAGCGTATCAAAGAAGAAATCGGCTGCGCCTATCCCGGCAGCGAGCAGCGCGAAATCGACGTGCGCGGGCGCAACCTGGCCGAAGGCGTGCCGCGCAGCTTTACGCTGAACTCCCACGAAATCCTCGAAGCGCTACAGGACACCCTGGTGGCGATTGTCTCGGCGATCAAAAGTGCGCTGGAGCAGTCCCCGCCGGAGCTGGCCTCGGATATCGCCGAGCACGGCCTGGTGCTCACCGGCGGCGGCGCCATGCTGCGCGATCTGGATAAACTGATTGCCGAAGAGACCGGCCTGCCGGTGATTATTGCCGAAGACCCGCTATCCTGTGTGGCACGCGGCGGCGGCAAGGCGCTGGAAATGATCGACCAGCACACCTTCGAGCTGTTGTCGAGCGACTAGTCGCGTCGGCGTCTGCGCGGAGGGCTGTTTTATCAAACCGCTGTTTTCCGACGGGTACATACCGGGCTACCGGCTGTTTTTTTGCGTGCTGGCGGCAAGCGCGCTGATGTTCGCCGATCAGCACTTTACCCGTATGGAAACCCTGCGCGCCCAGCTTTCTACCGTGGTGGCACCGGTGCAGTGGGTTGTAAGCGTGCCAAGCGATCTGCTCAGCTGGGGCACCGTGGCGTTTTCTGAACAGCAGGCGCTGATGGAGGAAAATCGCCGGCTGCGAGAAAACATGCTGACTTTGTCGCGTCGCGCCCAGCGCATGGCGAGCCTCCAGGCGGAAAACGCCGAGCTGCGCCGTTTGCTGGACGCCGCGCAAAAGCGCGACATCGCCTATATGACCGCTGAGCTTATATCGCTGGACAGTGACCCGTTCAGCCAGCGCATGGTGGTCGATCGCGGGCGGCGCAACGGGGCCTATGTGGGCCAGCCGGTGATTGATGCCACCGGCGTGGTCGGCCAGGTGACCTCGGTATCGGCGTATTCCAGCCGGGTCATCCTGCTTGCCGATGCCAGCCATGCGCTGCCGATACGGGTCAATCGCAACGGGCTGCGTTTTATCGTTCAGGGCACCGGCCGCTACGGTACGGTCAAGGTGCTGCACGTGCCCGATACCGCCGATATCCGCGAAGGGGACCTGCTGACCACGTCGGGTTTGGCCGAGCGTTTTCCCAAAGGCTACCCGGTAGCGCGGGTAACCGAGGTGTTTCATGACCCGGGCCAGCCTTTTGCCCGGGTGACGGCGCGCCCGCTGGCGCGCCTGGAGCGCTCCCGCCATTTTCTGATGCTGTTTCCGCCGCCGCCGAAAAGCCGGCTGCCAAGCCTTGGGGGCGATGGCCTGGCCATCAGCGAGACGGCGCTGGGCAGCGCCTACCGGGTGGCCGCCGCGCTGGAGTCGGCGGACGCTTTGAGGAGACCTTGATGGCGCGCGCCTTTGACGTATCGCTCCCTGTGATCTGGCTTTTTCTGCTGCTGGCGCTATGCCTGCAGGTCATGCCGCTGGCGGAAGGCTGGCAGCTGTACCGGCCGGACTGGGTGGGCCTGATGCTGATCTACGGCTGCATGTACGCCCCGGGGCGCGTGGGCGTGCTGCACGGGTTTGTGCTGGGTATTTTACTGGATTTGATGCAGGGCAGCGTGCTGGGCCAAAGTGCGCTGGTGTTGTCGCTGCTGGGCTTTCTATGTGCGCTGGTCTACGCGCGTTTTCGCGCGTATTCGCTTTTGCAGCAGGCCGTGCTGATTTTGGTGCTGCTGGGCATTGTGCAGCTGGTGGACCAGTGGATCAGAACCCTTTGGGGCGACTTTGCCATTCATCTGGCTTTCTTGCTGCCGGCGCTGTCCAGCGCTTTGCTGTGGCCCTGGCTTGCCACGCTGCTGGACGCTGTTACCGGCCGCAGGAGAACGCCATGAGCGCCGCTGACGCTGTGCTGTGCTTGGCCTCGGCATCGCCGCGCCGGCGTGAGCTGCTGGCATCGCTGGGCGTGCCGGTCACGGTGATACCCTGTGATATTGACGAGACAGCCCGGCCCGGAGAGGCGCCGGACGCCTACGTGCGCCGCCTGGCGATGGCCAAGGCCGAAGCCGCCAGCGGCCGGAGCGCGCTGCCCACGCTGGGATCAGACACGGCCGTGGTGCTGGACGGCGCCATTCTGGGCAAGCCCCGGGATGAGCGCCACGCCGCCGACATGCTCAGTGCTCTGGCCGGCCGCGAGCATCAGGTGCTGACGGCGGTTGCCGTGAACGGCCCGGCCGGCAGGCACAGCGCGTGCGTGAGCACCCGGGTGGCACTGCGCGACATCAGCCCGGCGGAGATAGCCGCCTATTGGCGCACCGGCGAGCCCGCCGACAAGGCCGGCGGCTATGCCATCCAGGGATATGCGGCGATATTTGTCAGCGGCATTCACGGCAGCTATTCCGCGGTAGTGGGGCTGCCGCTATACGAAACGGCGACGCTTTTGCGCCGCCAGGGCGTGGCGCTTTGGCACGGGGCCCTGGCGTAATCCCGGCTTTGCCCCAGACTTGCGGTAACGACATTAAGGAAAGCTGCATGAGTGCTGAAGTTCTCATTAATTTAACGCCGATGGAAACCCGCGTGGCGCTGGTGGAAAACGGCGTGCTCCAGGAGGCGCTGATCGAGCGCTCCTGCCGCCGGGGCATTGTCGGCAACATTTATAAAGGCCGGGTGGTGCGCGTGCTGCCGGGCATGCAGGCGGCGTTTATCGATATTGGCCTGGAGCGGGCGGCTTTCATCCACGCCCACGAGGTCATGCCGGCCGGCACGCCGGCCGACGAGCAGCTGACCATCGGCCAGCTGCTCCACGAAGGCCAGGCGCTGGTGGTGCAGGTCACCAAAGACCCCATCGGTACCAAGGGCGCACGGCTGACCACCCATCTGTCGATTCCTTCACGCTATCTGGTCTATATGCCGGACTCGCCGCACGGCGGCGTCTCCCAGCGCATTGAAGACGAGCGCGAGCGTGAGCGGCTGCGCGGGCTGCTGGAAACTACCGTGGCCGGCCAGCCGCTGGAGGCCACCGGCGGCTTTATCGTGCGCACGGCCGCCGAAGGCGTCGGCGAAGAGGAGCTGGCAAGCGATATCCACTTTCTGCTGCGTCTGTGGCAGCGAGTGGGCGAGCGCAAGATCACCGCCGCGCCGCCCTCGGTGATCTATGACGATCTGCCGCTTTTTATCCGCACCCTGCGCGATGTCATGCGTGACGATATCGAAAAGGTGCGCATTGATTCCCGGGAAAACTTTGCCCGCCTCAAGGAGTTTGCCCGGGAGTTCATGCCCGCCGTGGCCGAGCGCATCGAGTACTATCCCGGCGAGCGCCCGCTGTTTGATCTGTACAGCGTCGAAGACGAGGTCCAAAAAGCGCTCAGCCGCCGGGTGCAGCTGAAATCCGGCGGCTATCTGATCATCGACCCTACCGAGGCGATGACCACTGTGGATGTCAATACCGGCGGTTTTGTCGGCCATCGCAACCTCGAAGAAACCATTTTCAAGACCAATCTGGAAGCGGCCAACTCGATTGCCCGCCAGCTCAGGCTGCGCAACCTGGGCGGCATTATCATTATCGACTTTATCGATATGGAAGATGTCGAGCATCAGCGCCAGGTGCTGCGCCTGCTGGAAAAAAACCTGGAGCGCGACCATGCCAAGACCAAAAGTACCGGCGTCACCGAGCTGGGTCTTGTGCAGCTGACGCGCAAACGCACCCGGGAAAGCCTGGCCCAGACGCTGTGCGAGGCCTGCCCCACCTGCCAGGGCCGGGGCATGCTGAAAACGCCGGAAACGGTGTGCTATGAGATTTTTCGCGAAATTCTGCGCGAAGAGCGGGCGTACAACGCCGAAACCTACATGGTGCTGGCCGCCCAGCCGGTGGTGGACCGGCTGCTGGACGAAGAGTCCACCTCGGTGGCCGATCTGGAAGCCTTCATCTGTAAAACCATTCGCTTTCAAGTCGAACAGCACTATTCACAAGAGCAGTACGACATCGTACTGATGTAGCCCATGTCCCTGCTTGCGCTGCGAAAAGCGGGCCTGCTGGCGCTGGCCTGGTGTCTGGGCACGCTGGCCGTGCTGCTGTTGGCGCTGCGCCTGCTGGCCGGCCAGGTGGATGCGCTGACGCCGCGCCTGGAGGCTGTGCTGCAGGAAAGCCTTGGCGCACCGGTGAGCATTGCCTCGCTGTCGCTGGACATCGAACGCGACGGCCTGCGCCTGGAGCTGCGCGACGTGGACGCCGCGCTGCCCGATGCGGCGCTGTTTTCCCTGGATACGCTGCGCCTGCGGCTGGATCTGCGGCGTTCGCTGCAGGCGCTGACGCCGGTATTTCGCCAGACCCACGTTGACGGCTTTTCCCTGCACCTGTACCGCGGCGAAGGGGCGGGCTGGGGATGGCCGGCCCGGGCAACGCTGCCGCTGTACTGGGCGCCGGATACCCGCGTAGACCTTGACGCCGTCGATGCCTGGACGCGGCTGATCCTGCATCAGCGCCTGCAAATCACCGATACCCGCCTATTGATGCACGGCGACGACGGCAATGCCACCGTGCATGCGCCAGCGCTGCAGCTGGACGGCAGCGACAAGCGCATTCGCCTGGCCGGAGACGTCACGGTGGCCTCTTCGCTGATGCCGCAGACGCCGCCGGACTTGCCGGCTGCCACCCTCAAGGCCGACGTGCGCCCGGGCCGCGACGGGCTGAAGGACTATTCCGCGGCCCTGCAGCTGGACATGCAGCTGGAGCAGCTCTCGGCGCTGGTCGAGGTCGTGCGCCCTGACTATGTGCCAAAGCTGGCGCTTTCCGGCGGCCACTCTCGGCTCTGGGGGCGCTGGCAGGCCGGCCGGCTGGAAGATATCCGCCTGCAGTTCGGCCTGCCCGAGCTCAAGCTCACCCAGGCGGACAAGCAGGTCGTGCTCAAAGGGCTTGAGGCCCGGGGCCAGTGGCGCCGCGACGGCGACGGCGGTAATGCCTGGCTCAGCGGCGATGTGGCCAAGGCAGAACGCGTGGCGACGTCAGGCGAACGGGCACCGACGCTGCCCCGGCACTGGCAGCTGACCCACCACCAGCGCGACTGGCAGCTGCGCACCAGCACTTTTGAGCTGGATTCGCTGGCCGCCTGGGGCGATTACGTGGTGCTGCCCGAATCGCTCAAGCGCCCGCTGGCCGCCCTCGCCCCCGAAGGCACCGTGAGCGGGCTGCAGGTAGGCCAGCAGGACGGCGAGTGGCAGGTGAGTGCCGCGCTCCATGATGTGGTGGTGTCGCCCTGGGGCGAGGCCCCCGGCGGCGGGCCGCTGGACGCCTGGGTAGAAGCGCGGGACAGGCGCGGGCGCGTGACGTTTGCCGGCGATGAGGGGACATCGCTGTACTTCCCCCAGGTATTTGCCCGGCCCATGGCGCTTGACCGCGCCGAAGGCCGGGTGCAGTGGGTGCATGACGGCCCCAGCACGCAGATCAGCGGCCGCGGGCTGGACGTGACTTGGCGCGGCGCCCGGGTACAGGGCGAGTTCGGCTTGGCAAGCGGCGGTGAGCGCCAGCAGCTGGGGCTGGATCTTGCCTTTGAAGATGTGGACGCCGTCAACACGCCGCTGATCGACTGGCTGCCGGTCCGGGTGCTGGAGGATGATCTTACGCAGTGGCTGGCCGAGGGCGTCAGCGGCTACGTCGACCGGGGTACGCTGCAGATTACCGCGCCATTGGACCAAGACGCGGTCGCCGACGACGTAGATACCACCCTGGCGCTTGACGTTCGCCAGGCCGCGCTGCCCACCGCCCCGGAATGGCCGGCGCTGGAGAACGTGGCAGGTACGCTGAAGCTCGCTCAGGGACGCCTTGAAGCGCAGGTGGCGCAGGCGCAGAGCCACGGCATACGCGCTACCAACGGCGAGGTGGCGTTTGAAACGGCAAGCAAAGAGCTGGCCATTCAGGGGGATCTCACCGCCGATGCGCAGGCGCTCAGCGCATTTTTTCTTGCCGCCCCGCTTGAAGCGGCCAGCCAGCTGGAGAACATTCACGCCCGGGGCGACGCGCGCGGCGCGCTGGCCATGGAGCTTGATCTGGACGATGCCCGGTCGCTGGCCCTGGACGTGCACGTCAAGCCGCGCTTTGAGCGGCTGGCCTATGCGCCTTTGGGGATCGGCCTGGATGAGCTGACAGGCGATGTCACCTGGCAGCAGCGCGGCCGCGAAGGCGATCTGCTGGGCGAGGCCCGGGCGGACTTTCTGGGCGGCGATATCCGCGCTGCGTTTACGCCGGGCAACGTCGCCCTGAGCGGCCAGGCCAGCGCCGGCGGGCTGCTGGAGGCGCTGGGCATGACGCCGCAGGCCGCAGCGAAACTGGCGACCGGCACGGCGCGCTGGCAGGGCGCGCTTACGCTTGACGAGGCGCCGTCGCTGCATCTGGAAAGCGGTCTTGACGGTATGGGCATCCACCTTCCCGCCCCGTTTGCCAAGGCCGCCGACGCGTCTTTGCCGTGGACGCTGGACGCCTCGCTCGACGCCGGGCGCCTGGAAAGCCGGCTGGGCCGTATGGCAACGCTGCGCGCCCGGCCGCTCGACGACGGGCTTGCCGGCAACGTTAACCTTGGCACCCGAGCGGCGCGCCTGCCCGACTGGCCAAGCCGCAGCGGCTGGCGCGTCAACGCGGCCGCGGAAAAGGTCGTAGTGCTTGCATGGCACAGCGTCGCCAAGCGGCTTGCCGCCGGAACCCGGTCAGAAAGCGCCAACCGTGCGCTAAGCGGAAAGCCAGTAACGCTGTCTCTGGCGACGCCGTGCGTGCAGTACAACGGCGAGTGCCTGGGCGGTGTGAGCGCCACAGGGCAGCGCCTGGACGGCGGCGGCGTGGCGCTGGCGCTTGCCGGCGATGTGCTGGTCGGGCGATTGCGCTACCGCCCGCGCGATGCCGCACCGGTGGATATCACCGTGGAGCGGCTGCTGGTTGACCGGCTGCTGGGGCTTTCCGCGCCGGATAGCCCGCCATCCGAGGCCGCCGCGCCGGCCCCCGGCGGCTGGATGGACGCGGTCAAGACGCGAGTGCCGGCACCGGCGGCGATGCCGGAGTGGCTGACCGATCTGCCCGACGGGCGGCTGCGGGTGGCGGATATCGTCGTCGGCAACAAGCGTTTCGGGCCGCTGACGGCCTACTGGCAGGCCGGCCGGCATCACTTCACCCTGGCGCCGGTGGGGCTGACGCTGGGAGAAATATCGGCGCGCGGTGAACTCACCTGGCAGGGCAGCGATCATACCAGCCAGACCCGGGCAGACCTGACGCTTGACGGCGGCGACGTGGGCACGGCCCTGGCGCAGCTGGAGCAGCCGGTGGCCATGCGCAGCGACAGTGCCCGGGTGGCCGCGACCCTTGAGTGGCCCGGCGCGCCCTGGCAGTTTGCCCTGAGCCGGGCCGGGGGGGAGATTTCCACTGATATGCGCAGCGGCCGCTTCGTTACGCTGGATTCGCCTTCGGCAAGGCTGGTGGGGCTTTTGAACTTTGATAACATCCTGCGCCGGCTGCGGCTGGATTTTACCGACGTGACCGGCCGCGGTACCGCCTTTGATCGCGTTGATGGCAAAGCCGACGTGGCCGGCGGGATACTGCGCCTGCGCGGCCCCTTGCGCATCAAGACGCCGGCGACCACCATGCGGCTGACCGGCAGCGTGGATCTGCTAAGACGTGAACTCGACCAGCGGCTGGGGATCACACTGCCCATCAGCCAGAACTTGCCCCTGGCCGCGCTGGCGGCCGGTGCGCCGGTGGTGGGCGGTGCGCTTTTTGTCGCACATACGCTGTTCGGCGATGCCATCGAGCGCGCCACAACGATTCATTACCGGCTTGACGGCCCCTGGGCTTCGCCGGACATTACACTGGAAGGTTCCCAATGACGCAGCTTGATCAGGCAGCTTCGATGTTACTTACCCCCGGCGGGCTGGATCTGGACCGCCTGGATACCGGACTTGCCCACGCCATGGGGCCGGGTATCGACTACGCCGATTTGTATTTTCAGCGCATCTGGCAGGAAGGCTGGGTGCTGGAAGACGGCCAGGTCAAAGAGGCCAGCTATAACATTGACGGCGGCGTGGGCGTGCGCGCGCTGGCCGGAGAAAAAACCGGCTTTGCCTATTCCAACCAGATTACCGCCGATGCTCTGGTGGATACCGGAAAGACGGCTTCGAGCATTGTACGCAGCGGCGCGCGCCTGGCCGGGCAGGCCGTCAGGCCCGTCAGCGCGGCGCTGCGCTATCCGGGCCTTGACCCGCTGGCCGGGCTGAGCGCGGATGACAAGGTGGCCATGCTCACGCTGGCCGATCGCGTAGCCCGCGCCGCGGACCCGCGCGTCAGCCAGGTCAGTGCGTCGCTTTCGGGCACCTACGAAGTGGTGCTGGTGCGCGCAAGCGACGGCACCCTGGCAGCGGATATTCGCCCGCTGGTGCGGTTTAACGTCAGCGTGATTGCCGCGCACAGCGGCCGGCGTGAGCGCGGCAGCGCCGGCGGCGGCGGACGCTACTCCATGGCCGAGCTGCGCGATGCCGGCGTTGCCGAGCGCTACGCCAAAGAGGCCGTGCGCCAGGCGCTGGTCAACCTGGAGGCGGTGGACGCGCCGGCCGGGCAAATGCCGGTGGTGCTGGGCGCGGGCTGGCCGGGCATTCTGCTCCACGAAGCCGTGGGCCACGGCCTGGAGGGCGATTTCAACCGCCGTGGCAGCTCGGCATTCGCCGGCAAGATGGGCCAGCGCGTGGCGGCCAAAGGCGTCACCGTGGTGGACGACGCCACGATCAAGGACGGCCGCGGCTCGCTCAGCGTGGATGACGAGGGCACGCCGGGCCAGCGCACGCCGCTGATCGAAGACGGCCTTCTTACCGGTTATATGCAGGACAAGCTCAACGCCCGGCTGATGGGCATGGCGCCTACCGGCAACGCCCGGCGTGAATCCTACGCCCACATGCCCATGCCGCGCATGACCAATACCCTGATGATGGCCGGCCAGGACGAGCCCGGCGACATTGTGAAAAGCGTCAAGCGCGGCCTCTACGCGGTGAGTTTCGGCGGCGGCCAGGTGGATATTACCTCGGGCAAGTTCGTGTTTTCCGCAAGCGAGGCCTACCTCATCGAAGACGGCAGGATCACCGCGCCGGTGAAAGGGGCCACGCTGATCGGCAACGGCCCCGAGGCCATGGGGCAGGTGTCCATGATCGGCCACGACATGGAGCTGGACAGCGGCATCGGCGTATGCGGCAAGGAAGGGCAAGGTGTCCCGGTGGGGGTAGGCCAGCCCACTCTGAAGCTCGATGAGCTGACCGTGGGCGGGACTCAGTCCTGAGCCTTGAGCTCGGCGCTTTCGCGCAGATGCTTGAACAGCTTGCGCGCGCTTGTCGGCGGCTTTTGCTGCTCGGCCTCGCGCCGGGCGTTGCGTATCAGCTGGCGCAGCACCTGGCGGTCGGCGTGGGGGTATTCCTGCACAAAGCCCTCCACGGCGCTGTCGCCTTCATCAAGCAGGCGGTTGCGCCATTTTTCCAGGCGATGAAAGGCGTGGTCACGCTGGCTTTTTTCCCGCTCGATGGCGTCAAACTCGCCGCGAATGGCGGGCAAGTCTTCCTTGCGCATGAGCTTGCCGACGTATTGCATGTGGCGCCGGCGCGCCTCGCGAGAGGTAATGCGCGCGGTTTCGGCAATGGCCCGCTCCATGTCGTCAGACAGCGCAAAGCGCGCCCGTTCGCCGGGCTTCATGGCGATCAGCGTTTCGCCGAGCTGCTGGAGCTCGTGCATTTCGCGTTTGAGCTGGGATTTGCTGGGGCGTTCGTCAGGGGCCTCAACGGCCGGGTCGGCATGTTTTTTGGACATGAACTCACTCGTTAACGGTGATAGATAAACAGGAGGCCATTATGGCACAGGCATTTGATGCCCGGGCGCAGCAGAGCGTGCTGGCGTCCCGTGCGGAGCTGGCGCTGGCGCTGGCCAAGCAGCGGGGAGCCGACGCGGCGGAAGTAGGGGCCAGCGTCGACCAGGGGATCGAGGTTAGCGTACGGCTGGGCGAAGTGGAAACCGTGGAGCTGTCCCGGGATCAGGGGATTGCCGTGACGGTTTACGTAGGGCAGCGCAAGGGCAGCGCCTCCTCCACCGATGCCGGCGAAGACTCCATTCGTGCAACGGTTGAACAGGCGTTGGCCATTGCTCGCTATACCGGCGAAGATCCGGCGTCCGGGCTTGCCGATGCGGCGCTCATGGCTCGGGATGTCCCCGATCTCGACGTGCACCATCCCTGGGCGCTTTCGACCGAGCAGGCCATTGAGCTGGCGCTTGAGTGCGAGCGCGCCGGCCGCGCCGTTGAAGGCATCACCCAGTCTGAGGGGGCGACGCTGTCTACCGGTGAAGGCGTGCGCGTGTATGCCAACAGTCACGGTTTTATCGGCACTCAGAAAGGCAGCCGCCACGGGCTTTCGTGCACCCTTATCGCCGAAGACGAAAACGGCATGCAGCGCGACATGGACTACACCACGGCCCGGGATCCTGCAGCGCTGCGTGCGCCGGCCGATGTCGGCCGCGAGGCGGCCCGAAAAACGCGGCGCCGGCTGGGGGCTCGCCGCCCGCCGACCGGCACTTTTCCGGTACTGTTCGATCCGTCGCTTGCCGGCGGGCTGGTAGGGCACCTGATGGGGGCTCTTGCCGGCGGGGCGCTGTATCGCCAGGCGTCGTTTCTGTGCGATAGCCTGGGCAAGCCGCTGTTTCCGGCGTGGTTCAACCTGGAAGAGCGCCCCATGGAGCGCGGTGCCACGGCCAGCTCGCCCTTTGACGGTGACGGCGTGCAAACGCGCAGCAACCGCTTTATCGAGCAGGGCAAGGTGGCAAGCTATATGCTTTCGGCCTATAGCGCTCGGCGGCTGGGCATGGCCACTACCGGCAACGCCGGCGGGGCACGCAATCTGCGCATAGAGGCCCCTCTGGAGCCGGTCGAGGCGCTGCTTGCGCGCATGGATCGCGGCGTATGGGTAACCGAACTGATGGGCCAGGGCGTCAACGGCGTGACCGGGGACTATTCCCGCGGGGCCAGCGGTTTTTGGGTGGAAAACGGCCGGGTGCAGTATCCCATCGAAGAGTTTACCGTTGCCGGCAACCTTGAGCAGATGTTTGCCAATCTGACGGGGCTGGGAAATGACCTGGATACCCGCGGCAGCATCCACACCGGAAGCTGGCTGATTGACGCCATGACCGTGGCGGGCAACCAGCCAAGCGTTTAGCGGTCTTCGTCGAAGCGAGCGGCAAACAGCGCTTCGACGGCGTCGAGGGCCTGGGCGGCCTCTTCGCCCTCGGCGTGCACGGTCAGTTCGGTGCCGCAGGGGGCAGCCAGCATCAGCAGCGCCATGATGTTGCCGGCGTCGGCCTGCTGTTCTCCCTTGTGCACCGTAACCTGGGCGGTGAATCGCTGGCAGCAGGTGACAAGCCGGGTTGCGGCGCGGGCGTGAAGGCCGCGCCGGTTGGTCAGCGTCAGGGTCTTGCTGGGCACGCGGTGTCCTTATGTTGTTGTCTCGGTCGGCGAGGTGTCGTCGGCCGCCGAGGCCGAATGGGTATACTGTACCTGGGTATACTGTACCGATAGCTCGCGGTGGCGCACGTGGATATCGTGGCGGGCGTCGAACAGCCGCCGGCCCAGCTGCTCGACCAGATAGACCGAGCGGTGCTGGCCGCCGGTGCAGCCAACGGCCACGGTGATGTAGCTGCGCTGGCTGTTCTGGTATGCCGGCAGCCAGCGCGCAAGCCAGCCGTAAATGTCTTCGCCCATGGCGTCCACGATCGGATAGCCACGCAAAAACGCCTCGATTTCCGGGTCGCGCCCGTTCAGGCCGCGCAGGGCCGGGTCCCAGTAGGGGTTGGGCAGGCAGCGCGCGTCGAATACCAAATCGGCGTCCAGCGGCACGCCGCGCTTGTAGCCGAAGGATTCCACGGTCAGGGTCAGCTGCCCGGGGCGGCGGTGAGCCACCTGGTCGGTGATTCGCCGGCGCAGATCGTGTACCGAAAGCCTTGAGGTATCAATGGTCAGATCGGCCAGGTCGCGCACGTCGCCGAGGGTGTCTTCTTCCTTGGCGATGGCTTCTTCCAGGGTCATGTCGGCGCTGCGAGTGAGCGGATGGCGGCGGCGCGTGGCGGAGTAGCGCTCCAGCAGGATGCGGGCGTCAGCGGTGAGATAGACCACGTGAAAGCCGATGCCTCGTTCGCGCAGGTCGTCGAGCAGGTTCGGCAGCTGCGCCAGGGCCCCGGGCAGGTTGCGCGCGTCAATGCTGACGGCCAGATGGGTGCGCCCGGCATGGACGTGCAGCTCGTCGACCAGTGCACCCAGCAGCATCGCCGGCAGGTTGTCAATGGCGTAATAGCCCAGGTCTTCCAGGGCCTGCAGGGCAATGGATTTGCCCGAGCCGGAACGACCGCTGATGATGACCAGTTGCATGGCGTCTCTCGTGGATGGCGAGCGCTTGGGCGAGGCGAGGCAAAACGCTCGGCAGTGGGGAAAGCGGGCGGCTATGCGCCGGGCGACTGGCGAATCTTGTCGGTGATCAGCGAAAGCAGTTCGCGCTGGCTTTGCGCGCGGCGCAGCTGCATTCGCGTGTGGCCGTCGTTCATGATCATGGCTACCTCGCCGAGCAGCGCCAGGTGCGTATCGTCGGCCTGTTCGGGAACCAGCAGCACAAACACCAGGTCGACCGGGTCGCCGTCGATGGCATCGAAGTCAACAGCTTCGGAAAGCTTGAGAAAGCCGGCAATGGGCGACTGGCAGTGCGGACTTCTGGCATGGGGAATGGCCACGCCGTTGCCGATGCCTGTGCTACCGAGTTTTTCCCGGTTGATCAGGCGGCTGAAGACTTCCTGGCTGTCCAGGCTGGGGATGTTTTGCGCAATAAAGGTGCTGAAAAATTCCAGCACCCTTTTTTTGCTGCCCCCGGGCACGTCGTAGAGCACGCGCTCCGGGGGTAGGATCGCTTCCAACGTCATTATGCGTTAACGCACGCCGGCGCCCTGGGCGCGAGCCTGTGCTTTTTCCTTGTGTTTGACCAGCTGGCGATCAATCTTGTCGGCCAGCGCGTCGATGGCGGCGTACATGTCGGTGTCGGTGGCTTCGGCGTGCAGCTCGGCACCGGCAACGTGCATGGTGCAGGCGGCCTGCTGGCGTTCTTTTTCCACAGATAAGGTGACTTGTACGGTGGTAATGTTGTCGTAGTGGCGCTCGACCCGGGCGAGCTTTTCATTGACGTAGTCACGCAAGGCGTCAGTCAGTTCGATATGATGACCGGTAATATTGACCTGCATGGACGTACTCCTTATCCGTCGGAATGGGCTTTGATTGTACCCCTTTTTGCCGGCAAACAAAGCCCCCGGCAAAAGATTCGCCATCAGCCTCGGCGGCGGCGTTCGCTGGCAGAGGGAATGCCCAGCGCTTCACGATATTTCGCCACGGTGCGCCGGGCAACGCGAACACCGGCTTCGTCGAGCCGTGCTGCCAGGCGGGTGTCGGAAAGCGGTTTGGCCGGCGGCTCCTGTGCCACCAGCTGCTTGATGCGCGCGCGGATGGCGGTGCTTGAGTGGGCGCTTTCGTCGTCCCCGGCCAGCTGGCTGGAAAAAAAGTACTTGAGCTCGAAGACCCCGCGAGGGGTGTGCAGATATTTTTGCGTCGTCACCCGGGAGACCGTGGATTCGTGCATGCCGATCGCCTCGGCGATATCGGTTAATACCAGCGGCTTCATGGCGGCATCGCCGTGTTCGAGAAAGCCCAGCTGGCGCGACATGATTTCACGGCCGACGCGCAGCAGGGTGGCGTTACGGCTGTCGAGGCTTTTGATCAGCCAGCGGGCCTGCTGCAGATGGTCTTTGAGAAAGCAGTTGTCGCGGCTGCTGTCGGCCTTGCGGATCAGCGCGGCGTAGTCGGGCTGAATGCGCAGCTGCGGCAGGGCATCGGGGTTGAGTTCGAGCTGCCAGCCGTCTTCGCCGCGCCGGGCGAGCAGATCCGGGAGTACGTGGCCGTCGCCGGCGCTGTCAAAGCCGCTGCCCGGGCGCGGGTCGAGGCTTTTGATCCGCTTGATGACCTCGTCGAGCTCGGCATCGTCAAGACCCAGCCGGCGCTTGAGCAGGCGCGTATCCCCCTGGCCGAGGGCGGTGAGAAACTGCCGCGCCAGCCGCCGGGCCGGCATCAGCAGCGGCGTGTCGGCGGGCAGGGCGTCGAGCTGCAGGGTCAGGCATTCGCCCAGATCCCGGGCAAAAACGCCGGTGGGGTCGAACTGCTGCAGACGGGCGAGCGTGCGCTCAAGGCAATCGGCGCTGATGGGCCGGCCCTGGTGGCCCTGCAGGCCCTCGCCGATGGCTTGCAGCGGCTGGGTCAGATAGCCGTTGGCATCTACCGCGTCAATCAGCGCCTCGCCTGCCAGGCGTTCGTCGGGCTTCATATCCTGCAGGGCCAGCTGCCAGAGCAGGTGGCCCTGCAGGGTCTGGCCGGCGGCCTGGCGCTCAAAGTCGGGGCCTTCGATAGTGCGGGGGGTATCCTGGTAGGTGTCGGACCAGTCGCTGTCCACGGTAAGTTCGCCGGGGATCTGTTCGGCCCAGCGGTCTTCAAGGGCGTCATCGGAGCGCTCGGCGACGGGCTGCTCCTCGAACTCGTCTTCCTGTTCGAGCAAGGGGTTGGCTTCAACGGCCTGCTGGATTTCCTGGCGAAGGTCAAGCGTTGGCAGCTGCAGCAGGCTGATGGCCTGGCGCAGCTGCGGTGTCATGGTCAGCTGGGTGCCAACGCGAAGCTGAAGAGACGCTTTCATGGCCATGGAAAAATCACTCGTCGCAGCGGTCCGTTTAGCCTACGTCCGCGGGCCGGCCGGCGGCAAGCGGCGGGGTCAAAGGCGAAACGCCTCGCCCAGATACACATCGCGCACCTGCTGGTTGTCCAGGATGCTGTGCGGCGAGCCGTTGGCGATAATGCGGCCGTCGCCGACGATGTAGGCGGTGTCGCAAATATCCAGCGTTTCGCGCACATTGTGATCGGTAATCAGCACGCCGATGTGGCGTGCTTTCAACGCTCGGATCACGGTTTTGATCTCGCCCACCGAGATCGGGTCGACGCCGGCGAAGGGCTCGTCCAGCAGGATAAAAGCCGGCTCGATGGCCAGTGAACGGGCGATTTCTACCCGCCGCCGTTCGCCGCCGGACAGGCTCATGCCCAGGTTGTCGCGGATGTGGCCGATGTGGAAGTCGTCGAGCAGCGCTTCCAGACGTGCCTGGCGGGCGTGGCGGTCAAGGTCGCGGCGGGTTTCCAGAATGGCCATGATGTTGTCGGCCACCGAGAGCTTGCGAAATACCGAGGCTTCCTGGGGCAGATAGCCGATGCCGGCACGGGCGCGCTCGTGCATGGGCGCCTGGGAAAGATCGCGGCTGTTGATGCTCACTTGGCCGGCGTCGGGCTTGACCAGCCCGACGATCATGTAAAACGATGTGGTCTTTCCCGCGCCGTTGGGGCCCAGCAGCCCGACGATGCTGCCCTGGGCGATATCCAGGCTGATGTCTTTCACCACCTGGCGGCGCTTGTAGCTTTTGGCCAGATGGCGCGCGTGTAGCGTTTTATCCGCGGTGGCAGGCGTTTCGGCGGTGATGTCGTCAAAAGACACGGTGTGGCCCCTTTTTGCTGATGGTCGCGTACCGGCCGATGGCGGCGGGCGTTATTGTTCGGGCTGCAGCGTCATGCGGATACGCTGGTCGTCGCTGCCGTCTACCTCAGAGCGCGCCTGTACGACTTCCTGGTCGATGAAATACTCCAGCCGTCCGCCTTCAAAGTGGTCGCCGCCCTGATCCAGCTCGGCCTGGTCGATCAGCTCAACCCGGCGTTCGGCTACGTGATACACAATGCGCCGGGCGTGGCCTTCAATGGGCGCTTTGTTGGGGTTGGGGCGGTGGCGCAGGTAGGCGCGCTCACCAAACGAGGTGGCGCGCGAGAGCTCGCCGGCGTCGTTGCGCTGTATTTCAATCCGGGCGCCGTGCAGGCGCATTTCGCCCTGGCGTATCTTGACGTTGCCGCGATACACCGCCGTGCCGGCGCGCTGGTCGAGATCCAGACGGTCGGCTTCGACCTTGACCGGCGCGGCCGGCGGTGTCTGGGCGGAAACGGCGCCGGCCAAGCCCAGGCCCAGCGTTGCAGCGCCAAGGGCAGCGATGAGAAAAGCAGACAGGCGTCGGGTCATGGGGTGTCCTCAGGCGATGCCGTGGTCGGTGGATGATAGCCGCGTACCTGGTCGGTCAGGCGCACTTTGCCCGTGTCCAGCCAGGCGTCCAGCCTTTGTGCGCGCATGCGCTGCGGGGGCTGCTGGAGCGTCACCGGGGTGTCGCTCCAGGCGTGGCGCGTAGCGCTATCGTAGTAAAGCCGTTGGGTATCGAGCTGCCAGCCTTCGTTCGGCGCCGTTAACCGGGCATCGCCTTCCAGCATCAGCCGCTGCTGCTCGTCAAGGGTACCTGTGTTGGCGGTGGCCTGCCATTGGCGCTGCCGGCTGTCGATCAGCGTGGCGCGCGGGGTCTTGAGCCGGGTCATGGCTTGCTGAGGCGTATGGATGATGTGCGGCGAGGCAAGGCGCTGGGTCAGCCGGCCGGTTTCGTCGTAGCGCTTGAGTTCGGCGTTGTCGATGACGTGGCCGGGCTCTTGCGCTCGGGCGCCGGGATCGGGCGCGGCGTCACGGGTGTCGCGCTGGTCCAGCCACGCCAGCAGCGCGCCAAGGGCAACAATCACAAGCGCCAGCCACAGGCGTTTTTGCAGCCGAAAAAGCCGGTTGAAAGCGCTGCTCATGATGCCGGCGCGTGCCGATAGCGGGCCATGATGCTGTCCCAGTGGCCCTGGGCGGCAAGCAGCGCGTCGCAGATATCGCGTACCGCGCCGTGGCCGCCTGCGCGCGGGGTCACCCAGTCGGCGTGTTGTTGCATATAGGCCGGGGCGTTGGGCACGCTGATGCCCACGCCTGCGGCCTCGATGGCCGCCAGATCCGGCAGGTCGTCGCCGCAGTAGGCGACCTGCTCAAGCTCGATATCGAGCTTGGCACAAAGGGCGGTGAGCGCTTCGAGCTTGTTGTCGCAGCCCTGATACAGATGGGCGATCCCCAGCGCTTTGGCACGCTGTGTGACCATTGCCGAGTCTCGCCCGGTGATCAGTGCCACAGAAATGCCCACGCGTTTTAATAGCTTGAGGCCGTGGCCGTCTTGGGTATGAAACGCCTTGGTTTCCATGCCGTCGGCCTGAAAGTAAAGGCGTCCGTCGCTGAGCACGCCGTCAACGTCCAGGGCGAGAAGGCGTGTGCGTGCAAGCGTGGCGCTGGGCGCAACAAAAGAGTGAGGCATACAGCAGGCTCCGAAAAACAGGCTCCAAAAAAACAGGCTTTGAAAAAACAGGCTTTGAAAAACAGGTTCCGCAAAACAGGTCCCGCAAAACAGTCGATCAAAGGCGTTACCGCCGGCGCTAGATAACACCGCTGGCCAGCAGGTCGTGCATGTGCAAGGCACCGATCGGACGCTGATGCTCATCTACCACGGCAAGTGCGGTGATCTTGCCGTCTTCCATGATACGCACCGCCTCGGCGGCAAGCACGTCCGGGGCGATGCGCCGGCCCGGGCGCGTCATGACTTCATCGACCGTCAGGCGAAGTACGTCCTGATGCCGATCCAGCGTACGCCGCAGGTCGCCGTCGGTATACACGCCGGCCAGGGTGCCGTCAGCGTTGACCACGCAGGTAAAGCCCAGCCCCTGGCGGGTGATTTCCAGCAGGGCGTCGCGCAGCGGGCTGCCAAGCGGTACCCGGGGCAGGCGCTCGCCGCTGTGCATGATGTCGGCCACGCGCAGCAAAAGCCGCTTGCCCAGGCTACCGCCGGGGTGGGACAGCGCAAACTGCTCAGCGGTAAAGCCGCGCGCTTCAAGGAGTGCGACCGCCAGCGCATCGCCCAGCGCCAGCGCTGCCGTGGTGGAGCTGGTGGGGGCCAGATCCAGCGGGCAGGCTTCGCGCGCAACGCCGCTGTCGAGGTGGGCGTCGGCGTGATGGGCAAGCGTGGAGTCCGCCCGGCCGGTCATGCTCACCAGCGGCACGCCCAGGCGCTTGAGCAGCGGCAGCAGGGCGGTGACCTCGGCGGTTTCGCCGGAGTTGGACAGCGCCAGCACCAGATCGGTCGGGGTGATCATGCCCAGATCGCCGTGGCTGGCCTCGCCGGGGTGGACGAAAAAGGCCGGGGTGCCGGTGCTGGCAAGCGTGGCGGCCAGCTTGCCGCCGATGTGGCCGGATTTGCCCATGCCGGTGACGACCACGCGCCCCTGGCAGGCCAGAATCAGCTCGCAGGCGCGGTCGAAGTGGGCGTCCAGTTTGGCCTTGAGACCGCCAATGGCGGCCTGTTCTACGGTCAGAGTACGCAGCGCGCTGTCACGCGGGGAGACAAAAGCGTCGGTTGCATGAGACATGTGTGGCTCTTCTGTGAGGGGGTGGCTCTTTTGTGACATGACACGATAACGTCGCTGTGACGTTGGGTTCAGGGCCGGATGATACGATGGCGAAGCGCTTGCGCGCATCGCGGCTGCCCGGCGAGGGCAAGGTATCGTATCATTGCCGGCCAAATAGCCGAGCAGTTTATCCGCCGGCGCATGGATTCCGCCGGAGTATCGCGTTAAAGTACGCTGTTCGATAACCGCTGCGGGCGATGTGCGCCGTCGCCGGCGCAATGTCTCGTCGGGCACAGTCTGGCCCGACGTTTTGTGAATCAGACGAGAGTGCCATGACGGATTCGGCCTTTATTGAAGTGGAAAACCTGCACTTTTCCCGCGGGGGAAGGGCCATTTTTCGCGGCGTCAACCTGTCTATTCCGCGGGGCAGGGTGACGGGCATCATGGGCCCCAGCGGCACGGGGAAAACCACGCTGCTCAAGCTGATCGGCGGCCAGCTGACCCCGGATCGGGGACGCGTGCTGATCGACGGCGAGGACGTGCACCGGCTGTCGCGCAAGGCGCTGTTTGCGCTGCGCCGGCGCATGGGCATGCTGTTTCAAAGCGGCGCGCTGTTTTCCGATCTGGACGTGTTTGAGAACGTGGCGTTTCCGCTGCGGGTACACACCGACCTGCCCGATGCCATGATCCGCGATATTGTGCTGCTCAAGCTGCAGGCGGTGGGGCTGCGCGGCGCTCGCGCGCTGACGCCGGCCGAGCTTTCCGGCGGCATGGCACGGCGCGTGGCGCTGGCCAGAGCCGTGGCGCTGGACCCGGAGCTGGTGCTCTATGACGAGCCGTTTGTCGGCCAGGACCCCATTGCCAAGGGCGTGCTGGTGCAGCTGACTAAGCGGCTGGGCGAGGCGCTGTCGCTGACTTCCATTGTGGTTTCCCACGACATTCGAGAAACCATCAGCATTGCCGACTATCTGTATCTAATCGCTGACGGCGGGATTGTTGCCCACGGCACGCCGGCGACCCTTGATACCCACGACGATGCCCGTGTCAGCCAGTTCATGCACGGTGAGCCTGACGGCCCCGTGCCGTTTCACTACCCGGCGCCGCCCTTTTATCGCGACATTCTCGGCGCCGATGCGGCGGGGTCTATTCAGGGAGCAAACTAGATGGCGGCAGGTTTTTGGCAAGGGTGCGCGCGCACCTTCTCACGGCTGGCAGCGCCGCTAACGCGTCTGGGGCGCCGGGGGTGCAACGCCGTCGAGGCGTTGGGGCGGGCGAGTCTTTTCGTCGCCGGCTCGGTAGTGGGCATTCCCTCGGGCGAGGGAGTTCGTCTGTGGCTGCGTCAGATGCACTTTGTCGGTGTGCTGTCGCTGGCGATTGTGCTGGTGTCAGGGCTTTTTATCGGCATGGTGCTTGCTCTTCAGGGCTATACCATCCTGATTGATTTCGGCGCCGAGCAGGCGCTGGGGCAGATGGTATCGCTGTCGCTTTTACGCGAGCTGGCGCCGGTGGTGGCGGCGCTTTTGTTTGCCGGCCGTGCCGGCTCGGCGCTGACCGCGGAAATCGGCCTGATGAAAGCCACCGAGCAGCTGACCAGTATGGAGATGATCGGCGTGGATCCGCTGCGCCGCGTGGTGGCGCCGCGCCTTTGGGCCGGCTTTGTCTCGCTGCCGCTTTTGACCATTGGCTTTAGCGTGGTGGGCATCTGGGGCGGCTATCTGGTGGGCGTGCAGTGGCTGGGCGTGTCCGAGGGCTCTTTCTGGAGCAACATGCAGGCAAGCGTGACGTTTTTCGCCGACGTGGGCAACGGCATGATCAAAAGCCTGGTGTTTGCCCTGGTGGTCACCTGGATTGCGGTGTTTCAGGGCTATGACCTCATCCCGACGTCCGAAGGGATTTCCCGGGCGACCACGCGCACCGTGGTGTATTCCTCGCTTGCGGTTCTGGGGCTGGATTTTGTGCTGACCGCCGTCATGTTTGGCGGCCTTTAAACGCGGGAGCAGATGCATGCAACGCAGTAAAACCGTTGAGTTCGGGGTAGGGCTTTTTATCCTTGCGGGGATTTTGGGGCTGGTTTTTCTGGGCCTGCGCGTCAGCGGTCTGACGCTTTCGGCCCCGTCGGAAACCTTCCGGCTTGACGCCAACTTTTCCGATATCGGCAGTCTCAAGCCGCGCGCCCGCGTCACCATGGCCGGGGTGACGGTGGGCCGAGTGGAGTCCATTGACCTGGATACGCAGTGGTTTGACGCCCGGGTGAAAATGCGCCTGGACGGCGAGCTTGAAGGCGAACTTTCCCGCGATACCACAGCGGCGATTCTGACCGCGGGCCTGCTCGGCGAGCAGTACGTAGGGCTTAGCGTGGGCGGTGATCCGGAGATGTTGGCAGACGGCGACACCATCCGCGATACCCAGTCGGCGCTGGTGCTTGAAGAGCTGATCCAGCAGTTCGTATCGAGTATGGTCAAAGACTAAGGTTAAGCGGCACTCATTGATTTAGCGAGGAAGCGTATGAAGCTCACACATTGGCTAAGCGGCGGCGTGCTGGCCGTCTCTCTTGCGCTCGGCGCGCCGCTTTATGCCCAGCAGCAAACCCCTGAAGCGCTGATTCGGGATAACGTTACCGACTTTATGTCAGAGCTGAACGCCCGGGAAGACTACTACGCCAACAACATCGACGAGCTCAAGCAGCTGGTGGATGAAAGCCTCGATGAAGTGGCGGATTTTCGCTACATCGGCGCCAGCGTGATGGGCAGCTATTTTCGCAACGCAACCCCTGAGCAGCGCCGCCGTTTCGTGGATGTGTTTCGCCAGACGCTGATCGACACCTATACCCGGGGGCTTGTGACGTTTGACTACGACGAGCTGCGCGTGGTCAACGATCAGCGCCCGCAGCGCTACGAGGATCGGGCCAGCGTCGAGATGGAAATCGTGGCGAATAGCGGCGATATCTATCCGGTCAGCTATAGCCTGCGCCTTGACGACGACGAGTGGCGCGTGGTCAACGTCATCGTCAACGGCATCAACCTGGGGCTGACGTTTCGCAACCAGTTCGATCAGGCCATGCGGGAGAACAACCGCGACTACGACGCCGCGATTCGTGACTGGTCGCCAGGCGTTGGCGTGGATGAGCTGGAAGAAGGGAGCGGCAGTTGACAACGCTTTTTTCCCGCCACGGCGTGGTGCTGACGGCCACAGCCGACGGACTTGAGGTCAGCGGCAACCTGGGCACCGGCGTTGCCGCCGATCTGGCCACAGCCGGCGAACAGTGGCTAACGCGCGGCGAAGCGGCTTCGCTGACGCTGGATTTTCGCGGCGTCGAGCGGGCCAGCAGTGCCGCCATCAGCGTGCTTTTGCAGTGGCTGCGCACCTGTCGGGGCTGTGACGTCAGCGTCGATCAGATCCGGCTCTCTGAACCGCTTCGGCGGCTGACACAGCTGGCCGAGCTGGATACCCTGTTCGACCGGCCGGCGGCCTAGCCTGTCGCAGCGCCAATCGCCAAACCGCCGGCTTTTCTTTATCATGGCCGCTGCTTTCTTTTTTTGACGGTTTTACAGGAGTGTTCTGCCCATGCAACCCACTGAGGTAAAAGCGCTGCTCGCGTCGCGTCTCGAAAACTGTGATTTTCATGTTCAGGGGGAAGGCTGCGACTTTCAGGTGATCGCCGTAGGCGAGGTCTTTGACGGCCTGTCGCCGGTCAAGCGCCAGAAGCTGGTATACGGCGCGCTCAAGGACGAAATCGCCTCGGGCGCGCTGCATGCCATCAGTATCAAAACCTACACGCCGGCGCAGTGGCAAAGCGCGCCGGAAAACGTGGGGTAGTGCCGAGCGCATGGATAAATTGATCATTACCGGCGGCGGGCCTGTTGACGGTCAGGTCTGGGCCAGCGGGGCAAAAAACGCCGCGCTGCCCATTCTATGTGCCAGCCTGCTGGCCGATGGCCCGGTGACCATCGGTAATTTGCCCCACCTTCAGGACATCACCACCACCCTGGAGCTGCTGGGGCGGATGGGCGTCGAGCCGGTCATGGGCGAGCGGCTCAGCATTCAGCTGGACGGCTCCCAGGTTACCGACTGCCACGCGCCCTACGAGCTGGTAAAAAAGATGCGCGCCTCTATTCTGGTGCTGGGGCCGCTGCTGGCGCACTTTGGCCATGCCGACGTGTCGCTGCCCGGCGGCTGCGCCATCGGCTCGCGACCGGTTGACCTGCACCTGCGCGGCCTGGAAAGCATGGGGGCCGACATCCGCGTGGAAGGCGGCTATATTCGTGCCAAGGTAGACGGGCGGCTGCACGGCGCGACGATCTTTTTCGATACCGTGACGGTAACCGGCACCGAAAATCTGCTGATGGCAGCCACGCTTGCCGACGGCACCACGGTGCTGGAAAACGCCGCGCGCGAACCGGAGATCATTGATCTGGCCGAGTGCCTGATCAAAATGGGCGCCGACATTCGCGGGCACGGCACCGATACCATTGTAATCGAGGGCGTAAAGCGGCTGCACGGCTGCGAGCACGACGTGATGCCCGACCGCATTGAAACCGGCACTTTTCTGGTTGCCGCGGCGATGACCGGCGGGCGGGTGAAAGTGACGCGCACCCGGGCGGATATGCTTGAGGCGGTACTGGCCAAGCTCGAAGAGGCCGGGGCCGAGATTGTCTGCGGCGATGACTGGATACGCCTGGATATGCACGGCAAGCGCCCGCGCGCGGTGAATATTCGCACCGCGCCGTATCCGGCGTTTCCTACCGATATGCAAGCGCAGTTCGTGGCGCTGAACGCGGTGGCAAAAGGCAGCGCCCGGGTGGTGGAAACCATCTTCGAGAATCGCTTTATGCACGTCCAAGAGCTCAATCGCATGGGGGCCGATATTGCCCTTGAAGGCAATACCGCGCTGATTACCGGCGTTGAAACCCTGTCCGGCGCACCGGTGATGGCCACGGATCTGCGCGCCTCGGCGTCGCTGGTTATTGCCGCGATGATGGCCGAAGGCGAAACTCAGGTCGATCGTATTTATCATATTGATCGCGGCTATGAGTGCATCGAAGAGAAACTGCAGCAGCTGGGCGCGTGTATCCGCCGTATTCCGGGATAGCGCCGCGGATCAACCGGCCTGCTTACCATGCGATAACCATTGGCGATAACCATGAGCAAGCAACTGATTTTGGCGCTTTCCAAGGGGCGCATACTGGAGGAAACCCTGCCGCTGCTGGCCGATGCGGGGATTACGCCGGCGGAAGATCTGGGCAAAAGCCGCAAACTGCTGTTTGATACCAACCTGGCGCACGTCAAACTGGTGGTCATCCGCGCCACCGACGTGCCTACCTACGTGCAGCTGGGCGCGGCCGATATGGGCATTGCCGGCAAAGACGTGCTGCTGGAACACGGCACCGACAGCCTGTACGAGCCGCTTGATCTTGGTATTGCCCGCTGCCGACTGATGACGGCCGGCAGCCAAGGGGAGTGCTCCGGCCGCGCCCGGCGCCGGGTGGCGACCAAGTTTGTCAACGTGGCCCGGCGCTACTATGCAAGCCAAGGCATTCAGGCCGAGGTCATCAAGCTTTATGGTGCCATGGAGCTGGCACCGATCATGAACCTGGCCGATGAAATCGTCGATATCGTTGACACCGGCAACACCCTGCGCGCCAACGGCATGGAGCCGCGTGAGCTGATTGAACATATCAGCACTCGCCTGGTGGTGAACAAGGCATCGATGACTATGAAGCATGACCGAGTCAAGCCGCTCATCGCGGCGCTGGAAGCCGCCGTTGACAAGCGAGCGGTGAACGAAGCCGGCGCCTAGGCGCGGCTGCCTGCACGGCGATTTACCCGGATTAACAAGGCGAGGTGACCTATGAACGCGACGGCTGGCACAGCGGGCATTGCCCGGCTTGCTACTCAAACGGCCGATTTCGATCAGCGGCTGAACGCGCTGCTGGACTGGGAGGGCGTGTCGGATCATGCCGTCCAGGCGCGGGTCGATGACATCTTATCAAGCGTCAAAGCCCGCGGCGACGCCGCCGTGATCGAGGCGACCAACCGCTTTGATCGTCTGTCGGCAACGTCGATGCAGGAGCTGACACTGACGCCTGCGCGTCTTGAGCAGGCGTTCAACGGGCTTCCCGACGAGCAGCGCGAGGCGCTGGCCGCGGCCGCCGAGCGCATCCGCCGCTATCACGAGCACCAAAAGCCGGCATCCTGGCAGTACACCGAAGCCGACGGCACGGTGCTGGGCCAGCAGGTTGCGCCGCTGGATCGGGCGGGGATTTATGTGCCCGGAGGCAAGGCGGCGTATCCCTCATCGGTGCTGATGAACGCCATCCCCGCCCACGTTGCCGGCGTCAGTGAGATCGTCATGGTGGTGCCGACGCCGGACGGCGTGTTGAACGAGCTGGTGCTGGCGGCGGCGCACCTGGCCGGGGTGGACCATGTTTTTACCCTGGGCGGCGCTCAGGCGGTAGCAGCACTGGCGTACGGCACCGAGACCGTGCCCCGGGTGGATAAAATCGTCGGGCCCGGCAATATCTATGTGGCCACGGCCAAGCGCGCGGTATTCGGCCAAGTGGGCATCGACATGATCGCCGGCCCATCGGAAATTCTGGTGGTGGCCGACGGCGGCACCGACCCTGACTGGCTGGCGATGGATCTTTTTTCCCAGGCAGAGCACGACGAGGACGCTCAGGCCATCCTGGTCAGCTGGGATGAAGCGGTGCTTGACGCCGTGGAAGCGTCCATCGAGCGATTGCTGCCTACGCTGGAGCGCCGGGATATTATCCGCGCATCGCTCAGCGCTCGGGGCGCGCTCATCCACTGCGAGAACGAACAGGAAGCCGTTGCCATCATCAATCGCATCGCGCCGGAACACCTGGAGCTTTCCGTGGCCGATCCGCAACGCTGGCTGCCCGACGTGCGCCACGCCGGGGCGATCTTCATGGGCCGCTATACCGCCGAGGCGCTGGGGGACTACTGCGCCGGCCCCAACCACGTACTGCCAACCTCCGGCACCGCTCGGTTCTCTTCGCCGCTGGGCGTGTACGACTTCCAGAAGCGCTCCTCGCTGATTCAATGCTCGCCGGAAGGCGCGGCTGCGCTGGGTGAGGTGGCGTCAATCCTGGCCCGGGGCGAGTCGCTGACCGCCCATGCCCGTTCGGCCGAGTATCGTCTGAAGCGCTAGGGCCGGCTAGCGCGGGGGCGTCGGCTGCTGCAGCGGCTCGCTGCGCGCCCGAGAGCGGGCGGGTACCGGGCGCTCGCCCACGGTCAGCGTTACGCGCTGGGTCTCGCCGCTGCGCACGATGGTGAGTTCCACGTCGGCGCCGGGTGTCAGCTCGGCGATGTCGCTCATGGTGCTGCGGGCATCGAGTATCGGCTCGCCGTTCAGCGCCAGCAGCACGTCACCCGGCTGTAGCCCGGCGCGCTCCGCCGGGCCGTCGGGTACTACGCCGGCGATGATCATTCCCTGGGGGGTGCGCAGCCCGAAAGAAGCCGCCAGCTCCCGGGACAGCGCCTGGGCTTCGATGCCCAGCCAGCCGCGAATCACCCGCCCTTTAGTTACCAGCTCGTCCATGATGCCGTGGGCCAGGTTGGCCGGAATGGCAAAGCCAATGCCCTGAGACCCGCCGGAGCGTGAAAATATCGCTGTGTTGATGCCCACCAAGGCGCCGTCCGGATTGATCAGCGCGCCGCCGGAGTTGCCGGGGTTGATGGCCGCGTCGGTCTGAATAAAATCTTCATAGGCACTCAGCCCTAAATGGCTGCGGCCGGTTGCGCTGATAATGCCCATGGTCACGGTCTGCCCGACGCCGAACGGGTTGCCGATAGCAAGGGCGACGTCGCCGACGGCTACGCTGGCCGAGTCCGTCAGTTTGATACTGGGCAAAGCATCCAGCGGAATGCGCAGCACGGCCAGATCGCTTTCGGGGTCGGTGCCGATAACCGTTGCCAGCGCTTCGCGGCCGTCACGCAGGGCAACCTGAATCTGATCGGCCCCCTGGATAACGTGGTGGTTGGTCAGCACGTAGCCGTCTTGGCTGACGATAACGCCGGAGCCCAGGCTGGAGAGCATGCGTTGCTGGCTGGTGGTGTCGTCATTGTCGAAAAACTGCTGGAAAAACGGGTCTGACATTAGCGGGTGCTGGTCACGCTCGACAATGCGTGACGAGTAAACGTTGATTACCGCCGGCGCTGCCTGGCGGACAGCGTCAGCGTAGCTGACCGGCCCCTGGCCCCGGGAAAGCGGTGCGCTTGTTGTAATCTGCGGCGCGCTGCGTTCGGGAGCGTCAGCGTTGGAAGACGGCGTGGGCTGGCGCGGGGCGGACGGTGCCGCCGTTGGTTCGGCAAACGGGTTGGGTAGGCGCTGGGGAAACGCCTGTAATAGCAGGGCCGCAAGCAGCACGCCGGCGATTACCGGCCAGAGATAAGGCAGTAGGAAGCGCGGCATGGAGACGTTCCTTGGCGGTCGGGACGTATCTGCAAAGGCAGGCGCTGCCTGGCAGGTCGGGTTCGCCCGCGCCAGGTCGATTCTAGAATAGCGCATGGTAACATTGTTGCCTTCGTTATCTTAACGGTCATAAACAACTTTCAGGGAGGCGGCATGCTGGATCGAGACACGCTGGTGGCGGCGTGCGAACAGCGCCTGGGGGCGCAGCGGTTCAAGGACTTTACGGTCAACGGCCTGCAGGTAGAAGGGCGAGCCCGGGTGGCGCGAGTGCTCAGCGGCGTGACTGCCTGCCAGGCCCTGCTTGACGAGGCGGTGGACTGGCAGGCGGATCTGGTGCTGGTACACCACGGCTATTTCTGGAAAAACGAGCCGGTGGCGCTGACCGGTATGAAGCAGCGCCGACTCAAAACGCTGCTGGCGCACGATATCAATCTGTTGGCCTATCATCTGCCGCTGGATGCCCATGCAACCCTTGGCAACAACGCCGAGCTCGGCCGGCTGATGGGCTGGCAGGTGGAGCGCTGTTTGGACGGTGAGCTTGGCGAGGGGCTTTTATGGCTGGGGCGTACGCCAAAGCCCCAGAGCCTGGCAGCGCTCGCCGCCGGCGTGGCTACCACGCTGAACCGCGAGCCGACGGTGGTAGAAGCGCCGGGCGTCGGCGAGATTGAGCGCATTGCCTGGTGTACCGGCGGCGCTCAGGACATGATCAGCGCAGCGCACGAAGGCGGTGCCCAGGCATTTGTTTCCGGCGAGATTTCCGAGCGTACAACGCATCTTGCCCGTGAGCTGGGCATTCACTATCTGGCCGCCGGCCACCATGCCACCGAGCGTTACGGCGTGCAGGCGCTGGGAGAATGGCTGGCAACAGCGTACGGCATTACTCACCGCTTTGTGGATATTGATAACCCCGCCTGACGGCGGGCCTTTTTGGTGCTTAGTGCTTAAGTGTTTAAGTGTTTAAGTGTTTAAGTGTTTAAGCGCTTAGTGCTTAGTGCTTGGGCGTTGGGCGAAGTGCTGCGGGTCGCGTTCGGCTGCGGCGTTGTCCTTGAGGCCGAAACCTTCTGAGAGCGTACCGCCCTGGCCGTCTGCGGCGTAGTCACGGGGCGGCTCGCCGGCGCCGGCGGGACCGGCCGGTGTTGCCGCGTATGCTGTGTCGTCCGCCAGCGGTTCGTGACTGGCTACGTGCAGCAGGTCAGCGTCGTAGGGCGTGCGAGGGGCATCGTCCAGCCCCCACTCCACGGCTTGATGGCCAAGGCGCTGTTCAAGCTGGGTGAGCAGGCGGCGCGCTTCCTTTACCTGGCGGTGCGTGCTGCCCAGATGGCTTTGCATATCGGCTTTGCGTTCGGCAATCTGTCGCTCTTTTTCCAGCAGATCGAGTTTTATGCTGGAGAGCTGGCGCTGGCTTCTGCTCAGCAAGCGATAGCCGAAAGCGCCGATGATCACGCCGATGAAAAGGCCAATAAAGGCAAACGTTAACTGAAGGCTTGCTTCTTCCACGCTGTTGCTCCCTGATTGCCGGATTGAAACCCGCCGTGCCGTGCGGGCGGTGTTTTCCTGGCGCTATTATAGGCGCGTGTCGGCTGCTGCGGTCAATTGGATCGTGCCGCGCAGCCGGCTGCGTGCTGCCTGCCGGGGGCATATAATCGCTGTTGGGCCATACAGGAGAGCTAACATGGAAACACGCACCGTCCAGCGCCCTGGCGTTCAGGACGCTGACGCCAAGGCTTCGCCGCTATCTCCGGCGGCGCGCTATCAAGCGGACATCGCCAGCGGCGAGCTGGTTTACGACGCGGCCCAAAAGGCGGCTGTCATGGAGCTGCAGCGGCTTTACGATGAGCTGCTTGCACCGCCCCCGGCGCTGCCGGTAACGGCGCGGGGCGGCTTTTTGCGCCGGCTGATAGGCCGCGATAACAAACTGGAAAACATGACGGCCGGCGACGCATCCGTTACCGGGGTCTATCTCTGGGGCGGGGTCGGGCGCGGCAAGACCTGGCTGATGAACACGTTTTTCGCCGCGCTGCCCTTTGCCGATAAAAAGCGCACGCACTTTCATCGGTTCATGCAGTACGTTCACGCCGAGCTTGGCCGCTATAAAGGCGAGAAGAATCCGCTATCGCTGATCGCAACGGACCTGGCGAAACAGGCGCGGGTTATCTGCTTTGACGAGTTTTTTGTCGAGGACATCGGTGATGCCATGATTCTGGCGAACCTGCTTGAGGCGCTGTTTGCGCGCGGCGTTGTGCTTGTAGTGGCATAGTGAATCTGGCCACCTGATTTTGAGTGTATGATCACTCACAGAGACAGTCAGGTGCAGATGATGACGAAGAAGAGAACGTTCAGCCCGGAAT